>NZ_JOGO01000098.1 GCF_000719475.1 Streptomyces sp. NRRL F-5630 | reverse complement strand
GGCCGGGCGGCGGCGGGCGGGGGAGCGCGTGGGCCGGGCGGGCGTGGGCGGGGTGCGGGGGAGCCCGGCGGGTCGGGCCGGTGCGGGCGGGCGTGGGCGGGTGGTGGAGCCCGGCGGGTGGGGCGGGCGTGGGTGGGCGTCATCATGGGGGAGTGACTTCCGAGACCTCCCCCGCCCCTTCCGCCACCGCCTCCGCCGGGCTGCTCGTCCTCGCCGGCACCCCCATCGGGGACGTGGCGGACGCGCCGCCGCGGCTCGCCCGCGAACTGGAGACGGCCGACATCGTGGCGGCCGAGGACACGCGGCGGCTGCGACGGCTCACGCAGGCGCTCGGCGTGCGGGTGGGGGGCCGGGTCGTCTCGTACTTCGAGGGGAACGAGTCGGCCCGGACACCGGAACTCGCCGACGCGCTCGCGGGCGGCGCGCGCGTGCTGCTCGTGACGGACGCCGGGATGCCCTCTGTCTCCGACCCCGGCTACCGGCTCGTCGCGGCGGCGGTGGAGCGCGAGGTGCGCGTCACGGCCGTGCCGGGGCCCTCCGCCGTGCTCACCGCGCTCGCCGTGTCGGGACTGCCCGTCGACCGCTTCTGCTTCGAGGGCTTCCTGCCGCGCAAGCAGGGCGAGCGCCGCGCACGGCTCGCCGAGGTCGCCGACGAACGCCGCACGCTCGTCTACTTCGAGGCCCCGCACCGTATCGACGACACGCTCGCCGCGATGGCGGAGGTCTTCGGCGCCGGACGCCGCGCCGCCGTGTGCCGCGAGCTGACGAAGACGTACGAGGAGGTGAAGCGCGGCACGCTCGCGGAGCTGGCGGCGTGGGCGGAGGAGGGCGTACGGGGCGAGATCACGGTCGTCGTCGAGGGTGCCCCGGAGCCGGGCCCGGCCGACCTCGACGCGGGCGAGCTGGTGCGCAGGGTGCGGGTGCGCGAGGAGGCGGGGGAGCGGCGCAAGGAGGCCATCGCGGCGGTGGCGGCGGAAGCGGGGGTACCGAAGCGGGAGGTCTTCGACGCGGTGGTCGCGGCGAAGAACGCGGAGAGGACCGGGGGGAAGAGCACGGAGACGGCAGGGGGCTGAGCGGTCGGGGCGGGTCGGCGCCGCGAGGGCTGGGGCTGGGGCTGGGTCCCGGGCTGGGGGTGGGTCCGGGGCTCGGGCTGTGGCGGGGCGAGGGGGTGCGCCGCGCACGGGCGGTGGCGCGGGGCACGTAACCGTTTCTTGACGCCAAACATGGGCAAAGCGTGCCGGGCCTTCGGCAAAGTCCGGGTCGCGGTGAAGGGCCCAAGTGCACGGGTTCGCCAAATCCGCTCCAACGTTCGGCAGCCCCCATGGTGCGGGCCGCAGGGCGGGAGTGCACTGGTCGTGCGGGGCGGTGCGCCGCTCCGGGGCCGGCGGTTCACAGCCGGCCGGGTACGACACGAGGAGCTGGCATGAGCGACTTCGCAGGCAGCGTCCACCCCGCGACCACGAGCGCCCCCGGCGCGGTCGCCGGGGCCCCTGGGACCGCCGGAACCCCCGGGGCGGACGGGAGTGCCGGGAGTGCCGGGACCGTCCACGAGTCCTACTCCTTCGCCTGCATGCGCTGCGGGCACGGCTGGGAGCAGGCGTACGAGATAGAACGGCACGCCGATCCGGACGGCCACCCCTACGTGGTCTACCTGGCGGGGGGTGAGCGCGTGCCGTCCCCGCTCAGCAGCCCGTCCTGCCTCAACTGCGGGGGCAGCGTCGTCCGCATCATGCGCGCGGGCCGCGTCACGTCGGCGGCCTCGCAGGCGCACACGTACGGGCACGGCACGGCCCCCGCCAAGCCCTCGCGCGCCCGTACCGGCGCCACCGGTACGGGCGCGGAGGCGGCGGGCGCGGAACCGGCGGCGCCGCACCACTGGCACGTTCTCTCCGACCTGCTCCACGTCTTCCACCGGCAGCAGCCGGAGGAGGGTCACTAGAAGACACGAGGGCTTGGCGGCTGGGGCGCGGACCCCGGTCCGCCCGCGCCTGCGCCGCGTCCGCCGGGCCTTCGTAGGATCGTTCCCATGAAGGCCAAGGACGACAAGACCGCGCCGCCACCGCTGCCCGAGCCCCTGCGGGTCGCGGTGGCGGACGCGCACACGCACCTCGACATGCAGGCGGGCACCGTCGACGAGGCGTTGGCCAAGGCCGCCTCGGTCGGGGTGACGCGGCTCGTCCAGGTCGGCTGCGACCTGGCGGGCTCGCGCTGGGCGGCGGAGACGGCGGGCGCGTACGAGAACATCCTCGCGACCGTGGCGCTCCACCCCAACGAGGCGCCGCGCATCGTGCACGGCGACCCCGAGGGAGGCTGGTCGCGGCAGGGTGAACGGCCCGGCGGGGGCGAGGCGGCGCTCGACGAGGCGCTCGCGGAGATCGACCGGCTCGCGGCGCTCCCGCAGGTGGTCGGGGTCGGCGAGACGGGGCTGGACCACTTCCGTACGGGCCCCGAGGGCAAGGACGCCCAAGAACGTTCGTTCCGCGCCCACATCGAGATCGCCAAGCGGCACGACCGGACCCTCGTGATCCACGACCGCGAGGCGCACGCCGATGTGCTGCGCGTCCTGAAGGAGGAGGGCGCGCCCGAGCGGACCGTCTTCCACTGCTACTCGGGCGACGCGGAGATGGCGGAGATCTGCGCGCGCGAGGGCTACTACCTCTCCTTCGCGGGCAACGTGACGTTCAAGAACGCCCAGAACCTCCGCGACGCCCTCGCCGTCGCGCCGCTCGACCTCCTCCTCGTCGAGACGGACGCCCCCTTCCTCACCCCGGCCCCGTACCGCGGCCGCCCCAACGCCCCCTACCTCATCCCGGTCACGCTGCGCGCGATGGCCCAGGTCAGAGGCATCACGGAGGACGAGATGGCAACGGCCCTGGCCCGCAACACGGAGCGGGCCTTCGGGGTACGAGGGTTGTTCGAGGGGTAGGCGGCGGGGCGGGCAGGCCGGGCGGTGGCACGGCGGTGGTCGGGCTCGTAGGAGCGCCGGTCCCGGCCGGTCTCGCCGTGGCCGTACCGATCGTTCTCCCTCAGGGTGGTTGCGTACTACGCAGCCCGCGGAAAGCACCCCGTACCCTTGCCGGGTGACTCGCACCGACCCCCTGCTCGGCCCGGCCGACATCCGTGAGCTGGCCGCCGCGCTCGACGTACGTCCCACCAAGCAGCGCGGGCAGAACTTCGTCATCGACGCCAACACCGTGCGCCGCATCGTCCGCACCGCCGAGGTGCGCGAGACGGACACCGTCGTCGAGGTCGGTCCGGGGCTCGGTTCGCTCACGCTCGCCCTGCTCGAAGTCGCCGCCGACGTCACGGCCGTCGAGATCGACGACACCCTGGCCGCCGCGCTCCCCGCGACCGTCGCCGCCCGGCTGCCCGAGAAGGCCGGGCACTTCCGGCTCGTCCACTCCGACGCGCTGCGGGTGCGCGAGCTGCCGGGCCCCGCGCCCACGGCACTCGTCGCGAACCTGCCGTACAACGTCGCCGTCCCCGTCCTCCTCCACATGCTGGAGCACTTCCCGAGCGTCGAGCGGACCCTCGTGATGGTGCAGGCGGAGGTCGCCGACCGGCTCGCGGCCCCGCCCGGCTCGCGCGTGTACGGGGTGCCCTCGGTCAAGGCGGCCTGGTACGCGCACGTCAAGCGCGCCGGGTCGATCGGGCGCAGCGTCTTCTGGCCCGCGCCGAACGTGGACTCCGGCCTCGTCTCGCTCGTACGGCGTGAGGAGCCGCTGACCACGAGCGCGAGCCGCCGCGAGGTCTTCGCCGTCGTGGACGCGGCGTTCGCGCAGCGCCGCAAGGGGCTGCGGGCCGCGCTCGCGGGCTGGGCGGGCTCGGCGGCGGCGGCCGAAGAGGCCCTGCGCGCGGCCGGGGTGTCCCCGCAGGCGCGCGGGGAGGCGCTCACCGTCGAGGAGTTCGCCCGCATCGCCGAGCACAAGCCGCAGGCCGAGAAGGAGACCACCGCGTGACCGCGCACCCCGTCACCGTCCGCGTTCCCGCCAAGGTCAACGTGCAGCTCTCGGTCGGCCCCGCCCGCCCCGACGGCTTCCACGACCTGGCGAACATCTTCCTCGCGGTCGGCCTCTACGACGAGGTGACCGCGACCCCCGCCGAGAGCCTGCGCCTCAGTTGCGAGGGCCCGGGCGCCGACCAGGTGCCCCTCGACGAGAGCAACCTCGCCGCCCGCGCCGCCCTCGCCCTCGCCGCGCGCGCGGGCCGTCCCGCCGACGTCCACCTGCACATCGCCAAGGACATCCCCGTCGCGGGCGGCATGGCCGGCGGCAGCGCCGACGCGGCGGGCGCGCTGCTCGCCTGCGAGACGCTGTGGCGCACGGGCGCGAGCAGGGACGAACTCCTCGCGATCTGCGCGGAACTGGGCAGCGATGTGCCCTTCAGCTACGTGGGCGGCGCGGCGCTCGGCACGGGCCGCGGCGAGCGGCTCGCCCCGCTCGCGGTCGGGGGCACCTTCCACTGGGTCTTCGCGCAGGCCGACGGGGGTCTCTCGACCCCGGCCGTCTACCGCGCGTACGACCGCCTCGCCGAGGCCGAGGGCCGTACGGTCCCGGAGCCCGCGGCCGACCCGGCGGTGAGTGACGCGCTCGCGAGCGGCGACGCGAAGGCGCTCGCCGCGGCCGTCCACAACGACCTCCAGGCCGCCGCGCTCGACCTCTTCCCCGCGCTGCGCCGCACGCTGGACGCCGGTACGGAGGCGGGCGCCCTCGCCGCCCTCGTCTCGGGCTCCGGCCCGACGACGGCCTTCCTCGCCCCGGACGAGGACAGCGCCCGCACGATCGCGCGCGCCCTCACCCCGCACTGCCGCACAGCCCGCGTGACGACGGCCCCGGCCCCGGGAGCGACGGTCGTGGGCTGAGGGACGTGTGGGGCTGGGGGACGCGGGGGCTGAGGACGCGGGCGCTGGGGACGCGGTGGGGCGCCCGGGAGGTGCGGGGACGGCCCTTAGGGGGCGGTCGAACGGATCACCTAAGGGTTCGATGGGCCCCCTGTAGTGGGCCATGACGACCCGCGCCCCGGCCGGAGTTCCCGGTTGCCGTCCTGTTCACCCGGACGAGTCACCGCACCCGGCCCCCCGCCCCCCTCTCCCCGGGCGACTACCCTGGAACACCTGTCCCCGAGGCCCGTGCCGAGGTGTGGGGAGCGCGCGAGGTGGAGTGTGGATGGCGGTCAATCTGGTCAACGTCGAGGCGGTCAGCAAGGTCTACGGGACCAGGGCGCTGCTCGACGGGGTCTCTCTCGGGGTCAATGAGGGCGACCGCATCGGCGTCGTGGGGCGCAACGGCGACGGCAAGACCACCCTCATCCGGATGCTCGCCAAGCTGGAGGAGGCCGACACCGGCCGCGTCACGCACAGCGGCGGCCTGCGGCTCGGCGTGCTGACGCAGCACGACTCGCTCGACCCGGCGGCGACCGTGCGGCACGAGGTGATCGGTGACCTCGCCGATCACGAGTGGGCCGGGAACGCGAAGATCCGCGACGTGCTCACGGGTCTCTTCGGCGGCCTGGACCTGCCCGGCTTCACGGACGGGCTCGACACGGTGATCGGCCCGCTCTCCGGCGGCGAGCGGCGCAGGATCGCGCTCGCCAAGCTCCTCATCGACGAGCAGGACCTCCTCGTCCTCGACGAGCCCACCAACCACCTCGACGTCGAGGGCATCGCCTGGCTCGCCGCGCACCTCGCGAGCCGCCGGTCCGCGCTCGTCTGCGTGACCCACGACCGCTGGTTCCTCGACCAGGTCTGCACCCGCATGTGGGACGTGCAGCGCGGCGACGTCTACGAGTACGAGGGCGGCTACAGCGACTACGTCTTCGCGCGCGCCGAGCGCGAGCGCCGGGCCGCGACCGAGGAGACCAAGCGGCAGAACCTCGTCCGCAAGGAGCTGGCCTGGCTGCGGCGCGGCGCCCCCGCCCGGACGAGCAAGCCCCGCTTCCGCATCGAGGCCGCCAACGAGCTGATCGCCGACGTCCCGCCGCCGCGCGACACCTCCGAGCTGATGCGCTTCGCCTCGGCGCGGCTCGGCAAGACCGTCTTCGACCTGGAGGACGTGACCGTCTCGGCCGGGCCCAAGACGCTCATCGAGCACCTGACCTGGCAGCTCGGCCCCGGAGACCGCGTCGGCCTCGTCGGTGTCAACGGCGCGGGCAAGACGACGCTGCTGCGGGCCATGGCGGCGGCCGCGCGCGGCGACGGCGAGGAGCAGCCCGAGAAGGGCCGGATCAAGGTCGGCAAGACCGTCAAGCTCGCCTACCTCTCCCAGGAGGTCGCCGAACTCGACCCGGACCTGCGGGTGCTGGAGGCCGTGCAGCAGGTACGGGAGCGCGTCGACCTCGGCAAGGGCCGGGAGCTGACCGCCGGGCAGCTCTGCGAGACCTTCGGCTTCGGCAAGGAGAAGCAGTGGACGCCGGTCGGCGACCTCTCCGGCGGTGAGCGCCGCCGCCTGCAGATCCTGCGCCTCCTCATGGACGAGCCCAACGTCCTCTTCCTCGACGAGCCCACCAACGACCTCGACATCGAGACCCTCACCCAGCTCGAAGACCTCCTCGACGGCTGGCCCGGCTCGATGGTCGTCATCAGCCACGACCGGTTCTTCGTCGAGCGCACCACCGACCGCGTCTTCGCGCTCCTCGGCGACCGCGCGCTGCGGATGCTGCCGCGCGGCATCGACGAGTACGTGGAGCGCCGCCGTGCCCGCGAGCAGGCGACGGCCGCCCCCGCGAGCGCCGCAGCCAAGCCCGCCGCGACCTCGGCGAAGGAGGACCGTGAGCGGCAGAAGGAACTGCAACGCATCGAACGGCGCCTGGACCGCATCGCCACCGAGGAGGCGAAGCTCCACGAGCGGATCGCCGCGCACGCCACGGACTTCGAGAAGGTCGCCGGGCTCGACGCCGAACTGCGCGCCCTCGTCGGCGAGAAGGACGAGCTGGAACTGCGCTGGCTCGAACTCGCCGAGTAGGGCCAGCCGGGGTGTGACGGTCACGGGAGCATCACGCGCCGGTTCTGCCTTGGGCACGGGGCAGCGGGCGCCGGGTGCGGCACGCGCGGTCGATGGTAGAAAGAAGGCCCCGCCCGACCGACCAAGGACCGCGGGGGAGCGCGTCCCGATCCGCTCCGTTCCGCGGGGGATCACCCACGGAACGGCGGGGGAGCCGGACGGGGGGCGCGAGCCCGCCACGAGGTAGCGCTGATGACTCAGCCGCCCCAGCCACCGCCCCGGCCCCCGCACGAGCCGTCCGGCGGCGAGCCCCCACAGGACACCCCGCCCGGTTTCGGGCCGCCCGCGGCGAGCGGCGGCTTCGGCGCGCCTCCCTCCCGCGAGGGCTTCGGCGCGCCCCCGTCCCTGGAGAAAGGCACGCCCCCGGCGGACGGCGCCGGTACGGGCAAGGGCACGCCGCCCCCGCCCCCCACCGCGCCCCCCGCTCCTCCCACGCCCCCCGGGCCCGCCTACGGCACCCCGCAGGCCGCCCCGCCCCCGGGGCAACCGGCCTACGGTGCCCCGCACCCCGCTCCCGGGCAGGGCGGCCAGGCCGCCTACGGCTACCCGCACCCCGCGCCCTCGTACGCGACCGCCCCCTACACCCAGCAGGGATACGGCGTCGGTCAGCCGCCCGCCGGGCCGGGGCGCCGGGGTCCCGGACCGGTGTTCTGGATCATCGGGGCGACCGTGCTCGTCATCGCGCTCATCGTCGGCGGCGGCGTCTGGTACGCGAACTCCGGCACGGACGAGACGCCGGTCGCGAAGGACAAGGACGACAAGAAGGGCGAGGACGGGAAGGACGACGGCACCGGCACGGACGACCCCGCCGCCGGTCCCGCGAAGGAGAAGGCCCCGGCCGACCCGGCGGCCAAGCAGCTCTTCACGGTGCCGATGGTCTACACCGGCGCGGACTCCCACGTCTACGAGCTGCCCGGTTCCTGGCTCACCGCCAAGGTGTACGCGAGGACGGGGATCTCCGAGGTCAACGGCTACGACGCCGTGACGGGCGCGCGCGTGTGGAACCTGAAGCTGCCCGGCCCGGTGTGCTCGGCGAGCGGCTTCCAGAGCGAGGAGGGCCTCACCGCCGTCCTGCACAAGAGCACGCGGCCGACGAAGGACGACCTCGGCCAGTGCGACAAGGTCACCGCGTTCGACCTGCGCACCGGCAAGGCGTTGTGGACGAAGGGCGCGGGCTCGGGCGAGGGCAGCGCGGTCTTCAGGGAGGTGACCGTCGGCGGCGGCACCGTCGCGGCGGGCGGCAGCCGCGGTGGCTACGGCTGGGACCTGAAGTCGGGCGACCAGGTGTGGTCCCCGAAGCCGGGCGACGAGTGCTACGACGTGGGCTACCAGGGCGGCAGCGGCGGCCTCGCGGTGGTCCGCAAGTGCACGATCAACACCGACCAGGACCAGTTGTTCGTCCAGAAGCTCGACCCGAAGGACGGCTCGGTCGGCTCCGAGTACAAGATGCCGCCCGGCATCGACTACGCGCACGTCCTCTCGGTCAGCCCGCTCGTCGTCGCCGCAGACGTCAACGACGCCGCCGGGGACGGCTCGGGCATCTCGGACTTCTTCTCGATCGACGGGAGCACCGGCAAGCTCCGCGCGCGGTGGCCCGCCGACGCGAAGACGTACGCGGCCTCGTGCGACGCGGTGGCCGTCTCCGGCTGCGCCAACTTCGCGGTCGGCGGCGACCGGCTCTACGTGCCGACGGAGGACCACCAGGGCAAGAAGGAGAGCTTCGCCCGCACCAACGAGATCGTCTCCTTCGACCTCGCCACCGGCAAGCTCACCGGCCAGCGCCTCGACGCGGGCGAGGACTGGCAGCTTCGGCCGCTGCGCATGGACGGCCCGCGGCTGCTCGCCTACCGGGCCGGCCCCTACGACCAGGGCGGCCAGGTCGTCTCGGTCGACACGAAGACGATGAAGACCCAGCTGCTCCTGAAGACGCCGGGCGACGAGCGGACCGGCGAGACCGTCAGCCACTTGGTGAACAGGTCCTCCGCGATCCTCTTCGGCGACGGCCGCCTGTACTTCGGGCAGACCATGCCGGAGGAGAAGAAGAAGCCGGTCGACTCCCGGGACGGCGTCCCCTGCCTGGCGCTGGCCTTCGGCACGCGCTGAGGTCCGGCTCCCCCGGCGCGCGGGTCGTCTCCCGCGCACCGAGGGAGCCGGGACGGTACGGGGGCGCGCACACGGGCGCCCCCGTACCCGTACGCGCTGTGCTTCCGCGCCCCACCACACCCACGTCCACACAACCCCCCGGAAACGGGCCGGATTTCAGCATTACGGGGCACTTCTTCATCGGAGGGGGCGCGCGCGTTCGCACATCCGTGTAGCTTCCGGTGCACGACGGCCCGGCCGGGGGCAGCCCCGGGGGCGGGGCCGGGAGGCCGGGACGCGGGGGGAGGCGGGGGATGCCCATGGGGGTGCGGCTCATGGTGGTCGACGACCACCGCTTGCTCGCGGAGGCGCTCGCCTCCGCGCTGAAACTGCGCGGGCACCGCGTGCTCGCCGCCGCGGCCCCCGCCGCGGGCGCCGCCGACCTCGTGGTGAGCCGGGCGCCGGAGGTGTGCCTGCTCGGCACGGCGGCCCCCGCCGAACCCGGCGCCTTCGACCCCGTCGTGAAGATCCGCAGGGAGCGCCCGCAGACGGCGGTGCTCGTCCTCGGGCCGGTGCCGAGCCCGCGCGGTATCGCGGCGGCGTTCGCGGCCGGGGCGTGCGGCTACGTACGGCACGACGAGCGCATCGAGGGCGTCGAGCGCGCCATCATGAAGGCCCGCGCGGGCGAGGCGGCGGTGGCCCCCGGGCTCCTCCAGGGCGCGTTCGACGCCCTGCTCCACCCGGAGGCCGAGCCCGACGACGAGGGCAGACGCCTCCTGCACCTGCTGACCCGCCGCGAGGTCGAGGTCCTGGCCCGGGTCTCCGAGGGCGAGGACACCCGCCTCATCGCCGCCGGTATGGGCATCGCCCCCTCCACGGCCCGCACCCACGTCCAGCGGGTCCTGATGAAGCTCGGTGTCGGTTCCCGCCTCGAAGCCGCCGCACTCGCCGCCCGCACCGGCCTCCTCGACCACGCCCTCCCCCTCCTCGGCCCGAGGACCACCGAGACCGGCTGACGGCGGCGGGGGAGGGGCCCCGGGGGCGGGGCCCGGGCGCAGGCCCCGCGCGCAGGCCCCGGGCTGCCGCCCCCCCGGGTGCGGGAGAGCCCCCGGGCCCTGGACAGCGAGCAGGGGGCCGCCTCCGCCGGGCGCGCCCGGCCGTGACGGCCCCCTGCTCCTCGGGCCCCGCTACTCCTCGCGGTTGAGGTCCTCGACGATCTCCTCGACCGGCGGCGGCGTCTGCGGGCGCCATGCCATCCAGGCCAGGAACAGCAGCCCGAGCACGAGCATCCCGAGGCCCGTCCACAGGTTGATGTTGATGTGCTGGGCCTTGGCGAGGTCGGCGTCCGAGGCGGTGATGCCGGTGATCGTGACGATGATCCCGTAGACCGTGAAGAGGCCGCCGATGATGAGCCGCACGTCGAAGAGGCGGCTGGCGGTGGCGGACTCGCGCTCCAGTCGCTCGACGGCCTTGATGTCGTCGAGGTTCGCCGGCTTCCGGGAGTCGTGCCGTGCGCCGGGGGTGTTGTCGTCTCTGGGGTTGCTGTGGTCGCTCATGGTCGTGTCGTCCTTGCCGGGTCAGACGGGGAGGGCTCGAAGGGGCTCACAGGGAGAACGGGACGTAGCACAGGGCCGCGAGGATCAGCGCGCCCCAGCCGAGCAGCGCCGGCTTGCGGTACCAGGCGTCGTCGCCCTCGGCGGGCGGTTCCTCGACGCCGGGCGACTTCGTCCCGTACACGAGCCCCTGCAGTTCCGCGACGGGCTTCGGCTTCGTCACCAGCGTCACGACGACCATGACGATCGCGCCGACGACGAAGGCGACGATGGAGGAGACGAAGTTCGCGCCCTGGTCGCTCGGGATGCCGATGACGCCCTGCTTGTAGAACCAGAAGTAGTTGACCATCGCGGCGACGGTCCCCGAGAGCAGCCCCCAGAACCCGGCCGCGCCGGTCGTCCGCTTCCAGAACATCCCGATGATGAACACCACGAACAGCGGGACGTTGAAGAAGGAGAACAGCGTCTGGAGGTAGTTCATGATGTTGCTGAAGCTGGAGGCGATGAACGCCGTCCCGATGCCGATCACGACGCCCACGGCCGTCACGACGCGGCCGACCGTCAGGTAGTGCTTGTCCGGCATGTTCGGCTTGAGGTACGGCTGCCAGATGTCGGTCGTGAACACCGTGTTGAACGAGGAGATGTTCGCCGCCATACCGGCCATGAACGCCGCGAGCAGACCGGTGACGGCGATGCCGAGGACACCGTTGGGCAGCAGGTCGCGCATGAGCAGCGGGATCGCGTCGTTGTACTGGAAGTCGCTGCCCTTCTGGCCGAGCGAGGGCTCCAGGATGAGGGCGATGAGCCCCGGGATGACGACGATCGCGGGGATGAAGATCTTCGGGAAGGCCGCGATGAGCGGGGTGCGCTTGGCGGCCGAGAGGTTCTTCGCGGACAGCGCGCGCTGCACCTCTGCGAAGTTCGTCGTCCAGTAGCCGAAGCTCATCACGAAGCCGAGGCCGAGCACGATCGTGAGCCAGTTGGCACCCAGCGGGTTGTCCGAGCCGATCCCGGTGTTCTGCCAGGCGGTGAGGAAGCTGTCCCCCTTCGACGCGTCCAGCTTGTCCGTGATGCCGCCCCAGCCACCGACCCGCTTGAGCCCCACGATGGTGAGCGGGATGAGCGCCGCGAGGATGACGAAGAACTGGAGGACCTCGTTGTAGATCGCCGAGGAGAGCCCGCCGACCGTGATGTAGACGAGGACGAAGGCGCCCGAGACCACGATCGCGACCCACTGCGGCCAGCCCAGCAGCGCCTCCAGCACGATCGCCATCGCGTACAGGTTGACGCCCGCGATCAGCACCGAGGACACCGCGAAGATGATCGACGACAGCAGGTGCGAGGACTTGCCGAAGCGGTGCAGGAGGAACTCCGGCACCGAGCGGACCTTCGAGTTGTAGTAGAAGGGCATCATCACGAGGCCCAGGAAGACCATCGCGGGGATGGCGCCGATCCAGTACCAGTGGACGGTGTAGGCGCCGTACTGCGCGCCGTTCGCCGCCATGCCGAGGATCTCCGTGGCGCCGAGGTTCGCCGCGACGAAGGCGAGGCCGGTCACCCACGCGGGCAGGGAGCGGCCCGAGAGGAAGAAGTCGAGGCTCGTCTTCACACTGCGCCGTGCGGCGAAACCGATGCCGAGGACGACGACGAAGTACAGCGCGAGGATCGTGTAGTCCAGCCAGTTGGTCGGGAGTCTGAGCCCGTCCGCAAGGTACATGGGGGGGAACTCGCTTTGTGCGTTGGGGATGAAGGGGAAAGGGGTGGGAGGGGTGGTGGAGGCGGTGAGGGTGCTTCGTACGGGGCTGCTTTTGCCCGCGCTCGCGCGCGGCGAACTCCGTACGTGGTGTTCTTTGTTCGATCGTGATGTTCTCATGACCGCGGTTGAGCCCCCTATGACGCAGGTCTCCTCGCTCGCGGCGGAGCGCTGCCCCGTGGACGTGGTTTGTTATGTTGAATTATGTTCGTTACGAGGTGACGGGTGCGAGCGACGACGCGGCGGCGCCCCACCCGCGTGCGGCGCTGCGCCAGAAAGAACGGTTGCCTTGAAGAAGACCCTGACCCGGCTCGCCGACGGCCGCGAGCTGATCTACTACGACCTCGACTCGACCGACGTCGTGCGCGACGCCGTCGACAAGCGCCCCCTCGACCCGATCAGCACCGCCTCCGAGGTGCGCCGCGACCCGCTCCTCGGCGACGCCGTCGCGATCGCCTCGCACCGCCAGGGCCGCACGTACCACCCCCCGGCCGAACTGTGCCCCCTCGACCCCACCCGCGGCGGCGAGCACCTCACCGAGATCCCCGACTCGGACTACGACGTCGTCGTCTTCGAGAACCGCTTCCCCTCGCTCTCCGGCCCCACCGGGCGCTGCGAGGTCGTGTGCTTCACCTCCGACCACCACGCCTCCTTCGCCGACCTCGACGAGACCCGGGCCCGCCTCGTCCTCGACGCCTGGACCGACCGCACCGCCGCCCTCTCCCGCCACCCGGCCGTGCGCCAGGTCTTCCCCTTCGAGAACAGGGGTGAGGAGATCGGTGTGACCCTCGCCCACCCCCACGGGCAGATCTACGGCTACCCCTTCACCACCCCCCGCACCGCCCTCATGCTCCGCTCGGCCGCCGCGCACAAGGCCGCCACCGGCGGCGGCAACCTCTTCGACCACGTACTCGCCGAGGAACGCGCCGCCTCCGAACGGGTGGTGATCGAGGGCGCGCACTGGACCGCCTTCGTCCCCTACGCCGCGCACTGGCCCTACGAGGTCCACCTCTACCCGCACCGCCGCGTCGCCGACCTCACCGAACTCGACGAGGAGCAGCGCGCCGAGTGGCCCGCCCTCTACCTCGACCTGCTGCGCCGCTTCGACCGCCTCTTCGGGCCCGAGGCCGGACGCACCCCGTATATTTCCGGCTGGCACCAGGCGCCGTTCCTCACCCCCGAGGAGTACGCCGCCTACAGCACCGGCGCGGGCGAACCCCTGGAACGGGCGGACTTCGGGCTGCACCTGGAGCTGTTCACGATCCGCAGGACCGTGGACAAGCTGAAGTACCTCGCCGGCTCCGAGTCCGGCATGAGCGTCTTCATCAACGACGTGCCGCCCGAGAAGGCGGCCGAGCGACTGCGAGAGGCGGCGCACGCGTGAGCTGCGGCCAGCGACTTCGGAAGGACGGGCACGCATGAGCGGCCACTACCTCGTCACGGGCGGGGCCGGTTACGTCGGCAGCGTCGTCACCGCGCACCTGCTGCGCGCCGGACACCGCGTCACCGTCCTCGACGACCTGTCCACCGGCTTCCGCGCCGCGGTCCCCGAGGGCGCCGCGTTCCTGGAGGGCCGCATCCAGGACGCCGCCGCGCTCCTGCCCGAAGGACTCGACGGCGTCCTCCACTTCGCCGCGTCCTCACAGGTCGGCGAGAGCGTCGAGAAGCCCGGGAAGTACTGGGCCAACAACGTCGGCGGCACCCGCGCGCTCCTCGACGCGATGCGCGAGAAGGGCATCGGCCGCCTCGTCTTCTCCTCGACGGCGGCGACGTACGGCGAACCCGTGAACACCCCGATCGTCGAGACCGACCCGACGATCCCCACGAGCCCGTACGGCAACACGAAGCTCGCCGTGGACCACATGATCGCCGACGAGTGCCGCGCCCACGGCCTCGCCGCAGTCTCGCTGCGCTACTTCAACGTCGCCGGCGCCGACGGCGGCTTCGGCGAGCGCCACGACCCCGAGTCCCACCTCATCCCGATCGTCCTCCAGGTCGCCCAGGGCCGCCGCGCCGCCGTCTCCGTCTTCGGCGAGGACTACGCCACCCCGGACGGCACCTGCGTCCGCGACTACATCCACGTCGCCGACCTCGCCGAGGCCCACCTCCTCGCCCTCAAGGCCGCCGCCAAGAGCACCCACCTGATCTGCAACCTCGGCAACGGCACCGGCTTCTCGGTCCGCGAGGTCATCGAAGCGGCGCGCAAGGTCACCGGGCACGAGATCCCCACCGAGAGCGCACCCCGCCGCGCGGGCGACCCGGCCGTCCTCGTCGCCTCGGCGGAACGGGCCCGGCAGGCGCTCGGCTGGCAGCCCTCCCGCACCGACCTGACCGGCATCGTCGCCGACGCCTGGGCCTTCGCCCAGCAACGCGCGGAGACGGCCCGATGAGCGACCTCATCCCCGGTCAGGGCAACGGCCCCGCACCCGCGCGGGACCTCCCGCAGGACACCGCGCTCGCCCAGGACACGGCGCTCGCCCACGCCGACGAGGTCGCCGCCGGTTTCCGCGAGCTGTACGGAAGCGAACCCGAAGGCATCTGGGCGGCCCCCGGACGCGTCAACCTCATCGGCGAGCACACCGACTACAACGGCGGTTTCGTCATGCCGCTCGCGCTCCCGCACACGGCCGTCGCCGCCGTCAGCGCCCGCACGGACGGGGTGCTGCGGGTCCACTCGGCCGACATGGAGGGCCCCGCCCTCCGCCTCGACCTCGCGACGCTCGCCCCCGGCGCCGACACCGGCTGGGCCGGCTACCTGACCGGCGTCGTCTGGGTCCTGCGCACCTCCGGGTACGACGTCGGCGGCGCCGACATCCACCTCGCCTCGACCGTGCCCACCGGCGCCGGGCTCTCCTCCTCGGCCGCCCTCGAAGTCGTCACGGCGCTCGCCCTCGACGACCTCTTCTCCTTCGGCATCGACCGCGCCGAGCTCGCCCGGATCGGGCAGCGCGCCGAGAACGACTTCGTCGGCGTCCCGACCGGGATCATGGACCAGACGGCCTCGGCACGCTGCACGGCCGGGCACGTGCTCCACCTCGACACCCGCGACCTGAGCGCCCGCCAGGTCCCCTTCGACCTCCCCGCGCACGGCCTCGACCTGCTCGTCTTCGACACCCGCGTCAAGCACGCGCTCGGCGACGGCGCCTACGCCGAGCGGCGCGCGGGCTGCGAGGAGGGGGCGCGGCTCCTCGGCGTGGAGCAACTCCGGGACGTGCCCTTCGAGACCCTGCCCCAGGCCCTCGAAAAGCTCGACGACGAGCGCGTGCGCCGCTACGTGCGGCACGTCGTCACCGAGGACGAGCGCGTCGAGACCGTCGCGCGGCTCCTCGACGCGGGCGAGATCCGCGCGGTGGGCCAGATCCTCACGGAAGGCCACCGCTCGCTCCGCGACGACCTGCGCGTCTCCGCCCCCGAACTCGACCTGGTCGTCGAGGCGGCGGTACGGGCCGGGGCGCTCGGCGCCCGCATGACGGGCGGCGGCTTCGGCGGCTCTGCGATCGTGCTGGTCGACGCCGGGCTGGCGGAGCCGGTGAAGGCCGAGGTCCGCCGGGCGTTCGCCGAGGCGGGGCACCGCGAGCCGAGGATCTTCTCGGCGGTGCCGAGCGAGGGCGCGCGCCGGGTCCGCTGACCTAGGGCGGGACGGCGCGCCACCGCCGTCCCCCGGCCCCCCGCGGACGCTGGGTGTTTCGGGCGGGAATCGGGGAAATCCTCTCCTGGACAGAGCCCACGTCCGTACTCTGAGGCGGGGTCACCTCCGTCGAGGGACGGAGGGAGGGGGAGGCCGAGATGCGTACGAGGGTGCTGGTCGTCGACGACCACCGGATCTTCGCCGAGTCGCTCGCCGCCGCGCTGGCGGCCGAGCCGGACGTGGACGTGGGCGCGGCGGGCAGCGGTCCCGCCGCGCTGCGCAGCCTGGAACGCGCCGCGACCGAGAAGCGCCCCTTCGACGTCGTCCTCGTCGACGCCGACCTCGGCGTCAGCCCCGTCCCGCGCCAGCCGCGCCCCCAGGCCGTCCCCGCCGTGGAGGAGCCGCTCGACGGGATCTCCCTGGTGGGCGGCCTGCGCGCGGCACAGCCCGGCGTGCGTGCGGTGGTCCTCGCCGAGCGCGACGACCCGCGCCGCGCGGCGCTGGCCCTCCAGGCCGGGGCGAGCGGCTGGGTCGCGAAGGACTGCTCGCTCTCGCGGCTGCTCACGGTCGTACGGGGAGTGCTGCGCGACGAGACCCACCTCCCGCCCGCCCTGCTCACCGGCGTCCTGCGCGAACTGACGGCGGCCCGCCGCCACCGCACCGAGTCGGAACGCCTGGTCGAGTCCCTGACCCCGCGCGAACGCGAGGTCCTGCGCTGCATGGTCGCCGGCCTCGGCCGCAAAGCGGTCGCCGACCGCCTCTACCTCTCCCCGCACACGGTCCGCACCCACATGCAGAACGTCCTCGGCAAACTCGGCGTCCACTCCACCCTGGCCGCGGTGGCGCTGGCGCGGAGAGCGGGGGTGGGGCCGGTGGATCAGCGGGTGGGGTGAGGGGGGGAGGGGTCTGCGCCCGCCAGGGGAGAGAAAAAAAAAAAAC
>NZ_JOGO01000097.1 GCF_000719475.1 Streptomyces sp. NRRL F-5630 | reverse complement strand
CCAACCGCACATGACGCACCTTCTCGCCCGTCAAATTACGCCCACGCGACGCACCCGACGGACTCACCATCAACGACTCCGCCGACCACGAAACACCCGCCGAAGAACCCGACACCTCACCAATCCGCAACCCCCCGACATCCGGCAACTGCCCCGAAGACGCGGGACCTGTCGAGTCGGCGAGGACCAACTCGTCCATCGCTGCCTCGATGGCGGAGGTGCCGGAGGTGGTCTGCTGCCGGGTGGCCTCGGTCCAGTCGCCGGGGGCGTTGGTGTCCGGCTCCGGGAGGGCGACGATGGTGAGCGGGGCCGAGGGATCGGCGGCGGTCAGTTCGAGGGGCCCGCTGTAGCTGAAGGCGGGGCGGCCGGTGCGCTGGGAGAACCGCTGCACCAGCTCCGGGCTCAGGACACCGGGGCCGGAGGTCAGGAAGAGGACGGGAGTGTCCAGGGGCGTGGTGCGCAGCGCCGGGTCGAGGCCGAGCAGGGCGAGGAACTCGTCCTCCGACACCGGGAGAGGGTTGCGGCCGGGGAGGTGCAGGACGATGTCGCCGTCCTCGTCCACCTCGACCAGGTTCAGGAGGGGATCGGGCAGCTTCGGTCCGACCCACTCCGGCACGACCTGCCGGGTGGTGGTGGTTCCGTCCGGCCCCCGCGTCACCTGCTGCACGCTGCGCCAGTTGATGCCCTCGGGCGCGGGCGTGTCGCTCCAGTAGACGCCTTGGACCTTCTGCCCCTGCCACAGCAGGGCGGCCGGGTCGAACGCACCGGTCAGCTTCAGGTGGTAGGCGGCCAGCAGATCGCGGTCGGTGATGTCCAGGCCCTCGGCAAGGGCCTTGGCGGTCAGGGCCCAGAGGGTCTTCTGCTGCGACAGGTCCCACGTGTCCGTGTCGTCCAGGTGCAGCACACCACGGCCGTGGGCTTCCCGCTCCGCCGGGGGTATCTCGTTGAACAGCGTCTTCGCGGCCCGGACCACCGCCCAGAGGGTGGACGCCACCTGCCGCGGGCTCGGCGTCGCCCCGGGGGCCAGCCCCTGCACCGTACGCAATACGGCCTCGCCCGACGTGCCCAGCTCATTGAGGGCCACCCTCACCGCCGGGGCCGGGACCTCCGTGCTGAGCGCCGCGCCGGGATCGGCGGCGACGCGGTCCCGGGCGAAGTCGAGGAGGGACTCGTACGCGGCCGTGTCCGGGATCCTCCCACTGTGCTGCCGCGCGTAGAAGGCCACCATGTCCCGCCGCAGCGGGGTGAGTCCGCTCAGCGCCGCATCGTTCGCGCGCAACGTCTCCAGCGCGCCGATGCCCTGGACCAGCCGCTCGTACCGGCCCCCCGGCACACCCCGGTCCGCCTCGACCTCGTTACCGAAGAGGTCCCGTAGCCCGCGAACGAGACGCAGCATGGTCGCCCGCGTCTCCTCCGACGCCGGACCCGTCCCCGTGTGCAGACCGGCCTCACGCGCCAGCCCGTCCAGCTCATGCGCCAGCGGCTCGGGCACGTGCGTGACCCGACGCCCGCTCTCCCCGGTGGCCGGGTCGAACAGCACACGATCCTTGGACGTCATGCCGGTCTGGACGGTGGCCGAAGTGGTCTCCCGCCTGCTTTCGTTCGCGGCGTACTGCCCGAGCGGGACATCGCCCCACGGGTCGTCGATGTGGGGTGGCGGCGCGGACCGGGGCTGGTCCTGATGCGGGTCGCCGTCCGACGCGCTGTAGCAGATCTCCAGGCCCAGCTTGTGCCCCGGGGGCAACTGCCGCACCTCGCGCAGCCCGGCGATGAAACGCGCCGCGTCCTGCTTGCCCAGCCACACCTTCCGGCCGTCGCGGAGGGCGAGCGTCACCCGGCCCGGCTTCCCGTGTGCGGCGAAGTTGTAGACCGCCGGATCAGCGGTCAGGTTCTCGACCTCCCCCTCCTGAAGACCGGAACCAGCAGGAACCTTGTGCACGAGTCGCAGCATGTTGCGGAACTTCCTGAACCGCTGCTCGAACTCCCGCAGGTGATCGCCCGCGCCGTCCTCGATCGAGATCTGGCCGTACCGCTCGTGGTCCTCGGAGACCATGGGCCGCAGATCGACGTCGCTGTCCCGGAACTTGGTCCCGTCCAGCGACGTCCACTCCCGGTCCTCGGACGGCAGCGTCGTGTCCAGGGGCTCGTACGGCACCCAGAGACCGATCGCCTTCGTCGCGTCACGGTCGACCAGCACCGGAAGATGCGCGTTCCCCGACCCGTCACCGACCAGACGGCCCTCACCGCTGGGGCCCACCACCGGCCGGCCCAGCAGGTTCGCCAGCACCTGCAGGTCCAGGGTCCGCTGCGCGAGCGGCACGGCCAGCAGCACCGGCACGTTCTTCGGCAGCTTCGCCAGCTCCGGGTCGGCCGCCAGCGCCTGGGCCAGCGTCTTCGTGTCCAGCACCCGGTCGTCGGGCAGCCGCAACCCGCCGGGATCGCCGTTCGCCGCGACGACATACGTCTCCTCCGGCCACGGCGCGTCCTCCTCCGACGCGATCTTCGCCAGCGTGTTGGGCCGCGTCTCGATCACACGCACCCGCCCCGGCAGCACCCGCTTCACCGGCTTGCCCGTCCAGTTCCGCCCCTGCCGCGCAGCCGACGGACCCGCGATCACCGTCTGCGGCGACAACATCGGATCCGACGCACCGGTGAACGTCCCGGACGCGGTCGGGGGCGCGGGCGCGGGAGCAGGCGCAGGGGCAGGCGCGGGCGCCGGAGCAGGCGTCGGCGCGGGCGCGGGTGCCGGAGCAGGCGCGGGGGTCGGCGCGGGAGCCGTGGAGGCGCCGGGGGCGGACGTGTTCGGCGGTATCCGGGTGGCCTTGGTCCAGCGGCCCGGGGCCTGGGTGACCGGGTCCGGGAGGGCGACGATGGTGAGCGGGGCCGAGGGATCGGCGGCGGTCAGTTCGAGGGGCCCGCTGTAGCCGTAGGCGGGGCGGCCGGTGCGCTGGGAGAACCGCTGCACCAGCTCCGGGCTCAGGACGCCGGGGCCGGAGGTCAGGAAGAGGACGGGAGTGTCCAGGGGCCTGGTGCGCAGCGGCGGGTCCAGGCTCAGCAGTTCCAGGAACTCGTCTCCGGAGACTTCGATCGGCGGCCCGCCGGGCAGGTGCAGCACGATGTTCCCGGCCCGGTCCACGTGGACCACCTTCAGGATGGGGTCGGGCAGCCCCGGTTGCGCCCATTCCGGCACGACCTGCCGGGTGGTGGTGGTCCCGTCCGGCTCCCGCGTCACCTGGTCGACGCTGTGCCAGTCGATGCCCTCGGGCGCGGGCGTGTCGCTCCAGTTGGCGCCCTGTGCCACGTTCCCCTGCATGAGCAGTTTGTCCTTGACGAACGCGAAGCCCTTCAGGTGGTAGGCGGCCAGGAGGTCGCGGTGGGTGACGTCCAGACCCTCCGCGATCGCCTTCGCGGCCAGGGCCCAGATCTTCTTCTGCTTCGCCAGGTCCCACGGGTCCGTGTCAGCCAGGTGCAGCACACTGCGGCCGTGTGCCTCCCGCTGCGCCGGCGGTATGTCGTGGAACAGCATCTGCGCGGCCCGGACCGTCGCCCACATGGTGGACGCCACCTGCTGCGGACTCGGCTGCACCCCGGGCGCCAGCCCCTGAACAGAACGCAACACGGCCTCGCCATACGTGGCGAGCTCACCAAGAGCCATGGTCAGAGCCGGGGACGGCAGCTCCGTACTGAGCTCCGCGTCCGGGCTCGCGGCCAAACGGTCCCGGGCGAAGTCGAGGAGCGACTCGTACGCGGCCGTGTCCGGGGTCCTCCCACTGTGCTGCCGCGCGTAGAAGGCCACCATGTCCCGCCGCAGCGGGGTGACCCCACTCAGCGCCGCATCGTTGTCGCGCAACGTCTCCAGCGCCCCGATGCCCTGGACCAGCCGCTCGTACCGGCCCCCCGGCACACCACGATCCCGCTCGACCTCGTTACCGAAGAGGTCACGCAGCCCGCGCACCAGACGCAGCATGGTCGCCCGCGTCTCCTCCGACGCGGCATCCGCTCCTTCGTGCAGGCCCGCGTCACGCGCCAACTGGTCCAGCTCGTGCGCGAGCGGCTCGGGGCGGAACCTGACAACGCGTCCCCTCGCCCCGCTCGCCGAGGCGTACAGCACCCGGCTGCTGTTCGTGAGACCCGTCCGCCCCGTGGCCGCGTCGGTGTCCCGCCTGCTCTCGTTGGCGGTGTACTGACCGAACGGGGCGTCACCCCACGGGTCGTCGATGTGGGGTGGCGGCGCGGTCGAGGGATGGTTCCGGCGCGGACTGCCGTCCGACGCGCTGTAACAGACCTCCAGGCCCAGCTTGTGCCCCGGAGGCAACTGCCGCACCTCGCGCAGCCCGGCGATGAAACGCGCCGCGTCCTGCTTGCCCAGCCGCACCTTCCGGCCGTCGCGGAGGGCGAACGAGATCCAGCCGGGCTGCGCGTGGGCGGCGAAGATGTAGATCGCCGGTTCGGGGGTGATCCACTCGAACTCGGCGTCCTGGTCACCGGTACCCGACGGCACCGTGTGCAGGATCCGCCGCATGTCGAGGTACGCCTTGAACTGCTGCTCCGACCTCCGCAGGCTCTCGCCGTCCCTCCCGGAGATCTGGCCGAACCGCTCGTGGTCCTCCGAGACCAGGGGCCGCAGATCCACGTCGCTGTCCCGGAACGCGACGCCGTCCAGCGATGTCCACTCCCGGTCCACGAACGGCAGCGTGGTGCCCAGGGGCCCGTACGGCACCCAGAGACCGATCGCCTTGTCCGCCGCCCGGTCGAACAGCGCCGGAAGATGCGCGTTCCCCGACCCGTCACCGACCAGACGACCCTCACCGCTGGGACCCACCACCGGCCGGCCCAGCAGGTTCGCCAACGCCTGCAGATCCAGGGTCCGTTGCGCGAACGGCACGGCCAGCAGCACCGGCACGCTCTTCGGCAGCTTCGCCAGCTCGGGGTCGGCCGCCAGCACCTCGGCCAGCGTCTCCGTGTCCAGCACCCGGTCATCCGGAAGGCGCAAGCCGCCGGGATCGCCCTCCGCCGCGACGACAAACGTCTCCTCCGGCCACGACGCGTCCTCCTCCGACACGGTCCTCGCCGGAGTGCCCGGCCGCACCGCCGTCACACGCACCCGGTCCGGCGACACGCGCTTCACCGGCTCACGGGTCCAGTTCCGCCCCTGGGCGCCCCCCGACGGACCCGCGATCACGGTCCGCGGCGACAGCGTCGGATCCGAGGCACCGGCGAACACCCCGGAGGCAGGGGGAACGGGGGCCGTGGAGGAGGAATCGGACGGGTCGGCGGGCGGCGCGAAGGTGAGCGGCTCGTCCGTGTCGGCCGGGCGGGACGACGTCGACCGCTCCGCCCGCGCCGGCTCCGACAAGGGCTGCCCGCCGAACCGGCCGGAGCGGGTGGGACGGGCGGGGGCCGAGGACATGGAGCCGCGCAGGGACGGCCCCTCACCGATGCCCTCCATACGGCGGCCGGTCTCCAGCGCCCTCGCGAGGCCCGGCAGCCCTGCCCACGCCTGGCTGTGCCGGCGTGCCTGCTCGGCCAGTTCCTGCCGGACCGCGGTCAGGTCCCGTTCGATCCCGTGGAGCTCGGCCTGGATCGTGTCGCGGACCCTGGTCTCGCGCCGGAGGTCATCGTCCGCCTGCCGCACCGCACGCTCCGCCCGGGCCACGGCCTCCTCGGCGCGTGTCAGCTCCCGGTCGAGGGTGTTCTCCCGCTCGCGGGCCTCCACGAGGCCGGTCCGGAGCCCGTCGGCCTTCTCGCGGGCGGTGGTCATCGCCTCCTGGTACCGCTGACGGTCCCGTGTCGCGGCCATCCCCTCCTCCCGGATGGCGTCGGCGCGCTCCTCGGCCGCGTCCAGGGCGCTCTGCCGCTCGGCGGCGGCCGGGCCGGTCTCCGGGGATGCCTCGACGAGCTGCTCAAGGCGTTCCACCTCGGCCAGCGCCCGCTGCCACTGCTCCCGAAGCCGCCGCTCCTCCTGCGCGGCGGCGTCGTGCTGTACGCGCGCGTCACGGGCGGCCGTGTCCAGCCGCGCGATCTCCGCCTCCGTGCCGGTGATCCCGCCCCGGACCCCGGCGAGCTCCGTCAGGACGTTGCCGGCGGTGCGGACGGCGACGGTGTGGGCCCGCTCGGCCTCCTCGTGCGCGGTGGTGGCGGTGTCCACGGCGCTGTCCGCGGACGACAGGGCCTGCCGCGCACCGGGCTGCCTCCGTATCAGCACCTCTTCCCGGTGACGTGCCGCCGCCTCGGCCCCCACCGCCTGGAGGAAGGTGCCGATGGCGTTGCGTATGTCCGCCCAGGAATCGAGCGTGGCCTCGGTCGTGTCGGCGAGGGAACCGTCGGCGTCGAACGGCCAGTTGCGCAGGCCGTGGTCGGTGCGTACGACCAGTTCGACCGGCTTCCCGGCCAGCGCGGCCGTACGGGAGGCGACGAACAGGGCACGGCCGAGGCGGGTGCCGTCCGGGTCGGGTCCGAGCGCGAGCCACAGTTCCGCCGAGGCGTCCTGCTCGTCGATGCCGTCCGCCAGCACCCCCGGCAGGTCGGTGGCCGGATGGCGCGCCCAGTCCCGCAGGTCGTCCGCGTCCTGGTCGGCGAGCATCGCGGGCAGGTCGTAGATACGGGGGCCCGGGCGCGGCGGGGTGACACCGAAGCCGAGCACGTCGCGTTCCCACAGGCGGGTGGTGGAGCTGCCGGTGACGTACCGGGTGCCCTCAGGACCGTTCACCGTGATGACGGTGTCGACCAGGGTCTCGTAGACGCGCGTGCCATGCCGGTCCGCGGGCATGGAGGTGGAGCCGATGCGCATGTGGGTGAACGTGGAGGCGGACACGTTGCCGCCGGTGGAGAGGGCGTGGGGCTGCTGCGCCGCCAGCGGGAAGGTCACGCCCAGCACCTGGAAGTTGCCGTTCGCCAGGCTGTAGGTGCCCTGCTGGTTCAGGGCGAAGGAACTCGCGGCCGATGAGGTCGTCGTGGAGGTGCGGACCTGCCTGCGGACCCGGTCCACGGCGAGGTCGCCCCCGTCCGTGACCGGTCGCGGGTGGTGCAGCGAGATCTCCAGGGACGGCGCGGTGCCGGGAGCCTGGAGCGGCCAGCTTCCGGGCATCGTGGTGGTCAGGCCCGCCGCCGTGCGGGACGGGTCGAGGCTGATCTCACCGGCCTGGATCAGCTCGCCCAGCCGGGCGGCCACGGCTTCCGCCGAGGCGTTCGCGGGCAGTCCCCAGGACGCGGCCATGCGCGGGTCGACGGCGCGCAGCGCCTCCATGAGCTGCGGGGCGGCGTTGTAGTCGTACACCGTCGTCGGCCCGGTCGGCTCCAGGCGTGCGCCGTCCGGGAAGGGCAGGGTGCCCTCGGTCCTGGCGTCGCTCGGTGACAGCAGCAGCGGGTCACGGGTGAGCAGGGCGGGGGGCCGGGGCCCCGCGTGCTGCCGCGGCTCGACGGCCTCGGAGGCGATGAACCGCAGTGCCGTCGCGGCCGGTACGGAGACCCGGCTGACCGGCCGGCCCCGCAGCAGGCGCCCGATCCAGGTGTGCACCCGCCGCGCGAGGTCTCCTTCGAGGCCGGACAGGTTCAGCAGCCCGCCCTGGAAGAGCCCGCCCGGGATGTTGGCCGGCCACGCCCAGACGAGCTGGGAGCGGACCGTCCCGGTGAAGCGGTAGTCGAGGTCGAAGTCGGCGACACTCCCCGCACGCGTCCAGAAGCGGTCCTCGTCCGTCCGGTCGGACCGGGCGGTGCGGGCGCGGGTACTGGTCAGCGCGATGGAGGGGCCCTCGCGGTCCGTGCGGCCGGGGTCACCGGGGCGCGGATAGCGGGAGACGAGGTTGACCGTCCCCTGACGGGTCGTGGTGACGCCGGAGGATGTCATCTTCCCCTGGGGGATGTGCGTGTCGACCTGCTCCAGGCCGCCGCCCTCGTCGGCCGGACGGCCGCGTACGCCGCGCAGGGCGGGCGTCTGCATCATCGGCTCGGCGCTCAGAGCCACCTCGACCAGTCGGGCCCCGCCGTACGCGACGTGGAGGAAGTAGACGCGTTCCTGGCCGCCGGGGCCGCGGCCGGGCAGGGCGCGCAGCGCCGCGGGCTCGGTGACGCGGGCGATCTCGGCATCCACACCGGGCAGGTAGGAGGCGTGTCCGGGCTGCAGGACGCCCGGCGCCTCGTTCTCCACCAGCGTGGTCAGCTCCCGGCCCATCCGGTCCCGGCGCTCCCTGCGGTGCGTCGTGTCGTCGAGCTGGGTGACCGACAGCACGTTCGCCTTGCCGAGCTGGCGGCTCCGGACGAACCGGCCGGGAAGCGGGACAGTGAGCTGATGCCGCGTCGGGCTCGGGATTCCGGACAGCCCCGGGTACCACGCCGCCATCCGGGCCATGGCCTCGGCGGGAGCCAGGTACGTCAAGCCGAGGGGCAGGTCGATCGCGACCGTCACCGGGGCGAAGCTGCCGAGGCCGACGGTGTTCCCGGCCACGTTGCGCACGCCCCACTCGACGGTCACAAGCAGCGTCAGGTCGTTGCCGATCCACCGCTTGTCGCCCGTCTCCTCCGAGGTACGCGCGATCTTCGTACCGGAGTTCACGGTGCTGATCTCGTCGGTGCGGCGGGACTGGGAGTACCGGCCGCCCGGGTTGGCCTGGTGGACCAGGAGGTCGGGCGGCGTCGGGGCCGACTGCAAGGCCGTGAGCTGGAAGTTGCCCTGATGGGTGACCCCGACGCCGCGCTGCCGGCCCGCGGTGTCGCCGGCCGTGACGCCCTGCTCGGAGTAGAGCGACTCGGAGCCCAGATTGCTGGGGTTGGTCAGGTAGCCGCTGATCTTCAGCTTCATGACCTGGTCCGCCGCCATGCCGGGCAGCGTCAGGCCCTCCACCACGTACACGCCGCCCAGGATCTGCGGTGCCCGGGAGACGAGCTGGGCCGGACGGATCGCGTCGTGCCGGGCCTCGGAGGCGACGGTGCCCTGGTCGTTGAGCGAGGCGCCCGCCACGGCGACCGACGTCCACTTGTAGGTCGCCACCACTCCGTCCGCGGAGCTCCTGGCCGCCCAGCTCAGGGGTGTCGCGGCCCAGTTGACCGCCGAGCCGACCCGGTTGACCGCACCGGTCAGGCCGTCCGGCAGCGACTCCTTCACGGCGGATCCCCGCTTGGCGGCCTCCGTGGCCAGGTCGGTCAGGGTCACGGAGGCACGCCGCACCGCCCGGCCCACCGGTCCCTGCTCCGGGTGTCCCGGGTAGGTCCCCGCGACGATCTGCCGCAGGGCCTCCATCAGCGCGGCGGTGGCACGGACGGTGTCCACGGTCGCGCCCACCGGCAGCCGGGTCAGCCCCGGCAGCGGGCGGCCCTGGTCGTCGACCATGTTCAGGCGCCGCCGGTCGTCCGTCGGCCCGCCGTCGGTGACCGGTTCCCGGATCACGTGTCCGGGCCGGGGGGCGGCGGGTACGAGGCTCCTGACGGGCGCGTGGGTCCGGTAGTGGGGCACCAGCAGCGTGACGTTGCCCGGCACGGTGTGCGGGGTGGCGCCCGGGGCCAGCAGTTGCGTCCCGTCCGTGGCAGCCGCCGTGCCCGTGCCGTCGTCCCCGTCCGTTCCCGCCTCGTCGGCGAAACGGATGCGCGGCTCGTCCCCGGGGCCCTCGTACAGGTCCAGGGCGAGCCTGGCGGGCACCTCGAACAGCTCGGTGCCGTTCTGGGTCGTCACGACGAGCTGGTCGAAGCTGACCGAGTCACCGGTGTTCCCGGTGTCCGTGAGCTGCCCGGTGCCCAGGTAGTCCGGAGCCGCGTTCAGTCCCCAGGAGCCGTCCGCGAGGGGGATGTTGAAGCCGCCGCCGGCGCCGGCGGCACCGCTCAGCGCCGTGCCCCGCTGCCGACCGCCGCTGGACTCGTACGAGCTGAAGCCGATCTGGAGGAGGTCGGGCAGCCTGCGGGTGTGGACCGAGGGCCGCCCGGTGTCCCGCGAGACGGAGAACCGCAACTGCACCCGGCGGGTCCCCGAGACGGCGTTCGGCCGCTTGAACCACTCCGGCTGGCCGCCGTCCACCCCGTCCGGCGACGACGTCGCCTGGCCGAACGTCGAACGCATCTGCCGCAGCAGCCGCAGGTTCTCGAGCTGGGCCAGGACCAGCGGCTCGTCGAGCCGGAACGGCAACGACCGCCGCCGGGGCGCGAGCGGCGGCAGGAACCCTTCCTTGCGCAGCCATGCCTCCGCGCGGTCGAACATGGCGTCCGCTCCCTCGATCTTGAGGGGCGTCTCGGTGTATCCGATGCTCTCCAGGTTCTCCAGGTGCGCGGGAAGCTCCCGCACCTCTTCCGGGGTGGGCTGGTGTCCCCGCATCGTCGCCCGCTGGGCGATCCGCAGGCGCAGCGCGTCGTCCCACGGCCCGAACGCGCTGCTGACCTGACCGCCGCCGGCCCGGTGCAGCGTCACGGTGTAGGTGACCCGGGCGGGGGTGAGCAGGTGACTGGCCTTGGTCCGGACGCCGTGCATCAGCGTGGCGCTGCTGACGTTGCTCAGCCCCTCGTTGACCTGCCAGTTGACCCCGGCCTTGCCCATGATGTTGCCGCCGAACGACGACCCGGCGGCCGGGTGTCCCTCGGCGTGGTCGGCGGTGAACGACGGGCCGCCCGAGCCCTCGATCCCCAGGCCGCTGGTCAGCTTCGCCGACCGGTCCACGCTGGAGGAGTGCGCGAACCACGTCTCCAGCGTGGACTTGCCGTCGGCGCTCTTCCGCATCGGCCGGCCCGGTTCGATCACCGCGGTGAGTTCGAGCATGCCGACCGCGTTGCCGTCCTTGTCCAGCAGCGTCGGCGAGAACACCCCGCCGTCCCGCTGGAGGTGTGGAGTGCCCTGCAGCATCCGCTGGGACAGGTAGTTCTCCAGCGCGCTCGCCGAGTCCTCGTTGAGGTGTTTCAGAGAGACGAAGTTGTCGTCCTGGAGGAGCTCGGTCAGCAGCCGGCGCGGTTCGCCGACGCTGTCGCCGCCCCACAGCGGCAGGTCGTCCACGCCTCCGTGCTCCGGCAGGTCGGCGGAATCGGCGCCGTCGAAGGCGAGGTGCTCCTGGAACCAGATCGTGAGCGCGCCGTGCGACTGCTCCGGCTGCCAGCCGCCGATCGGATCCTCGCGGGGGGTGTCCACGCGCACCTGCCAGCGCCCGTCGACATCCAGCGGGTGGGCGGGTTCCTCGGCCTGCTGCCTGCTCGTGACCATGAAGGTCTCGGCGACGGTGATGGACTGGACGAGCTGGTTGTGCGTCGCGGACAGGTTGACCGTGGTGTCCCCCCAGCGCAGCGCCCCGGGGGCGAGGTGCGGGAAGATCGCGCTCCAGGGCACCGTTCCGGTGCGGACGGTCCCCGAGGTCTCCCCGCTCGAGGACGTCGGTCCGCCCGCGGCCCGGAACGACACCTGCATGTCGGGCAGCGTCGGGGGGCGCTGACCGTCGTTCCGGCCGTACTTCGCGGACGGCCCGGCATCGGCGTAGGCGAGTCGTACGTCCACCGACCGGTCGCGGCCACCGTGCCGGACGGTGATCCTGTGGCCCTGCTGACTGCGCAGGTACGGCCGGTTCAGCTCGACTTCCTCGGCGCTCAGCACATCGCTGAGCTGGACCCGCAGCGCGCGGCCCTCCGAGGTGCCCGGGTCGGCCCCGAGGGCGGCGATGACCTGTCCGTACAGGCCCTCCAGGACGGAGTCCGGGGTCGGTTCGTGGGCGACGAGACCGACGTGCCCGTCGTACCGGGTGCCGTGCTCGCGCGCGTACTCCGACAGCTCGCCGGGCGTGGCCGCCGGGGGCGGAACCACCGTCGCCCCCGACTGGACCGCGTCGGTGGCGGGCGACCCCTCGGTGGCGAGCAACCCATCGGTGTCAGGTGCCTCGCCGGAGAAGGTGTGGAGGGTGCCCTGTTCGGCGGAGGTGCCGGGCAGGACGGACGGCTGCCGGTTCTGCCAGTGGGCGACGTCCTGCCGGGCCGGATCGCCCGCCAGGACGATCACGCTCTCGTTGCGCGACGGGTCGAAGACGGGAGCGCTCGGCAGCTCGGACAGCACGGTCGTGCGCGCCGTGCCGGAGCGGCCCGCGACATGCTGGGCGAGGCCGCCGGGGTTGGTGTGGGTGCCGACCATGAGGAGCGGCGCGGCGAGGGCGATCTGCTGGTGGACGCGGTCGTGACGCAGCAGCGCGGCGACCTCGCTGCCCGGCACCCACCGGCTGGAACCGTCGGGCCACGGCATCGACAGATGACCGTTCGTGCTGTCCGCGTAGACCACGTACGCGCGCGCGGACGAACTGGACGGAGCCGTCGGCCACCCCTGGGCGTACCGCGTCCCGTTCTCCACGGACCCGTCCGGCGAGACGACATAGCCCTGGGTGGTGATGTCGCCCGTGACCTGCCGGCCGGTCCAGTTGCGGCCCATCGGCACACCACGGGTCGTGAGACGCGTGCCGTCGTCCAGGAAGCCGTGACGCACCAGGTCCCACGCCGCGAGATCCGCCGGATCGGTCGTGTCGAACCCGGACACCGCCGCGCCTGCCATGAGCCACAACAGCCGGTCACCGGCCTGGTCCGCCGACAGGTCCACCGAGGCGGGCAGGTGCAGGACCTTCCTCGCCAGCGCCACCGGATCCGGCACGGCCCGCAGCGCTTCCGCGCCCTTGACGGTGCCCCACACCAGCCGGCTCAGGTCCGCCCGCGTCACCGCCTGCCCCGCGGGGAGGCGCAGCACGTCGGCGGCGAGCGCGGAAAGGTCCTTCCCGGCCAGCCGCTTGAGCGCCCAGTCGAACGACGGCAGTTGCGTGTACGCGTGCAGCGTCAGCCGGCCGTCCTGGGCCTCGTCCGCCTTCCGGGCCGCGTCGAACAGCACCCGGCGGATGTCGTCCGGGGGCGGTGCGTCATTGCTGGTGCGCTGATGACGCGCGTGAACGACCAGGTGCAGATGGTGCAGGGTGAACGGGCCCGCCACCCGCAGATGGGGGTCGGCCCGGCGCATGTTCTCCAGCGCGCCGATCCCCCGCAGCAACGTCCGGTACTCGCCCTGCGGATTCGCCTTGTCCGCCTCGATCTCCGGGCCGAACGACCGGCGCAGGGCCCGCACCAACCGCAGGGTCCCGTCCTGGACCTGCTCGGAGGCCGGACCTGATCCGGAATGCAGACCCGCCCACCGCGCCCTGCGCGTCAGCTCGGCCGCATCCGGGTCCGGGGGCAGCAGGCGCCGCACGCCCTGCTCGCCCGAGGGCCCGGTCAGCACACCCGTCTTCGGGTGCGCACTCCGCACCAGCACATGGACGCGGTCCACCGCGAGCACATCGGCATCGCTGCCGTTCGCCACACCCTGCGCGTAAGAGGTCGTACCCAGGACGTCGAACACGTACGGCGGCGTTCCCGCGTCCGTCAGATACGGCAGATCCTCCGCGAGGGCGTCGGCCCAGCACGCCCCCAGATCGATGACGGCATGCGGGCCGAGCTTCCGCATACTCGGCCGGCGGGTGAGGAACCGGCCCGTCTCCACACCGCCCACCTGAACCGGTGGACGGCCGTCCGTCACCTCCATCACTCCCCGCATCGGCATTCCGTGCTGCGAGAAGTGATAAACCGGCCGCCCCGCCTCGAGAAGCGGTTCCGCCTCGCCGAGCGCCCGCTCAGTCACCGGGTCGAACTGCGAGAACTCGGAAATCTCCCCCAGAGCCTCAAGCATCGGCTCATTCAGAACGAGGTCGGAGTCGGACATGGTCACCCGGCCGAACGACCGGCCCTCGTCGGCGATGGTCCGCGTCTTGATCGAACTGTCCGGAAGCACCATTCCGTCCAGCGCGGTGACAAATCCCTCGTCCGCGATACCGCTCGGCCCGAGATCATTCGCATCGCTGCCGAACCAGCCACCCAGAGGAATCCCCTGCGAGCGCTGATTCTCCACGACGATCCTGCTCAACCCGGAATCCACGTCGTGGACCAGGCTCACCAGACCACTGTGCGCCCAGATCCCGTCCCGGCCCGCCCGGAACGCCAATGTCCGGGGCATGGCCAGGCCCTGGTCACCACCGTGGTTCAGCACGAGCACGACCGGCGTCCCGGCCGGGAGCCCCGTCACTCCGGGGTCGCGCGCCACCAGCTCCACGAATTCCTGCCACGGAATCCGCAACTCACCCTGGCCCCACGGCACCACCACGTGATCGTGGCCACCCTGGGCCACCACCACATAGGCACCGCGGCTGTTGTCCCACATCGGCGCGAGCGGACCCTGGAACTGGCCGTTACGCCGCTGCCACACCTGCGACGTATCCACCACACCCACCGGCTGCCCGGTGAGATTCAGACCCTGATACGAACCGTCCCCGAAGACAATATGGCGCTCGTGATTCAACGCGCCATTGGCCGCCACGTGATACGAACCGAGTGACGTGACACTCGACGACCAGCCGGCGGCCATCGCGTTCTCCACCAACGCGAACAGCGCGGTACGGGAGTTCGCGTCCACGACCGCACCGTCACTCAAGTGCAGAATCCGCCGCGCCAGCCCATCGACGTCGAAAACGCCACCGGGATTCTCCAGCAGCCTCAACCGCTCCAACTCGGCGACCGCACCCGAATACCGCGGCGACACCACCTCGGCCGTCACCCGGCCCGGACCACCGTTCCCCACCCGCACAGTGATCCCGAACGAGTCCGCGAGATCACCCGCGCCCAGCTCCTCCAACGCCCGCGTCAGGTCATCCGAGAACAACCCGGAAACCGCGCCCACACGATCCCGGGCCGAACGCCCACTCCGGCCGAACCCCGTCAACACCACCTCGGGCGCCGACAACCCCGCCCGCAGATTCAGCAGCCCCGCCGACGCGACCTCACGCGCCAACGCCTTCAGCTCACGACGCTCGTCCCGGCCCACCGAGGACGAACCCGCGTCGAACCCGACCACCACCGGGGAAGACCCGGGCGCACCCCCCAGCAGACGCGGGGGCAGGCCCAGCTCACGCCGTACCCGACCCGCCAGTTCCACACCCGAGACGGCGTCCGCGCCATGTACGGCGAGGTGTTCGGCCACCTGTCGCACGGCGTCACGGAAGTCGCCGCGCGCATGGCGTGAGTCGGCGAGTACGGGGTGCAGCTCCAGCGGCAGCACCAGCGACGTCGCCCGCCGCCAGGCTTCGGCCGGGTCCGTGCCGACCGGTACGCCGGACGCCTGGAACGTCGCGAGCGCGAAGCCTTCGTAGGCGTCACGCCAGGTACGGCGGGCGGCGCGTGCCGCGATGCCGTCGAGCGTGTCGCTCCAGGGCCCGGGCCGGTTCATCAGCAGCCGGACGTGGCTGACGGCGTCGAGCCCGCTGTCCCGGACGGAGGCGACTCCGTTGAGGGCGAGCTGGAGCCCGGCGGGGCCGTCGTTCAGTGTGATGCCGGCGGTGGTCAGCTCGTCCTCGGTGACGGTGTCGTCGAGTGCCAGTCGCGGCGGGTCGTCGGGCAGGTCGTCCGCGGTGACCAGGGCGGCGGTGAGCCGCCGTTCGGCGTCCGTACGGCTGACACGCGGGACGATCGCCGCCACCGCGGCGTCGGCAGCGCTGTCCGCGCCGAGGTCACGCAGCCGGTCCACGGCGGCGTCGAGCCGCCGCTGGGCGTGTGCCACGTCCTGCCACGCGTCGTACAGCCTGGCCGCGTCGTCGGTGCCTCCCCGGCCGCTCTCCACGCGCTGGTCGAGGACGCCCGCGGTCCTGACGGCCTGCTGGAAGGCGGTGAGGGCGTTCTCGTGCTCCTGGCGTGCTTCCGCGAGGGCGAGGTCGACCGCGAAGGTGTCGGTGACGTCGGTGATGTCGGTGATGTCGGCCTGGGTCGCATCGCCGACGGGGTCCGGGCCGAGATCCGTGCTCCTGCCTTTGCCCTTGCCCTTGCCCGCGCCCGGTCCCTGGCCCGTGCCCTGGCCCATGCCGGGTTCGGGCGTGGGGGCGGGAGGCGGCGGGGTCTCGTCGGGAGCCGGCGCCGCGGTCGTGGCGGGCGGGGCCGGCGGCGGGGCGGTGTCCGGCTGCTCTTGGTCCGTGCCCGTCACGGCGGCGGTGCCCGGGGCCGAGGTGGTGCGGACAGGGGCGGGGGGCGGGATCGCCCCGGCGGGGCCGGACTGGTCGGATACCGGCATCCGCGGTGCGCCGGTGGAGTCGTCCAGGCCGCTGGGGGGCCGGGTGCCGCGCGCGGAGAGCGGGTGGTCGATGGCGGACGCACCGGTACCGGTGACGCTCTGGATGACGTCCTCGATGGTCCCCAGATAGCTCAGCGGCACGGCGGGCGCCGGATCGGGCCACCCACCGCGACCGGCCATGCGGTCCTGGCTGTCGCTCTGTCGCACCAGCCGGCGGAACACCGCCTCGGCCGCCCGGCCCCGGTCCGGCACGCCCGCGTAGTTCAGCAGGGTGTGGAGTACGGCCGCGTCGTCCCGCGCCTGCCGCTCCGCCGTTTCCTCCGGGGAGACGGCGGGGTCGGCGGTGTGGAGCCGCCAGTTCAGCTGGTCGGAGTCGTCCGGCCGGGGTGTCCGGCTCAGCTCGATGGCCTCGGCGTGACCGGGTGCCGGTATGAGCGTGAGGTCGATATGAAGCTGGTCACCCGATCTCGGCAGCAGCAGACCGTTGTTCAGGCGAGAGTCCAGGAGCGTTCGCATCCGGCCCTGGAGCCCGGCGAGTTCGTCCGGGGTGAAGCCCTCCCCGGCGCGAACCGGCAGGTGGAGGGACACGTTGCTCATCCAGCGGCCGTCGTCGGCCTGGATCCGCTGGACCCACATCCGTACGCGGGTCTCCCGGCTGTCGAGCGGTCCGGGGCCGGGGTTCTGGCCGGAGTCCAGGTCCGGGGCCGGGTCGATCCGTTCGGTCCGCACCGGGACGGCGGGCGCGTCGTGGCGGCCGGCCCGCCACTGCTCGGGCCGGACCGGATCGGCGACCGGGGCGGCGAGTTCCGGCATCCGCGGGGACACGTCCGCAGCGGTGTCCGTGTTGGTGTCGGTGGCGGTGTTTGTGCCGGTGTCGGTGTTGGTGCCGCTGCTGGTGCCGGTGTCGGTGCTGCCGGGCGTGGCGTCACCGGTCGGTGCGTCGCCGCCGAGCGTGTCCGTGCGCGGTCCACCGGCCAGAGCCGTGCCGGCCGGCTGCGGCGACGGGGGCGGCGTCGCGGTCTCGTCCAGTCGCGGGGCGTCGGAGGACGTGCGCAGTCCCGGCGGCGGGGCCGGGGCGGTGTCGGGCCCGGTCGTGTCCGTCGTCGTGCGCGTCCCGAGGTCCGTGACGGTGTCGTCCGTGACACCCGGGGGCGGCGGGGTAAGCGACCGATTCGTACCGTCGGTCCGCTCTTGCTGACGGTCCTCGTCCTGGTCCGCCCGCTGGTCCGGCAGGTCGCCCGGATCGCTCAGGTCGATCAGGTCGCCCGGGTCGTTCAAGTCGCCCGGGTCGTTCAAACCGGTCCGCGAGGACTGCTGCGACTGGTTCCCCGTGCCGGACGTGCCCTGCTGCGCACCGGGCGGGGTGCTCTGTGTTCCCGGTGCGGGCGTCGTGGCGTTCGGGCCGGTCGAGGTGCTGACGGGGGCGGGCGGTGCGACGGCGCCGGGTTCCGCCTCGGGCACCGGCGGGGCGCCCTGCGCCTGCCGGTGCGGGCTGTCCTCCAGGCCCGCCTGTGTGCCCGTGTTCCGGCCGGACGTGCCGCGCCCTGGCAGGTCCTCCTGACCGGTGGAATCGTTCTGGACCTCGCGCGTCCCGTCCTGACCGCTCGACGCGTCGTCGTCGAGGCCGGTCTCCAGGTTCCTCTCGCCGAGCCCGTTCGTGCTGCTCGGGTCCGGGGTGGTGGAGGTCGAACTCTTCGGCGCCTGGATTCCCTGCGGGAGGTCGCTGGACGACCTCGACAGGTCCGAGGTCACACCACGTGTCGGATCCGGCGTCAGATCCGGCGACTCAACCGGCGTGAAGTCGGGCGTGAGATCCGGCGTGAAGTCGGTGTTCGAACTGGACGAGGGCCCGGGGTTGCGCGCGGACGTGGGTCCCGACGTCAGCGGGTTGGTGTCCGGCAGGGACGAGGCCGGGGAGATGGAGGGCGAGAGCGATGGCGAGTCCGGCGACGACGTGGGCGGCGGCAGATACGGGACCTGCGACCCGCTCGTGCCGTTGAAGTTAACCGTATTCGTGAGGTTGTTCGCACTGTTGAAGCTGTTCGTGCCGCCCGTGGTGCCCGTGCCGCCCGGTGTCCGTGTACTGAGGTCAGGTGGCGCGGACAGCGCGTCGGTGCCGCCTTGGGGCAGTGTGTTCAGGGTGCCCGGGGAGGAGTACACCGGCGGCGGCGTGTACGGGGGCGGCGCAGGGGCATCGATGCCGCTGCCGAGCCCGTCCGGCAGATCGGAC
>NZ_JOGO01000096.1 GCF_000719475.1 Streptomyces sp. NRRL F-5630 | reverse complement strand
TGCGCCAGCACCGCCCGATTGACCATGATCGCCACAGCCGGATCATGCCATCACCTGGCACGACACCTCACCCGCTATCACGCACCAACTCGTAAGGGGGGACACCGACAGCACGCCGGACTGCCTCCCGCCCCGGCCTCACTCGTAGTGCCGCAGCCGCTGCCATGTCGCGCCCCAGGCGTGGCGCGGTCCCGTGCACACCCAGACGTGTCCGCCGTCCTCGATGGTCGGGATGCCGTCCGGGTTGCGCAGGGTCGCGGCGAGGCGGACGTGCGCGAAGCGCTTCCGCAGCGTGCTCGCGTAGTGCGGCGCGTACGCGGGGTTCGGCGCCACGACCACGACGGTGCGCGCCGCGGGATCGCCCGGCCCCCACCACCACATCGTGTTGTGCGCGCTCACGGCGTGCGGCAGGCCCTCGCTCCCGCCGAGCGTGTCGACCGCGCCCGCCTCGCTGTAGTCCATCGTGTAGACGACCGCGTGCGCGCGCTCGTCGGCGGGAAGGCCGTGCCACACGCCGGAGACGGTACGGACCATCTCGGGCCAGCCCGTCGTCTCGCCCGAGGCCGCGTTCATGCCGTACGTCCACGCCCCGGCCGAAGCGGGCAGCACGGGGAGCACCGTGAGCGCGGAGGCCGCCGCCGTGACCGCCGTCGCGCCGACGAAGGAGCGCCACCGCTGCCGCCGCTCGCGCAGCCACCCGTCGAGCGCGACCGCGCCCGCGCCGAGCAGGCACACGTACAGCCCCGCGAGGTAGTACGTCTGCTCGCCCGCCGTGACCGCGAAGACGACGAAGAGCAGCCCGTACGAGAGCGCGAGGCACCGCCACAGCGGAACGCCCGCGCGCCACAGGAGCCGCAGGCCCGCGAGCCACAGCGGGACCATCGCGAGGCACGTCATGCCGAACTGCCCGACCACCCAGGCGGGTACGTGTCCGGCCCCGCCGTGCTCGGAGCGCAGCGCTCCCGTCATCTCCACCGTCGCCCAGTCGTGGTGCGCCTGCCACCACACGTCGGGCAGGACGAGGAGGACGGCGAGGAGCACTCCGCCCGCGAACCAGCGGTTGGCGAGGAGAGCGCGGGCGGGAGTCGCGAGCGCGGTGGCGAGCAGGGCGAGCGCGAAGATGCCCACGAGGTGGTTGAACTCGGCGCCGATCCCGGCGAGCGCGCCCGCGAGCAGCCACCAGCGGGTGTCGCCCGTACGTCCGATCCGCACGACGACGAGAGCGGTCGCGGACCAGGCGAGGAGCGTGTAGGAGGTGCTGTTGGCGATGTGACCGCTGCTCAGCAGGACGGGCATGGTGGCCGTCGCGACGGCGGCGAGGAGTTGCGCGCGGCGTTCGCCGCCGAACTCGCGGGCGGTGAGGGCGCCGACGAGCACGGTGACCGCTGTGGCGAGCGCGGCCCACAGCCGCAGGCCGACGACGGAGGCGCCGAAGAGGGTGAGCGAGAGGCGGGCGAGCAGCGGCGCGAGGACGGGCTGGTCGACGTAGCTCGCCTGGAGGTGCCGGGCGCTGTCCAGGAAGTACAGCTCGTCGCGGTGGAAGCCGTAGCGGGACGAGAGGGCCAGGAGGACGGCGAGGACGAGCCCGGCGACCAGGAGCGCGCGGCGGTCGAAGGGGTGCACCGGGCGTACCGCCGTGTCGGCTGCCGCCTCGCGCTCCGTACCTGCCGCCGGGCCCTTCGCCCCTGTGCCGTCGCGCGTGCCCGTGTCCGTCATCATTCCCCCGGGGCGTCGCCCGTGGCCCCCGTGACCGGGGCGGCGCGTCCGACACTGTACGGCGGGCGCGTCAGGCAGGTAAGGGTCCCTGGGCCTCAGTCGCGCGCGAGCAGGCGGTGGAGCGCGGCGCGCGCCGGCGGGCCCCAGGAGGTCTTGCCGCCCGGGCGGCCGTGCTCCCCGGCGTCCGCGATGTGGAGGGCGGCGATCGAGCGCCCCACCGCCCAGCCGCGGGCGCGGCGCAGGAGGGCGGAGTCGGGCGCGTAGGCGGCGAGGAAGGCGTCGAGCGCGCCGTCGGGCAGGATGCTCCAGGCGCCCGCGAGGTCGCAGGCGGGATCGCCCGCGCACAGGTCGCCGAAGTCGATCACACCGCTGAGGGCGCCGTCGGTGGTGACGACGTTGGCGGGGTGCAGGTCGCCGTGGAGCCACAGCGGCGGTCCTTCCCAGCCGGGCGCGGCGAGCGCGTCCTCCCACACGGCGCGCACGGCGTCCGGTTCGGTGAGGAGGCCCTTCCCGACCGCTTCGGCGAAGCCGTGGGGCAGCCCGTCGGCCGCCCCGGCGAGCGGGGCGCCCCGCCCGAAGTGGCCGGTGGGGGCGGACGCGGGGGCGGGCTGGTGCAGAGCGCGGAGGAAACCCGCGAGCGCGGCGCTCGTCGCGGGTCCGTCCGTGGCGGGCACGTGGTCGCCGGGCTCGCCGGGCACCCACGTCGTGATCATCCACGTGCGGGGGAAGCGGGCGGAGGGCTTCCCGAGCGACCGCGGCCTCGGCACGGGGAGGGGCAGGCGCGCGGCGAGTGCGGGCAGCCACGTCAGCTCGTTGCGCAGCAGCTCGTCGGCGCGCTCCGTCGCCCACGGCATCCGTACGGCCAGTGTGTCGCCGAGCCGCCACACCTGGCAGTCCCAGCCGCGCGCGCCGAGCCCCAGGGGAAGCTCCGCGAGGTGCGGGAACTGCTCGTGCAGGAGTGCGCGGACGAGGTCCTCGGTGATCTCGGGCGGCTGCGGGGGCGGTGTCATGCAGGGGAGGACGAGGGAGGGCGAGAGGGCGGTTCCGGCCCGGGACGGCTCAGGTCCAGGGGCGGGCTTGGTGCGGGGGGAGGGCGCGCGGTCGCGGCCGGAGGGTGAGCAGGTGGCCGGCCATGGCGGAAGCGAGGCGGCCGAAGGTGTGCAGGTGGTCGTGGTCGCGGGTCGTCCCGGCGACCACGTTCAGGCGGTGGACGAGCCGCTCGCGGGCGGAGTGAGGGCCCCAGGTGAAGTCCTCCGTGGCCACGCGGGCGAGCTGGTCGGCTGTGCCCCGGTGGGCCCGCTCGACGAGCGCGTCGCCCTGGATCACCCAGCCCGCGCAGGCGTCGGCGAGGTCGCCGGGCACGTCCTTGCCGGTGAGACCGCGCCACGTGGACCGGTAGACGTCCTCGACCTCCTCCAGCGGTGCCCCGGTGACCGACAGGGCGCACCAGCAGGTTGGGAAACCCATGCGTAAGTAGACGAGTTCGGTCAGTCCGTTGCCGAGCGAGGCCCGCTCGAAGTCGACGAAGCGGACGCCTTCGGGGGTGCGCAGATCGTTGCCGGGGCAGGGGTCGCCGTGGAGCAGCGCGTGGTGCGGGGTGGGGTCCAAGCGGTCCAGGAGCCCGGCGAGTTCATCGTGCACCCGAGGCGGCACGGAAAGGTCGAGCGCCCTGGCCAGGGCGAGGAAGGACTCCGCGTCGGCGGCCGTGGGGCCCGCCGCGGGCGGGAGCGCGCCCGCGTCCTCCGGTCCGGTCAGGGAGTGCAGGCGGGCGAGTGAGGCGGCGTAGCCCGGCATCCAGTCGTCCGTCTCGCCGAGGTCCTCGACGTGTTCGAGGACGAACACCCGCGCGGACGGGTCGGTGGCGAGCACCGCGGGTGCCACCGCGGGCCCGGTGGCCCGCCCGGCCAGGCGCAGTCCGGCGGCCTCGCGCGCGAAGCGCGTGTCCGCGTCGGCGCCCGTGTCCCCGCCGTCGACGATCTGCTTGACGATCACGGGCCGCTCGTCGGTCAGCCGCACCCGCCACACCCGCGAGCGCGGGCTGCTGTCCAGGAGCGTGGCCTTCTCGGGGGTGCCGACAGTGGAGAGCGGAGCCTCGCCGAACGGAAGCGGGTGCGTCGTCATGCGCGCGAGCCTATCGGCGGCTGGGGCCTCGGCCGGGGGCCTCGTCCGACGCGGCTTCCTTCGGTGGACACCACCAGACCTCGGCCGCTCCGGGGCCGCGCGCGGGAGCGGGGTCGCGGCTGTCCTGACGCAGTGAACGGTGATCGTGATGACCGGCGGCGCGACCGGCTGCCGCTCCGCGTTCACGAACGAGGGGGGTGCGGTGGCCACACCTGTACGGGCATGACGAGCGGCCAGCGAACGCCGTCGCGCCGGAGGGGCGGCGACCGTCCGCAGGCCCTGCCGGTGCTCTTCCAGCGGCTGTGGTCCGGGCGGCCGGTGACGCATCCGGGGCCCTGGCTGCTCGGAGCGGGGGCCGCCGGTCAGCGTCTCGCGGGGGCAGCCGACAGGCTACCGGCTGAGACGGGCAGGCCGGTCAGGCGAGGTAGTCGGCGCGCCCCTCGTCGTCGAGTTCGAAGGGGCCTTCGGGGATGACGCAGAACTCATTGCCCTCGGGGTCCGCCATCACCAGGAATCCGCCGGCGTCGTACTCCTCCAGTCGGCGCCCGCCGAGCGCCTCGACACGCTGCTGCTCCGCGGCCGGGTGGGGTGAGGTGACGTCGAAGTGCATGCGGTTCTTCACGGGCTTGGGCGCCTCGCTGCGCTGGAAGCCCAGGCCCAGGCCGTTCTCGCGCCGCAGCCATACGTAGGGTCCCGTGCGGCCCACGACCGGACGGCCGAGCACTTCCGACCAGAAGGAGGCGAGCCTCTCGGGGTCGGTGGCATCGACGATGAGGGCATTGATCCGCATCGGTGAGTCCGCCATCCCCTGATCCTCTCAGCCCCACGGGCCCACTCGACGCCCGTCGCCACCCGGATGGTGCGCGGCCGAGGGCCCCGTGCGACCGGTGACAGGGAACAGAGGCGGCCGGTCTGCGGCGAGAGGCGCCTGCCCGTGGTCCTTCTCCCGTGATCGGCCGGCCACCCTCGGGGCACGACAGCGCCGCCTTCTCGCGAATCCTTGCGTTCGACATTGTTGCGATATATCGTTGAGGCATCGCGAACAGATCGTGATACGTCTCCGTGAATCGGTGGCGTGGTGCATCGAGAGAAGGAGTTGAGTGTCATGCGTGGTTACGGACACGACTTCGAGAACGGCATCCAGGCCATGCGCGCGATGCGCGCCATGGGAGAGGCGCGGGGGCGCGGCCATCACGGCGGCGGTCACGGGCAGGGGGAGCGCGAGGGGCGGCGGGCCGCCTTCGGGCCGTTCGGGCCCGGGCACGGGGGCCGTGGTGGTCCCGGTGGCTTCGGGGGGCTCTTCGGCGGGCCCGGCGGTTTCGGCGGACCCGGGGGCTTCGGTTCCGGCGGACCCGGGGGGCGGCGGGGCAGGGCGCGGCGCGGTGACGTGCGCGCCTCGATCCTCGCGCTCCTGAAGGACCGCGCGATGCACGGCTACGAGATGATCCAGGAGATCGCCGAGCGCAGCGGCGGAGCGTGGAAGCCGAGCCCCGGTTCGGTCTACCCGACCCTCCAGCTCCTGGAGGACGAGGGACTCATCGTCAGTCGCAGCGAGGGCGGCAAGAAGCTCTTCGCGCTCACCGACGAAGGCCGTACCGCCGCCGAGGAGGGTCCCGAGGCCCCCTGGGAGGAGGCCGGCAAGGGCGTCGACTGGGAGGCGCTCGGCGAGATCCGTCAGGCCGGCTTCGGGCTCATGGAAGCCTTCGGGCAGGTCTGGAAGACCGGCAGCAAGGAACAGCGCGACCGTGCCGTCGCCGTCCTCAACGAGTCCCGCAAGCGCCTCTACCTCATCCTCGCGGAGGACGCGGAGCCGGAGGGCACGGCGGACCCGGGCAGCGCACGGAAGGACGCGGGCCGCGGCACGGACGACGCCGCGGGCGAGCGCCCCTCCGGTGACTGAGCGCCGGGGCCGAGGCCTCGCGCGCACCCTCGGCGAAGGGCCCCGTACGGGGGAGAGCGTGCGGGGCCCTTCGCCGTTCCCTTCTCCGCCGGGCGAGGGAGGAATCTCCTCCGCAAGGAGGAGGGGGCGGGGCGAGAGCACCACCCTGCGCGGGAGGCGAGAACGGTCCCGTCCGCCGATGACCGGGCGACGGCTCCGTGGTGGAGTGGAGGACGTGCAGCGTTGCAGTTCGCCGGTACCCGGCCCCCGTGACACCGCCCCGGACCCCGGTGCGGGGCTGAGCGGATCCCTCGCCGGGGTCGTCTCGGGCGCCCGCCGCCGCGCCGTGCGCGACGGCGACGAGCAGATCGACACCGCGCACCTGCTCCACTCCCTCCTCCAGGAGGACCCGCACTGCCGCGAGGTCCTCCGCCCCCACCTCGCCCGCCTCCTCGGGCTGCTCGTGCAGCGCAGCATCGGGTACGGGCTGCGCTGGCAGGGCACCGTCGAGGACTCGGGGAGCCTGCCCGCGCTCGGGCATGCCGGCTGGTCGCCCCCGGCGAGCCTCGCCATGGACCGGGCTCGCGAGCGCGCGGCGACAAGCGCCGGGAGCGCCGGCCCACGCCCCGTCGACCTCCTCGCCGCCCTCGCCGCCGACCCCGACTGCCGCGCCGTCGCGCTGCTGCGGGAGGCGGGCGGGGACCCGGAGCCGCTGCTGGCCGCGCTGGACGAGGGCGAGCCCGGTCGTCGCGACGGGGACGAGGACGTACGGTCCCTCGATGTCTCGGACCTGCGGGCCCGGCACGTCGAGCCGTAGGAGCGGCCTTCCCGGCCCTCTCATCCCGTCAGTACCAAAGCGCGTGACGCACCTGACGGCTCCTGTCATGATGGCCCCGTTCGCCGGGCCCGAGGGGGCGGAGGCGGGAGGGGCGGGGAGATGAGCGGGACGGGGACGCGGGGACGCAAGGGCGCGGGACTGGGACTCGCGCTCGTGTCGGCGCTCGCCTTCGGCGGCTCGGGGGTCGCGGCCAAGCCGCTCATCGAGGCCGGGCTCGACCCGCTGCACGTGGTGTGGCTGAGGGTCGCGGGCGCGGCGCTCGTCCTGCTTCCCGTCGCGTGGCGGCACCGCGCGCTGACGCGGGCACGGCCGGGACTGCTGCTCGGGTACGGGCTCTTCGCGGTGGCTGGGGTGCAGGCGTGCTACTTCGCCGCGATCTCCCGCATCCCGGTCGGCGTGGCGCTGCTCGTCGAGTACCTGGCGCCCGCGCTCGTGCTCGGCTGGGTGCGGTTCGTGCAGCGCAGGCCCGTGAGCCGGGCGGCGGTCCTCGGGGTCGTGCTCGCGGTGGGCGGGCTCGCGTGCGTCGTGGAGGTGTGGGCGGGGCTGGGCTTCGACGCGCTCGGCCTGCTGCTCGCGCTCGGCGCCGCCTGCTGCCAGGTCGGCTACTTCGTCCTCTCGGACCACGGTACGGAGCCCGCGGGCCCAGGGGAAAAGGCAGCACTGAAGGGGCCCGGGCAGCCTCCGCCGTCGCCGCTCGGCGTCATCTCCTACGGGCTGCTCGTCGGCGCGGTCGTCCTCACCTTCGTGGCGCGGCCGTGGGGCATGGACTGGAGCGTGCTCGGCGGCAGGGCGGAGATGAACGGGACCCCCGTCGCCGTGTTCCTGCTGCTCGCCTGGATCGTGCTCGTCGCGACCGTCGTCGCCTACGCGACCGGCGTGGTCGCGGTACGCGGGCTCTCGCCGCAGGTCGCGGTCGTGGTGGCGTGCCTGGAAGCCGTCGTGGCGACCGTCCTCGCCTGGGTGCTGCTCGGCGAACACCTCTCGCCGCCCCAGCTCGTGGGCGGGTTCGTGGTCCTCGTCGGCGCGTTCGTCGCGCAGACGGCCACCCCGGCGGGCGCGGGCGAGGCCCGCACGGTCGCGGAGGGCGGCACCGTACCCCTGGAGACGCGGGAGGGGGTCCCGGACGCGCGCTGAACGGCCGGGCGATGGGGGTGCGCACCGCTGGGCGCACGAGGTCCGGCGGCCGGGCGCGCGGGGCGAGGGCCGCGCGGCGTGCGCGGCGTACCGAGGCGCGGGGGACCGAGGCGGTGGGAAGGAGCGACGTGTGCGGGGCCGCTTCCCCGGGCCGGGCCGAAGGCCCTCGGCTGTACGGCCGCCCCCGCCGCCCCCTAGGGTGAGCGCCATGTATGCGCGAGCGCTCGTTCTTCCGCCTCCGGTCCGCTGAGCGCGGGTTGAGGTCAGCGGCCGTTCCGCCCCCCTTCGGCGCGGGGCGGGGGCGCTGCTCGTGCTGCCCGCAGAAGTCCACGGCGCGCCGCTCCGGCGCCCCGGGCATCCTCTGACTTCTCGCGGAGAACCTTCTCGTGTCGTACGCAGTTCCCGGCCGCCCCGTGGCGCGCGGCCTGCTCTCCCTCACCCTCGCCGGACTCGCCTGGGGCACCGCGGGGGCCGCCGCCGCGCTCCTCTACCGCTCCTCGGGGCTCGGCCCGCTCGCCCTCTCCTTCTGGCGCTACGTCGGCGGGCTCGCGCTGCTCCTCGCAGCGCGCGCCCTGCGGCCCGCCGCGCCCCGGCCCCGTCCCGCCGCCCCGGTTCGGGGCGGGCTCGCGCGGACTCTCGCGCAGGGGCTCCTGCTCGCCGTCTTCCAGTCCACGTACTTCCTCGCCGTGCGGGACACCGGACTCGCGGTCGCGACCGTCGTCGCGCTCGGCTGCGGGCCCGTCCTGATCGCGCTGGGGGCGCGACTCGGCTTCGGCGAGCGCCTTGGCGCGGGCGGGGTGCTCGCCGTCGCGGGGGCGCTCGCCGGGCTCGCCGTACTGGTGCTCGGCGGGGGCGGCGCGACGGTACGGCCCGCCGGAGTGGCGTGGGCGCTGACCTCGGGTTTCTCGTACGCCGCGCTCACCCTCCTCACGCGCGGCGCCGCCCGCGCGGGCGGCGGACGCGACGCCGTGACGACGACGGCGTGGTCCTTCGGGGTCGGAGCGGTCGTCCTGCTGCCCTTCGCCCTCGTGGAGGGCGTGCTGCCGGGGAGCGGCGCGGAACTCGGCACTACCCTCCTGCTCCTCGGCTACCTCGCCGGTGTGCCGAGCGCGCTCGCCTATGTCCTCTACTTCTCCGGAGCGGCCGTCGTCCGCTCGGCGACGGTCTCCGTGATCATGCTGCTCGAACCGGTGAGCGCGGCGGCCATCGCCGTCCTGCTGCTCGGCGAGCGGCTCACGGGGGCCACGATGCTGGGCGTGGTGCTGCTGCTCACGGCGGTGGCGGGACTGGCGGCGCAGGAACGGAGGGCGCGGGCGTAGGGGTACGGGGCGGGCCTGCTGCCGGAGGGCCGCAGGCCCGCTCCGCCCCGTTCCGCCTCAGTGGCTCAGGTATGCCGGGAGCGGGACCGAGGGAGACAGGTCGGCGGCCGGTTCCGGGGTGCCGTACGTCTGCCGGACGGGGACGACGCCCGCCCAGTGGGGGAGGGCGAGGTCCTCGGGGTCGTCGTTGGGGCCGCCGGTGCGGAGCTTGGCGGAGACCTCGTCGAGATCGAGGCGGAGGACGGCGGTCGCGGCGAGTTCCCTGGCGTTCGCCGGGCGCGCATCGGCGGCGCGTCCCGCGACGACCTGGTTCACGATCGCGTCGAGCGCGGTGCGCTTCTCGTCCTCGTCCGTCACCTGCCGGGCGGTGCCCTGCACCACGACCGAGCGGTAGTTGAGGGAGTGGTGGAAGGCGGAACGCGCGAGGACGAGGCCGTCGACGTGGGTCACCGTGAGGCACACCGCGAGGCCGGGCTCCTGGCGTGCCGCGCGCAGGGGGCGCGAACCCGTGGAGCCGTGCACGTACAGCGTCTCGCCCCGCCGTGCGAACAGCGTCGGCAGGACGACGGGCGCGCCCTCGCGGACGTAGCCGAGGTGGCAGAGGCAGGCGCTGTCGAGTATCGCGTGCACGGTCGGGCGGTCGTAGCGGGCCCGCTCGGGGGAGCGGGTGGGTTTGGTGCGGGGCGTGGGGTTGTAGGGCGCGGCGGGCTCGGTGGTCATGCGGGTCTCTCCTCGCTGCGGACGAGTGGTTCAGGCTGGGCGACTTGCGCCTTCTATTGCACTAGTGCAAACTACTGTTTGTGCTAGGAGAGTATCGGATTCGTGGGCGGCGTGCCGCCGATATCGCCGCTGACGTGGAACGAGCCGTCGGAAATGGGGAGTTGGGGCCCGGTGAAGTGCTGCCGTCGATGCGGGAGCTCGCCGCGGACCTCGGCGTGAACCCGAACACGGTCGCCGCCGCGTACCGCACGCTGCGCGAGCGCGGGGTCATCGAGACGGCGGGGCGGCGCGGGAGCCGGGTGCGGGCACGCCCCGCGACGACCTCGCGCGACGCCGCCAGGATCGCCGTGCCGCCCGGCGCCCGCGATGTCGCCTCGGGCAACCCCGACGTGGCCCTCCTGCCCCCGCTCGCCCCCGCCTTCGCCGAGGCCGCGGCGGCGGGGGACGCGGACCCGGTGCTCTACGGGCGCGCGCCCCTCGATCCCGCGCTCGCCGCGCTCGCCCGCGCCTCCTTCGCGGCGGACGGGGTGCCGGAGGGCCCGCTCGCGGTCACCTCGGGGTCCCTCGACGCGATCGAACGCGTCCTCGGCGCCCACCTGCGCCCCGGTGACGCCGTCGCCGTCGAGGACCCGGGCTGGGGCAGCCTCCTCGATCTCGTCCCCGCGCTCGGACTGCGCGCCGTCCCTGTCGGTGTCGACGAGGACGGGCCCGTGCCCGCCGACGTGGCCCGCGCGCTCGGCGCGGGAGCCCGCGCCCTCGTCGTCACCGAGCGCGCCCAGAACCCCACGGGCGCGGTACTCGCGGCCGAACGCGCCGCTGCGTTGCGGGAGTTGCTGGAGGCGTACCCCGAGACGCTGCTCGTCGAGGACGACCACGGGCACGGCATCGTCGTGGGCCCGCCGCTGCCGCTCGCCGGTACGACGCGGCACTGGGCCTTCATCCGCTCGGCGGCCAAGGCGTACGGGCCCGATCTGCGGATCGCCGTGCTCACGGGGGACGAGGTGACGCTCGACCGGCTGCGCGGCCGCCAGCGGCTCGGCCCCGGCTGGGTGAGCCACCTCAGCCAGCGGGCCCTGGCGCACCTGTGGCGTACGGGCGCCGTCGACCCGGTACGCGTCGCCGCCGCCTACGAGGCGCGCCGCGCGGCCGTCCTCGCGCGGCTCGCGGCGCACGGCGTGCCCGCGCGCGGGCGCAGCGGCATGAACGTGTGGGTCCCGGTCCCCGACGAGACCGCCGCGGTCGCCCGTCTGCTCACCGAGGGCTGGGCAGTGGCGCCCGGGGCCCGCTTCCGCCTCGCCTCCGGCCCGGGCGTCCGCGTCACGGTCTCGGGACTCGACGCCCGCGCGCTGGACGCGCTCGCGGACGCCCTCGCACGGGCGGTGGGACGAGGGACGGGGGAGCCGAGGACGTACGTGTGAGGGCGGCTGGGTGGTCGGCGCCACGGCGTGGGGCGGTCTCCCGCTGTCGCGGGGCGGCTCTTCGCCGCCGCACCGTGCCCGTACCGCCCGCTGTCCTCAGGCCAGCTTGATCGTGTCGCCCGTGATCTTGAGCTCGAACTCCTCCAGCGGCGAGGTCGCGGGGGCGTGCTTCACCGAGCCGTCCTCGATGGAGAACTTGCTGCCGTGGCACGCGCAGTTGATCGTGCCGCCCGAGACCCCGGCGACCTGGCAGCCCGCGTGCGTGCACACGCTGGTGAACGCCTTGAACTCGCCTTTCGCCGGCTGGGTCACGACCACCTTCGCGTCGGTGAAGATCTTGCCGCCGCCTTCCGGGATGTCCGCCGTGCTGCCGAGGGGCGTGCCGTGGCCACCCGCGCCGGACCCGGACGAGCCCTTGCCGCCGGAGCCGGAGCCGCCGCAGGCCGCGAGGAGGGCCGCGAGACCGCTGGCCCCCGCGGCGGCGACGAAGGTGCGGCGCGAGGCGCCGGAGCCGGAGGGGCGGGGGAGGGGCATGCGGGTTCCCTTCCGGGACACGAGGACGCGCGAGGCGTCGCGGATACGGGCGGGCGCGCGGACGCGCCGCCCCTATTGTCCGCCTCGCCGGGCCCCGCCGACAGGCCGGGGCCGACCGGCACGCCGTCACCCCTCCTCTTCGTCCACCGCGACGCCCAGCGCTCCACCGAGCCACCGCACCTCGTGCCGCAGCAGCGCGGCGGCGAGCGGCGTGCCCATGACGCCGTGCTCCGCGCCGGACAGGGGCAGCACCTCGTGCGGACGCCCGGCGGCGAGCAGCGCGGCCGAGAGCCGCAGCATGTGGGCCGGGCTCACGTTCTCGTCGGCGAGACCGTGCACGAGCAGCAGCGGGCGGCGCAGGCGCGGCGCGTCGTCGAGGAGCGAGGACGCCCGGTACCCCTCGGGCAGCACCGCCGGGTCGCCGAGGAAACGCTCCTCCCAGTGGGTGTCGTAGAGGGCCCGGTCGGCGGGCGCGGCGCCCGCGACCGCCGCGTGGAAGGTCTCCGGGTGCCGCAGCACCGCCGCGGCGGCGAGATAACCGCCGTAGGACCAGCCCCGGATGCCGACCCGGCCCAGGTCCAGGTCCGGGTACGCGGCAGCCGCCGCGCGCAGGGCGTCCGCCTGGTCGGCGAGCGCGGCCGTCAGCCGGTCGCCGTGGATCGCGTACTCCCAGGGCGCGCCCCGCCCCGGTGTGCCGCGCCCGTCCGTGATCAGCACCGCGAAGCCGTGCTCGGCGAACCACTGCGCGACCGCCGCCCACCACGTCCGCGCCCGGACCACGAGCCCCAGTCCGTGCCCCGCGTACGGGCTCAGGAGCACCGGCAACCGCGTCCCGGCCGTGTGCCACGAGGGCAGGTAGAGCGCGCTGCGGAGCGCGCGGACGCCGAGGCGCAGGTGGTGGGGACGGGGGAGGACGAGCGGGGTCTCTTCGAGGGAACGGAGGACGGCGGCACGGGACTCCACGGCGCTGCCTGCGCCGCCCGCGCTGCCTGCGCCGCCCGCCCCGCCTCGGCCGCCGCCCGTGACCCGGACCGTGCGGCCCTCGGGGCCGAGCCCGTCGAGCACCAGTGTCGGCCCGCCCACCGCGCCCTCGTACACGCCGGGCCCTGGACCGCTCAGCCGCACGGGCGCCGCGCCCGGCGTCCACGCCCAGACATGGACCTCCGTCGGGTCCGTCCCCGCGCGCAGCAGCACCTCCTCACCCCGTGCCCCCAGCACCGCGCGCACCTGGAGGCCCTCCGGCGTCGTCGCCGCCCCGGCCGCGAGGCCGCGCGTGCCGTCGCCGAGGACGCGTGCCGTCACGAGGGCGCCCGCCGCGGTGCGCAGGGGCGCGCCGGGCAGCAGGGAGACCCAGTACGGGTCGTGCTCCTCGGCGAGCGTGCGCGCGGAGCCGTCGGCGGGATCGAGCGCGAGGGTGCGCACCGTGCGCTGGTCGCGGGTCTGCACGCTCGCCCAGGGCCCGTGGGCGTCCCATCCGGCCGCTGTCAGGTACTCGAACGCCGGGGCGTGCCACGGGCCTTCGGGGTGTCCCTCGCCCGCCCGCCCGGGCAGCGCGACCCGCCGTGCGCCGCTCCCGTCCGCCGCGACCAGGTGCAGGCTCGTGACCGCGTTCGCCGTCCCGGCCGCCGGGTAGCGCAGCACGCGCGGGGGCCGTTCGGGGTGCGCGGGGTCGGTGAGCCAGCGGCGCGCGACGCCGCTCTCGTCGGTACGGGCGACGAGCAGCGCCGTGCCGTCGGGCGCCCACCAGTACCCCTCCTCGCGCCCGATCTCCTCGCGCGCCACGAGGTCGGGCAGCCCGTAGGCGACATCCGGTCCCTCCGGGGCGACGAGGCACAGCACCGCGTCCTCCCCGCCCGGCCACCGCGCGACGTGCAGCGCCCCGTCCCTGACGAACGCGAGCCGTTCGCCGCCGGGTGAGAGGCGCGGCGCCCTCGCGTCACGTATCCCCGGCAGCGGGCGCGGCGGGTCGGGCGTCCTCGTGTCGAGGGCCGCGAGGGTGCCGCCCGCGCGCGCCACGACGACGTGCCGCCCCCGCGCGTCGGCGGTGTACCCGGTGACCCCGGCGTCGGTCAGGGGCCGTTCGGCGTCCGTGCCGGTCTCGTACAGCCACAGGAGCGATACCGGGTCCGTGCCGGAGAGCGAGCGCAGGAACAGCACGCGACGACCGTCGTCCGAGACGGTGAAGGAGTGCGGACGACCGCGCGAAAAACGGGCGGAACGGGCGAACTGCCCGGGAAAAGCGCGCAGGTGTGCCCTGGCGGGAGGGGTGGGAGTCATGGGGCACTATAGGCCCTGGGCACACAGGGCACACGGTGCGTCAGCGGAATACGGAGTCGGCCGTCCCGGTCGATAACCTGCGTCCCATGCTCACCCAAGCGGCCGTGACCCGCTATCTGACCCCGCTGCGCGAAGGCGGCTCCCTGCCCGGGCTCGTCGAGGCCGCGGACGGGGAGCTGTACGTGCTCAAGTTCAGCGGGGCCGGGCAGGGGCGCAAGACGCTCGTGGCCGAGACCGTCTGCGGACTGCTCGCCGCGCGGCTCGGGCTGCGCGTGCCCGCCCTCCGGGCGCTCGACCTCGATCCGGTCGTCGGCCTAGGCGAGCCCGACGAACAGGTGCAGGCGCTGCTCAAGGGCAGCGGTGGGCTCAACCTCGGCATGGGATACCTCGCGGGCGCGCTCGGTTTCGACCCGCTCGCCTACGAGGTGGAGCCCCGCGAGGCCGGGCGCGTGCTGTGGTTCGACGCGCTCGTGGGCAATGTCGACCGCTCCTGGCGCAATCCCAACCTGCTCGTCCACGCGGGCGCGTTGTGGCTCATCGACCACGGGGCCACGATGATCTGGCAGCACAACTGGCCCACGGCCGCCGCCTCCGCGCTGCGCCGTTACGACGCGCGCGACCACGTCCTCGCCCCCTTCGCCTCCGATCTCGCCGCGGCCGAGGCCGAGTTGGCCCCGCTCGTCACCGAGGACCTGCTCACCGGCGTCCTCGCCGAGGTCCCCGACGTGTGGATCGAGGGCGAGCACGGCTTCGCGTCTGCCGACGAGGTGCGCCGCGCGTACGTGGACGCCCTCCTGCGGCGTGCGGACGGCCTCGCCGCCCGCGTCGACCTGCCCGAGGAGCCGTCCCCCGCGCCGCAGGTCGCCGCCTCGGGCTGGCGGCTGCCCGACGACGGCGTCCCCGCACCCGCGCCGCCCGCGTCCGGGACCGCGACGCCGCAGGTCTTCGAGTACGCCGCCCTGCGCCTCGTCCCGCGCGTCGACCGCGGGGAGTACGTCAACGCCGGCGTCGTCGTCTACCAGCGCGCCACCGGCTTCGTCGCGGCCCGTACCCGCCTCGACGCCGTGCGGCTGCGCGCCCTCGATCCGGGCGCCGACACCGAGGGCGCCGCCGCGCTCCTCCGCGCGGTCGAAGCGGTGTGCGGTGGCGGGAGCGGGGCGGGCGCGGCGGCGGGCGACGACGCGGGCCGCCGCTTCCGCTGGCTCGTGGCACCGCGCTCGGCCCTCCTCCAGCCGGGCCCCGTGCACACCGGGCTAACGCGGGCGCCGGGCGAGGAACTGGACCGGCTGCTGGAACTGCTCGTTCCCTGAACGGCCGCTTCCCGGGCGCGGTGCGGCTGTCCCCGGCCGCCGCGCGCGAGGGGGATCACACGCCAGCGCCGGTCGGCCCCGTTGACACCCGGTGCCACGCCTTCTAGCGTCACTCCCACCCAAGGTACTAAGCGGTCGCTCATTCGCGCGCGGTAGTGTGAGGAGCCCGCCGCGCGAGAGCCCCCGCCCCGCCGTACCGGGCGCCGAGGTTTCCCCCAGGGACGAGGAGAACACCACATGTCCACCACCGAGCAGCGCGTAGCCGTCGTGACCGGCGCGGCGCGCGGAATCGGCGCGGCCACCGCGATCCGCCTCGCCGAGCAGGGCCGCGCCGTCGCCGTCGTCGACCTCGACGAGGCGGCCTGCGCGGACACCGTCGAGAAGATCACCGCCGCGGGCGGCAAGGCCCTCGCGGTGGGCGCCGACGTCTCCGACGAGGCGCGGGTCGAGGCCGCCGTCGCGCGGATCGCCGCCGAGCTCGGCGCCCCGACGATCCTCGTCAACAACGCGGGCGTGCTCCGCGACAACCTGCTCTTCAAGATGAGCCTGAGCGACTGGGACACCGTCCTCGGCGTCCACCTGCGCGGTGCCTTCCTCATGGCCCGCGCCGTCCAGAAGCACATGGTCGACGCCGGGTTCGGCCGGATCGTCAACCTCTCCAGCTCCTCCGCGCTCGGCAACCGGGGCCAGGTCAACTACGCGGCGGCGAAGGCGGGGATGCAGGGCTTCACGAAGACCCTCGCCATCGAGCTGGGCAAGTTCGGCGTGACCGCGAACGCCGTCGCCCCCGGCTTCATCGCCACCGACATGACGGCCGCGACCGCCGAGCGCGTCGGCATGGGCTTCGAGGACTTCCAGAAGGCCGCCGCCTCGCAGATCCCGGTCCAGCGCGTCGGGCACCCCGAGGACGTCGCCAACGCCATCGCCTTCTTCACCGCCGACGCGGCCGGCTTCGTCTCGGGCCAGGTCCTGTACGTGGCCGGCGGCCCGCTCAACTGAACCCCGGAGGGACAGCACCAGATGACTGAGCAGCAGCGGCCGGACTCCGGAGAGGTCGCCCTCGTCACCGGGGCCAGCCGGGGCATCGGCTACGGCATCGCCCAAGCACTCGTGGCGCGCGGCGACCGCGTGTGCATCACCGGGCGCGGCGAGGAGGCGCTCAAAGAGGCCGTCGAGCGCCTCGGGCCCGATCGCGTCATCGGCGTGGCGGGCAAGGCGCACGACGAGGCCCACCAGGCCGCCGCCGTCGCCGCGACGATGGAGGCGTTCGGCCGCGTCGACCACCTCGTCAACAACGCGGGCACCAACCCGGTCTTCGGCCCGCTCGCCGAACTCGACCTCAACGTGGCCCGCAAGGTGTACGACACGAACGTGCTCTCGGCGCTCGGCTTCGCGCAGCACACGTGGAGGGCGTGGCAGCGGGAGCACGGCGGGACGATCGTCAACATCGCCTCGCTCGCCGGGATCTCCGCCTCGCCCTTCATCGGCGCGTACGGGATGAGCAAGGCCGCCATGGTCAACCTCACCCTCCAGCTCGCGCACGAGTTCGCGCCGCGGGTGCGGGTCAACGCGCTCGCCCCGGCCGTCGTCAAGACGAAGTTCGCCGAGGCCCTGTACGAGGGCCGCGAGGCCGAGGTCGCCGCCTCGTACCCGCTCGGCCGGCTCGGTGTCCCCGAGGACATCGGCGGCGCCGCCGAGTTCCTCACCTCGGACCGCTCCGGCTGGATCACCGGGCAGACGCTCGTCCTGGACGGCGGCATCTTCCTCAACGCGGGCGTGGGCTGAGCCGCGCGCACACCCCGGGGCCGGGCGCGTGACCGTCCCGGGCGGCGCGCCCGTTCCCGTGCGGGGGCGGGCGCGTCCCCTTCTCCGCGGGCCGTACGGGGCGTGCTCCTTGCCGCGACGGCCACGCGGGGGCGTTGTCAGTGCCTCCCGGTAGGTTCGGGGACGTACCGAGCGCACCCCCGGAGGTTGTTGACGTGACCGTGACCCCTGCCGCCCCGCTGCCCGCGTCCTGGAGCGGCGTACTCGGCGAGGAGCTGGAACAGCCCTACTTCGCCGAGCTGATGGCCTTCGTCGCCGAAGAACGCGCGGCGGGCCCGGTCTACCCACCGCAGGAGCAGGTCTTCGCCGCGCTCGACGCCACCCCTTTCGAGGACGTCAAGGTCCTCGTCCTCGGTCAGGACCCCTACCACGGCGCGGGCCAGGGCCACGGTCTGTGCTTCTCCGTGCGGCCGGGCGTCCGCGTCCCGCCGTCCCTGCGCAACATCTACAAGGAGCTGCACACCGACCTCGGCGTCCCCGTCCCCGACAACGGCTACCTCATGCCGTGGGCCGAGCAGGGCGTCCTGCTCCTCAACGCGGTGCTCACCGTCCGCGAGGGCGAGGCGAACTCGCACAAGAACAAGGGCTGGGAGCGGTTCACGGACGCCGTCATCCGCGCCGTCTCGGCGCGCCGGGACCCGGCGGTCTTCGTCCTGTGGGGCGCCTACGCGCAGAAGAAGCTGCCCCTCATCGACACCGAGCGGCACGCCGTCGTGAAGGGCGCGCACCCCTCGCCGCTCTCGGCGAAGAAGTTCTTCGGCTCGCGCCCCTTCACGCAGATCGACGAGGCCCTCGCCGCGCAGGGCCACAAGGCGATCGACTGGCGTATCCCCGACCTGGGCTGAGCCCCGCCTGAGCCGCCCGCGGCGAGGCTGCCGTTAGCGTGCCCGTACCGCCGCCCGCCCGGCGACGGTACGGGCGGCGAGCGGAGGCGGCGGGTGCGGGGACGGCACGAGGACACGAGGGACCGCGGGATCGCGACGCGGATCGGCCAGGCCGCGCTGCTGCTGCACGCGGGGGACCGGGCCGAGGCCCGCGCACGGCTCCTCGCCCTGTGGGAGGAACTGCCCCCGGGCCCCGGCCCGCACCGGTGCGCCCTCGCCCACTACCTCGCCGAGGCGCAGGACGACCCGGCCCGCCGCCTCGACTGGGACCTCACCGCCCTGCGCGCCGCGGGACCCGGCAACCGCTCCCTGCTGCCCCGCCTCCGCCTCGCCCTCGCCGCCGACTACGCCCGCGCGGGCCGTACGAGCGAGGCCCGCGCCCACCTCGTCCGCGCCCGCGAGGCGGCCGAGTCGCTGACGGCGGGGCCTTACACGGACGGGGTACGGGCGGCGATCATCCGGCTGGGACAACGGCTGGGGGTGTAGGAGGGGGCGTGGCGGTGCGCCGGGGGCCGCAGGGCTGACGGCCGGTGGTTCTTAAGGGCGGGCCGCTGGTCCGGCCCCG
>NZ_JOGO01000095.1 GCF_000719475.1 Streptomyces sp. NRRL F-5630 | reverse complement strand
CTGGGCGGCCGGGGCCGGCGCGGGCGGCTGCGCCGGGGCCGGTGCCTGCGTCTGGGCCGGCGCCTGGACGGGCGCGGGCGCCGCGGCCTGCGGGAAGGCCGCCCCCGCCACCGCGCCGGCCGGTGGGCCGGACCGCTCCAGGCGGTCGAGCCGGGCCAGGACGGCACGCTGGTCGTCGTACGCGGCGGGCAGGAGGACCCGCGCACAGATGAGTTCGAGCTGGAGGCGCGGCGAGGTGGCGCCGCGCATCTCGGTGAGGCCCTCGTTGACGAGGTCGGCGGCACGGCTCAGCTCGGCCGCCCCGAAGACGGACGCCTGCGCCTGCATCCGCTCGACGACATCGGCGGGCGCGTCGATGAGTCCCTTCTCACCGGCGTCGGGCACCGCCGCGAGGATCACGAGGTCGCGCAGCCGCTCCAGGAGGTCGGCGACGAAGCGGCGCGGGTCGTTGCCGCCCTCGATGACCCGGTCCACGACCTCGAAGGCCGCGGCCCCGTCCCCGGCGGCGAAGGCGTCGACGACCGAGTCGAGCAGCGAACCGTCGGTGTACCCGAGCAGCGAGGTCGCCATGGCATAGGTCACACCGTCCTCACCGGCTCCGGCGAGGAGCTGGTCCATGACGGACATGGAGTCGCGCACGGACCCCGCCCCGGCCCGTACGACGAGCGGCAGGACCCCGTCCTCGACCCGTACGTCCTCCTGCCCGCAGACCGCGCCGAGGTAGTCGCGCAGGGTCCCGGGCGGCACGAGCCGGAAGGGGTAGTGGTGCGTACGCGAGCGGATCGTCCCGATGACCTTCTCGGGCTCGGTCGTCGCGAAGATGAACTTGAGGTGCTCGGGCGGCTCCTCGACGACCTTGAGCAGGGCGTTGAAGCCGGCCGACGTGACCATGTGGGCCTCGTCGATGATGTAGATCTTGTACCGGCTCGACGCGGGCCCGAAGAACGCCTTCTCGCGCAGGTCACGGGCGTCGTCCACGCCACCGTGGGAAGCGGCGTCGATCTCGATGACGTCGATGGAGCCCGGCCCGTTCCTGGCGAGGTCCTGGCAGGACTGGCACACGCCGCAGGGCGTGGGCGTGGGCCCCTGCTCGCAGTTCAGGCAGCGGGCGAGGATGCGGGCGCTGGTCGTCTTGCCGCACCCGCGCGGCCCGCTGAACAGATACGCGTGATTGACCCTGTTGTTGCGCAGGGCCTGCGACAGGGGGTCGGTGACATGCTCCTGCCCGATGACCTCGGCGAAGGTCTCGGGACGGTAGCGGCGGTACAGCGCGAGGGACGACACACCTACGAGGTTATAGGCGCCCACCGACAAACGGCCCCGCACACGACAACGCCCCCCACGCACCCGCCAGAGCCGACCTACCCTTGCTGCCTTCCGGCCCTGGGGGAGTTCAGTCAGATAGCGCCACGTGAGGGGCTGACCGCCACCTTACCCGATCCCCGCACCCAGGATCGAGTTCGCGAGCACTCCCCCACCTCATGTAATGTCTCCTGCGGAGGATTCGCCTAGAGGCCTAGGGCGCACGCTTGGAAAGCGTGTTGGGGGCAACCCCTCACGAGTTCGAATCTCGTATCCTCCGCCAGTGCTCTCACCGGGCAATACGTTGAAGGGCCCCACCGGTTTCGGTGGGGCCCTTCTTCGCGTTCTCAGGCGCCGTTGTCCTGGTTTTTGTCCACAGAGCCCGTGTCGGACGCTCCCCAGATCGCTTCCGCGAGCTTCCGTGCCACGTCCTTCAACATCGCGTCCGGCACGTGGAGATACCGCGCCCGCATCCGCGCGGCGGTCCCCGGTTCCCATCCCATGATCAGGTCGATGACCCGGTCCGGGACGCTCAGGAGCATGAGCACGGTAGCGGCGGTGTGCCGGGCGTCGTGGAGCCGCCCGTCGTGCACACCCGCGTCGTCGAGGAGCCGCTTCCAGTCGTGGTAGTCCGTGTTGGGGCTCAGTGGCCCGCCGAGTGGCTTGGTGAACACGTACGCGGACTCGGTCCACAGGCTCCCCGCTGCCGCCCGCTCCGCCGCCTGGTGCTCCCGGTGGAGCCGCAGCATCGACACGAGAGGGCCGGGCAGCGGGACAGCACGCCGTCCCGCCCGCGACTTGGTGTTCTTCGTCTCACGCCGGGTCTGTACGCGGTCGGGGCAGTAGCCCGGCTTCCGCCCGCACGGCGCGTCCTCTCCGCACCCGTGGGCGTACTTGGGGCGCAGTCGGTTGCGGCGGAGCTTGAGGTACTCGTTCTCCAGGTCCACGTCCGTCCAGCGCAGCCCCAATGTCTCCCCCTGCCGCAGTCCGAGCGCCAGAGCCAGCATCCATCGGGCGCTGTTCCGGCGCTTGTTGACCTGGATCAGGAGGCGCTGAACCTCATCGACGGTGTACGGCTCGACTTCGCAGAGGTTCCCCGGAAAGAGTCGATCGCAGTCCGTCGTGAACTCGATCAACCCTGGTGACCCCGTTGTCCCGATCGTTGTCCAGTTCGCCGACGCTCTCATCCGTCCGCAGGCGTTCACGCATACCCTCTGACCTGCTGCGCGAACATCCATGAACCTCCGCGTACAGCTATAACGAACAGTTGGAAAGCGTGTTGGGGGCAACCCCTCACGAGTTCGAATCTCGTATCCTCCGCCAGTGCCTCACCGGGCAATACGTTGAAGGCCCTGACCTGTTTCGGCTGGTCGGGGCCTTCTTCGCGTGCGGGCCCGGGTGGGCTCGGTCGTGATCATGCGCCGCTGGGGGACTCTTGGTGATCTTCCGTCGCCGTCGCGGCCCGAGGGTCCGCGTTCGGGACTGCCGGGTGGGGTCTTCGCTCGCCTCCCGTCGGGTACGGAGGGTGAGGTCCGCTGGTCTCCGCACGGTCTGGCCCACCGCGGGACACCGCGAGCTGCCTGCTGACGGCGCGTCCGGGACGACTCGCCGGCCTCCCCGGCTCGTGGTCGCGTCAACGCTCGTGTCGGGGAGGCCGGGAATGGGACCGGGGCGGTGTCCAGGGGCCGGGCGACGTCGGTGGTCCGGTCTCGGTCTATCCGTTGCGCGAGTACCAGGCCAGTCCGCGGCGCCAGGCGGTGATTCCCAGTGCCGTTACGGCCGCGGCCACCAGGGGGAAGGCGTACACCAGGGCCTGCGAGAAGGGGACCGTGTCCGTGTGGCCGGTCAGCCAGGCGGCCGGGTAGTAGCCCGCGAAGGCAATCGGGACACCGAAGGTGAACACCGTCTGCAGAATCGTCGGGAAGACGGACAGCGGGTAGTTGCCGAAGGTGCCCGCGGTGTTGTCCAGCCAGAAGAACAGCGACTCGCTGCCACGGAACCGCAGCACGAGTGCGGCGATGTGGAGGTTCAGGCCCAGCTCTGTCACCGTGGCGCACACCATGGCCAGGAGGAGGAACAGCACTGCCCCTGCGGTCCATTCGATGTCAAGCAGGGACAGACAGACGCTGAGCGAGACCGCGGCCACGACCAGGTCGCCCAGTGCGTTGACGGGCGCCTCGTACGTGAACACCTGGAGCAAGGTCGGCGCCGGGCGGGTGCGGAAGGCGTCGAAGCGGCCTTCGCGCAACAGATGCGGGATCAGCCCCAGGTTTCCGAAGAAGAGCATGTACAGGCCGTGGCCCACCATGCGGATGCTGCACACGAGCAGGATCTCGCCGAGCTCCCAGCCGTCCAGTGCGGGGAAGCGGCTGAAGATGACGGTGGCGAAGAGGACCACGGTGATCTGGTAGGTCACACCGTTGGCCACGGCCATCGCGAAGTCCGCGCGATTGGCGAGCTGGCTGCGCAGTCCGGCCCGCAGGATCACCGTGGCCAGCCGCAGTCGGCCGACCGGAACGGCTGGGGTGGGAGCGGCGGAGGTTTTCGTGCGCATCGGATCAGCCACCAAGGACGAGGAGACGGCGGGCGGCGCGGTGCCACATGAAGCGGCCCACCAAGGTCAGCAGCACTCCCCAGAGGGCTTGTTCCGCCAGGAACCAGCCCGCGTCGGCGGCTGCGATGCGCCCGGTGTAGAGCGAGACCGGCACATGGATCGTCGCCGCGAACGGCAGATGCGCGCCGACTGCCCGGAACCAGTCGGGAAAGAACCACAGCGGGACGAGGCCGCCGGACAACAGCAGTTGGGCGAACGCCACCAACCGGTTCACCCCGAAACTGGTGATCGTCCAGAAGCTCGTCAGGTCCACCAGCAGGCCGATCTGGTAGAAGACCACTTGGCCGAGCGCGTACGAGAGGACCGCCACCGCCGTGGCCGTCCAGGTCGGGGGAGCCGTGACGAGTCCGGTGGCCAGGCCGATGGCCAGCCCGGCGCACAGCCAGGCCGTGGCGTAGAGCCCCTCCCCCGCACCACGCCAGGCGCAGTAGCGACGGGCCGCCAGCGGTCGTACGAACCAGAAGACGACTGATCCGTCGCGGATCTTGCTCTGCGCGGTCTCCTGCGAGGCTCCCTCCAGAACGACCCTGCCGGTCCCCATGAGGGTGGCCAGCACCGAGTAGGTAATGGCCTGAGAGGCGTCGAGACCGACCACGGTCTGACTGCTCTCCCCGTACAGCGCGCGCCAGAGCAGCACGTACAAAAAGACCTGGGTGACGATGACGAACGCGGTGGCGACGACGCGCGGCTTGTAGGCCCATTCGGTGCGCGGGACGAGGAGCGCGAGCCGGAAGGCGCGTGGACGCCCGGCTGCCGCGTCCGGGCTCACGCGGCGGGGCGGGGAGGGCAGCGTCATCACCCGGCCCGTCCCGTCACCTTCGGCGCTTCCTCGTGGGAGCGGCCGTAGAGCGTGCGCAGCATGTCCTCGACTCGGGTGCCCTCGTACAGGAGGGAACGCACGGGGTGGGCGGCGAGCAGTTCCGCGGTCACCTCGGTGCGGTCGGAGCCGGGCAGCGGGCGGACGCGCACCGTGGGGCCGTCGGCCGAGACGACCTCGGCGGTCAGCAGCCGCAGCGAGGGCGGCGGCGTCTCGAACTCCACGACGAAGGTGTGCTGGTCTCCGGAGACGGCGGCGAGCCCCTCCCGTGACCCGTCATGGACCACCCGGCCCCGGTCGATGACCACGATCCGCTCGCAGAGCGCCTCGACCTCCCCCATGTCGTGCGTGGTGAGAATGATCGCGTGGTCCCCGGTGGCCGCCAGCCTGGCGAGCAGTGCCCGTACCTGGTCCTTGACCAGGACGTCGAGGCCGACGGTCGGCTCGTCCAGAAAGATGACCTGCGGCCGGTGCAGCAGGGCCGCCGCCAGGTCGCACCTGACGCGTTGGCCGAGGGAGAGGAAGCGGACCGGGGTGTCCCAGAACGGCGACAGCGAGAGAACACCGTCGAGTTCGGCCAGGGTGGAGCGGTAGGCGGGCTCGGCCAGTCCGTGGATGTCCCGCAGGATGTCGAAGGAGACCCGCGCCGGGAGGTCCCACCAGAGCTGGGTGCGCTGCCCGAAGGTGACGCCCATGGTGCGCGCGTTGCGCTCGCGGTCGGCGTACGGGTCCAGGCCCTTGACCCGGACCGTTCCGGTCTCGGGCAGCAGCAGGCCCGTCATCAGCTTGATGAGCGTCGACTTGCCCGCCCCGTTCTGGCCGAGCAGCCCTACGAACTCGCCCTGCCCGACACGGAGATCCACGTCGGCCAGGGCGACGGAGCGTCGCGCCTTCCGCCGTCGCAAGGGCCGTCGGACACTCCATCGGTCCCCCGGGTCGAAGGACCGGAACGTCTTTCCCGCCCCGGCGACGTCGATCACCGGCTCCCGGCCGGTCATGAGGCGGCCCTGCCCGCCGCCTCGAAGCCCCTGAGCACAGCGGTCGTCACCAGCGGCGCGAGCAACTCGCCCACCGCGGGAAGCCACTGGACGGGAACGACCCGCCGCAGCGCCCCCGGTGCGAGGGTGGCCAGCGCGGAACGCGCCGGGAGACGGCCCGGGTCCACCGCCCCGCCCAGGTCGTGCAGCACGGCTCCGAGGGTGAAGGCCGTGGCCCACACCTCGGCGAGCAGGACGTCGCTGACCCGGTCGTGGACCAGGGAACGGTGGGGCAGAACGTCCAGCGCCTCGCGCAGAGGCCCGACGGTCTGCTCGCTCCCGATGCCCCGTTCCAGCAGGGCCTCCTCGGCGGGCCCGCGGCGCCAGCCGTCCGGCGCGGAGTCGTCGCGGGTGTAGACCACGGCCAGCTGCTCCCACCAGCAGAAGTAGGGCACGGCGCTCGGCGTCGGCAGAGTGCTGGAGCCGGGCCCGACCGAGCTCCCCGCATCGAAGGGACCGTAGTTGGCGGAGCTGCGCGGCCCCATGACGTCGTTGCCGACCAGGCTGGGCGGGTTGGCGTGATCCACCGGCTGTACGACCGGGGTGAGCTTCTCGATATCGGTCAGGTGATCGAGAAGGGTGACGTCGTCCGTGGCGTCGGCCACGGTGTGCGCCGCCGCGTACTCCGCGAAGGACCGTGCCCGGGAAGCGGGCAGTACGAGCGCCACGGAAGGCAGGTAGTCGTCGACCACCGGAGCCCAGTCGTGCCCCAACAGGGCGGCGGCACGGACCACGTTGGCGGTGCGTGATCCCCACTCCGCGAACAGGCTGATGGCGGCGTCCGGCCTCGCCGCGACGAGAGCCCCCACCCGTTCGGCGAACCCGGGAGCGAGAATCGCGTCGTCCTGGATCACCAGGTGATGCGTGGCCGAGGGCTCCACCGTCTGCCAGGCGAGACGGGCTGTGCGCAGGGCGGACGAGGGGCCGTCCGGTTCGGGGTCGGTGACGACCACGGCCGCCAGTTCGGGGTGGGCCGCGGACAACCGCTCTGCGGCTGCCTGACGGCGTGGGTGAGCCATGATCACGGTAGAGAGGCTGATCGGGCGGGGTGCGGCAGTCATGGATCAAGGGTTCCGGTCTGACGGGGGGCGGGGGACAGCAGCGGTTCGGGGGATGCGGAGGGTCGCGGCCACCGCGGGCGGGTATCACCGCTCGGTCTTCCCGGACTCCGCGGAGCGCCCGCCGAGGAGTCCTGTCGCGTACCGCAGGGGCCCGAGCCAGTGCAGGACGGGCTGGGCCAGGAACGCGGGCACCAGCCGCAGTCCGCCGGCAGACGGCGACTCGGCCCGCTCCCTGGCACCTTGATGAGCCGCCAGCCAGGACTCCGCCCGGCGCACACACCACAGGGTGTGCGCCACGGTGTAGCCGAGGGCGGCCGCGGTCCAGACGATCAGCTGCGCGTGCGCCTGGGCCAGAGCGAGGACGGTGACCGCGGCGATGACCACGACGGGGCCGGCGAACCACCAGAGGGTGTCGAGGAGTTCCTTGACGAACACTGTCGAGTTCCGTGGTTGGTGGGTCCTCAGGACGGGGTCGGTCAGCAGCCGTCGCAGCCCCGCCAGACTCCCCCTCGCCACGATCGCGTAGGCGTTGCCGAGCGAACGGACGCTCGGGTACCGGTCGACGAGATTGAAGACCGGGAGCACCACCATGCCGGCCCGCGCGGACGAGAGCTTGTAGCCGATGAGGAGGTCGTCGACGGGCTCCTCGTACATACCGATCGCCACGAGCGTGTCGTGACGCACGAAGAGGCCGGCACCCACGCCGTACACCACCGGTTCGGCGACGGCCGCGAGGCCGGAGGGAAGTCCGGACCCGGCGATCCGGGCGCACGCCCGGATGCGGTGGGCCTCGACACCGGCCCGGCGGCGCAGATCGGCCAGGGCATGGGCGCGCAGCAGTACGTCCTCGCGCCCCCGCCGGGCGGCGTGCGGGCGCCGGAGCTGGAGCGGCAGTTGCTGGATCAGTTCGGGCGGGTGTCCGGAAGGCACCCGGGCGGCGTGCGCCACATGCCAGAGGGTGGTGCTGTCCGGCTGGGAGTCGGCGTCGTACAGACCGACGTAGGTCATGGCGGGCACGGCGTCCGGGGGCAGCAGGTGCGGAAGCTGTTCGACGGCGTGCACCAGCTGGCTGCTCTTGGCTCCCTCGGCGGTGTGGTGCAGGTGGTGCAGGCTCGCTCCGGGGTTTTCCGCTGCCAGCAGGGGCAGGAGGGACCGGGCGATCTCGCGCGTGGTGGGGACCGCGCCGACTTCCGCGCGGAGGGCGGCGGCGGGGTCCGCCGCCGCGCGCACGCGCGCGGCGACCGCGGCGGCCCTCGCGGAGGGGACGAGTCCACTCAGCCGCACCGACGCGCGGGCGGCGTCCTCGGCCAGGGCCGTGGCCAGGGCGGGCAAACGGCCGAGGGCGGCCTCCCGTTCGCGTTCCTCGCGTTCGGTGGTGACCACCACGATGTGGAGGAGGTCCCGTGGGTAGTCGAGGCCGAGCGCGCCGCGCACGACCTCCTCCAGCAGGTCCTGCTCACGCAGGGCGGGCACCAGGAGCACGACATGGGGCGCCGGGCCGTCCTCCGGCGGGCGTACGGCCCGGCGTCGGAGGTCGAGGGCCCGCGCCGTCCACGCGGCGCGGGCGGTGAGCAGAGCCCCCCACAGGAGGACCGCCCACAGGACGGCCAGAGCGATCATCGTCATGCGGGCCCCACCGGTGTGTCACCGACCGTCAGGAGCCGCAGGCCGCCGCGGGTGGCGCCGGTCTCACGCAGCCTCCCCACCAGCGGGCCGAGACGCTCGGCCCAGGCCACGACGTCGGCGGGCACCAGGCGTTCGGGCTCACCGACCGCAATGCCGCGCAGCAGAGCGCCCAGCCGCGTTCCCAGGGACAGGGGGATCTCGGTGGTGAGCGTCCGCGCCCCGCCCACCTCCGCGAGGTCCACCCGCAGGACGCCGTCGGCGAGTGACGGTTCCACCCGGACCAGGCCGAGCTCCGCCGAGCGGGCGAGGAGCGGTCCGGTGTTCTCCAGCAGGAGCGTCGCCGGGACGGCGGAGCGGTGGTGCACGCCGCCGCTCATCTCGACGATCGTGTCGAAGAACCTGTTGGGGAACCTGCGGTACTGACCGCGCAGCAGGTGGCGGCGGCGGGGCAGGGCGGGATCGGCGTGCCGCGCGGTCCGTACGATCCGGGGCGGTGCGGCGTCGTCGGTCAGGGTGAGGCGCAGCTCGAACGAGGTGTCCAGGGAGAAGGAGTAGTCGTCCCCCTGCCGCCGCACACTGCGCGCGTCCTTGCCGATCTTGACGACGATGCCCGTGGTGAACACCTGGACCTCGTCGTTGTGCCAGCGGTCACCGTACTTGTACTCGGCGGACCGGAACGAGCCGTCGGCGTGGAAGTTCGCCAGCACCACGGGGATGTCGGGCGTACGGGTCGGGCCGAAGTGGGCGAAGTGGGCGGCCCCCACCAGGGAGAGCTTCTGCTGGTGGCGGTCGAGCACTTCCAGGGACCACTCTTCGGGACTGACCACTCCGAACAGCTCGTTGGCGAACGGGCGGTCGAGGTCGGGAGCGTAGATGTGCGGACCGTTCCCTGCGCCGTCGTCACCCCAGGGCCGGCTCTGCACCTGCTCGCCGAGTTCGGCCCTGGACTGGAAGGTGTGGAAGGAGTACGCGTGCGGGTAGTCGTCGGGGTCGCGGCGCTGCGGCGGGTGCACGACGAGGTGGCGCAGGCAGGCGCTGGAGGAGCGCAGGGAGCGCAGCTGCGCCGGGACCGCGCCGGGTTCAGCGGCCGGCCGGGGCGGCTCCCGGTCGGCCGCCGGCCGCCGCTGGACGGCGGGGGCCGCCGGGACGGGCCGGGTCAGCGCCGATGCCAGGTGCGCGGCGAAGCCCTCGATGTGGGCCGACGTCATGTGCGGCATCGCGTAGAAGTGGTGGAAGAGCCGGTCGACGACCCGCCCGTCCTCGGCCCGCCAGGGAAGCCTGTTGCCGACGAGGCGGTAGTGCTCGGTGAGTTCCCTGGGCAGTTTCCCGTCGTCCGCGGAGAACCCGACGACCAGGACGGTGTTGCCCGGCGACGGCTTCGTCAGTGCGCCGGGGTCCACCGCGCGGATGGCCTCGGCAAGCTCGTCGCGCAGCTCCAGGCAGCGGCGGAACGTCTTCCGGTACCCCTCGGCGGCGACGCCGAAGACCAGCGACCAGAGCGCCGCGGCCATGGCTCCGGAGCGGGACCCGGTGATGGTCTCGTCGATGAATCCGGACATCGGCGCCGCTACGGCACCGTGCCCGAGCAGACCCTTCCGGCACAGGAAGACGCCGCAGCTGTACGGCATCAGGCCGGACTTGTGGGGGTCGAGCACCACGGAGTGGACATGAGGGTTGCGGAAGTCGAAGGGCGTGGCGGGCGCGGTGAACGGCAGGATCATGCCGCCGTGGGCGGCGTCCACGTGGTGGAAGGACGCCGGCCCCGTCCCGTCGGCCACCCGCCGGCCGAGCAGAGCGGCGATCTCGTCGACCGGGTCGACCAGACCGGTGTTGTAGTAGCCGGCCGTGGTCACCACGATCACGCCGGTCCGCTGGTTTTCGTCCCCCGCCGCCGTGTCCTGGGCGGCCAGTTCGTCGAGGGCGCCGGCCACGGATTCCGCGTCCCACACCCACGAGGGGCCCACGGGACAGGTCACGAGCTCCAGATCGAGGATCTCCGCCGCCTTGGCCACCGAGTGGTGGGCCAGGTGCGAGGTGAGGACGACGACCCGGGTGGCTCCACCGGCGCGGAGGGCGTTGCGGCCGATGCGCAGTCCGGCGAGCGTCCCCTCGTTGGCGCCGCCGGTCAGGTACCCGTCGGCGGAGTCGGCGTGCAGCAGCCCGCCGAGCGCCAGCACCGCCTCGCGCTCCAGGCGGCGCGTGCCGCGGACCCCGTCGCCGAAACGGGTGTGCACACCGACGTTGTTCGCGTTGCGGGCCACGAACCGCTCGTGGCCGAGCAGGGCCAGCGGGTGCGGGGCGGTCATGGCGAAGCCCAGGCGTACCGGCTCGTCGTCGCCGTGCCAGTCGGGAACCTCCGCCAGCCGGGCGTCCAGGATGTCGTGGAGGGTCCCCGGGTCGAGCGGCAGGGAGGGGAAGGGGTCGGTCTCCGTCGACCCGTCCTCGAGATCGGGCATCAGCGTCCCTCCCCGCGCAAGGTGCAGCGGAGCACCGCACGTGGCCCGACATCGAGCTGTCGCACGTAGTCGTGCACCGTGCCCTCGGGGGTCAGTCCCTCGTCGGCGAAGGCGCGGAGTACGCGGTCCGGGGGGAGCAGCGTCATCGGCACCCCGTCGGGGAGCAGGTACCGGCCCTCGGCGCCGTCCTGGCGCAGTCGGGGGTCGAGGACCCGCGAGGTGAAGCAGTTCAGCGCGAGCAGTCCGCCCGGACGCAGTACCCGGGCGATCTCGCTCACCGCGGCGCTCCACTGCGCGTGGTCCACGGCGTTGTGCAGCACGCCGTAGCAGACGATCAGTGCGAAGGACGCGTCCGGGGCGTCGATGGCGTGGGCCGCTCCCTGCCGGACGTCGACCTGTTCCCCGAACTCGCCGGTGCGGGCGCGGGTGGCTTCGACCATGCCGGAGTGCAGGTCCAGGGCGACCGTGGTGAAGCCCCGGCGCAGGAGGGCCAGGGTGTTGCGGCCGCCCCCGCAGCCGAGATCGAGCGCGACCCCTTCGACGGGTGTCTGCCGCAACAGCTCGATCAGGTAGGGCTGGGCGTCGAGCGCGCTGAACCCGGCGACCGTCTCCGGGGAGTTCCAGTACTCCGCGGCCAGCTCGGAGGATGTCTCGGTACGCGTCATCGGGGGAGCTCCGTCTCCTCGTAGGTGCCGTTGTGCGGACGGGCGTGCGTGACGTCCATGCCCAGGTCCGCGAAGCGCTCCGCGCAGTGGTCCGGGCGGTCGGTGAGCACGAAGAAGGCGGGACCGACGGAGGACAGGGACAGCATGGTCGCGGCTCCCTCGTGCCACAGCGGTTCCAGGTTTTTGGCCAGATCGGTGAGTCCGGGGTGGGTGAAGGAACAGTTCTCGATGCTGCCCATCCGGAACCGGTAGTCGAAGACGAGCGAGCCGAGGGGACCGAGGTCCCCCCGGCGTGCGGCGGGCATGGCCTCGTGGAGCATGCGAAAGGCGATGGTGGGCGCCCACCGCTCGCCCGTCGCGCGGAACTGGCCGAACTTCTCGGCCTCTGCGGCCATCAGCTCGTCGGTCGGGCGCAGGTCCCAGTCCGAGGGGACGCCGATGACCAGGGAGAGCCGCTCGGGCACGGGCACGGTGAGCACGACGGTGCTGCGGCCCGCGACGATCTGGATGCCACCGTCGTACAGCCCCGAGGCGGCCGAGCCTCCGATGCACTGCACCGGGATCAACAGGCCCGGGAGTGTGCCGTGTTCCTCTCCGTGGTTGGAGGTGAGGTAGGGCAGGAGGTCGCCGCGGTCCACGGGGTTGCCGTAGAGGTGGTTGACGGCCGTGGCGACAGCGGCGATCAGGCTGCTGCTCGACCCGAACCCGGCGTGCACGGGCAGTGGATCGCTTTCCACCCGGATCGCCAGGTCGCAGTCGACCCCCAGCGCGGAGCACATGATGCGGGCGGCGTGCTCGACGAGTTCGGGTCTGCGGACCGCCGGGTCGACGACGAGTCCGGTCCCGGGCTCCAGCCGCCGGACGCGGACGTGATGGAACCGGGCGACGGAGAGGACGAGTTCACCGGCGTCGTAGAGGAGGTTGCGGTCGTCGGCTATCGCCCCGGGCTGCAGTGCCATGGCGTTGAGCCGGGTCGGGTAGCGGATGGCGGTCTCGTCCCGCGGCTCGGCCCCGCGGGGCGAGGCGGCCAGCGGATGATGGACGGTGCCGGGGATGAACGGTTCGAACATGCTGCCCCCTAGGCAGTGGTCCGTGCGGGCGACTCGGGCACCGTGGCCAGGAGCCGCTGGCGGCCGATGGTGAGTTCCGCCAGGTGATCGAGGGAGTCGGTGGTGTAGCCGCCACTGCCCAGCGAGCCGGACGGGCGGATGCTCATGTTGGCCTTGGCCAGACGCAGGTGGGGCAGCCGGAAGCGCAGCACCTCGTGCATCAGCCCGCGCAGTGCCCGGATGGCGTTCCTCGCCCGGGTGTCCGCGCCACCTGCGCGCCCGGCCTCCTCGACGAGGCGGGGCAGCAACGGACGGTGCCGGCCGGCGGCGGAACCGATCGCTCGGTAGGAGGCCGGGAGGTAGCCGATGTTCTCGGCGAGATAGCCCTCGTACCACTCCTCCAGGGGCTCGCCCGGTTCCGGGCGGAGCAGGAGGATGTCGACCAGTATCGGTGTCATCTGGGCGCCTCCCGGAGCGAAGAGCACCTCGCCCCCGACGGTCATCGGAGGAAAGTAGGGGCGCAGTTCGTAGGAGAAGCACTCCGGTGTGACCTCGCGCTTGACCTGGAGCAGGGCCTGCGCGAAGGTCTCGAAGCCCTCGGTGGCGGTGTCCAGCAAGGCAGGCAGTTCCGGGTCGTCGGCGGCGAGCGGCAGTGCCTCGACCAGCGCGTCGATGGCGGGGCGCAGCGCGATCCCCGCACGGCGCACCTCCCGGATGAAGAGCGCCTCCTCGGGTATCTCGGAGAAGGACCTGGTGCCCTGCTCCGGGTTGCGAAGGGCGTAGGTGTAGACGCTGTCCCGGGGGACCTCGTCAGCGATCCCGCCCAGTTTCAGCAGGGTCTGCTCGGCGCCTTCCACCGTGCGGTAGTCGACGCCGTGCCGCTCCAGCGAGGCCAGAGCGAAACCGAGGTCGCGCAGGGCGGCACTGGCGGTGGGGATGTCGTGTACCGCTTCGCCGACTCTGCTCAGCCAGAGGCGGCCGAGACGAGCGATCTCCTCCGTCGCGGCGTCCCGGTTCAGCAGGGGCAGGCGGAAGATGTCGGGAGCGGTGCCGAGTGGGTCCAGCGCGGCCACGTGCTGGTCCAGGGCGCGCATGCGCGGGGCAAGACTCAAGGGACGCGACCTCCTGGTCGTGTTGAGCGCGTGTCGTGTTCGCCTCGCTCGTCGGTACCGGGCGCGATCGCCTTCGATGGCGTGCCACAGTGCCCCGGCGCCGGGTGCGGCGGTGGGAGTGCGAGGCGTCGGTCGGGAGAGGACGGGGTGACCCGGTGGCCTCAGAGCACGGGAATCAGTTCGTCCAGCGTCCGGACCCGTCGGGCGACGGGGACCGGCGGGGTTGCCGAGTGGTCGGCTCCGGTGGCCCATACCACCGGCAGGCCGGCGGCGTGGGCGGCGGTGAGCCCGGCGTAGGAGTCCTCGACGGCGAGACCCCAGGAAGGGGGACCGCCGCTGTGTCTCACCGCGTGCAGATAGGTGTCCGGCGCGGGCTTGGCCTTCGTTCCGGCGTCGGCGCAGCTGACAGGGGTGAACCAGTCGAGAATGCCGAGTCGGCGCAGGTGACTCTCGACCCAGTCACGGGAGTTGCCCGAAGCGACGGCCGTCCGATGGCCGCGTGAGCGGCAGTGGCGGAGAAAGGAGAGCACCCCGGGCATCAGGTCCGCCCGGGAGGAGAGCGCCAGGTTCTCCCGCTCGAACGTCTCCCAGAGCGAACAGGCTCGATCGAGTCCCACCGAGGCGTCCAGCGCGACCCGCAGCTCAGTGCGATCGAGCGTTCCGTCGGGACGCACCGGGAGGTCGAGCGGCTTCGGCAGTCCGGACCGCAGCAACCGCCGCCACACGCTGACAGCGATGTGCTCCGTGTCCAGGAGTACCCCGTCGAAATCCAGGACGATCACGCCCCGCGTCCCACGGTGATCAAGCCCAGCCAACATGTGTATCCCCCCGGTACATGTTGTGCGATCGGCTTGCCGCCGATCGGTCCCGCCCGGCTGGGAGAGGTCGGCTCCCCGTTGGTCTGGACCAAAGCTGAGGCTAGACGCGGCACCCGCTCTCCGCAAGCAATCAACGCGTCAGCCGGTTTATCCGGCCATGAACAGCCGGGTCTCGGCCATTGACGCGGGCGCGCCCCGGAGCCGGACGCCGAAGGGCCGCCCGCTTGCCGTGGGTGTCCTTCGGCGTGGGGGGAGGGGCAGTGGGCCGGTGGTCAGGGGCGCGACGGCGACTCGTGGGCAGCGGCCGGGTTCCGTCGGCTTGCTGGCGGGAGCGGCGGGTTCTTCACCAGCCCTCCAGTAGTTGCTCCTCGGTTTTCTCCGCGGGGTTGTCTTCCTCCTCCGACTCGTTCAGTTCGAACCAGACGGTTTTGCCCTCGGGTTCGGGGCGGACGCCCCAGGCGGAGGCGAGGAGGTCGAGGAGGACGAGGCCGCGGCCGGAGGAGGCGAGTTCGCCGGGGGCCTGCTGGTGGGGGAGTTCGTCGCCCTGGTCGGTGACCTCGACGCGGAGGTGGCGGGTGCCGGGATGGCCGAGGAGGCGGGCGCCGAGGGCGGCGGACTGGTCGGTGTGGACGAGGACGTTGCCGAGGAGTTCGGAGGTGAGGAGGACCGCCGTGTCCACCTGGTCCTGGCGGGCCCAGTCGTGGAGGAGGAGGCGGAGTTCCTCGCGGGCCTCGGCGAGGCCCTCGGGGCGGTCCTGGCGCAGGGTGAGGACGAGGCGGCGTTCGGGGATCGCTCCCGTGCCCTGCTCGGGGTGGGCGTCGCGGCGCAGGAGGACGAGGGCGATGTCGTCGCCGCCGTGCGCGGGGGCGGCCTCCGGGTCGGGGGTCTCGATGGTGTCGAGGAGGCGGTCGGCCATGCCCTCCAGGTCGCCGGGGTCGGCCTCGGCGAGCGCGTCGCGCAGCCGGACCCAGCCGGTGAACATGTCGTCGCCGCCGTTCTCGATGAGCCCGTCGGTGCAGAGCATCAGGATCTCGCCGGGGTCGAGTTCGACGAGGTCGACGGGGTAGTCGTTGGCGCCGCCGAGCAGGCCGAGGGGGAGTCCGCCCCGTACGTGCTTGATCAGGCACGTGCCGTCCGGCAGGCGCAGGACGGGGTGGGGGTGGCCCGCGCGGGCGAGCATCAGGACGCCGCTGGCGGGGTCGGCCTCGACGTAGAGGCAGGTCGCGAAGCGGTCCTCGTCGAGGGCGGCGAGGAAGCGCGAGGTGCGGGCGAGGATCGCGTCGGGGCCGTGGCCCTCGGCGGCGTAGGCGTGGACGGCCGTGCGCAGTTGCGACATGAGGCCCGCCGCGTGGACGTCGTGGCCCTGCACGTCGCCGACCACGCAGGCGATCTTCCCGCCCGGTAGCTGGATCACGTCGTACCAGTCGCCGCCGACCACGAGCCCGCCGCCGGTCGGCACGTACCGGTTCGCGACGCTCAGGCCCTTGCGGACACCGCCGGCCGCCGCGCCCATGCTGGAGCGCAGACCGCGCGAGAGGGCGAGTTCGGCGGCGCCGGTGCGGGAGCGTTCGAGCGCGCTGGTGAGGAGGGCCGCCGCGGTACGGAGCAGGGCGCGGTCAGCGGCGGTGAAGACGCGCGGGGCGCCGAAGGCGGCGAGCCAGACGCCCTTGACCTGGCCGCCCGTCACGAGCGGCAGGAAGGCCCATGCCTCGCGGCCTCTGCGCGAGGTGAGGCGCCACATCGCCGGGTAGCCGCGCGCGTACGCCTCCGGGGATTCGAGCCAGACGGCGCGGCCGGTGTGCGCGACCTCCGTGGCCGGGTGGCGGGTGCTCAGCGGCATCCGCAGCTCGCCGCTGTCCGTCTGGCCGGGGGCGCGGTAGCCGGACTGGCCCTCGGCGTGCAGGAAGTTCTCGCCGACGCCGAAGACGATCTGCCCGTTGAGGTCGAAGCCCCGTTCGTCGCGGAGCCGGGCGGTGACGCGGAGGGCCTCGTCCATCGTGACCGTCTCGGCCAGCTCGTGGCCCGTGGCGAGGAGGGCCGCGGCACGGGAAGGGATGGGGTGCGGCGGGGGCGGGGGTTGCGGGAGGGGTGTGTCGAGGGGGCGCTCCGGGTCATGGACGTGCGTGCTGTCGTTCTTGGTCCAGGTGGGGTCGGGCTCGCCCTTCTCCTTGCCGGCGTGGGTGCGGCGGGGGGCTTCGAGTGCGTTGAGGCGGTCGATCTGGGCGCGTTCGGCGGCGCGGTGTCCCTCTTCCGGGTCCTGGCCGCCGGGCGGCGTCGTTCCGCCTCCGCTTCCGGTCACCGTGCCCGCCTCTCGCCGTCCCGCTACGGGTCCGGGGCGGCCATCGCGTGGGGGACGTACCGGCCCGTTCTCCCCATCATCGGGGGGATGCGGGCCGGGTGCCGTCCGGGAGGGGGCCGATCGGGGGTACGGGGGCCCTAAGAGTCCCGGGCGCTCATTCGCCCGTACCGGCCGTGAAGGGGCCCACGCGCGGGACGCTCGCCTTGCCCGTGTTGCTCACCGGGCCGCCGTTCCACGCGGCCTTGAGGTAGTCCCGCTCGTCGGGCGGGGTGAGGCGGATCGCGGCCGGGGTGATGGTCGTGACGCCGGTGGCGCGGGGGTTGGTGTAGGTCAGCGGGGACCAGGCGCTCTTGCCGGGGGTGAGGGAGACGCGTTCCTTGGTGCCGGGGGCGCGTTCCGGGTCCACGGTGACCTGCTCGCCCGCGTCGTTGACGAAGGCGAGGCCCGGGTAGCCGTAGACGGTGCAGGTGCGGGACGAGGTGTTGGTGAGGACGAGCGCGAAGCCCTCCTGACCGGCGCCGGGATGGTTGTCGCCGACGCGCACGGAGAGTTCCGAGGTGTGGCACTGGGTGCTCGGGGCGGGCTTCGGGTCGGAGCCCTTGTCGCTCGTGCCCGTGCCGCCGCCGGTCTTGGTGCCGCCGCCGCTCTTGGCATCGCCGTCGCCCGTGCTCTGCTTCCCGCTGGGCGCGGACGTCTCGTCGCCGGGGGTCGCGGGGGCGCTCGCGCCCTTGCCCTTGTCGTCGTCCGGGGTGGGGGCGGTCTGGTCGCCCGGCAGCGGTGCGGCCTGGCTGTCGACCTTCTGCGTGGCGTCCGTCCCGCTCCCGTCGTTGCCGCCGCAGGCGGTGAGGAGCAGGGCCGCGGCGGCGAGCGCCGCGGCCGTCGTGCCCGCCCGGCGGGCCTTCGTGTTCTTCCCGGTGGTGGTGCGCATGGTGGTCTCCGCGTCGTGTGGGGGGCTTCGCTGCGTACGGACCGCTTACGTACTCCTTCGATGCGTGGTCACCGGGAAAGGTTCACGGCCGTTCGGTGCTTTTTCCCGTGGCGGCCAGTTCCAGCCCGTTCAGCACTTTCTTCGTCGTCCCGTCGCAGGCGTCCCTGCCCTCCGCGCAGCGGATCTGCACGTAGGCGCCGCGGGTGCCGCCGTCCTTCGCGGCCCTCGGGGTGAGGGCGATCTCGGAGAGGCGGTGGCTGCCCGCGCAGCCCGTCCAGGTGCGTACGACTCCTTTCCACCCGCCCTCGTCCCATGCCTTCTCGTCCGGCTGGCGGCAGTCGCTGTGGCGCAGGGCCTCGACGGCGGCCGTGAGGGGGGCGGCGCCCTTCGTGCCGAGGTCGACGGCGCCCGCGAAGACCCCGTTGACACCGCTGTCCGGGTCGGACCAGTCCGACACCTTCGTGGCGACCGTGAGGCCAGGCTCCTTCGCGGCGGGCAGGCCGATCGCGGCGGGGTCCCAGCCGCCGTCGGCGTATTCGCGCGCCCAGGCGGTGGGGACGGTGAGGCGCAGGTCGCCGGTGGCGTCGGCGATGCGGCGGGTGGTGGTGCCCTTGCCCGCGCTGCCGTCGCCGCCGCCGCCGCTCTCGTGGAGCGCGAGCGCGGTGCCTGCGGCGGCGAGGGCGAGGACGCTGAGAGTGACCAGGAGGTGGCGGGGGCCGAAGCGACGGCGGGCGGGCGCGGCCTCCGGCGGGGCGGGGGAGGACGGGG
>NZ_JOGO01000094.1 GCF_000719475.1 Streptomyces sp. NRRL F-5630 | reverse complement strand
CACGTTGCTGGTCCATACTCCGAGGCGTACCTCAATCTCCTCGCCCTCGAAGACAACGATCTCGATGTGCTTGCGGGGTACGGGCTTCTCCGCGCCCTCCCGCTCGACCCACTGCGCGAGGGCTGCGAAACCGCGCTGGAAGGCCACCGCTGCCTTCCCTGTCCGTTTCCTGCTCTCCGCCCCTCCCGCACCCTCTGCGACCCCTGTCGGGGCCGTCTGGGCGGGCTGGAGCCCGAGCGCCGCGAGCCGCGCCCGCTGCTCGGCGCTGAGCCGCGTCCACACCCGCGGTTCCTGCTGCCGGGCGACCCACGCCCCCAGGGCATCGCCGTCGATGCGTACCCCGGGCGCGATCTCCGGCACGCGTCCGCCGGGCTCGTCGGCGGCCAGGAGCACGAGCTGCCGACAGCAACGCTGCCAGTCCAGCGGCCACGGGCAATCCCAGTCCTCATCCACCGCCCGCAGCTGCGCGGCGCGCGCGGCGGCCCGCTCCGAATTCTTCCCGAGGCCGCCGAGCCGGCGGAGGTTCGCCATGAGGTCCCCGACGCGCACGACGTCCTCGCCCTCTCCCCACACCTCGCGCCTGCGGGGGGCGAGGTGCCCGTGCGCCGCCCGGTAGGAGCGAAGGGCGGCGAGCGTACGCTCCCACGCCTCTTCCTGCGGCTCCCACACCATCCCCTCCCCGTCGAGCAGCTCGACGCGGTGCGCGCCGAGGATGCCCTCGCGGCGGGCCCGGCGCTGCGCGGCGACCCACCGCCCCACCGGGTACCGCCGTGACGCCCCCGCAGTGACCTCGGCGTCGTACGGGACCGCGCACAGCCCGCTCACCCGCTGCTCGGCCCGCCAGGCGCGGAGGGCCTCGTAGCCCTCCAGCCATACCAGCGACTCCGGCTGATACACCCGCGTCCGCAGGAACGCGGCGATGGTCGCCGCCGAGCGCGGCGTCGAGAACCGCAGCAGCACCGACTCCGACTTCTCCGCGCCCGCCCCGGCGCCGTCCTCGCCCTGCTCCTGGCCCTCGACGGCCTCGACGCTCTCGGAGGCCGGGGTGGACGTCCCGGAGTCGGACAGGACCCGCGAGGGTCCCGCCCCGGCCTCCTCCGCGCTGCGCGCGCTCGCGCTCTCAGCCCGCACGCGGGCCCGGAGCATGAGCTTCTCGACCAGGTGCTCGGAGTGCGAGCGGAGGCCCTGGAGGACGGCGACGAGCGGCCGGTACGCCTCGCTCGCGACCATCCTCTCCCCGTCCTCGTCGGCCTGGAGGAAGACGGGCACGATGATCCGCGCCGTCTTCGTCCGCCCGTCCGGGTTCGGACGCAGCGCACGCCCGATGTTCTGCACGATCTCCACCTGAGAACCGCGCGCGTCGGCAAAGCAGATTGCCTCCACCCCGCGTTCGCCCACGATGTCCATTATCTAGAGGTGGGGAAGTGTGAGGGACGTTTGCTGCGCTTGCTCCAGCGGGCGGTGGCGGCTCCACACTGCCGACGCTGCGCTCCGGCTTGGTCAATCACTGATCGATGTCGTCGAAGAGGCTGCGATGCGAGCCGGAGGGCTGGTGTCTGCCCCGCTGGCCGCCGTGATCGGTCGTAGCGTCAGGCTCCCAGCTGTCGTTGCTGGGTGGCCGAGACCGACGCTCGTCGTTATAGAAGTCGCGTGCATGGTAGAACTCTGCGGCCGCGTCGTCGTCGCCCCGTTCGTCGAAGGCCAGGTAGTACCAGAACAAGGCGCGCTCGATGGGGTCGTCATCGTCTCCGGTAGCGTCCTCGAGCCACTCACCCACCACATCGACAAGTGTTGGAACGAGCTCTTGCCGCACGTGCTCGAACAACTGCTCATGCTCCTCGTCGGTGAGGAGGAGGTGCCAGACCTTCTTCTGCCACTCCTTGGTCTCGATCCAGGAAGCGTCGGGGCCGGAGACAGCGAGCTCTTTCATGCGCTCAACGGCACGTTGCCGAATGTCTTCTGTCAGTAGACCGGCCTGGTGGAGCCGTGCGAGTACCGTCGTTCGGGTGTCGTACTGGGCGGGGGAGTGGAACTTGATGAGTATTTCGCTCAGTTGCGGGTCTGCAGCCATATAGGCACGCAGGAACGTGTCGGAGCCGCGGTACACCACATATGCCAGGACGGCTTCTTCCGGAGGCAGATGGTGCTGCCATGATGCGAGGCGGCCGTAGTGGCGGGCACGCACGGCGGCCAGACGTTGCGCTGCCTGCTTGTAGAGCGAGGGCGGGATACGCAGGAGGGTGCCTTGGCGTTGCTCGCTGTCGCGGTCGAGACAGTCGGTGCGTGACAGGAGCGCCTGGTCGGTCATGCCGGTGAGGACGACCGGCAGCAGGTGTGGCTGGGTGGCCAGCCAGGCGGCGAAGCCTTCTCGAAGAGTGGGGTGGTGGAAGGCCCAGTAGCCCTGTCCGTCGGATGATGTGTTGAGGCGGAGGAAGGTACCGGTGAGTGCGGTCAAGGCTTTGCTGACGCCGGCCTGCGTGGAGCCGGCTCGCTCGATGATGTCGCGGTCGCCGGCATCGAGGGTGATCGGGTTTGGCAGGCCGGGCAGCGTCTCGTCTCGGGCCGTTGCGTACGTGAGTGCGAGCGCCGCGTGGGCGTGGGTGTCCAGCTGGTCGTAGACATCGCTGAGCAATTGCTGGGACTGCGCCATAAATGCCGTGATGCCCTGCCGTGTCAGGGGCAGTTTAGAAGTGAACGCCTGCAGCCCCAGACGACGTGCGGCCTCGGGGCGGAAGGGGGCGGCGTCGGCTGCTGCTTCCAGGTGCGGTTTCATCTGGGCGCGTACGTCTTGGGGCTGGTCGCCGGCGGAGAGGTGGTTGTACAGGATCTGTTGCCGCTCTTCGCGGGTGAGGTCGGCGACGTCTACGGTGACCTGCTGTTCGTGCAGCCGGGGGTAGGAGTACGGCTTCAGCAGCGGGCGGGCTTCGTTGTAGATGTAGCTGCGGGAGGTCAGTACCACTCGGGCGCCGTTCTTGACCGCGCTCATCACGTGTGGCAGGTCGCGTGCCCAGGCGTGGGTGAGGTGTTCCTCGTGGCGGACAGCGCCGAAGGCGTCGTCGAGCCAGAAGAACTGGTTCTTCTCGTGCGGATTCCAGCGTTGTACGAGTTCTTCGGAGGTCCGGGCCTTGATAGCCATGCAGTCCCAGTTATCAGCCGCGCTGATGGCCAGCATCAGCGCGATGACGGACTTGCCGACGGCCGGATCGCCTAACAGCAGCACAAAGCCGTGGTCACGCAGCGCGCGGGCGGCCTTGCGGTAGGCGCCGGTGACGACGAACGTGGCCACCTGCTCGGGCGCGGACGCCATGAGTACCGAGGCCTGGGCGTAGGCACGCTCGTCGAGGATCTGCGAGAGATCACCGAGCCCGTAGACGCGGGGGACGAACATTCGCAGCCTGCGGTGCGTGGCGATCATGTCGCTCAGCCACTGACCGTCCAGGACTAGCGGATGCGTGACCCCGCATGCGCTCAGCCGACGGCGGATCTCCTCCTCGGAGGTGCCGGTGACCCGCGCGTTTGTCAGCAGTACGTATGTTCCGCACACTCCGCGCTTCACCAGGGCGCTGACCTTATCGAATTCGTCTTCCAGCTCCGACGGGGCGAGCGTGGTGTCGGCCTTCTTGGTGTGCTTGCACTGCAGCACGAACGGCCCTGGCGGAACGTCGCGAACGCCACTGGGGTCGGTCGGCGGCTGCCAGGTGCCGTAGAACGCGCCGTCTCGGCCTCCGTCGTTGGAGTCGGCGAATGCCTGCACCGAATGCCCCCACACCTCCCGCAGGACAGCCGCGCACAGGTCCTGGAAGGCCCGCCAGCCCAAGGTGTGCAGGGTAAACCGGGGAGAGCCGGCAGCCACGACTTCGCCTGCGCTGCTCACGCGCCGTCCTCGCTGTCGTGTTCATCGGCGTCATGGTCGGCGAGTGCGGCCATCGCCTCCCACATGGCCTCATCGTCGTAATCCGGCACCACCAGGTCAGGTGTCAGGTCGTTGCTGTCGGGGTCCAGGTTCTCGGACTGGGCCAGCACCTCGACCAGGAACCGTCGCGCGGCCTTCAGCAGGTCGGGATCATTCAGCCACAGCCCGAACTCCAAGCTGCGGCGGGAGCTCCCCGTGCCGTTGGCGCTGCCTAGCCACAGTCGGTGCGGCGTGAAGCCGGTGACATCTGCCACGCCTCCCAGAGCGTCTTCGTCATGCCACCACAGCTCACCTAGCAACAGCATTTTGGTGTGAAGTATCGGGACGAGATGGTTTCCGGCCTTGCGATAGCCCAGGGTGCGTAGTGCCGGGAGCCGGACGCGTTCCTGCGGCGAGCCAGGGCCCAGCACTGGTGCCTTGCCGTCCTGGTGGAAGCGCAGCTCCTCTAGCTCGGAGAAAGCCCAGGTTGGGAGGCCAGCCGCGTCTTTCACAGCCTCGGCGACCTTCCGCAACCGCTCTGCGTGGTACTTGCCCCGTGGCTGTTTGCTCACCACCACGCACGCGGCGGGGAACTCGGCGATGCGCTGCAGCAGCTCGGCATCGTCCATCCATAAAAAGGCCCCGAGCATCGCAGGGCCCAGGCTTCTCGACCGCCGCTGCTGTTCGAGATCACGCCGGAACTTGTCAATCCCCTCGATGAGACCTGCCAGCACGTTCGTCCCGAACTGGACAGGACGCTTCCCGTCCTCCAGGACTGCCTGCACGTCGAACTGCTTGGAAAACGACGGATCCATATGCCCCCCTGTGCTGCCAGCATTATGACGCGACACCACGGATTGCCGGGTGCTGAGCGGCAGCGGGGAGCATGGTGGCCCGGGGCCCCTTCAGTCCACGCCGACCTGCCCTGGCCGCGCCGACGCGTACCTGACCGGCGCCAAGACGTCGGCTGCGGGGCGCGGATTATCCATAGGTGCGCGGGCTTGTGTGGTGTGTTCGGTGTGGTTCCCACCTGGTCGTGTGGCAGCTGTCTGGAACGGGCACCGAACCTCGGCGGGGCTTGGTTGTGTTTGGTAGGTGGAGCAGACCTACGTAGCTGAGCGCTCGATCTCCCCGGTCACCGGTGTGGAGCGGTGGGTGGTGGCCGATACACGCACCTTCGACCTGCATGTAGAGGCGTGTGCTTTTTTGGCGGGGTTGCGTAGCAAGGGCCGCTCGCCGAACACGGAACGGGTCTACGCAGGCCGCCTCGCCCTCTACCTGAACTACTGCGCAGGGCACCGTATCGAGTGGTCGCGTCCGAGTTTCATGGCGCTGTCCGGGCTGCAGCAGTGGCTGGTCACCACGCCGCTGCCGGCCCGCAGCCGCCGCTCCCCGGCAACGGCTGCGCCCCGCTACCGTTCGCAGGGTACGGCGAACGCGGTGATGACGGCGGTCACGGACTTCCTGCGCTTCGGCGCGCTCCACAGCTGGGTTCCGGCCCAGACGGCCGGCTTGCTGTCGGAGCCGAAGTTCCTGCGGTTCTTGCCGGCCGGTTATGACGCCGGCGAGCGCAGCCAGTGGCGTCAGGTCCAGGCGTCGGCCTTCCGTTTCCAGGTCAGCGAGCCCGGCTACGAGGACCTGTCCCCGGAACAGATCCGCCGCATGATCGCGGATACGCCCCGGGCGCGGGACCGTTTCCTCGTCGTGCTGCTCGCCGCGACCGGCCTGCGGATCGGGGAGGCTCTGGGCCTGCGCCAGGAGGATCTGCACTTCCTGGCCTCGTCACGCTCCCTGGGATGCCCCGTGGAAGGTCCGCACCTTCATGTGCGGCGCCGCACCGACAACCCGAACCGGGCCCTGGCCAAGTCCCGACACTCCCGCTGCCTCCCTGTTACCCCCGACATCGTCGCCTTCTACACCGACTACCAGCACGAACGGACCCCGGTGGCCGCCGCGGCCGAGACCGGCATGGTGTTCGTGAACCTTTTCCGGCCCCCGCTGGGACGGGCCATGACCTACCCGAACGCCAAGAACGTCTTCGACCGTCTGGCCCGCCGCGCCGGGCACCCGGCTCGCCCGCACATGCTGCGCCACTCGGCGGCCACCCATTGGCTACGTGAAGGAGTGGACCGGGACGTGGTGCAAAAGTTGCTGGGTCACGCCTCGCCGCTGTCCATGGACCGCTACCGCCACGTCGATGAGTCCGAAACCCGGGCGGCTGTCGACCGGGCCCAGGCATGGAGGGAGGACCAGTGAGCACGGCTGGTGCGCCTGCCGTCGCACGTTCCGCACCGACGAAGGCCACGAAGAAATCGTGGGAGACGTGGTTGCATGCCCACATCGAGCCCGCGTGGCGGCCGGGGGAGTGGGACAGCGCCAGATGGCTGTTCACCGGAGACCTCGACAATCCGCGCACCTCGTCCTCCCGGTGCCGCACCCGCCGCTGCGACGTGATCGTGCGCGCTCAGGAGACGTTCTGTACCTACTGCTCGGACCAGCGAAGGAAGAGTGGTCTGCCGCGGGAAGAGTTCGCCGCCACTTTCATCCCTGCTCGTTCTAGATCCCTCCCGTTGACAGTCGTCGGGCCGTGCACGCTCACCCGGGACGGTGTGCGGTGCGTACGCCCTCAGGTAGCGGGAGGCCTGTGCGCCGCCCACCACGGATCATGGAAGTACCACAAGTCCAGAGGCACGCTCAAGCGGTGGCTTCGCAGCCGGGCAACACCGTTCACCGAAAACCCGGACTGCATGGTGACCCACTGCTCCGGCTGGGCGATGAACTCCAGTGGGCTGTGCAACTACCACTGGCGCGCCTGGAGAGCGGAATGCCGCTCCAGCACCGACCCCATGCCTGCCGCGCAGTGGGCACCGGACCAACCCCTGTATCTGCTGGCGCACCAGTTCCACCTCGCCCCATTGCCCCAGCTGCTGCGCTGGGAAGCGCTGTACGCCGTGCAGCAGATGGACCAATGGGTACGCGCCCTGGAACCTCACTGGATCCGCGGCGTGATCAGCCACCTCACCACGGCCGACACCCTGCTGGACGCCGCCAACGCGGCCCGGCTCACCAAGCCGCACCAAGCTGCCGTCCGCACATTGGAAAACCTGCAGTCCGCCGCCCGCGCCGGATACAGCGAGTTCTCCGGAATCACCCTCATCGACCAGGACATCATCGATCTGCGCGTCCTCGGGCTGCGCCACAGCGCCTCCGGCAAGCGCCGACAGCTTCCCGGCCGCGTCGATCTCCGCATAGTCCGCCAGCCCTGGCTACGCCAGGCGCTGCGTCATTGGGTGACCACCGCCCGACCCACCACGGAAGATTTCAAGCGCACGTTCCACGCGACGACCATCGCCTCTACGGCTCTCGCCCAGCGCGCCGACGCCGGCGATGTGCCTGCCGCCCTGACGTTCGCCGATGCCACCTGGGTCGTCGACGCCTTCCGAGCCGCACGCAGACAAGACGGCACCCCCTACTCCTCCTCCTTCCGACGCAGCCTGCTGGGAATGTTCTTCCAGCTCATCGCCTACGGACGCCGCTGCGGCACCCTCGACGACCTGGCCGGCACCTTCACCCGCGTGCCCGTCGAGCACGTCATCTCCGTGGAGGAGCCCAATGAGGACTTCATCGGCAAGGCCATCCCCGAATCCGTCATCCGGCAACTGGACGCCCACCTCGACACCCTGGGCACCGGAAACACCTACGGCTGCCGCGACATCGCCCCAGACGCCCGGCAGCTGCTGTACCGCACGATGTACATCGTCCTGCGCGACACCGGACGCCGCCCCCTCGAGATCGTCTCCCTGACCCGCGACTGCCTGGAAAACCACAACGGCCAGCCCACCCTGATCTGGGACAACCACAAGAGAAAACGCCACCGCAGACGTCTGCCGATCACAACCTCCACCGCCGACGCCATCCGAACCTGGCAAGCCTGCCGCGACCAACTGCACCTCCCCGCCAAGGGAGACCGATTCCTCTTTCCCTCCCTCACCCCCCTGAGCGACGCCCCCCATATCTCCAGCACCTACCTCAGCGACGCCCTCAGGCTCTGGGCAGACGCCCTGCCCCAGCTCCACGCCGAGGGCACCGACTCCAAAGGACAACGCCTGATCTTCGACCGATCCCTGATCTACCCCTACGCCTTCCGCCACTCCTACGCCCAGCGCCACGCAGACGCCGGCACCCCCGTCGACGTGCTACGCGAGCTGATGGACCACAAATCCATCGCCATGACCCAGCGCTACTACACCGTCTCCCTCAAACGGAAGAGCGAAGCCGTAGCCAAACTCAGCACACACGTCCTCGACCAGCACGGCCACCCCAGCCCCAGCTCGAGCACCGCCTATGAGATGCGCACCGTCGCCGTCCCCTACGGCGGCTGCACCGAGCCGTCAAACGTCAAAGCCGGCGGCCAGGCTTGCCCCATCCGCTTCCAATGCGCCGGCTGCGGCTTCTACCGCCCCGACCCCTCCTACCTGCCCGCCATCGAGCACCACATCAACGAACTACGAGCAGACCGCGAAACCGCACTCGCCATGGGCGCAGCCGAGTTCGTCACCACCGCCCTCACCGCACAAATCACCGCCTACCAGCGCGTCATCGACCGCATGAACACACACCTGGCGTCCCTCCCCGCCTCCGAACGCGCCCAGATCGAAGAAGCCAGCACCGTGCTGCGCAAAGCACGAGCAAGCCACAACCACACCCTCCTACCCCTCACTCCTGCCCGACCGAAAGACCCGCGATGAATCCCCGCGGCAACCCCGCCCCCCTCGCCGAAGCCAGACGCCGTCACAGCCTCGACAAACGAGCCCGTGTCCTCACCGTTCTTGCCGCACTCGAGAAACAGGGAAAGCCGCTCACCTTCGCCGCAATCGCCCGCGCCGCCCGCGTCTCCACCTGGCTCACCTACGCCCCCGGCGTACGCGAGCACATCGAAGCGGCCCAACTACGCCAAGCCCACAGCACCCCACCACCTGCCACGGGAAGCCCGCCCTCCCCGCTTAGCCTGCGCAGCGAACTCGAAATCGCCCGGCAAGAAATCAAAGACCTCCGCGACGAACGTGACCGGCTCCGGGCAGCCCTACGCCACCAACTCGGTCAGCAACTCGATGTCATCCACGCCTCTGACGCAGCGACCAGAGCGGACGAACTGACCGCTCTGAATCAGGACCTCACTCGCCAGCTACAGGAGGCTTCCTCAGAGAACGCCGCGTCCCGCGCACGCATCACCGCCCTCGAAGAAGACCTGATTGCTGCCCGGACCAGCCTGCGTCGGATGATCCGCACCGAGAACACGGCTCGCTGAACGTCACCCACGGCGGTTATGCCCACTCCATGCCGAGCTTCCGGAGGGCGTCGAGTTGTTCGGCTGTGAGTTTGTCGCGGCGGGTCTTGGCATTCGATAGCCATACGCCGAGCTTGTGGTGGTGCTCCTGGCCGTCGATGACGACGCGTTCGACGTGTCCCCTCGGCACAGGCCGTTGGCCTTCCCGTTCGACCCACTGTGCGAGGGCCGCGAGGCCACGCTGGAACGCCTGCTGTGCCTTGCCCTGGCCCTTCGTCGACCGCGCAGCCGCCGGGGCGGGAGGGGGCGTCTCGACGGGCTTGATGCCCAGCTTGGTCAGCCGTTCCTGCTGATCGGTCGACAGCTGCGCCCACGCGCCTGGGTTCTTCTGCCGCTCCAGCCATCGTCCGATGTCGTCGCCGTCGAAGGTGACGCCGGGGTCGATGTGAGGCAGGACGCCGTCGGCGTCGACGAGGTCGGCCAGGACGCGGTGGTGGCGTTGCCAGTCGAGTGGCCAGGGGCAGTTCCAGTCCGGGTCGATCTCCGCGAGCTGCGCCGTAAGCTGCTCCGCTAACGCTGGGAGGGGGGTTTGTTGGTGTGCGGTGAGGCGGCTGGTCTGGTGTGTTGCTGGTTCGCTGAGAAGTGGAGTTGGCGGTCTTGGCAGCTGGGTCGGCGTATCTGAGCTGGAGTTATGTGTTCTGCGCTGAGGGCAGCTGGGTGTGTTGTAGGTAGTTCTAGCGTGTAAAGGCCCGATTGGTGTTTGTGCTGGTCAGAGCCTTTTGCCTGTCTGATGGGCGGGGCTAAGGGCTGTCCCGTAAGTGATCTTGCCCTGCGATGATCTCGACCGTGTCACACGTGACCACAGCGTCTGAGCCGTCATGGATAGCCCCGTTCACTGGTGTGACTCCGCGCCAGTTCAACCGGGTGGTGAGTGCCCTGCGGAGGGAAGGCGCCGACGTCGCTCGGCGAGGTCGACCGTGGGGGATTTCGCTGGAGAGCCGGGTGCTTCTGGTGGCTGCCTACTGGCGCACCAACCTGACGCTGCGGCAGCTCGCCCCGCTCTTCGGTGTCTCGAAGTCCGCGGCTGGCCGCATCGTCAGGCACGTCGGTCCTCTTCTCGCGTTCCGGCCCCGGAAGCGGTTTCGCAAGGACGCGGTGCTCATCGTGGACGGCACTCTGGTTCCCACCCGCGACCACGAGGTGGCGGAGCGGTCCAAGAACTACCGGTACTCGACGAATCACCAGGTCGTCATCGACGCGGACACCCAACTGGTGGTCGTGGTCGGCCGGCCACTGCCGGGCAACCGCAACGACTGCAAGGCATGGGAGCTGTCCGGGGCGAAGGCCGCTGTCGGGAAGGCCGCAGTGATCGCCGACGGAGGCTATCGAGGTACTGGGCTCGTCATCCCACACCGCCGTGCCCCTGGGCCGAACTGCCTGCCTGGAAGGAGGAGCACAACGCCTCTCACCGCAGGATCCGCGCGCGGGTTGAGCATGCCTTCGCCCGGATGAAGACGTGGAAGATCCTGCGCGACTGCCGTCTCAAGGGCGATGGCGTGCACCATGCGATGCTCGGCATCGCCCGTCTGCACAACGTCGGGCGCCGTGACTGACTGCACCCGGCCCGAAGGACTGTCCGTTCAGGATTCAGCGGGCAGTAGCTGGACCAGGCCGACCCAGTTCTCCTCGTCCACCTTGGTCTGGGTGGCGCGGACCCTCCAGCGGCCGGCGGGCAGCGAGACCGACATCTCGGCGGGCATCCCGCCGCCGGGGTACTCGATGCCCAGGTCGGAACCCGCTTCGGCGGAGTCCATGAGCACCGCCGGTCCGTCCGAGGCCCAGGTGCCACACTCCTCCTACACCGTGGCCGGGTCTGCGAGAGCAGTGTCGGCCGCAGCTCTCAGTCCGGCCTCGGAGTCGGCGGCGAGCCACCGCAGGAACGCTCGATGCTGGGGCAGATAGCAGCTGGTCGCCGGCTCGTCCGCCAGCACCAGTGCCTGCGCACCGATCTCGTCGAGAGAGATCACACCGGCCAGCTCGTCCACCGCGCAGGCCCGGTCGTAGTCGTCTGGGGTGGTGGCGTCTCCCGCCATGAGCCCACTTTCCGTGCACCCGCCCCAGGAGGCCAGGGCGGAGACGGGGACGACGATCAGAGGACCGCCCAACGACTCCACCCAGACAGTGGAGGGGGCGGGGCGGAGGCATCGTCTGCGGTGGATGAAGAGGTGATCATGCACGTCCGTGTGCCCTCGCCCACTGACAACGTCCCCGCAGTCATCGGAACCCAGCACGGGAAAGGCTCAGCGCCTATGGCAAGCAGCAGTTACGGGACAGCCCTTAGGTCGTGCTGAATGCGTGCCTTTCCCTCTTCCCGATAGCGGCAACGCCGCACGCCGTGTGTGGGCGAACACGTTGATCGTGCCTTCGGCTCCGGAGCGGACCGCTTGGCGGGTCCTCCGCTCGGGCGTCGGGTGCTCGGCACGTACTCACCAGCCGGTGCCGGATACCTCAGGTGATCAGGCCGGCGCTGATCAACCAGATGTGTTCGCATGTCTCCGACGCCTCCTGAAGGTTCTCGCGGGATTCCTGTGAGGCGTGGTAGAAGGTCCGCTCGATCATCCAGCACAGGGCACGTGCCATTGCTGAGGCCTGGTCCGGTCGGGTGCCGGCCTGGATGCCGGCGCGTTCCAGGACGGCGGTGATGGCCGCGATGAACAGGTCAGCCGTGTGGTTCCACAGCTCGCCGATCTCTGGCACGGTCAGCGACAGGTCGATCGCCGTGCGCATGACCAGGCCGTGCTCGTTCCACAGTTCGACCGTGCGCTGCATGGCCGTCGCGATGGCCTGGCGTGGCTCGTCCGTCTGCGCGGTGGCCCGGGATCGTTCCCACAGGTGCTCCACGGTCCGGGCGACGAGTGCCGTGACCACTTCTTGCTTGGAGCCGAAGTAGAAGTACAGGGCACCACGTGTGATGCCGGCGCCCTGGGCCACGTCGCCGACGGTCATGGCGTCGTAGCCCTTGCCCGCCAGCAGCGCCTCGCAGGTGTCGAGGATGGCCCGCTCCCGGACATCTCCCTTGCGCTCGGTGGTACGACGGCCGCGCGCGGGAGGTCGGCCGGGCATTAGAGCTGAGCGCCTTCGGCGAAGTCGGTCGTACGCGAGAGGGCCTCCCACGCGCGGATGTCCTCGTCCACGGCCGTGCGCGCGGCGGTGACCAGTCGCAGCGCGTCGGAGCCCAGGACGAGGTGGGCCGGCGGCTGCTCGGCCGACGCGATGTGGACGACCGCTTCCCCGGCCTTGGCCGGGTTACCCAGCTGCTTGCCGCTGGCCTTCTGACGCGCTGCACGGATGGGGGCGAACAGCGCGTCGTAGTCGTCGACGGTCCGTGCGGCGCGTGTCATGGACCGTCCGGCCCAGTCGGTGCGGAAGGAGCCGGGCTCGATCGCCGTCACCTGAATGCCGAACTGCGCGACTTCCTTGCCCAGCGCCTCGAGGATGCCTTCCAGGGCGAACTTGCTGCCGCAGTAGGCGGACATGCCGGGCACAGCCATGAGCCCGCCCATGGAAGTGACGGCCATCAGGTGTCCGCGGCGGCGTGCGCGCATGTGGGGCAGCGCCGCCTGCAGGGTGGCCACGGCCCCGAACACGTTGACCTCGAACTGCCGCCGTACCTCGGCCAGTGGGGTTTCCTCGAAGGTTCCTTCCAGGCCGTAGCCGGCGTTGGCGACGACGACGTCCAGGGTACCGACGCTGCGCTCGACCTCCGCGACCACGCTGGAGACGGCATCACTGTCGGTCACGTCCAGGATGCGGCCGTGAGCGTGCCCGGGCCTGAGTTCCTCGAAGGACTGCAGATCCTTTTCGGAGCGGACGGTGCCGACCACGGTGTGCCCGGCGGCCAGGGCGGCTTGCGCGAAAGCGCGCCCCAGGCCCGTGCTCACGCCGGTGATGAGCCAGTTCTGCTTCTGCACTGTTCCTCCAGCAAGTCTTGCGAGGAGCCGAGCCGGCCCTCCAGCGAAAGTCTACACGGTGTCGATTTTTTTCGTTACTACGTCGATACTGGCGAGGATCGCAGGACGGGGTGGGTTCCCAAAGTCCTTCACGTGCCGCGCATCGCCCGGATCGGCGCCTTCAAGGTCCAGCACTCAGGCTGTCGACCGGGTTGGCGACGGATAAGGTCCGATCTGCCGCACGGGGAGGATCCTTTGGCGATGACTCGGCCGACGTGCGAGGTCCGCCGGTTGGGCAGCCTCCTCGCGGCTCACCGGGCGGGTGGCGCACAGGTCCTCGGTGTCGTGGTGGATGCCTGTCGGCAGGCGGGCGGTCTGTAGCGGGTCAGACCACCGGACGGCCATGGACCGTCCGGAACTGGTTTTCGGCGTCGTCGCTGCTGAGTAAGTTCTGCGAGGTGACGTGAAGTGGCTCTTTGGAGTGACGAGGACCTATGTGCGAGGCCGTAGTGTCGGACGGGTGAGAGTGAGGGACGGCAGGTGGCCCGGCTGGAGTGCCGATGCCGGGCTGGTCGTACTGACGTTTGTGCCGGCGCTGCTGTCGCAGCCGTACGTGGACACTTCCGGGCCGGCCTGGGTATCGCTCATGGCGTACGAGGCGGTGGGCGTGGTGGTCCTGCTGTTGCGGCGTCGGCTGCCGACCACCGCCTTCGTCGTGGGTTTCGGGGCTCTTCTGGCGGCGCTGGTGGGGAGTGCGGGCGAGGGGGCCAAGCTGTCGCCTCTGGTCTTCCTGCCGTTGGCGGTGCTGCTTTACAACCTGGGCCACCACGGCGTGCACTGGCGGCGGACCGTGTCGGCGGTTCTCGGCGTCAGCGTGCTGTGCGTGGCCGGTCTGTGGGTGAACCGGTTGACGACCGACTCCGGCGACTTCCAGGGCGGCCTGGACGTCCTCGCCGCGCTGGCCCCGATGCCGCTGGCATGGGCGATGGGCTTTGCCGCGCGCACCCGGCAGGCACTGCTGGCCGCGGCCGAGCGGCGGGCCGCCGACGCGCGCCGCGCACAGGCCCTGGAGGCGGCGCAGGCCACGCAGCGCGAGCGGACACGGATCGCGGGCGAGATGCACGACGTGGTCGCGCACTCGCTGACCCTGCTTGTGGTGCACGCGGAGACGCTGCGGGCCCGCGGCGGCGAGCTGCCCGACTGGGCCCGTGCCCAGGTCGACGGCCTTGCTGCGGCGGGCCGGCAGAGCAGCGGCGAGCTGCGTGACCTGCTGCGGATGTTGCGCGACCCGGCGGACGCCGTCCCGCTCCAGCCCGTGCCGGACCTCGGTGAGCTGGAGGCGTTGCTTGACAGCCACCGTGCCGTTGGCGGAACGGTCGGGCTGACGATGGACGTCGCGCCGCAGTCCGTGCCGGGGGCGGTGCAACTGGTGGTGTACCGCGTCGTGCAGGAGGCACTGGTCAACGCACGCCGGTACGCGCCCGGAGCGCCCGTCCAGGTGACCGTCCGCGGGAAGGACGGCGGTGAGCTGCGGTGTGAGGTCGTGAACGGCCGCGGGGTGCGGCAGGCCGCGGCCGGCGTGGGCATCGGGCTCGGCCTGGTCAGCATGGAGGAGCGGGTGGGCGCGCTGGACGGCGAACTCGCCGCGGGCCCGACCCGTGACGGCGGCTTCCGCGTCGCGGCGACGATGCCGTGGGAGCAGACGGATGCCTGAGCAGATCAGCGTGCTCGTCGTGGACGACGAGCCGGTCATCCGCACCGGGCTGAGCGTGATCCTGAACAGCCAGGCGGACATCACCGTGGCGGGCACCGCGAACGACGGTGAGGAAGCCGTCGAGGTGTGTGCGCGGCTGCGGCCGGATGTGCTGGTGATGGACATCCGGATGCCGCGCCGCGACGGCTTGTGGGCGCTGGCCGAGCTGGGCCGCCGGGGTCTGCTCGGGCCGGGGCGCAGCCGGGCGCTCATGTTGACCACGTTCGACCTGGACGCCTACGTCGACGATGCGCTGGCGGCCGGGGCCTCCGGCTTCCTGCTGAAGAACAGTTCGTACGAAGAGCTGACTGCGGCCGTGCGTGCCGCGGCTGTTGGGCACAGCGCGCTGAGCCCCGCCGTGACCCGGCGGATCATCGAGGGCCACCTCGGCGGCCGGCGTCAGCCCAGCGACCATGACCTGGCCCGGCTGAGAGACCTCACCCAGCGGGAGGTCGACGTGCTGCGTCTGATCCGGGACGGTCTGAGCAACGCCGAGATCGCCGACCGGCTTTTCGTCAGCCTGCACACGGTCAAGACGCACGTCAGCCGCGTGCTCACGAAAACCGGCTGCCAGAGCCGGGCACAGGCGGCGGTGCTGGCCAGGACCACCCTGTCCTGACCTGACCTCGGTCGGGGGGCGGGTCGGCGTGGCGCCGTACCCCGCGGAGTCATTCCTTGGAGTGAGCCCGCGCCGGTGGGAAGCCCGCCATCGAGCGATGTGCCGGCGGCGCGCCACTGACTGAATGGACGGTGTGCGCGGGACCCGCTGACCGGGCGCTCATCAGGCGATCGCCCGGTCCCTCGACGCACGCAGCACATCCTCACGCGCCGAAGGGAACTGCCATGTCCGCACCCACACTGTCCCGCCGCCACCGAATACACCGCGGAGCGCTGACCATCGCATTGACGACCTGCCTGGGCGCGGCGCTCGCGAGCTGCTCGGACGAGGCCGAACCGGCGGCCGGGCAGAGCGCGGCGAGCCAGGCCGCCGACGCGCGGCTGGCCCGTCTCGCGCAGCAGGCGGCCGACACCGGCTCCCTGGGCGTCATCGTCCGGGTCGACTCCGGCGACGGGAAGCCCGTGGAGATCGCCAAGCAGGCCGCCTGGACCAAGGACGACCACAGCCTCGCCGCCGGCGACCGGTTCCGGGTCGGCTCCAACACCAAGACGGTCACCGCGACCCTCGTCCTGCAGCAGGTCGCCCAGCACAAGATCAGCCTCGACGACACGGTCGAGAAGTGGCTGCCCGGCCTGGTCAAGGGCGGCGAGCACATCACCGTACGGATGCTGCTCAACCACACCAGCGGCCTGGGCGACTTCCTGCTGACCCCACAGTTCCTGCCCTCCCTCACCGGCCAGGAGCAGCGCACCTGGACACCCCAGGAACTGCTCGCCATCACCCCCGAGCAGGACCCACCGACCGAGCCCGGCGAGACGTACTCCTACAGCAACGCCAATTACGAAGCCCTCGGGCTGATCCTGGAGAGGGGCACCGGGAGCAGCCTGGCCGAGCTGATCGAGCAGAAGATCACCAAGCCGCTGGGCATGAAGGACTCCTACCTCGCCACGAACGCAGACTGGGGCACCGGCAAAAACAGAGGCAAGCAGCACGTCACCGGCTACGAGCCGGACGCCGCGCGACTGAAGCAGATCCTGTCCGCAACCGTGGACCTGCCCGACGGCGTCGGCTTCGCCGGACCCGAACGTCCCGACGACAACGTCGACACTGCCGCCATCGACCCGAGCTGGTCGTGGGCGGCAGGCGGCATGGTCTCCACCGCGGCGGACTGGCAGACCTTCCTCACCGCGCTGAAGTCCGGCGAGCTGCTGCCCGAAACCCAGCTGAAGCAGATGCGGACCACCGTGGACGCACCCGAGGAAGGCGGCGGCTACGGACTGGGGCTGATGCGGGTGGACACGGCCTGCGGCACGGTCTGGGGTCACACCGGTGGTCTGCCCGGCTACTCCAGTGAGATCTACACCGACGCCACCGGCACTCGCAGCGTCGCGGTCTTCACCAGTACGAACTTCGGCATCAAGGAAAAGAAGGCCGCCGCCACGAACAGGGCCCTCGTCGACGCCGCGACCTGCCAGATGCTCGGCAAGCCCCAGCCCTCGGACAGCCCGACCGGTTGACGGCCGCGGGCATTAGCCGCATCCGCCTTCGCCGGCGGCCGCCTCGCTGCCGACCTGTACGAGACGTGGGCCATTACGCGCGTTCTGCACAAGAGGCCGGACGAGCCTCGTCCCGCACGACCTCCAGGGCATCGGCACCGGAGACCGGCACCGGCGGAACGGACGGGTTCGTTCCTATCGAGCGAACCTTGGTGGAAGGAGCCGCCAAGGACTCTGAGCCAGACGTCCTCACTCGGCGGCCACCGTTGCCTGCCACGCGCCCGGGCGCATGCCTGTCGCTTTGCGGAAGAACACCGAAAAGTTGGATGCGTCGGGGAAACCGAGTACGTCGGCGCAGCGGGCGGCGGTGAGGCGATCGTGTGCGAGGAGCCGTTTGGCCTCCAGGACGATCCGTTCGACGATGTACGCCTTCGCGGTGCGGCCGGTGGCCTGCTGCACCGCTCGTGAGAGGGTGCGGGGCGCGTAGCCCAGCGCACGGGCGTAGTAGCTGGCGTCGTGGTGCTGCCGGTAGTGCGCTTCGACGCTGGAGCGGAACAACCGGAACACCGGAGGGGTGAGCCGTGCTTCGGCGTGCGGGGGGTGCAGCCGGGTGATGAGCGCGGAGAGCAGGATTTCGGGCAGCTCTGTCCGGGAGCCACTGGGTGGGGCGGATGCTTCGAGGAGGAGATGGCTGCGTGCCGTGTCGACGAAGGGCCAGTCGGCGTCGGGGATGCTCCAGTGTGCGGCCGGGTCTGGGGAGGCGGCCAGTTCTCGAGTGGCGTGGGTGACCGGCGCGGTCGGCACGAACAGCACGAGGTGCCCTGTCACGTCGGCGATGTCATTCCACTGGTGCACGGCGCCGGGTGGAATCCACATTGCGGAGCGGTCTTCGAGCGGGTGGCGGTGGAAATCGACGGTGACTGAGCCGGGTCCGGCGTCGATGACGGCGAGGACGTGGAAGTCGGCGCGCTGTGTGCCGCCGTCGTTCAGCGCGCGAAGGCGGCTGAAGGTCATCGTCTCGACCGAGGAAGCGCGGAGTCCCACGGGTTGGTAGGTCATTTGCCGGATCACGCTCACCTGTCCATTTTCCACCATCGGGTGACCCGTCAGGCCAATGCCCCGTCCGTGGTACAGCAGTTCAATGGATGCAAGGAGCAATCGCTCAGAGCATTCGATCGGGAGGAACTGTCATGGATACGGCGCAGCAGACACTACTGCCCACTTACGACTATCGGCCGGGGACCGGACCGACTCTGGTGTTCCTGCACTACTGGGGTGGTTCCGCCCGTACCTGGGACCTTGTCGTCGACCGGCTGGCGGGCCGTGACGTGCTTACGGTCGACTTCCGCGGGTGGAGCCGGTCGAGCGCTCTGCCCGGTCCCTACACGCTCAGTCAGCTCGCCGATGACACGCTCGCCGTGCTCGCGGACGCGGGGGTGACCGACTACGTCCTGGTGGGGCATTCGATGGGCGGCAAGGTCGCACAGCTGGTCGCGGCCACCCGGCCCGCCGGCCTGCGCGGCATCGTTCTCGTCGCCTCCGGCCCGGCGAAGCCGGCCGCACAGGTCACTCCCGAGTACCAGGAGGCACTGTCGCACGCCTACGACTCCACCGAGTCGGTGGCCGGGGCACGGGATCACGTCCTCACCGCGACCGAGCTGCCCGAGCCGGTCAAGGCGCAGATCGTGAAGGACTCACGGACCGGCGCCGACGCCGCCCGCACCGAGTGGCCGCTGCACGGCATCGCGCAGGACATCACCGAACACACGTGCATGATCAGCGTGCCCGCCCTCGTCATCGCCGGAGAGCTTGACCAGGTGGAGCCCGTCGGCGTGCTCCGCGACAACCTGGTGCCTTACCTCTCCCACCCCGACTTCGTGGTGGTCCCCCGCAGCGGTCACCTGATCCCGCTGGAATCCCCGGCCGCCCTCTTCGACGCCATCACCACATTCGCGCCGGCAGCCTGAGCGTCCCCACGGTTGCCGGGCAGACTGCCACTGTGGGCAGCCTGCTGCGACAGCGGAGTTCGCGCCGGGCAACCACCGGTGCCGGGCGATCCCGGAGGCGCCCGTCCGTGCGGCCGCCCCCGGCGCGCGGCGGATCGATACCGCCCCCGACTACGCCACCGGCCAGGCGCAGCCCCTCATCACCCTGGTCCTGACCGCCCGCCCGCGCCTGCGCATCGCCACCACGCAGACTGGGTTCTTCACCGCGGCCGCCAGCGCCGACGCCGTGAACGACGGCGCCTTTACGGGCCTTGACCGCGACGGCATGCACCGCTAAGCGCTGTCCCGTAATCCCACGAGGCTGAGGGTCATGCCGTGTCCGGGTCGGCGTCGATGGCACCGGCTGAGCGAAGCGAACGCCCGAGGTTTCCG
>NZ_JOGO01000093.1 GCF_000719475.1 Streptomyces sp. NRRL F-5630 | reverse complement strand
ACCCGCGTCCCCGCCCCCCGCGCCCCCACCAACGCCCGCACCCGCGACCGCCCCGTCCGACGCCACGCACCGCGCCGCCTTCGACGCGGCCCCGCTGCCGATGGCGCTCGTCGACGAGGTGGGCACCATCACCGCGGCCAACCCCGCCCTGCACCAGTACCTCGCCCTCCCCGCCGCCTCGCTCCCCGGCCGTCCCCTCACCCACCTCACCGCCCTCGGCCTCGCCCCGCACACCACCCCCGGTCTTCCCGAGGTCTTCACCGGCCGGCGCCACCACCTCGTCTGCACCCGGCGGATCGCGTCGCCGCTGGGCGGCGAAGCCTGGGCCGAGCTTCGCCTCGAACACCTCGCGCCCGCGCGCGGCGCCCTCCTCACCGTCCGCGACACGAGCCAGGGCCACGACCTCAGGGCCCGCCTGCGCACCGCCGAGCGCGAGGACCCGCTCACCCGGCTCGCGGGCCGCGCCCACTTCCTCGACCGTCTCGCGGACACGCTGGAGGAGCACGGGCTGCGCGGCGGCCGGGGGCGCGTCGGCCTCTGCGTCCTCGGTCTCGACGGCTTCCGGCACGTCAACACCGCGCACGGCCACCTCGTCGGCGACCACCTGCTCCGTGCCGTTGCCGCGCGCCTCGCCCGCCTCGGCCCGGCCCTCGCGCCCGGGGGCGGCGAGGCCCCCGTCCTCGCCCGGCTCGGCGGCGACGAGTTCGCGCTCCTCGTCCGCGAGACGACGGGCCCCGGGCAGCTCACCGAACTCGCCACGACCGTGCTGCGCGAACTGCGCGAGCCGTACGACATCGCGGGGCGGCGCCTCGCCGTCTCCGCCTCCGCCGGAGTCGCCGAACTGCGCGCCCGCGAGACGAGTCCCGCCGAGCTGATGCGCGCCGTCACCACCGCGCTCGGCTGGGCCAAGGCCGAGGGCGGGGGCCGGTGGGCCCTGTTCGACTCCGCCCGCAGCGAGGACGGCGCCCACCAGGACCTGCTCGCCACCGCGCTGCGCCCCGCCGTGCGCGACGGCGAGTTCGAGCTGGAGTACCAGCCGCTCGTCGCCCTCGCGGACGGCACCCTGCACGGCGTCGAGGCCTTGGTGCGCTGGCGGCACCCCCGCTTCGGCCGGCTCGCCCCGAACCGTTTCATCGACGTCGCCGAGCGGGACGGCTCCATCGTCGAGCTGGGCCGCTGGGTCCTGCGCACCGCCTGCGCCCAGGCCCGCACCTGGCAGCTCGCCCGCCCGGGAGCACGGCCGCCCTACGTGAGCGTCAACGTCACGGTGCGGCAGCTCTGGGACTCCGACGTCGCCGCCGACGTCGCCGACGTGCTGGCGGAGACCCGGCTGCCGCCGTCCCTGCTCCAGCTGGAGCTGACCGAGTCCGAGGTGGTGGGGCAGACCGGCCGCCCCCTGCGGGCCCTCCAGGAACTGAGCGACATGGGGGTGCGGATCGCCATCGACGACTTCGGCACCGGCTACTCCAACCTCTCCTACCTCAGCCGTCTTCCTGTCTCCGTCCTCAAACTGGACGGTTCCTTCGTGCGCGGCTTCCCCTTCGCGGGCGCGTCCCCGGAGGCCGAGGCCCCGGAAGCCGCAGCCCCGCCCGCCGCGATCCCGTCGGCTGCCACCGGTCCCGACGCCCTCCCCGCTGAGGCCACCGGCGCCTCCCCCGACACCCCCGGCGCCCGGGACCGGAACGCGGCGGCCGTGATCGCGGGCGGTCCCGCCCGGTCCACGACCGCCGAGGGCCGCCCGGCGGACGAGGTGATCGTGGAGGCCCTGGTCGGCCTGGCCCACCGTCTGGGCCTCACCGTGACCGCCGAGTGCGTGGAGACCAGGAGCCAGGCGGAACGGCTGCGGGCGATGGGCTGCGACATGGGACAGGGCTACCTCTACTCGCGTCCCGTCGCGCCCGAGCAGATCGGCGCGCTCCTGGAGACCACGGGACGCTGCCCGGGCTGGACCACCTCCTCCCCGTAAGGGGCGTCACACGCGTGCGTGCCTGGCGCCCCGGGAACGGGTGCGGGCCCCCACCCGGGGTCCGCCGCGTGTCCGACCTCACCCGTACAGGGGACATGCCTCCCCCACCGGGGAATCCAAGCCGCGAAGCCACCGCCGCCCCGCAGAGCTACGGCCGCCGACGGCTGGCACGTACGAATGGAAGCCGCCGCCCGCCCGGCGGCCTCCGGCTCCGCCGTATACGTCATGCGGGCGGGTTAACACGGTCGTAAGGTGACCGGCATGCAGGTGATCCAGTCAGCGAAGCTCGCCAATGTCTGTTACGAAATCCGCGGCCCGGTGCTCGACGAGGCGATGCGACTGGAGGCGGCGGGCCACCGCATCCTCAAGCTCAACACCGGGAACCCGGCGGCCTTCGGCTTCGAGACCCCGCCCGAGATCCTGGAGGACATCCTCCGGAACGTCTCCTCGGCGCACGGCTACGGCGACGCCAAGGGCCTGCTCGCCGCCCGCCGCGCGGTCACGATGCACTACCAGACCCTCGGCGTCGAGTCCGACGTCGAGAACGTCTTCATCGGCAACGGCGTCTCCGAGCTGATCGTCATGGCCATGCAGGGCCTGCTCGACGACGGGGACGAGGTCCTGGTCCCCGCGCCCGACTACCCGCTGTGGACCGCCGCCGTCTCGCTGGCAGGGGGCGTCCCCGTCCACTACCGCTGCGACGAGCAGTCCGACTGGATGCCGGATCTCGCCGACATCGAGCGCAAGGTCACCGACCGGACCAAGGCGCTCGTCATCATCAACCCGAACAACCCCACGGGCGCCGTCTACGACGAGGAGATGGTGCGCGGGCTCACCGACATCGCCCGCCGCCACAACCTGCTCGTCTGCTCCGACGAGATCTACGACAAGATCCTCTACGACGGCGCCACGCACACCCCGACCGCCGCGCTCGCCCCCGACCTGCTGACGCTCACGTTCAACGGCATGTCGAAGGCGTACCGCGTGGCCGGTTACCGCGTCGGCTGGATGGTCGTCTCCGGGCCGCGCGCGCACGCCACCTCCTACCTGGAGGGGCTGAACATCCTGGCGAACATGCGGCTGTGCGCCAACATGCCGGGCCAGCACGGCGTCGTCGCCGCGCTCACCGGGCGGCAGTCGATCAACGAGCTGGTCCTGCCGGGCGGGCGACTGCGCGAGCAGCGCGACACCGCGTACGAACTGCTGACGCGGATCCCCGGCGTGTCGTGCGTGAAGCCCAAGGGCGCGCTCTATCTCTTCCCGCGCCTCGACCCGAAGGTCTTCAAGATCAAGGACGATCGCGAGATGGTCCTCGATCTGCTCCGCAAGGAGAAGATCATGGTCGTGCAGGGAACGGGCTTCAACTGGCCCGAACCCGATCACTTCCGGATCGTCACCCTGCCGAGCGTGCAGGACCTCACGGAGGCGGTGGGCCGGATCGGCCACTTCCTGAGCGAGTACGGGCAGAACTGAGGCACGAGCGGTCCGTCGTCCGGGCCGGTGGGAGCGGCGGGCCCCGGGCGGTACGAGCGGCGGGCCCGTGGCCGGTACGCGCGGCCTGGTTCGCGGTCGGCACGTCGGCCGGTCCCGGGCCACAGTCGCGATCGTTAGTCGCTACGAACTCCTTCTCTGGACGGATTCTAACTTAGACGGATTCCAAGGTAGGATGCTCTCAGGCAACCCTGGAGGTCCTTCGTGTACGAGCCGATCCGTAGCAAGTCCGTCCATTCCACCTCCGGCGAGCAGTCCCGTTTCCCCCGTCATTCGCGTGAGGAGGAGCTGGACATCCAGCTCGCCGGGCATCTCGCCGCGCTGCTCGCGCTCACCGACGAACTGCGCGCACTCTCCCCGGCGGACGAGGCGGCCGCGCTGGGCGAAGCGGGCAGGGAGCTGAGCGAGCACCTCCGCAGGCTGCGCGGCGGCAGCCCCGTACGCGCCGCCGCCGGAACGGCCCGGGGGACCAGCGACCTCACGAACCTGCACCGCCGGGCGCACGCGCTCGCCGGACGCGCCCTCGTCGTCGCCGCCTCGCGCGCCGACACGGGCGCGGCGATCCTGGCCGCCCGCCGCATGGAGGCCCACGCGGCGGCGATCGACCCCACCGGGTCCGCGCAGCCCACGACGACGGCCGGGTCCGCGCGGCCCACGGCCCTCGCGGCCTGAGCCGTAGGCAACGCCAGGGACCAGGACCGGCGGGCGCCGCGCACAAGAGACGGGGCCCCTCGCACGCCTTTGTGCGAGGGGCCCCGCCCCTTGGGGTTCACCGGCCGACCGCGCCGCCACCGGGACTACCGGCAGGCTCGCGCCATCATCCGAGGCGCCGTACCAGCGCCCGGTACTCGTCCCACAGCTCCTTCGGGGTGTGCTCGCCGAAGGTGTTGAGGTGCTCGGGGACGAGCGCGGCCTCCTCGCGCCACACCTCCTTGTCGACCGTGAGCAGGTGGTCGAGGTCGGAGGCGGAGAGGTCGAGGCCCTCGGTGTCCAGGGCACCCTTCGCGGGCAGCACGCCGATGGGGCTCTCGACGCCCTCGGCGCGGCCGTCGAGCCGGTCCACGATCCACTTCAGGACGCGGCTGTTCTCGCCGAAGCCGGGCCATACGAAGCGGCCGGTGGCGTCCTTGCGGAACCAGTTGACGTAGTAGATCTTCGGCAGCTTCTCCGGGTCCTTGCCCTTGGCCACGTCGATCCAGTGCCCCATGTAGTCGCCCATGTTGTAGCCGCAGAACGGCAGCATGGCGAAGGGGTCGCGGCGCAGCTCGCCGACCTTGCCCTCGGCGGCGGCGGTCTTCTCGCTCGCGACGTTGGCGCCGAGGAAGACGCCGTGGTTCCAGTCGAAGGACTCGGTGACGAGCGGCACGGCGCTCGCGCGGCGCCCGCCGAAGAGGATCGCCGAGATCGGCACGCCCTTCGGGTCCTCCCACTCCGGCGCGATGATCGGGCACTGCGCGGCGGGCACGGTGAAGCGCGCGTTGGGGTGCGCGGCGGGCGTGTCGCTCGCGGGGGTCCAGTCGTTGCCGCGCCAGTCGGTGAGGTGCGCGGGCGGCTCCTCCGTCATGCCCTCCCACCACACGTCGCCGTCGTCGGTGAGCGCGACGTTGGTGAAGACGGCGTTGCCCCACAGGGTCTTCATGGCGTTGGCGTTGGTGTGCTCGCCCGTGCCGGGCGCGACGCCGAAGAAACCGGCCTCGGGGTTGATCGCGTAGAGCCTGCCGTCCTCACCGAAGCGCATCCAGGCGATGTCGTCGCCGATGGTCTCGACGGTCCAGCCCTTGACGGTGGGCTCCAGCATCGCGAGGTTCGTCTTCCCGCACGCGCTCGGGAAGGCCGCGGCGACGTACTTCGACTCTCCGCGCGGCGGCGTCAGTTTGAGGATGAGCATGTGCTCGGCGAGCCAGCCCTCGTCGCGCGCCATGACGGAGGCGATGCGCAGCGCGTAGCACTTCTTGCCGAGCAGCGCGTTGCCGCCGTACCCGGAGCCGTACGACCAGATCTCGCGGTCCTCGGGGAAGTGCGAGATGTACTTGGTGGAGTTGCAGGGCCACGGCACGTCGGCCTCGCCCGCACGGAGCGGGGCGCCGACGCTGTGCACGGCCTTGACGAAGAAGCCGTCCTCGCCGAGTTCGTCGAGCACGGCCTGCCCCATGCGCGTCATGGTGCGCATCGACACGGCGACATACGCCGAGTCGGTCAGCTCGACGCCGATCGCGGAGAGCGGGGAGCCGAGCGGCCCCATGCAGAACGGCACGACGTACATCGTGCGACCGCGCATCGAACCGCGGAAGACACCGCCGCGCCCGTCCTTGCCCTGGAAGGTCTCGCGCATGACGGCCGGGTCCTGCCAGTGGTTCGTGGGGCCCGCGTCCGCCTCCTTCTCGGAGCAGATGAAGGTCCGGTCCTCGACACGCGCGACGTCGGAGGGGTCCGAGGCGGCGTAGTACGAGTTCGGGCGGAGCGTCGGGTCGAGCCGGCGGAAAGTGCCCTTGCGCACGAGTTCGGCGGCGAGCCGGTCGTACTCCGCCTCCGAGCCGTCGCACCACACCACCCGGTCCGGCTCGGTGAGGGCGGCGATCTCCGCGACCCAGGCGCGCAGCTCCGCGTGCCTGGTCGGCGGGGTGTCGGCAGCGGTTCCGGGGTGGGGAATGCCGTTGGTCGTGCCGAGAGTGTCGGAGGACGGGGGAGCCGCGATGTCGCGCGCCACGAATTGCTCCTAAGCGAGGGTGAGAAGTCTGTCTGCCCCGTGGGGGCCGCGACCCGGACGCTCTCGTAGCCGCTCATCCGGTGCCGACCGCACTCATATGATCCTGCGCCTTCCCCGCGCATCTGTCCAGGGGGCCGCCCATGTGAGCGGAGTGATTCGAGACACGGCGGGGAGGGGAGGGGCCGGGGGTGGGGCGTGGAGTGAGCCCCTGGACGGGTGCGGGGGTGCGCGGCGCGGGGCGCTGGGCGAGAGTGGTGCGCGGGTGTCGGCCTCAGGTGGGCGGGGGCGGCGGCCCGTGCCCGTGCGGGCAGGCGCCGTGCCGTCGCGTGTACGGGCGTGACGTGCGCGGGGTCGCGCGCACGGGCGTCGCGCCCGTGTGAGCAGGCGGGGGCGGGGTGTTCAACCGGCCTCGCTACCATGCCGATATGACCGCGCCCGCTCGCGACGCGACGCGGGCTTCGCCCGACCGGCCGGGCGGACCACTCCGGCCCGGCCCCGCCCCTCCTCCCGTCCCCCGCACTCGCCCGGCACCGCCGATGCGCGGCACGGACCCACGAACACCTCTCCTCCCCCGGACACCGGCCCGAAGGACACGCGGCAGATGACCACGACGCACGACTCCACGCCCGCTCCCGCTCCCGACCCCTCCGGGGCGACGGCGAAGGCTTCCGCGCCTTCCGCCCTCCCCCTCCCGGCCCTGGTCAAGCCGCGGCTGCGCGGCTGGCTGCACGCGGGGATGTTCCCCGCCGTGGTGGTGGCCGGCCTCGTCCTGACGGCCTTCGCGGACTCCGGGAGGGGGCGCGTCGCCTGCGGGATCTACGTCCTGACGGCCTGCCTGCTCTTCGGCGTGAGCGCGCTGTACCACCGGGGGAACTGGGGGCCGCGCGGCGAGGCGGTGCTGCGCAGGCTGGACCACGCCAACATCTTCCTGATCATCGCGGGCACCTACACGCCGCTGACGCTGCTGCTCCTGCCCGACGGCAAGGGGACGTGGCTGCTGTGGGCGATCTGGGCCGCCGCGGTGGCGGGCATCGCCTTCCGCGTCTTCTGGGTGGGTGCCCCGCGCTGGCTCTACACGCCCTGCTACATCGCGATGGGCTGGGCGGCGGTCTTCTTCCTGCCGGACTTCGCGCGCGCGGGCGGCGTCGCGGTGCTCGTCCTCGTGGTCGTCGGGGGGCTGCTGTACAGCGCGGGCGGTGTGATCTACGGGCTCAAGCGGCCGAACCCGTCGCCGCGCTGGTTCGGGTTCCACGAGGTCTTCCACTCCCTCACGCTCGCGGCGTTCGTCGTGCACTACGTGGGGATCTCGCTGGTGGCGTACCAGCACGGGTGAGGCGCGGGGCTACGGGCGGAGCGCGGGGCCGAAGGGCCGCGCGGGCGGCGCGGAGGCCGATGACCAGCGCGGATGGTGTGGGGGGGCCGGAACTCCGCGCGGGCGGGGTGGGGCCGGAACTCCGCGCGGGCGGGGTGGGGGCCGACGGTCCGCGCGGCAGGGCGAGGAACCGACGCTCCGCGCCGGGCGGTGTGATGAGCTGACGATCGACAGCGCCTGTGGATGAAGTGCGGCAGCCTGTCCGGGGCCCGTGCAAGTCTGTGGGCGTGAACGGAACCGACCTCGTCCTCACCTTCGCGCCCGGCATGGAGACCTTCCTCCCACAGGGCCGCCTGACCCTGACGTCGCGCGCGGACGGCGTCTCCACGCTGGGCCACCTCGTGGAGTCGCTCGGCGTACCGCTCACCGAGGTGGGAGGTCTCACCCGCGACGGCGCCCCCGTACCGGCCTCCCTCATACCGCAGGGCGGCGAGCACATCGCCGTGGCCGCCGTCGACCGCCCGCAGCGGGTGCCGGGCGCCCCGCTCCGCTTCCTCCTCGACGTCCACCTCGGCACGCTCGCCCGCCGGCTGCGCGTGCTCGGAGTGGACACCGCCTACCCGCGGGAAGACCCGGGCGACGCGGCGCTCGCCACCCGGTCGGCCACCGAACGCCGGGTGCTGCTCAGCCGCGACCGGGGACTGCTGCGCCGCCGTGAACTGTGGGCCGGGGCGTACGTGTACAGCCACCGCCCCGAGGAACAACTCGCCGACATCCTGAACAGGTTCCGCCCCCACCTGCGCCCCTGGACCCGCTGCACCGCCTGCAACGCCCTTCTGCGCCCGGCCACCCTGGCGGACGTGGCCGACCGCATCGACGCCGGCACCCGCACCACGTACGACGTCTACGCGGAATGCCCCGCCTGCGGGCGGGTCTACTGGCACGGCGCCCACCACGACCGCCTGTCCCGCCTCGTCACCGAAGCGCTCGCAACCGTCGGCCAGCTCCCCGGCCCGGAGGCGCCCCCCTGATACGGGCCCCCACCACGGGCCTGCGCGGCCCACGCCCACGCGAGGCGGTGCGGTGCGCGAGGCCGAGCGCCACGGACGACGTCACGCGTGCGGGGCCACGGCCCCCTCGCGGCTGCCCAGGCGGGCCGCCACCGCTGTCGGGTCCGTCTCCGGGCGGTCGCAGACGAAGCCCTGGCACAGGTAGGCGGCGGGGGTTCCGTCGACCAAGGGGCGGTCGGCGAGGAGCGGGAACTCCGGCTCCGGGGAAGGGGGGCCCGCGGCGACGACCGTGCCGGGGGACGTGGCGAGGAGAGCGGTGCGGTGGAGGGTGCGCGTGCGCGGGTCGTCGGGGGCGCCGACCACGGCGACCTCGTAGGGGCCCGCCAGAAGGGCCTCGGCCACCGCGAGGCCGTGGCCGACGAAGCGGGGGGCGCGGGGGGCCAGGGCGCGGACGACGGAGAGGGCCTGTTCGGCGGCGGCGCGGTGCCGGGTGGAACCGGTGAGGGCGGCGTAGGTGAGGAGGGCGCCGGCGGCGGCGTTCCAGCCGGAGGGCGTGGCGTTATCCGTGGGGTCCTGGGGCCGGTGGATGAGGGCCTCGGCGTCGGCGGCCGTGTCGTACAGGGCTCCGCTGTCGTCGCGGAAGCGGTCGAGGACGTGGTCGAGCAGCAGCCCGGCGAAGTCCGTCCACACGCCCTCGCCCGTGACGGAGCCGAGGGTGAGGAAGCCCTCGGCGACGTCGGCGTAGTCCTCCAGGACACCGGCGCTGCCGCCGGGACGGCCGTCGCGGGACGTACGGCTCAGGCGGCCGTGGGTGTCGAGGTGGACGCGGACGAGGAGGTCGGCGGCGCCGAGGGCGGCCTCGACGAGGTCGGGGCGGTCGAAGTACGCGCCGGTCTCGGCGAGAGCGGCGACGGTGAGACCGTTCCAGGCGGCGACCACTTTGTCGTCCCTGCCCGGGGCGGGACGGGTGTCGCGCGCGGCGAGCAGGGCGCGCCGCACCCGGTCGAGGCGGGCGGCATCGACGGGCGGGCTGTCGAAGCCGTCCGTGCGCGGCAGCCGGAGCACGGAACTGCCGTGCTCGAAGGTGCCTTCGTCGGTGACACCGAAGTGGGCGGCGGCGAGGGCGGCGTCCGCCTCGCCCAGTACCTCGCGCAGTTGCTCCGGCGTCCACACGTAGTAGGCGCCTTCGGCAGGGCGGCCCGTGCCGTCGTCGCTGTCGGCGTCGAGGGCGGAGGCGAAACCACCCTCGGGGGTGCGCAGTTCGCGGACGAGGAAGTCGGCGGTCTCCAGGGCGATCCGCCGGGCGAGGGCCGAGCCGGTGGCCCGCCACAGGTGGGCGTAGAAGCGGCACAGGAGGGCGTTGTCGGAAAGCATCTTCTCGAAGTGGGGCACGGTCCACTCGCGGTCCACCGCGTAGCGGGCGAAGCCGCCGCCGAGCTGGTCGTAGATGCCGCCGCGGGCCATGTGCTCGGCGGTGTCGGCGGCCATCTGGAGGGCGCCCTCGGCGCCGGTGCGGGCGTGGTGGCGGAGCAGGAACTCCAGGACCATGGACGGGGGGAACTTGGGCGCGCCGCCGAAGCCGCCGTGGCGGGAGTCGTAGTCGCGGGTGAGGCCGAGCAGCGCCGCACCGAGCGCGTCGGCGCCGGGCGGCGCGGCGTCCGTCGGCAGCCCGAGGCTGCGGCCCGTGAGGTCGGCGGTGACTCGCGCCGCCACGTCGGCGACCTCCTCGCGGCGGTCGGCCCAGGCGGCCCGCACCCCTTCGAGGACCTGCCGGAAGGCGGGCGTGCCGTGCAGCGGACGGGGCGGGAAGTACGTACCGAAGTAGAAGGGCTCGCCGCCGGGCGTCAGGAACACCGTCATGGGCCACCCGCCGTGCCCGGTGGCCGCCTGCACGGCCTCCATGTACACGGCGTCGACATCGGGCCGCTCCTCGCGGTCCACCTTGACGCTGACGAAGTGCGCGTTCATGTACGCGGCGGTCTCCGCGTCCTCGAAGGACTCGTGCGCCATGACGTGGCACCAGTGGCAGGAGGCGTAGCCGACCGACAGGAGGACGGGGACGTTCCGCCGTTCCGCCTCCTCGAACGCCTCCGGTCCCCACGGCCACCAGTCGACCGGGTTGTCCGCGTGCTGAAGGAGATAAGGCGAGGTCGCGTCGGCGAGACGGTTCATGCGAGCCAGCGTCTCACGCGGCTCAGCCCTGAGGGCTCACCCGGTTCAGCGCCGCCGTGGTCCGCCTACCGCGGCCGACCAAGTAAATCCAGATTGAATGACAATACGATCCTGCTAAGTTCCAGTGAATCGGCTCGGGGAGAGCTTCCGTTCATTGGAGGTAAGCGGGATGGCGGTCGGGAGCGGCTGGAAGCCGCTGGAGGCGTTCTGGTCCGCACAGCGTCTGGTACGGGACCGCCATCAGTTGGTCCGAAAGATCAGCGAGCGCTACACCGCCGCGCACCCGAAGGACAAGAAACCGAGCCCCTCGGATGTCAAGTCCTGGCGTGAAAGCGTCTACGAGCTGGCGACCACGCTGGACAACCTCGGGCTCGGCCAGGTGCGGATGTTCATCGAGTACCTCGCCGACGGTCAAATGAACCACATCGACGTCGTCCTCGCGGGACAGCACCCATCGGGACGGCTCAGCTACGCGGTCATCGAGCTCAAGCAGTGGGGCAGTATCGAGCGTCCGACCGTGTCGAAGACAGCCGGGCTCTGCGCCTCATGCAGGGCGGAGGGGAACACCACACTCTGCCGGCGTTGCGCCAGGGATCTGGTCTACGCACCGTTCCCTAAGTACGAGAAGCACCTCAAGCATCCCGCGGTCCAGGTCGGCAACAATATGGACGACCTGCGCAGGCACCACAGCATGTTCGACGACCGCTACGTCAATCTCGTGGGCGCGGCGTACCTGCACAACTTGATGGATCCTGAGTACCAGTGGATAAGCCAGGTGTCCCCTCGCCCAGGGGTCCCCACGTTCACCGCACGGCAACCGGGGGATCTGGAGAAGTTCCTGACCGCGAACTTCAGCTCGGGCTCCGGCGCGGAGGCCGCACAGGAGTTGCTCGGACGCCGACGCTCGACCAACCTTCTGATCGACGAGACCGCAGGGATCGTCAACGGCCACACCCGGTTCAGTCTTGTCGAACACCAACTGCGGGCGGTCCAGGCGATCGCCGATGCCACGGCAGCCGTCGGGTCGCAGGGGGTGAAAAAGGTATTCGTCATCGAGGGACGTGCGGGCAGCGGCAAGTCACTCGTTGCGCTCACCGCGCTGGGAGAAGCGCTGCAAGCTGGGCATTCCGCCGCCTTCGTTTCCGGTGGCATCGCCTCTCGCGACACCTTCAAGCGGGCTGCCAAGGGGCACCAGAAGGTCTTCAGGCCGCTGGTGCAGATTGCCGACAAGTTCGGGCCCGACGAGCTGGACCTGATCGTCTGCGACGAAGCCCACCGCCTCAGCCTACGGCCGAAGACCGGTTCCTTCAGGATGCGGCAGACAGGGCCGACCTCGGTGGAGGAGGTCGTCACCCACGCTCGTGTGCCGGTCTTCTTCATCGACGGGGATCAGCGCCTCTTCGCGGAGGAGGTCTGGTCCCCTGAGCGACTCAAAAACGAACTCCTGAACCTCGGCGTAGAGATCGTGCCGATCAACCTGGACCGGGTACTCCGAACCGTCGGCAGCTCGACATACGACACCTGGGTCAGCCGGCTCATGGCCGGGAACCCCATCGCGTGGCGTCCGGACGGCGCCACCGACCCTGAGCCTTTCGAGGTCTACTACGCTGACAGCGCTGCCGAGATGGAGTCCTTCCTTGAGGGCAAGGACCCAGCGGGCGTGAGCGCCCGGATGACCGCGGGGATGTGCTGGGGCTGGACCGACGACACCGGCTCCTTCCCCGACGTCAGCCCCGATCCCGACTGGGCACGCCCCTGGAACGCCGGCGACAACCACAGCGTTCAGGGAATCCCCAAGCGAAAGTTTTGGGCGACCGACCCCGGAGGCTTCGGGCAGATCGGGTGCGTGCACACGGCCCAAGGACTCGAGTACGAGTGGGGCGGCGTGATCATGGGCCCCGATCTCACGTGGGAGGACGGCGGCTGGGTCGCCCACCGCGAGCACGTGAAGAGCAAAGCCTCACAGATCAAGGACGACGCCGAACTCGTCCGCGCTTTGCGCAATGCCTATGGCGTGCTGATGACCCGTGCCATCCGCGGCCTGGTGCTCTACTCGGTCGACCCCGGGGTCAGGAAGCTCTTCGCCGACCTCGGCGTGCAGAAAATCTGATCCGCCCGCCTCCTGCTTGCCGGACGGATGGCTTGCCATGGGCCCTCGGGCTCAGCCGGGTGGTTCCGGCAAGGTCTCACCAAGGCGTACAGGGACGGCGAAATGTTCACTGGCACGGTGAAGGCCGCCGCTCCCTTCTCTTTCGAGGTCGATCTCGGGGCCCTGTAGGGGTCGGGGCCCTGTAGGGGTCGGGGCCCTGTAGGGGTCGGGGCCCTGTAGGGGGCAGCGAGAGGTCGTCCTGCTCTCGGTACTTGACCGTCAGCCCAGGCATCGGGATTCTTGGCGGCCCGATCGAGGCATCTCCGCCCCCGGACCAGGCACACCGACCACCCCGTCGGCGTTCCGCTCCGCACATCCCTCATCGCCTGGAGCGCGCCGGTGGCATGATCCGTGGTGACCACACCGGGAAGGAGCGCGCGGATGAGTGACGTCGTGGAGGCCGGAGGGTTCGCGGAGTTCGGGAAGGTGCCGTCGACCACTCTGGCCGAGGTGCTGGGCGGAGCACAGGTCATGGACGCCGGGATACGGCCGCTGTGGGGGCCCGGACCGCGGCTCGCAGGGCCCGCGTACACCGTGCGGTGCGTACCCGGCGACAACCTCATGCTGCACGCGGCGATCTACCGGGCCGCCCCCGGCTCGGTCGTCGTCGTGGAGTCCGGGGACCTGGAGTACGCGCTCGCGGGCGGGAACGTGTGCGCCGTGGCGCGGCGGCGCGGGATCGCCGGGTTCGTCCTGGACGGCCTGATCCGCGACCTCGGCGAGGTGCGCGCGGCCGGATTCCCCGTGTACGCGCGGGGGATCGTGCCGGTGCCCGGTACGAAGAAGGGGCTCGGCTCGCTCGGTGCGGAGGTGCGCTGCGGGGGCGTGAGCGTACGGGCGGGGGACATCGTCGTCGCGGACGAGGAGGGCGTCGTCGTGACCCCCGCCGGGCGGGCGGCCGCGGTGCTGCGCACGGCCGGGGAGCGGCTGGCCGAGGAGGAGACGCAGTCGCTCGACGACTGGGAGGCGCGGCACCGCGCGAAGGTCGAGGCGGCGCTGAAGGCCGTGGGGTACACGGACTGACGGCGGGAGCGTTCCGCGGGCACGGCTTCCCGTGACGCCTCCCTGCGAGCGCCGCATCCCGTACGGGCAGGGCGTCCCGTACCGTCCCAAAAACCTTCTCCCCTCCCCCGGGAAGTGCGATCAGCCCGGGTTCTGGGAACGGTTCTCGCATCTGTGTGCGACGACCGTGGTAGAGGTCCGGGGAGACATGGGGGACGGGAAGGGGCTGGCATGGCGCAGGAGTCGGCGGGGCGGGTGGAGTTGCGGGCCGAGCATCGGGCCGAGGCGGAGCGGCTGTTGACGCGTTCCGTCGAGGAGGAGGTGCGGCGCGGGGGCGGGAAGCTCGACGCGAGCGTGCTGCTCGGACGGGCGATGGCGGCCGTGGACGAGTGGACGGCTCCCGCGGCGGAGGAGTACGCGGCGTACACGACCGCGCTCGACGAGGCGGCGGCGGGCGCGGTCAGCATCTCAACAGCCTTCTCCTCGCGCACTCTTGGCGGCCCGCTGCTCGTCACCGCGACGGCGACGGCCGCCGCCTTCGTCGCGGACGTCGCGCTGGGCACGGGGGTCGGGGCGGCGGTCGGGGCCGGGGCCACGGTCGCCGTCGCGGGGGCGGCGACGACCTTCGTGAAGGCGACGGCGGGGTACTGGCCGGCCGCGCACCGCCGGGCCGGGGCCCTGGGGCAGCCCGGCGGGCTGGAACAGGCCCGCCTCCAGTGGCTCACGGCCCTGGAGGTACGCGGCATCCGCCCGTACCTCGACCAACAGCGCCTGCTGGCCCGCAGTGTGGCGGCGGGCACGGGCGGCCGGAGCACGGGGCGGCGCAGCGGCCTCGTACGGACGACGGATCGGGGAGCGGCGGCGCGGCGGCGCTCCGTGCTGGAGCAGTCCTTCGCGCATCTCCCCCAGCCGGATGGGGTGTTCGCGGGGCGACGGGCCGAACTCGCGGAGATCGCGCGGCTCGTGCGTTCCGCGCGGGCGGCGACGCGGACGCGTCCGGTCGTCGTGGTGCTGCACGGCGAGCCGGGTTCGGGCCGCACGACGCTGGCGGTACGGGCCGCGCACGCGCTGCGGGACCAGTTCAAGGGCGCGTGCGTCGTGGACCTGCGCGGCGGCAGCCCGGACACCCCACCGCTGCCGACCCGCGACGCGCTCATGCACCTGCTCAACCGCCTCGGCGCCCCGCGCGAGCAACTGCTCTTCCGCGAACGCAGCTCTTCGGAGCAACAGGTACGGAAGCTCACGGAGTTGTACCGCAAACACCTGCACGGACTGCCGGTCACGGTGATCCTGGACGACGCCTCCGACGCGGCGCAGGTGCGCGCCCTGCTGCCCGAGCACTCCGACAGCCTCGTCCTGGTGACCGCGCGCGGTCCGCTCGACCTCGCCGGCCCCGACACCGACTCGCCCGAGGCGGACGGCGCGTGGGTGCACCAGTTCCCCGTGGGAGCGCTCGAAGCGGCGGGCGCCGAGGAGGTCGTACGCGCGGGCGCGGGTCAGCTGCCCGGACCGTACGACGCCGAAGCGATGGACAAGATCGGGGAGTTGTGCGGCGGGCTGCCGCTCGCGCTGCGGCTGGCGGGCTCGGCGCTCGGGGCGCGCAGCCCGCGCGGGCTCGTCGCCGACCTCGCCGCCTATGGTCCCGTCGCCCCCGTGGAGCGGGCATTGTGGCTGCGGTACACGGACCTCGCGCCCGAAGGGCAGCGGCTGCTGCGACGGCTCGCGCTCGCGGGGCGGGCCTCGCTCGGCGCGGGCGCGGCGGCGGCGCTGCTCGACGTGCCGGAGCGGACGGCGACGCGGCTGCTCGCCGAACTCGCGGCGGCGGGGCTCGTGGACCACGTACGCGGGGACAGGTACCGGCTCCACGACGTCGTCAGGGCGTTCGCGCGCACGCGGCTCGCGGACGAGGAGGAGGCGGCGGAGCGGACGGCCGCGCTGGAACGGCTGATCGTCGACTACGGCGAACTGGCGGACGCGGTGATCCGGCTCGTGGACGGCAAGACGTCGACGCGTGTCGGCGCGCCCGGCCCGCACGGATTCGCCTCGCTGGAGGCGGCGTTGGGGTGGCTGGACGAGGAATCCAGCTTCATCACGGCGGCGTTGCGGCAGGCGGAGGGCGTCGACCAGCGTGCGGTGCTCGACCTTCTCGGCGCGCTGTGCGACTACTGCCTGCTGCGCGGGGATCTCTACCGCCTGGGCGAGATCAGCGAGTTGACCGAGGCGGTGGACAAGGGCCTGCTCGGCCGCTCGGTGCAGTGGCGCAAGGGCATCGCGGCACGGCAGCTCGGTGAGCTGGACACGGCCCGTACGACGCTCGCCTCCGTCGTCGATCTGTACCGCGAGGCGCACAACGAGCCCGGCACGGCGCGCGCGCTCGGCTCGCTCGGCATCACCCTGCACCATCAGGGGCGTCTGCCCGAGGCGGCCGAGAAGCTGCGCGAGGCGCTGGCCCTCCAGAGCGGCGACGCGCTCGGGGGCGACCGGGGCTGGACGCTGCACGCGCTCGCCGCCGTGGAGCGCGACCGGGGGTACCCGGGCGAGGCGCTCGCGCTGCTGCGGGAGTCGCTCGACCTGCACCGCGAGAACGAGTCGGTGCACGGACTCGCCTGGGCGCACTACCAGTTGGGGCAGGTGTGGCTACGGCTCGACGAGGTCGAGCGGGCCTCGGACTCGCTCCGCGAGGCGCTGGAACTGTACGGGCGCACGCGTGACGGACGCGGCGAGGCGTGGGCGCTGACCCAGCTCGCGCGCGCCGAGCTGGTCGCCGGGGACTCGGCGGCGGCCGTCGAGGGGCTGCGCGCCGCGCTGAGCCGGCACCACGAGAACGAGGACGCGCGCGGCGAGGCGTGGACGCGGTACTACCTCGGGCAGGCGCTCGACGCGGAGGGCGTCGGGGACCCGGCGCTGCGCGAACTGGAGCGGGCGCGCACGATGTTCTCGCGGATGCGCGACGTGTACGGGCTCGCCTGCTCCCGGCACCACTCGGCGCGCCTCACCCGCGACCACCGCGCGGCGCGCACGGGCTCGCTGCGCAACAGCGGCTTCGCGCGGCAGTTGCTCGTCGACGCGCGCGCCGACTTCCAGCGCATGGCGCTCGCCCACGGCGAGGCGTGGACGTGCCTCGAACTCGCGGTCATCGACGCGGGGAACGCGCGACTCGCCCAGGCGGTCGAGCTGACCGAGGAGGCGGACCGGCTCTTCGGCTCGTACGGGGACCGCAGGGGTGAGGACTGGGCGCGCTTCCTGCACGCCTCGCTCCTCCCCTACGCGTCGGCGGGAGGCTTCGAGGTGGGCTCGGCGGTGGCCGAGGAGGAACTGGCCGCGCTGGCGGCGGCGCCCCACCCGGCGCGCGACGAGGCGCTCGGCGGCTACGTGGAGGGCTACCGGCTCCTGCTCAGCCGGGGCGCGGTCCCCGAGGACGGCTGGCAGGGCTGGCGCCTCGGCATGATCCCGGGCCGCCACGCACGGGAGGTCATGGGCGTGGAGGCGGAGCGCGCGGGGTGGTGAGGGGGCGAGGGTGCGGGGGCGCGAGGGCCCAAGGGTTCGGGGGCGCCCCGAGGAGGCAGGGCCCAGTACGACGGATTCCGGCCGGCACGCCGAGAGCACGCACCGGACGCCGCGCGGCCGCCCTGCGGGCGACGAGGCGAGATTGAAGACAGACCCTAGGGGAAGGTCGAACGGATCACCTAAGGGTTCGATGGGCCCCCTGTAGTGGGCCATGACGACCGGCGGCGGCCAAAAGTTCCCGGGAGTTCCCGGGGGTCGCCCGAACGGGGTGAGGACGACGCGCCGGGTCGGGGCGGGGCGGGTCGGGCGAGGACGCCGCTGGGGCGAGGACGCCCGGAACCGGAGTCCGCCGGGCGCCGACCCGGCCGCCGACCCGCGACGCTCCGGGGCGCAGACCCGCGGCGGAAACCGCCCGGCGAGGAGGTGGGCCGCGCCCGCACGAACGCGGCCGGGCGAGGCGCCGGGTGGCGCGGGATACGCCGATGGCGCGACGCCCGGGGACGCGTCTGCGCTACCGCCGCCCGCCACGCACCGTCGGCCCTCGGGCACCCACCGCCCGTCGGCCCCGGCCACCCGGCCGCCGGGCACGTACCGCCCCCCACCGCCGCCCGCCACGCACCGTCGGCCCTCGGGGCATACCGCCCCGCCGCCCCGTGCGTGCCCACCGCCCCGCGCCGCTCGCGTCGTGGGCCGGGCGCCGGGGGCAGGTGGGTCAGCCGCGGCCTGCTGTGCCGGCCTTGGTCGTCGTGTCGTTCTCCGTCGTCGCCGGGTCCTCCGGCTCCTTGAAGTCGACCTTCCGCATGTGCCGGTTCATGGACTTCATCAGGGCCCAGACGCCCACCGCCATCACCGCGAAGACGACGAAGCCGAGGAGACCGGGGGTCACCTTGTCGGCGTCGACTTCGGCGAGGGGGACGAAGTGGATCATGGCCTGGCCTGCGCTCGCGCTTCCGCTCATTCAGCCATTGTCACGGATGCCCGCAAAGAGGTCGTCCTCGGGGAGGGACGTTTCGACCAGAGACTTCGCGAGCTCGAAGTCCTCGGTCGGCCAGACCTCCTTCTGGACCTCCATCGGGACGCGGAACCAGCCGCCGTCCGGGTCGATCTGCGTGGCGTGCGCGATGAGCGCCTTGTCGCGGATCTCGAAGTAGTCGGCGGCCGGGACGAAGGTGGTCAGCGTGCGCTCCGTGCGCTCCGACTCCTCCCACCGCTTGAGCCAGTCGCCGTACGGGGACTCCAGGCCGCGCGCGAGCAGCGCCTCGTGCAGCGCCTCGGTGCGCTGCCGGTTGAAGCCCTGGTTGTAGTAGAGCTTCGCCGGCTGGAAGACGGGGCCGAACTCCGCCTCAGGGAAGCGCTCCGCGTCGGCCGCGCCCTCGAAGGCCACCATGCTGATCTTGTGGGTCATGATGTGGTCGGGGTGCGGGTAGCCCCCGTTCTCGTCGTAGGTCGTGATGACCTGCGGGCGGAAGGAGCGGATCTCGCGCACGAGCCGCCCGGCCGCCTCCTCGACGTCCACGAGGGCGAAGCAGCCCTCCGGGAGCGGCGGCAGCGGGTCGCCCTCGGGGAGGCCCGAGTCGACGTAGCCGAGCCAGGTCTGCTGGACGCCGAGGATCTCGCGGGCCTCGTCCATCTCCTTCCTGCGGACCTCGTGGATGTTCTCCTCGATGTAGGCGTCACCCTGGAGCTTCGGGTTGAGGATGGACCCGCGCTCGCCCCCGGTGCAGGTGACGACCAGCACGTCCACCCCCTCCGCGACGTACTTCGCCATCGTGGCGGCGCCCTTGCTGGACTCGTCGTCGGGGTGGGCGTGCACGGCCATCAGGCGCAGCTTCTCAGTCAAGACTCGTTCCTCAGGTGTTCGTCGCGACGACCGCGATCCTGCCGTTGATCCCGCCGCGCGCGGCCTGGGGGCGGGGTCCGGCCGGCCGGGCAGGGGCTTCTATAGTGACGGAACCGGCAAGCGGAAAATTCCGGCTTCCGCGCACCGGGGACGCGCCGCGCGCAGCGGCACGCACCGGTGACCACGGGCGAAGGGACGATCATGACGGCGACCGCACCCGGCACGGCCGATGCCGACGCCGTCCGCGCCTTCGCGAGCCGCTACGGGCGCGACAAGCGCACCGACAGGCAGCTCAAGACCGTCGGTGCCGTACTCGGCGTCCTCTTGCTCGTGGTCGTGGGCTGGTTCGGCTGGAGCTACATCGCCGGGCAGAAGCTGAGCGCCGAGGTCATCTCCTTCGACGTCGTCTCGGACCACGAGGTGAAGGCCCACCTCGAAGTCCGCAAGGACGAGGACGCGAAGGGCACCTGCACGATGCGCTCGCAGGCCGGGGACGGCGCCGAGGTCGGCCGCGCCGACTTCCGCTTCGACCAGTCCGCGAAACGCGTCGACAAGGTCGTCACCTTCCGCACCACCTCGCGCGGCACGACCGCCGAGCTGGTCGGCTGCCACGCCGACTAGGGCATCCCACACGGATCCCGGCGGGTTCTGGCACCTGTCCCGGCGGGTAGGCGGGTAGGCGGACGGCGGGCAGGGAGACGGCGGTACGCGGGCTGCGTCGCCCCCGCCCGGGGCTGCTACGGGGCCCGGCCACCGGCAACCGGCCGGGTCCACCTCGTACCCGTGCCCCCCCGCCGCCCGCGGGGCAAGTCCCCCAGGAATGTCCTCCCGCTCTGGCGTCTGAATTGTTAGGCTCGTGGTTTCGCCCGTCCGTGAAGGAACATCCTTCTGGTAGGGCGTTGATTTGTATTCCCAGTACCTACGAGGAGCACCTGTGACCCAGACGAGCGAAAACGTCACCTGGCTGACCCAGGAGGCGTACAACCGGCTCAAGGAGGAGCTGGAGTACCTGTCTGGTCCGGCGCGCACCGAGATCGCGAAGAAGATCGAGGAAGCGCGTGAGGAGGGCGACCTGCGCGAGAACGGCGGGTACCACGCGGCCAAGGAGGAGCAGGGCAAGCAGGAGCTGCGCGTGCGCCAGCTCACGCAGCTGCTCCAGCACGCCAAGGTCGGGGAGGCCCCCGCCGACGACGGTGTCGTCGAGCCGGGCATGGTCGTCACGATCGCCTTCGACGGCGACGAGGACGACACCCTCACCTTCCTCATGGCCTCGCGGGAGTACGCCAGCTCCGAGATCGAGACCTACTCCCCGCAGTCGCCCCTCGGGACCGGCGTCAACGGCAAGAAGGTCGGTGACACCGCCGAGTACGAGCTGCCCAACGGCAAGAAGGCGTCGGTGAAGATCCTCGACGCGAAGCCGTACCAGGGCTGACGCCCCGCCCGCGCCCCTCGCGCACAGGGCCCGCCCCGCCGCCGTACGGACGGCGCGGGGCGGGCCCTTCGCCGTGGCGTCCTCGCCGTGGCGTCCTCGCCGTGGCGTCCTCAGCCGTCCGCCCGGTGGAACTTCCGCACCGCCAGGGTGCGGAAGACCACGACGATGAGCGCCGAGTACAGGAGCGAGGCCCACACCGGCTGCTGCATCGGCCACGCGGACGAGGGCGAGACCCCGGGGTCGCCGAAGAGCTGGCGGCACGCCTGCACGGTCGCGCTGAAGGGGTTCCAGTCGGCGATGTGGCGCAGCCACGGGGTCATCTGGCGCGTGTCGACGAAGGCGTTCGACACGAACGTGACCGGGAAGAGCCAGATGATGCCGCCGGACGTCGCGGCCTCCGGGGTCCGTACCGACAGGCCGATGAGCGCGCCGATCCAGGTGAAGGCGTAGCCGAAGAACAGCAGCAGGCCGAAGCCGGCGAGGATCTTGCCGGCGTTCGTCGGCTCGGCCGAACCGGGCCGCCACCCGACCGCGAGGCCCACCGCCGCGAGCACGGCGAGCGTCACCGCCGTCTGCACGAGGTCGGCGACCGTGCGGCCGGTGAGGACCGAGCCGCGCGTCATCGGCAGTGACCGGAAGCGGTCGACGATGCCCTTCTGCATGTCGTCGGCGATCCCGGCCGCCGAGCCCGCCGTGGCGAAGGTGACGGTCTGCGCGAAGATGCCCGCCATCAGGAAGTTCTTGTACACGTCCTGGCTCGTGGTGGGACCGATCTTGATCGAGCCGCCGAAGACGTACGTGAAGAGGATCACGAACATCACCGGCTGGATGATGTTGAACAGCACCACTTCCGGGATGCGGGTCATCCTGATCAGGTTGCGCCTGGCGATCACCAGCGAGTCGGACACGGCGCTCATGGGGTCTGCTCCTTGCCGTCGGCCTCGCGCCCGCCCGCGGCGGCGCCGTCCCCCTCGCGCCCGCCCGCGGCGGCGCCGTCCCCCTCGTCCCCGCCCCCGGCGCTCCCCCGCTCCGCGTCCCCCTCCGCCACGTGGCCCGTCAGGCTGATGAAGACGTCGTCGAGGGTCGGGCGGCGCAGGCCGATGTCGTCGATCGCGATGCCCCGCGTGTCGAGTTCGCGGATCACCTCGACGAGCAGCCCGGCCCCGCCCCGAACCGGGACCGTGAGCCCGCGCGTGTGGGCCTCGCGCGTCACCGCGTCCGCACCGGCCTCGGGGACGGCGACGCGGGAGAGGACCTCGGCCGCCTCCTCCATGCGCGCGGGGTCGTGCACCACGAGTTCCACGCGCTCCCCGCCGATCTGCGCCTTCAGCTCGTCCGAGGTGCCGCGCGCGATGACGCGGCCGTGGTCGATGACGCAGATGTCGTGCGCGAGGTGGTCGGCCTCCTCCAGGTACTGCGTCGTGAGCAGCATCGTCGTGCCGCCCGCGACGAGGTCCTGGATGACGTCCCACAGTTCCTGCCGGTTGGTCGGGTCGAGGCCCGTCGTCGGCTCGTCCATGAACATGACGGGTGGCTTGACGACGAGCGCGGCGGCGAGGTCGAGGCGACGGCGCATCCCGCCGCTGTAGGTCTTGGCGGTGCGGTCGGCCGCCCCGGCCAGGTGGAACTGTTCGAGGAGTTCGGCGGCCCGCGCCTTCGCCGCCTTGGCCCTGAGCTGGTAGAGCCTGCCGACCATCTCCAGGTTCTCGCGCCCCGTCAGGTACTCGTCGACGGCGGCGAACTGCCCGGACAGCCCGATCACGCGGCGCACGTCGTGCGGCCGCTCGACGACGTCGAAGCCCGCGACGGTCGCGGTGCCCGCGTCGGGGCGCAGGAGCGTCGTCAGGCACTGGACCGCGGTCGTCTTCCCGGCGCCGTTCGGGCCGAGGAGTCCGAGTACAGTCCCCTCGGGCACGTCGAGATCGACGCCGTCGAGCGCCTTCACCGAGCCGAAGGTCTTCACGAGCCCTTCGGCGTGCACGACTCCGCTCACACGCTCCCCCGTCCGCTCCTGCCGTCCTCCGCCCAGCATCACCGGGCGTCCGGCGGCGCGCACGACGGGTGCGGCGAACGGGGGCGGACGGGGCACCGGTACGGCCCGACGGCAGTGCGTGCCATATGAACCGATTTGCCCGGGGCAAGCGCCGCGTCAAGGTCCCATGAGCAAAAAATGACCTGCCTTTGGTTTACGCACCCCCGGTCACTGTGGCGGCGGAGCCGCGTACGCTGTCCCCCAACCAGCCACCAAGCGTGAAGTGAGCCCCGGCCATGCCCACATCTCCGGACATGACGACCACGAGCGAATCCGGTCTGCTCGAAACCCTCCAGCACTCCGTCGCGGTCTTCGCGCGGCGTGCCGAACAGACCCGCCTCGGCGGGGTGGGGCAGGTGCGGAACTCGATGGACCGCGCCGCGTACCTCCTGCTCAACCGGCTCGACTCCGAAGGCCCCATGGGGGTCAAGGCGCTCGCCGCGAGCATGGGCATCGACTCCTCGACGGTGACCCGCCAGGTCGCCCCGCTCGTGGACACGGGCCTCGTCAAGCGCACCTCGCACCCCGAGGACGGGCGGGCGGTCGTGCTGCGCCTCTCGCCGCGCGGCGAGGCACGGCTCGCGGAGGTACGGGCCTCCCGGCGCGCGCTGATGGCCGAGCTGACCGCGGACTGGACCCACGAGGACCGCGAGACCTTCACCGAACTCCTCGGCCGCTTCAACGGCGCGCTCCTGCGCCGCCAGGCGGGACCGCAGGGCGCCGTGCCGCGCGAGGAGCGGACGGCGGACGAGCCCCCCCCTCCCCCGCCCGGCCCGTGGGGTGGGGGGGGGGGGCGGGGGGGGGGGGGGGGGGGGGGGGGGGACGGGTGGCCTCGGCGGGACGGGCGGCGGCACGGCGGCGGCGACCGGACGACGCGCGCGAGTTCGCCGCGTACGTCGGCGGGGCCGCGCCCAGACTGCTGCGCACCGCGGCGCTCCTGACGGGCGAGGCGGGACAGCCGCCCGGCCCCGAACCCTCCGGCACCGGGCCCACCCGTGCGGCGCCCGCCGCGCCGCTCGCCCTCGCGCTCCTGCGGCGCGCCCTCGCCCGTACCTGCGCCGTCTGGGACCGGCTGGAGGACGGCGACCCCTACGACCACACGCGCGCCGCGCTCGTCGCGCTCGTCCTCCGCTCCTCCTGGTACCGAAGGCGCCGCGGTCGCGGCCCGCTGGCCGCGCTGCCCGCACGGGTGCGGCTCGTCCTCGTGCTGCGGCTGCACGAGGGCGTCGCCGAGGAGCAGGTGGCCGCGTTGCTCGGGCTCTCCGTCGGCCGGGTGCGGCTGCTGTGCGCGCGGGGAACGCACCTCGTGGCGCGTCCGCCGGTCTCCGGGGCGGAGCCGTGAGTCTCGCGGACCGCGAGGAGGCGCGGGTACGGGACGTCCTCGCGGGGCTGGCCGTGCCCCTGGTGCCCGCGGGGCTGGCGGCCGAGGCGGCGCGGAGGGGGCGCCGCACGCGGCTGCGGCGGGCGCGGCTGCGGCGGGCGGGGTGGGTGCTGCTGTGCTGCGCGGTGCTCGTCTTCGCGGTGTGGGCGGCCCGGGCGCGACCGTGGGCCGTGCCCGAGGAGGTGACCACTCCTTCGTATCCGCGCTGGTGAGGGAGTGGTCAGCCTCCGGGAGACGTCCTAGCCCAGGGCCTGGCGCAGGTCGTCGAGGAGGTCGTCGGCGTTCTCGATGCCCACCGAGAGGCGCACGAGGTCGGCCGGGACCTCCAGCGGGGAGCCCGCCGCCGAGGCATGGGTCATGCGCCCCGGGTGCTCCAGGAGCGATTCGACGCCGCCGAGGGACTCGCCGAGCGTGAAGAGCTTCGCGCGGTCGCACACCGCGACCGCCGCCTCCTCGCCGCCCGCGACCTGGAAGGACACCATCCCGCCGAAGGACCGCATCTGCTTCGCGGCGATCTCGTGGCCCGGGTGCTCGGGCAGGCCCGGGTAGAGGACGCGGGTCACCTTGGGGTGGCGCGTGAGCATCTCGGCGACGCGGGCGGCGTTCTCGCTGTGGCGGTCCATGCGCACCGCGAGGGTCTTGATGCCGCGCAGCACGAGCCAGGCGTCGAAGGGCCCGGCGACGGCGCCCATCGCGTTCTGGTGGTAGGCGAGTTCCTCGGCGAGGGTCTCGTCCGAGACGACGAGGGCGCCGCCGACGACGTCGGAGTGGCCGCCCATGTACTTCGTCATGGAGTGCACGACGATGTCGGCGCCGAGCGCGAGGGGCTGCTGGAGGTAGGGGCTCGCGAAGGTGTTGTCGACGACGAGCTTCGCCCCGGCCTCGTGGGCGACGGCCGCGACGGCGGCGATGTCGGTGATGCCGAGGAGCGGGTTCGAGGGGGTCTCGACCCACACGGCCTTCGTGCGGTCCGTGAGCGCGGCGCGCACGGCGGACGGGTCCGAGGTGTCGGCCACCGAGAAGTCGACTCCCCAGCGGCTCGCGACCTTCGCGAAGAGGCGGAAGGTGCCGCCGTAGGCGTCGTCGGGGATGACGACGTGGTCGCCCGGGGCGAGGAGCGTGCGCAGCAGGCAGTCCTCGGCGGCGAGCCCGGAGGCGAAGGCGAGCCCGCGCCGGCCGCCCTCCAGGGCCGCGAGGTTCTCCTCCAGCGCGGTGCGGGTCGGATTGGCGCTGCGGCTGTACTCGTAGCCGCCGCGCAGCCCGCCCACGCCGTCCTGCTTGTAGGTCGACACCTGGTAGATCGGCGGGACCACGGCCCCGGTGAGGGGATCGGCGGTGTTCCCCGCATGGATCGCCACGGTCTCGAAGTTGTTGTACCTGTCGGTCATGCGCACCGAGCGTAGTGCCCCCGCGACGGCCCGGGTGCCGGACGGGCGTCCGGCAGCGTTTTCGAGAAGACGGGCGGTACGGGCACTTGACGCCGCCTTGGCACGTTCTTGAGGTGAGGTTGGCCCATTCGTCTCACGGTCTGGTTCGCTGTTGGTATGGAGATTCTCTGGTCCCTGTTCGGGGTCCTCTTGATCGGCGCCGTCGTGGCCTCCGTGCTCCGCAGGCGCGGTGCCGGCGGGATACGCCTGGCGCGGCCCGGGGACCCGGACGCCGCCGACCCGGCCGCGTACGGCTTCGTGCCCCAGGAGGAGCTGGACGTGCGCCTGCCGGGGCCCGACGACGAGCTGCTGCGTACGCTGCGGGCCGTGCAGGGCGGGCAGGACTGGCAGGCGGCGGCCCGGCTGCTCGCGGGCACGGACAAGCACGGCGAGCTGCGCTGGCAGCGCGTCCAGGCGTTCGCGGGGGCGGCCTCGCTGGAGCTGGCGGGGCACCCGGGCGAGGGCGGGCGCTGGCTGCGGACGTGGCGCGCGGAGGCCCCCAAGGACGCGGGGGCGGCGGCGGTGCACGCGGAGTTCCTCGTCCAGCAGGCGTGGCGGACCTCGACGGTGGGCACGGACGAGTTCCGGATCATCCTGGAGGAGGCGCGCGCGGCCTGCGAGCAGGCGGCGCTCCTCGCGCCCGGCGATCCCGTGCCGCACATCACGCGGCTCGCGGTCGCGCGCGGGCTCGGCGAGAGCCACGAGGACTTCGAGCGGCTGTGGCTGAAGATCCTCGACGTCGCGCCCGCCCACATGGGCGCGCACCTCGCGGCGCTGTCGTACTGGAGCGCGAAGTGGCACGGCTCGGCCGACTTCGCGGACTCCTTCGCGCAGGCCGCCGCCGCGCGCGCCCCGCGCGGTTCGCTGCTCGCGGCGCTGCCGCTCTTCTCGCTCTTCGACCACATGGAGGACGTGGTCCTCGTCCAGGACTTCCACGACACGGCGGTGGTCAAGCGGGCGCTGCACGGCGCGCTGTACGCGGTCCGCTCGGTCCGTCACGACGACCCGGCGGCCCCCCTCGTCCGCCACCTCCTGCTGCGCTTCCTCGTCCAGGGGAGGCGGTGGAGCGAGGCGATGGAGCAGGTCGTCCGCGTCGACGGCTACGTGGGCGCCCTCCCCTGGACCCTGAGTGAGGACCCGGCCGCCGAGTACGCGCTCTACCGGGCTCTGGCGGTGGCGGGCTACGAGGCGAACGGCGGCAACCCGGCGACGCTGACGCGATGAGGGCGCGGGGCGGCGGGTCCCGCGCCCCGGCGGGCCCTGAGGCCGGGTGTGGCCCGGGGGCTGCGGGCGGTGGGCCGACGCCGGGCGGAAGCGGGTGAGGGGCGGGGGCGCGGCCTCGGCCCCGCCCCCGCCCCTCGTCCCGGCCCGTCGCGTCAGATCGTCGCCGTGTCGATCACGAAGCGGTAGCGGACGTCGCTCGCGAGGACGCGCTCGTACGCCTCGTTGATCTGGTCCGCGCGGATGACCTCGATGTCCGCGCCCAGGTGGTGCTCGGCACAGAAGTCGAGCATCTCCTGCGTCTCGGGGATGCCGCCGATCGAGGAGCCCGCGAGGGTCTTGCGCCCGGCGATGAGCGAGAACATGTTGAGCGAGTTCGGCTCCTCGGGGGCGCCGACGTTGACGAAGGCGCCGTCCACGCGGAGCAGGCCGAGGTAGGAGCCGAGCGGCAGCGGGGCGCTGACCGTGCAGAGGATCAGGTCGAAGCTGCCGCGCAGCTCCTCGAACGTGGCCTCGTCGCTTGTCGCGCGGTAGTGCGTGGCGCCGAGCCGCAGCCCGTCGTCCTTCTTGCGCAGCGACTGGCTCAGGACGGTGACCTCGGCGCCCATCGCGGCGGCGAGCTTGACGGCCATGTGCCCGAGGCCGCCGAGGCCGACGACGGCGACGCGCTTGCCGGGGCCCGCGTTCCAGTGCCGCAGCGGCGAGTACGTCGTGATGCCCGCGCACAGCAGCGGCGCCGCCTCGTCGAGCCCGATGCCCTCGGGGATGCGCACGGCGTACCCCTCGTCGACGACGAGGTGGGTGGAGTAGCCGCCGTAGGTGGGCTCGCCGTTCTTCTCGCGGCCGTTGTACGTGGCGACGGTGCCCTGCACGCAGTACTGCTCCAGGCCCTGCTCGCAGTACTCGCACTCACGGCAGGAGTCGACGAAGCAGCCGACGCCGACGCGGTCGCCGACCGCGTAGCGCGTGACGGCGGAGCCCGTCGCGGTGACGATGCCGGCGATCTCGTGGCCGGGGACCATCGGGAAGATGCCCTTGCCCCAGCCCTCGCGGGCCTGGTGGATGTCGGAGTGGCAGATGCCCGCGTACTTGATCTCGATGAGGACGTCGTGCGGGCCGACCGGCCGGCGCGCGATGGTGGTGCGCTCCAGGGGCGCCTTGGGCGCGGGTGCGGCGTAGGCGGGGATGGCGGTCAGGCTGGTCATACGGGGAAACACTCTCCGTGGTAGATCGTCGCGGCCCGCGCGGGGGCCCCGCCAGGCGGGGGCGGGCCGTCGTCCAGTGTGCGGCGGTCCGGGCCGCCGGCCCAGACCCCCCTTGGGCGTACGCCTGCCGTGCGTACCACCAGCGGGGACAGGCTCACAGGGATACTCCGGGGCACCCGGCGGATACTGGAGGGATGAGCACTCCCCCCACCCAGCACGGCCGCGCGGTGCCCGGCGCCCTCGACCCCAAGGCGGAGCTGAGCGAGTTCCTGCGGCTGCGCCGGGCCGGGCTCAAGCCGCGCGACGTGGGGCTGCCCGAGCTGGGCAGGCAGCGCAGGGTGCCGGGGCTGCGCCGCGAGGAGCTGGCGCAGCTCGCCGGTGTCTCGGTCGCGTACTACACGCGGCTCGAACAGGGCAACGCGGGCAATGTCTCGGCCGAGGTCCTCGACGCGGTCGCCCGCGCGCTGCGGCTGAGCGACGCCGAGCACGAGCACCTGCTCCACCTCGCGCGCGCCCGTCCGGGCCGCAAGAAGAAGCGCGGCTGTGCCACCACGCTGCGCCCCGCGCTGGGCACGCTCCTCGACTCGCTCGACGTGCCCGCCTACGTCCTCGACGGCCGGACCGACATCCTCGGCTGGAACCGGCTCGCCGCGGCTCTCCTGCACGACTTCGGCACCCTCCCGCCGCACCACCGCAACTTCGCGCGCCTCGTCTTCCTCGAACCCGCGCTCCGCGACCGCTTCGTGGACTGGGAGGCGAAGGCCGCCGAGACGGTGCGGGCGCTGCGCGTCTACGCCGGGTACTGCTCCGAGGACACCGGACTGACCGGCCTGATCGGTGAGTTGTCGCTGCACAGCGAGGACTTCCGGCGGCTGTGGGCGGCACACGAGGTCCGGGACCTGAGCCACGGCACGAAGGAGTTCCGCCACCCACTGGTCGGCGAGCTGACCCTCTCGTACGAGACCCTGCGGCTGCCCGACGACGCCGGGCAGAGCCTCTTCGTCTACCACGCCGAACCGGGTTCCCCCTCGGCGGAGGCGCTGCGGCTCCTGGGCAGTTGGGGGCGGGACGCGACGGCGGTCGCACGGGGGCGGGACGGGCAGGGCGGGACGGGCGGCGCGTACGCCTGACGGGCGGGGAAGGCCAGGCGGCGCGTACGCCTGACGGGCGGCCCGGCGCATGCGGCTCCGCGTACGAGCGCGGGGCGCCGGGCACAGGGACGGGCGTACGCGGGCCCCGGACGTCACGTGCGCGTGTCCGGGGCCCGGCGCGGCGGCTCAGACCGGCTTCGCCGTCTTCTCGTCGGCGATCTTCCCCTTGCGCAGGGTGATGAGCCGGGGCGCGCGACGGGCGAGGGCGCTGTCGTGCGTGACCATGACGAACGTGAACTTCCGCTCCGCCCACAGCCCTTCGAGCAGCTCCATGATCTCGTCGCGCGTCGTCTCGTCGAGGTTGCCCGTCGGCTCGTCGGCGAGGAGCACCTTGGGTGCCTTGACGAGCGCGCGGGCGATCGCGACGCGCTGCTGCTGACCGCCGGACAGCTCGGACGGCAGGTGCTTGCCGCGCTCGCCGAGCCCCACAGAGGCGAGCGCCCGCGCGGCCCGCTCGCGGCGCTCGGCGCTCTGCGTGCCGAGCGGCACGAGCGCGGTCTCGACGTTCTCCTGGGCGGTGAGCGTCGGGATGAGGTTGAAGCTCTGGAAGACGAAGCCGATGTGGTCGCGGCGGAGCCGGGTGAGCTTCGCCTCGCCGAGGCGCGCGAAGTCCGTGCCGTCGAGCGAGACGCTGCCCGCGCTCGGCCGGTCGAGCCCGCCGAGGAGCTGGAGCAGCGTGGACTTGCCGCCGCCGGTGGGACCCTGCACGACGAGGCGTTCGCCGTCGTCGAGACCGAGGTCCACACCGGCGAGGGCCCGCACGGTGTCCTTGCCTCTCCGGTACTCCTTGGTGACCTGGCGGAGCTGGTACATGGGTACTGCTTTCCGGCGCGCGGGCTGCGATCGGCCACGCGGCCTGGTGAGGAAGCGGATCGGGGGCCGGTACGGGGCGGGTGCGGGGCGGCGGTACGGGGAGGGGCGGCGCGTACGAGGGCCGCCCCGCCCCGTACGGGCTACTCGACGCGGCGCAGCGCGTCCGCCGGGCGCAGGCGGGTCGCCCGCCAGCCGCCGAAGGCGCCGGCGACGAGGCCGCCCCCGAGGGCCAGTACCACCGCGAGGACCACCGTGGTCGCCGAGACCGGCGCTTCCAGCGAGACCGTGAGGGCCTTCTGCGCCGCCTGCCGCGCCGGGCCGCCGAAGCCGCCGCCGGGGCCGCCCGCACCGCGCGCCGCCGAGGAGCCGGTATGGGCCGTGAGCGTGGGGCCCACGAGGCCCACGAGCCACGCGCCGAGCAGCCCGACGGCGATGCCGAGGACGCCGCCGATGAGCCCGTTGACGACCGCCTCGCCGACGACCTGCCGGTTGACGCGGGCGCTGGACCAGCCGAGGGCCTTGAGGGTGCCGAACTCCCGCACCCTGCGCCCCACCGCCGAGACCGTGAGCAGGCCGGCGACGAGGAAGGCGGCGGCCAGGACGACGACGGAGAGCCAGCGGCCGACGCCGGTCGCGAGGGAGGACGCCGTGGAGAGCGAGCCGGAGACGGTGTCGGCGAGGTCGGCCGAGGTCGTCACGGTGGTGCCGGGGACCTGCTTGAGGACGGCCGCCTTGACGGAGTCGATCTTCTGGGAGTCGGTGGCCCGCACGTAGACCGTCGTGACCTTGTTCTTCGCGTCGGCGAGCGTCTGCGCCCGCTGGAGCGGCACGTACACGTTGGCCGCCGCGTCGCCGCTGTCCGCCGTCGCGATGCCGATGATCGCGAACGTGGTGCCGTGGACGGTGAGCTTGTCCCCCGTCGAGAGCTTCTTCTCCTTGGCGTAGGCGCTGTCGACGACGGCGAGCTTCGCGTCCGTCTCGCTCTTCGTGAAGGTGCGGCCCTTGGTGATCTTGGAGGAGGTGAGGGGGCCGAGCGCGGGGTGGGCCACGTCGGTGCCGTAGACGGAGTACGAGTCGACGTCGAACCGCGCGCCTCCGCCCTTGACTTCGCCGCTGGGCGGCTGGTCTCCCCCGCCGTTCCCGCCGCCGGGGGCGCCCCTGCCGCCGGAGCCGCCGCTCCCGTCCTGCTGGAACTCGCCGCGCTCGAACTGCCCGTCGACCTTCATCACCTGGAGGCTGATCCCGCCGACCGCCTGCGCGACGCCGTCCTGTTCCGCGACGCGGGTGACGGTCGAGGAGGCCAGGGTCTGGAAGCCCTGGACCATGACGCGGTCGCTGCTCTGCTCGCTGTCGTCGCCGCTGTCCTTCGCGTCGAAGTCGAAGCGCGGGCGGTTGCCGGTGCCGCCCTCCCCGGGGGCGGCGGCGGCCTTGGTGACGGTGAGGTCGGTGCCGAGCCCGTACAGGGACTGGAGGACCTTGTCCTGGGCCTTGTTCATCCCGGCCGCGACCGAGTTGACGACGATGACGAGGGCGATGCCCAGAGCGAGCCCGGAGGCGACGACGAGGGCCGCTTTTCTGCGGCGGCGCAGCTCGCGCCTCAGACAGGTGAAGAACATGGGGCGACCGTAGGGAGCGGTCCTGACGGCCGGGTAAGGGCTGGATAAAAGGATCGTGAGAAGCGGCGGGGACACGTCCGAGGGCCCGCCCCCGGCAGTGGGGGCGGGCCCTCGGACGGACGACCGCGGCGACGGTGGCGGGGTGGGCTCAGACGGCCGAGCCCTGCTTCCACTGGTCCCAGCTCATGTTCCAGCCGTTGAGGCCGTTGTCCGGCGAGACCGTCTTGTCGCCGGTGTTCTTGACCACGACGACGTCACCGATCATCGAATTGTCGTAGAACCAGGCGCCGTTGGTGTTCGGGTTGTTGGCGCCCTTGGCGTCCTGGAGACCCACGCAGCCGTGGCTGGTGTTGACGCTCCCGAAGATCGAGGGCGAGCCCCAGTAGTTGCCGTGGATGAAGGTGCCGGAGCTGGAGAGCCGCATGGCGTGCGGCACGTCCTTGATGTCGTACTCGCCCTTGCCGTCGTCGTCGGTGAAGCCGACGGTGGAGCCGTCCATCCGGGTCTGCTTGTACTTCTCCGAGATGACCATCTGGCCTTCGTAGGTCTTGTTCTCGGGGGAGCCCGCCGAGATCGGGATGGTCTTGACGACCTTCCCGTCCCGCTCGACCTTCATCGTCTTCGACTGGGCGTCGACGGTGGAGACCTGGCTGCGGCCGATCTTGAAGGTGACGGTCTTCTGCTGGACGCCGAAGACGCCGTTCGCGCCCTCGACGCCGTCGAGGTCGAGCTTCAGGGAGACGGTCGAGCCGGCCTGCCAGTACTGCTCGGGCCGGAAGTCGAGGCGCTGGTTGCCGAACCAGTGACCGACGACCTCCTGGTTGGAGCTGCTGGAGACCTTGATGCCCTCCTGGACGGCCTTCTTGTCGGTGATGGCCTTGTCGAAGTTGATCGACACAGGCATACCGACGCCGACCGTCGAACCGTCCTCGGGCGTGAAGTTCCCGATGAAGCTGTTCTGCGGCGAGACGGTCGTGAAGGTGCCGTTCTCGTGCGCGACGCGCCCCTCGCTGTCCTTGGCCGTCGCGTTGACCTTGTAGCTCGTCGCGCGCTCCAGCTGGGCGGAGGGCTTCCAGCTCGTCTTGTCGGCCGAGAAGGCCCCCGCGACCTTGGTGCCGTCCGCGGCGGTCAGCGAGACCTCGGTGAGCGAGCCCTTGCTGACCGTGACCCGGCCCGCGTTGTTGATGCTGGCGGCGTTCGAGCCGTTCTTGGGGGCGATCTTTATTCGCGCGGCCGACGCCTTCTCGGCGGCGGACTTGTCGACCTGCGACTGACCGCCGCCGTTCTTCCCGTCCGCCTTGTCGCCGTTGTCGTCGCCACCGCCGCAGGCGGAGAGCACCAGCACTCCGCCCAGTACGGCGGAGGCGGCGGCAAGAGCCTTGCGCCGCTTGCTGACCGTCATCACTCGCTTCTCCATCGTCGCCGAATCCCGCAGTGCCCCCGGAAAATGCACAGGGCGCACGGCTGCCGAGGGCAACCACGCGTCGTCCCTGTCTACAACAACCGTTCGACCGGTCCGATGGCGCGCCCCCGGGAATGTGGGCAACGCCACGTCCCGGCGGGCTCGGGGATCACTGTTTCCCCTTGAGACGAGGATCGCGGCCCCGCGGTTGCCGTCCTTGCAGGACGTTTTCCCCACGTCGGGGAGCCGATGCGTGCGCCTCGCACGGCGCGCCGCCCGTACCGCCTCGCGCGCACCGCTTTCGCGTACCCGCCGTCCCTCACTAGCATCGCGCCCAGGGCCGCCCGGGACACCACCGGCCGCCCCGTCCCCCGTCGTCCCCCACCGTCCCCGTGCGTCAAGGGAGATGCCCTTCATGTCCTCCGTCGCCCGCAGGTCCCTCCTGACCGCCACGGCCTCGGCGGCCGTGCTCTGCGCGCTGTCCTTCGTTCCCTCGGCCCCGGACGCGGCGGCGGCACCCGCCCGTACCGAGGTCGCCGCCACGGCCACCGCCACGACGGACGGGGACCGCCTCGCCGACACGGGCGGGGTGGACACGACCCCGTACCTCGTGGGCGGCCTCGCCTCGCTCGGCATCGGCGCGGCGTGCGTCACGGTCGCGGTCAGGCGCGGGCGGCACGAGCCGTTCGCGGACGCGGCGGTCTAGGACTACGGAGTCGAGCCCGTACAGGCTTCGAGCGGTACGGACTTCGGCGGTGAAGATTTCGGCCGGTACAGACCTCGGCCGGTACCGGCTTCAGGCTGGGGGGACTTCGGGCCCTACGGGCCTCACTCGTCGTACGGGCCGCGGCGCGTGAGGCGCCCGGTCCCCGCGGGGACCGGGCGTGCGGCTCAGGCCAGCGGGCCCACGGCCGCCTCGACGGCGCGCACGAGGCCGCCCTCGCGGACGAAGGTCTCCGCCGCGGCGAGGTCGGGCGCGAGGAAGCGGTCGGGCCCCGCGCCGAGCACCCCCGCCGCGCGCACCGCGTCGAGCGCCGCGCGGCCACCGTCCGAGGCGCGCGGCCCGCCGTCGGCCGTACGGATCTCCAGCGCCCGCGTCGCCGCGTACAGCTCGACGGCCACGACCCGCGTCAGGTTCGCCACGGCCGTCCGGAGCTTGCGCGCCGCCGACCAGCCCATGGAGACGTGGTCCTCCTGCATCGCCGAGGACGGGATCGAGTCCACCGAGGCAGGAGCGGCGAGCCGCTTCAGCTCGCTGACCAGCGCCGCCTGCGTGTACTGGGCGATCATCAGCCCGGAGTCCACGCCCGCGTCGTCGGCGAGGAACGGCGGCAGCCCGTGCGAGCGGTTCTTGTCGAGGAGCCGGTCCGTGCGGCGCTCGGCGATCGAGGCGAGATCGGCGGCGGCGATCGCGAGGAAGTCGAGCACGTAGGCGACCGGGGCGCCGTGGAAGTTGCCGTTGGACTCGACGCGGCCGTCCTCCAGGACGACGGGGTTGTCCACGGCGGCGGCGAGTTCGCGCTCGGCGACCGTACGGGCGTGGGCGAGCGTGTCGCGGCCCGCGCCCGCGACCTGGGGGGCGCAGCGCACCGAGTAGGCGTCCTGCACGCGCGGGGCCTCGTCCTGGTGGTGCCCGGTGAGTCCCGAGTGCGCGAGGACCTTGAGCATGTTCGCGGCGCTCGCCGCCTGGCCCGGGTGCGGGCGGATGGCCTGGATCTCGGGGGCGAGGACCTTCCGCGTGCCGAGCAACGCTTCGAGCGAGAGCGCGGCGGTGATGTCGGCGGACGTGTAGAGGCGCGCGAGGTCGTCGAGGGCCATCAGCAGCATGCCGAGCATGCCGTCCGTGCCGTTGAGGAGCGCGAGCCCCTCCTTCTCGCGCAGCTCGACGGGCCGGAGGCCGTGCGCTTCGAGCAGTTCCCCCGCGGGCCGCACGACGCCGTCCGGGCCCTCCGCGTCGCCCTCGCCCATGAGGGTCAGGGCGCAGTGGCTGAGCGGGGCGAGGTCGCCGGAGCAGCCGAGCGAGCCGTACTCGTGGACGACGGGGGTGATCCCCGCGTTGAGCAGGTCGGCCATCGCCTGCGCCACCTCGGGGCGTACGCCCGTGCGCCCCGAGCACACCGTCTTCAGGCGCAGGAACATCAGCGCCCGCACCACCTCGCGCTCGACGCGCGGGCCCATCCCGGCGGCGTGCGAGCGGACGATGTTGCGCTGGAGCCTGGCGCGCAGCCCGGGGGCGATGTGCCGGCTCGCGAGCGCCCCGAAGCCCGTCGAGACGCCGTAGACCGGCTCGGGCTTCTCGGCGAGCGCGTCGATCGTCGCGCGCGCCTTCGCGAGTGCCTCGCGCGCCTCGGCGCCCAGCTCGACCCGCGCGTCCGCGCGGGCCACGGCGAGGGTCTCGGCAGCGGTGACACCGCTCGACCCGAGCACCACAGTGTGCATATCCATATTCACGACCCTACGAAATGAATCGACGGGACAACAGGGCGGGGAGCGGATCGGACGGGCGCGGGTCGGGGACGGGGGGCGCGAGGCGGCGGCGGGCGGGTCGCGCGCCCGCGTAGGGGCAGGCGCGGGGGCTCCCGGCTCAGTCGCGCGGGGCGTCCGGGGGGCCGGGAGATCCGCCGGGCCGGTCGGGGCGGGGCTCCTCCGGCCGCTCGGGGCGGCGTCTGCCGCGGATGCGGCGGCGTTCCGTGGGGGGCGCGGGAGCGGCGCCGTGCCCGGGGGTCTCCTGACGGGCGTCGTCCGGGTCCGTACGGACGGCGTCCGCGAGACGGACCACCGGGTCGTCGCTCCCCTCGCGCCCGGCGACCACGGGGCGGCGGGCGGCGAGGCCCTTCGCCTCGTACTGCGCGGCGTCCGCGAGGCGGAAGAGGCGGCGGGCCGAGGTGAGGGGGCCGATGGCGTCGCCCGTCGAGGCGACGCCGCACGCGACGCCCTCGCCGACGTCGAGCGCGTACGCCGCCGCGCAGACCTCCTCGGCGACGGCGACGACCTCGTCCGCGCCGGGGCCCAGCGCGAGGAGGCAGAACTCGTCGCCGCCGAGGCGCGCGGCGAGCGTGCCCGCGCCAAGGCGCGCCGCGCCGCGCGAGAGCACGCAGCCGAAGCGTTCGAGGAGGTGGTCGCCGACCGCGTGGCCCTGGGTGTCGTTGACCCGCTTGAGCCCGTTGAGGTCGCACACGACAAGGCTCAGGACGAGCCCTTCCGCGCGGTGCCGCTCCAGCGCCTCGTCGAGGCGCTGGTCGACGAGGCGGCGGTTGGCGAGCCCGGTGAGCGGGTCGGTGAAGGCGAGCCTGCGGGCCTCCTCCAGACGGTGGAGCTGCGCGAGACCGGCGGCGACGACGGCGGCGAGCACGGTCGCGAGCCCGGCCTCCGCCTGCCCGAACACCGGCGCCCCCGCGGCCCGCGCCACGTACAGCTCGCCCCAGGCGCGCCCGTCGAGCACGAGCGGGGCGACGACGCAGGCGCCCCGGCCCCGGCGCCGGAGCGCCGCGACCCGCTGGTGGCAGTACCCGGCCTCGCCCCCGGCCGGGCCCTCGGCGGTCTCGACCCAGGCGTGCGGGGCGCCGCCGCGCGCCCACCGCTCGTGCAGGAACTCGGTGATCTCGGGAAAGCGGTGCACGGGATACGTCTCGTCCTCGGGGAACTCCTCCTCGCCCGGCGCCCGCTGCCCCTCGTTGACGAGCACCCGCAGCCGTCCGGGCCCCCGCTCCCACACCGACAGGGCGGCGAAGCTCCCCCCGAGCGCCCGCCGCGCCCCCCGCGCCGCCGCGCGCCACGTCTCCCGAGCGGAGCGCGCCACGGCCATGGCCTGCGCCAGCTCCACGACAGCCCGCAACCGGGCGTCCTCCGCTCCGTCGCTCATTCGGCCACTTTAGGCAGGTGACGAGGGGTCTGCCGGATGAGCGACTACGGAGAGTGAACACGCGGAGCGGTCTCGGGGCGGCCGGGCGGTCCCCCTCCCTCCCGCTGTCCTCACTCCTGCGGCCACTGCGGCTTCCGCTTCTCGTTGAAGGCCGCCACCCCCTCCGCGCGGTCCCCGGACGTGGCGACCGAGCGCCAGGCGGCGTCCTCGACCTCCAGGCCCGCCCGGAGGTCGAGCCCCTGCCCGAGGCGCAGGGCGCGCTTGGCGGCGCGGAGGCCGTGGGGGGAGTGGGCCGCGATGCGGGCGCCGAGCGCGAGGGCTTCCGTACGGTCCTCGCCCTCCCCCACCAGGACGTCGATCAGGCCCAGGTCCTTCGCCTCGGCGGCCGGGACGCGGCGCGCCGTGAAGACGAGTTCGGCGGCGCGGGCGGCGCCGACGCGGCGCGGTAGCAGTTGCGTGCCGCCGCCGCCCGGGATGACGCCCACGGAGACCTCGGGCAGGCCCACGACGGCGCTCGGGTCCGCCACGATCAGGTCGCAGGCGAGGGCGATCTCGTAACCGCCGCCCAGCGCGAAGCCGTGCACGGCGGCGACGGCGGGCACCGGCAGGTCGAGCACGGCGGTGTACGCGGCGCGGGTCACGGGGCGCTGCCGCATCAGCTCCGCGTCGCTGAGGGAGTTGCGCTCCTTGAGGTCGGCGCCCACGCAGAAGGCCCGCTCGGCGGACGAGGTGAGCACGACCGCCCGCACCGCGCGATCGTCGGCGAGGTCCCCGCAGGCCGCACGGAGTGCCTCGGCGGTTGCGGTCGCGACGGCGTTGAGCGCCCGCGGCCGGTCCAGCACGAGTTCGGCGACGTGGCCGTGCCGGCGGACGAGGATGTCACTGCCGTAGCGGCGCTCGGCGGGGACTTCGGGGTTCTCTGCGGTGACGGGCACGGCGGCCTCCGGTCTCGGTGTGTCTCCCGACTGCGGTCCCCGCCGATGTTAACGAGCGTTATTCACCGGGGTCTTCGGCGGGTACGCGCCGGGCGCCTCGCCGGTCGCCGTCTCGCGCGCCCGGCCACGCGAGCGCGCACCCGCACCCGTGCCCCGCCGGGTCAGTCCTCGTCTTCCTTCGGGGCGCGCCGCGTCAGCAGCCACGGTTCGACGACGCCGAGGCCGCGGACCGGGCGCTGCCACATGGGCTGGAGGGCGAAGCGGTAGGCGGGGGGCGGCTCGCCCTCCTTCGCCGCGCGGTCCGTCTCCTCGGCCGCGGCCGTTTCGGAGACGGGGGCCTCGCCGGTGCGGATGAGTTCCTCGGCGAAGGCGGAGTCGACGAGGACGGCGTCCCGTGGCGCTATCGAGGTGAGCCGGGACGCGAGGTTCACCGTCGTGCCGAAGACGTCGCCCATCCGGGTCGCGACGGTGCCGAAGGCGATGCCGACGCGGAGTTCGGGCATCGTCTCGTCGCCCGAGAGGGTCTCGATGAGGCGCAGCGCGATCTCGGCGGCCACCCCGGCGTCGTCGGCGGCGAAGAGCACCTCGTCGCCGAGGGTCTTGACGAGGCGCCCGCCACGGGCCGCGACGAGGTCGGCCGAGGTGGTCTCGAACGCCTCGACGAGTTCGCCGACCTCTTCCTCCTCCATGCGGCGCGTGAGGCGCGTGAAGCCCACGAGGTCGGCGAAGCCGATGGCGAGCCTGCGGTCGACCATCTCCTCGTCGTCGCTGACCTGCACGACCCGGCCGGTCGCCGCCGCGAGCTGGCGCCGCCACACGTAGACGAGGAACTCCTCCAGCTCGGGCAGGAGCAGTTCCATCAGCGGATACGTGACCTCGGTACGGGTCATCCCGGGCTCGGGCGGCTCGGTGAGCCCTTCGAGGAAGGAGTCGATCTGCCACTCGGCGAGCCGCGCCGTGGTCTGCCCGGTGGAGCGGGCGACCTGGACCGCCATCGCCTCGCTGAGCAGCCCGGCCTCGACGAGACCGGCGAGGCGGCGCAGGGCGAGGACATCGGCCTCGGTGAGCGCCTTGGCCTGGTTTATGTCGGCGAAGCCCATGGCCCGCCAGAAACGCGAGGCCAGCTCCATCGAGACACCGGCGGTCCGGGCGGCCTGGAAAGGGGTATAGCGGCGCTCGGCACCGAGGATGAGGGTTTCGAGGCGCAGTGCGAGGGGGTCGTCCTCGGGCGGCTCGTCGCGGGGGGCGCCGGGGACGGAGGGGGCGTGGTCGGCGCGCTCGTGCTCGCCCCGGTCCACCGCGCGGTCCCGCGTCCACTCGACGAGGTGCTCGCGCCCGGAGCCGCCGGGGTCCTCGGACCGCTCCGAGCCGTCCACGCCCTCGGAGCCGAGCGAGCCGTTTGAGCCCTCGGGGCCGTCGGGGTGACCGGAGCCTTCGGGACGATCCTCGGGGCGGCCGGAGCCGCCCGGGGCCGCCGCGCCCGGCTCCGGTGCGGGGTCGGGGTCGGCGTCGTTGGGTGCGGGAGGGGTGCCGGCGGAGTCGCCCGCCCCCTCCGGGGCGCGCCGTTCGCCGCCCGGTGAGGCCGAGCCACCCTCGCCCGAACCGGTGTCGTCGACGGTCACTGCCTGCGCCCTTCCCCTCTGCCGCGGGCCAACGCCACGACCGCGCTCCACGATACGGCAGGTGTGCCCTGGCTCACTCGCCGCCCGAGCCGCCCTGTCGTTCCTCCGGGTGCGGGGCGGGGCGCAGATGGACGATGTCCCCCGCCCCCACGGCCTCCTGTGCGCCCCCCGGGGTCAGAAGGACGAGCCGGCCGTCCCCGTCGAGCGCGACGGCCTCCCCGACCAGCTCGCCGCCCCCCGGCAGCTCCGCCCGCACCCGCCGCCCGAGCGTGGAGCACCCCGCCGCGTAGGCGGCCTGGAGTCCGCAGGCGGCCGGGTCCCCGTCCGCCTCCTGCCAGCGCCCGTACCAGTCGGCGAGCGAGCGCAGGACCGCGCGGAGCAGCGGGTCGCGGTCGAGCGTGAGGGCGTGGGCGAGGGCGAGGGAACCGGCGGTCGGGACCGGCAGCTCGTCGGCGCGCAGCGACACGTTGAGGCCGATGCCGAGGACGACGGCGCCGTCCTGCGTGGCCTCGGCGAGGATGCCGGCCGCCTTGCGCTCGCCTCCGTCGATGGTGAGGAGGAGGTCGTTGGGCCATTTGAGGGCCGTGTCGACTCCGGCGGCGCGCGAGAGGGCGGTGGCGAGGGCGACTCCGGCGAGGAGGGGCAGCCAGCCGAGCCGCGCGGGCGGGACCTCGGGGCGCAGCAGGACGGAGAAGAAGAGCCCGGAGCGCGGCGGGGCGCTCCAGCGGCGGTCGAGCCTGCCCCGGGCGCCCGTCTGCTCCTCGGCGACGAGGACCGTGCCCTCGGGGGTGCCGGCGGAGCGTTCGCGCAGGTCGGTGTTGGTCGAGCCGGTACGGGGCACGACATCGAGCGCGGTCCACAGCCCGCCGGGCCGCAGGAGTGCGCGGCGCAGCGCGGTGGCGTGCAGCGGGGGGCGGTCGAGATCGGAGTACGGGTTGCTCATGCCCCTACCCCACCACGCTCCGAGGGCCTCCCCGCCCGGCCCACCGCGTTCGCCCGGCCCCGGGGCGCGTCGCGGGCCACCCGGCCCCTCCCCCGGCGCACGCGCCCCGCCGCCGTCCTCTTAGGTATGCGTACTCAGGCGCGCGGCACCCCGGCGGTCGCAGCCTGGAACCCATGCTGTGGTCGGACCGGGATCAACACGAGCCGCCCGAGGAGTGGCGCGCGGCGCAGAAGAAGCTGCACCGCGCGGGTGTGCTCCTCGCGTGCGTCATGGTGCTCGCGATGCTGCTCCTCGGGCTCGGCGGATACGTGTGAGGGCGCACGGCGTACCGCCTACGATCACTCCCATGCCCGCACTCGGTTCGCACTCCCCCGCTCCCCGCCGCCGTCTCGTCCTCGCCTCGCAGTCCCCCGCGCGGCTCGGCCTGCTGCGCCAGGCCGGACTCGATCCCGAGGTGATCGTGAGCGGCGTGGACGAGGAGGCGATCAGCGCGCCGACGCCGGGTGAGCTGGCGCTCGTGCTCGCCGAGGCGAAGGCGGCGGTGGTCGCCGCGCGCGAGGACGCGAAGGGCGCGCTCGTGGTCGGCTGCGACTCGGTGCTCGACCTCGACGGCGTCGCGTACGGGAAGCCCGCCGACGCCGAGGAGGCCGCGGCGCGGTGGAAGGCGATGCGCGGGCGGGCCGGGGTGCTCCGTACCGGGCACTGCGTGATCGACACCGGCTCGGGTGCGCGCGCCTCGGTGACCGCGTCGACGACGGTGCGGTTCGGGACGCCGGACGACGCGGAGATCGCCGCGTACGTGGCGAGCGGTGAACCGCTGTACGTGGCGGGGGCGTTCACGCTCGACGGGCGTTCGGCCCCGTTCGTGGACGGCATCGAGGGCGACCACGGCAACGTGCTCGGCCTCTCCTTGCCCACCCTGCGCGCGCTGCTGCGCGAACTGGGCGTGGCCATCACGGAGTTGTGGAAGGACTGACCTCGGCGTGCGGGGGCGCGGGCGCGGCGTCCGGGCTCACCAGGATGAGGACGAGCAGCGCGAGGACGACGAGCAGGCCGAGGAAGGCGGCGAGTCCGAGGAGCGCCAGGGAGACCGCCGCGAGCAGGCCGTGCACGACGGCGGCGACGATCAGCAGGACTCGGCCCGTGCGCCCGGGGGCGTGGCGGCGCACCGCGCAGCGCAGGGCGACGACGGCGCAGGCGCAGAGGAAGAGCCCGGCGACGACGGCGAGGACGTACGAGCCGGTGACGACGGCGTCCGGGTCGGTGCCCGCCAGGGACATGGACTGGTCGCCGACGACGGCGCCGAGCGTGAGGCAGAGCAGGATGATCCCGAAGGTCTCCAGCAACAGGACGCAGCCCGTCACCCAGGCCGCCACGGTCCGCGTCATCCTCGGCACCCGCTTCCGTTCCGCCCCCGCAACCACTGTTACCGGGGGTACGCATGGCTCTCGCGCACGCTACTGACGAGTAGGCGGCCCGGCAAGGGTCCGCGCGAGACACCGGCCCGGCCGAGGCGCAAAGAATCCCGCCCTCTTTAGTCGAATCCCCACAAAGAAACCCCGCCCCTCGCGGCACGGGCGGACAGAGACCCCGCCCCTCGGGCAGGGCTACGCTGAAGTGGTTCAGGGCCCTGTACATGGACTTTCGTCCGTTCGCCTGGGGTCGCGGGGCGGCTGGTGTGGGCAAACTCACCACCGGGCCGCCTCCGGCGCCTCGTGTCGGCTGTCCCTAAACTCGGCGTGTTCGTACGCGTCGGGGCCCGCCCCCAGGGACGAAGAGCGAGAAAAGGGAGCCATCGTGCGCAAGGTGCTCATCGCCAACCGCGGTGAAATCGCCGTCCGGGTCGCCCGGGCCTGCCGCGACGCGGGCATCGGCAGCGTAGCGGTGTACGCGGAGCCGGACCGGGACGCGCCTCACGTGCGGGCGGCCGACGAGGCGTACGCGCTGGGCGGTGACACGCCCGCGACGAGCTACCTCGACATCGCGAAGGTGCTGCACGCCGCCGCCGAGTCCGGCGCGGACGCCGTGCACCCGGGGTACGGCTTCCTCTCCGAGAACGCCGAGTTCGCCCAGGCCGTCCTCGACGCCGGGCTGACCTGGATCGGCCCGCCCCCCGCCGCGATCCGCGACCTCGGCGACAAGGTCGCCGCGCGTCACATCGCGCAGCGCGCCGGTGCGCCGCTCGTCGCGGGCACGCCCGACCCGGTCTCGGGCGCCGATGAGGTCGTGGCCTTCGCGCGGGAGCACGGGCTCCCCATCGCGATCAAGGCGGCCTTCGGTGGCGGCGGTCGCGGCCTCAAGGTCGCCCGCACGCTCGAAGAGGTCCCCGAGCTGTACGACTCGGCGGTGCGCGAGGCGGTCGTGTCCTTCGGGCGCGGCGAGTGCTTCGTCGAGCGCTACCTCGACCGCCCCCGGCACGTCGAGACCCAGTGCCTCGCCGACCAGCACGGCAACGTCGTCGTCGTCTCGACCCGCGACTGCTCGCTCCAGCGCCGCCACCAGAAGCTCGTCGAGGAGGCGCCCGCGCCGTTCCTGAGCGAGGCCCAGGTCGCCGAGCTGTACCGCGCGTCGAAGGCGATCCTCAAGGAGGCCGGTTACGTCGGCGCCGGGACCGTCGAGTTCCTGGTCGGCAACGACGGCACGATCTCCTTCCTGGAGGTCAACACGCGCCTCCAGGTCGAGCACCCGGTGACCGAGGAGGTCGCTGGCATCGACCTCGTGCGCGAGATGTTCCGCATCGCCGACGGCGAGGAGCTGGGCTACGGCGACCCCGAACTGCGCGGCCACTCCTTCGAGTTCCGCATCAACGGCGAGGACCCGGGGCGCGGCTTCCTGCCCGCCCCCGGCACGGTCACGACCTTCGCGCCGCCGAGCGGTCCGGGCGTGCGCCTGGACGCGGGGGTCGAGTCGGGCACGGTCATCGGCCCGGCGTGGGACTCGCTGCTCGCCAAGCTGATCGTCACGGGCCGTACCCGCAAGGAGGCCCTGGAGCGCTCCGCGCGCGCCCTCGCTGACTTCCGCGTCGAGGGCATGGCGACGGCGATCCCCTTCCACCGCGCCGTGGTCGAGGACCCGGCCTTCGCCCCCGAACTGACCGGCTCCACGGACCCGTTCACGATCCACACCCGGTGGATCGAGACCGAGTTCGTCAACGAGATCAAGCCCTTCGCCGCCCCGGCGGACGGCTCCGCCGACGACGAGGACCGCGAGAACATCGTCGTCGAGGTCGGCGGCAAGCGCCTGGAGGTCTCCCTCCCGGCCCGCCTCGGCATGTCCCTCGCCCGTACGGGCCTGGCGGCGGGCGCCAAGCCGAAGCGCCGCGCGGCCCGCAAGAGCGGCCCGGCCGCCTCGGGCGACACGCTCGCCTCGCCGATGCAGGGCACGATCGTGAAGGTCGCCGTCGAGGAGGGCCAGCAGGTCGCGGAGGGCGACCTGATCGTGGTCCTGGAGGCCATGAAGATGGAGCAGCCCCTGACGGCCCACCGCTCCGGGACGGTCAAGGGCCTGGACGTCGCGGTCGGCGCCTCGCTCAGCTCCGGCACGGTCATCTGCGAGATCAAGGACTGACCCGGAGGCCGCCGAGCGCGGTGGTACGGCTGCGGGCGGGACCCCACGACGGGCCCCGCCCGCAGCCGTACCGCCGTCCGCCGCGCGGAGGACGGCGCTCGGCCCCACCGCGGGGCCCCGGACGCGGTCCGTCCGGGGCCCGGGCAGGGCCGGGCGGCTCGTACGGTTCGGCGCGCCGCCGCCCCGCCCGTACGAGCGACCGGCCGGTCCCGCTGTACCCGGGCCCGTTACCGCCGGTGCGCGTCCACCGCCCTGCCGCGTTCCCCCTGCCCCGCCCCGCCCTGCTCGCCCATCGCGCCCGACCCGCCCCCACAGCCACCGTCCCCCGGGCGCGGCGGGCGCGGCGGGGGCGATGGGCGAGCAGGGCGGGGGGGGGGAGGGGGGAAGCGGCAGGGGGGTGGGAGGGCCCCCGCGGGGACCGGG
>NZ_JOGO01000092.1 GCF_000719475.1 Streptomyces sp. NRRL F-5630 | reverse complement strand
CGGCACCCGTCCCCGCACCCCCGTCCCCCGAGTTGCGCCCTCCGCCACCCGTAAGAGCCTGGAAGGGTGAACGCACTCACCCCCGGCTTCCACGGAAAGCCCCGGCGGCTCACCGACCGGCTGCCCCCGGGCCAGTACCCCACGGAGATGTTCCCCGTCCTCTCCGCCGGGCCCACCCCGCGCCTGCGCACCGAGACGTACACATTCACGCTCACCTCCGAGGCGGGCGAGCGGCACACCTGGGACTGGGACGGTCTGCTCGCGCTGCCGCAGGAGGAGGTCACCACCGACCTCCACTGCGTGACCCGGTGGTCGAAGTTCGACACCCGGTGGAAGGGCGTCGCCCTCGACACGCTGCTCGAAGCCGCGGGCGGCGCTGGCCCGAGCGCCCGGTACATCGTCGCCGAGTCGCACGGCGGCTACACGACGAACATCCCGCTCGCCGAGGTCACCGGTGGGCGCGCCTGGATCGTCCACGAGTACGACGGCTTCCCCGTCTCGCCCGAGCACGGTGGCCCGCTGCGGCTGCTCGTCCCGCGCCTGTACTTCTGGAAGTCCGCGAAGTGGCTCCAGGGCATCCGCCTCACGGTCGAGGACGAGCCCGGGTTCTGGGAGAACGCGGGCTACCACAACCACGGCGACCCCTGGCGCGAAGAGCGCACCTGGAGCGACTGACATGGCCACCCCCGCCGTACGCCGCGCCGGCGCCCCCTACCAGCACTGGGCCCGCGCGACCCTGCTCTCCCGCGCCCCGGAGACCGGCACCGCGCGCACCCTCGTGCTCCGCGCCCCCGGCTGGCCGGGCCACTTGCCCGGGCAGCACATCGACATCCGCCTCACCGCCGACGACGGCTACCAGGCCGCCCGCAGCTACTCGCTCGCCGCCCCCGGCAGGGGCGAGCACCTGGAGGTCGGCGTCCAGCCCGTCGACGACGGCGAGGTCTCGCCCTACCTCGCCGAGGACCTGCCGGTCGGCGCCGACGTGGAGATACGGGGGCCGCTCGGCGGCTGGTTCGTCTGGCGCCCCGACCGGGCCACGGCCCCGCTCCTCCTCCTCGCGGGCGGCTCCGGCGTCGTCCCGCTGATGGCGATGCTGCGCGGCCACCGCACCTCCGGGGCGCGCGTCCCGGCCCGCCTCGTCTACTCCGTACGCGATCCGGCGCAGGTCTGGTACGGGGCCGAACTCGCCGCCGTCGCCCCGCCCGTGTCCGTACGGCTCCTGCACACCAGCACGGCGCCGCCCGGCGACCCGCGCCCGCCGGGCCGGATCATGGGCACCGACCTCCCCGGCTCCGACAGCCCCTTCGCGCCCGGCGTCCCCGACGTCTTCGTCTGCGGCCCGACCGGCTTCGTCGAGTACGCGGCCGACCTGCTCCTCCTCGCGGGCCACCCCGCGGACCGCGTCCGCACCGAACGTTTCGGCTGAACGTGTCCCCGTACGCCTGGAGTTGACCTCATGACCAGCGCACACCTCGACGGCAACGCCCTCGCCGGCCCCCTCGCCCCGATCCTCGCGGTCGATCCCACCACCGCCTGGCGCCACTGCCCGGACTGCGGGACACGGGGCCCGCTCGCGGGTTTGCGCGTGTACGGGCCCGAGCCGGGCCTCACCGCCCGCTGCCCCGGCTGCGCGGCGGTCGCCCTCCGGATCATGACCGAGGGCGCCTTCACCTGGCTCTCCCTGGGCGGCCCGGACGGCGCCTTCCGCTTCCGTACGGGCTGAGGCGCGAGCGGCTCGTCGGGTCCCCTGCCGCCGGGCCCGGCAGGGGAATGGGGGTGCCCTGAATCCCCCGTACCCCCGCCGGGACGGCTACCGCCGCCGCACTGTCAGTTGGCGCGGTCGAAGTCCACGCTCGCGTAGGCGCGGAGCTTGGAGAGCCGGTGCGTCGACTCGATCTGGCGGATCGTGCCCGACTTCGAGCGCATCACGAGGGACTGCGTCGTCGCCGTCTCGGCGCGGTAGCGGACGCCGCGCAGCAGTTCGCCGTCCGTGATGCCGGTCGCGACGAAGAAGACGTTCTCGCCGGAGACGAGGTCGTCCGTGGACAGGACGCGGTCGAGGTCGTGGCCCGCGTCGATCGCGCGCTGCCGCTCGGCCTCGTCCTTCGGCCACAGCTTGCCCTGGATCACGCCGCCGAGGCACTTGATCGCGCAGGCGCTGATGATGCCCTCGGGCGTGCCGCCGATGCCCATGAGCAGGTCCACGCCCGTGCCCTCGCGCACCGCCATGACCGAACCCGCCACGTCGCCGTCCGAGATGAACTTGATCCGGGCCCCCGTTTCGCGGATCTCGCGGACGATGCCCTCGTGCCGGGGCCGGTCGAGCACGACGACGGTGACGTCCTCGGGCGTCGAGTTCTTCGCCTTGGCGACCCGGCGGATGTTCACCGCGACGGGCGCGTTGATGTCGACGAAGTCGGCGGCCTCGGGGCCGGTCACGAGCTTGTCCATGTAGAAGACGGCGGACGGGTCGAACATCGTGCCCCGGTCGGCGGCGGCGAGTACCGCGATCGCGTTCGGCATCCCTTTCGCACACAGGGTCGTGCCGTCGATCGGGTCGACCGCGATATCGCACTCGGGGCCGGTCCCGTCGCCGATCCGCTCCCCGTTGAAGAGCATCGGCGCCTCGTCCTTCTCGCCCTCGCCGATCACCACGACACCGCTCATGGAGACGGTCGAGACGAGGGAACGCATCGCCCGCACGGCGGCACCGTCCGCCCCGTTCTTCTCGCCGCGCCCGACCCAGCGCCCGGCGGACATCGCGGCGGCCTCGGTGACCCGGACGAGTTCGAGGGCGAGGTTGCGGTCCGGGGCCTCCGGGGACACGTCGAGGGGAGCCGGCAGGTGGTGTTCGGGCTGCTCAGAACTCATCGGGGCTGCACCTTCCTGATGCGAGCGGTGGTCCCGCGCGAGCGCCCGAGGGGCGGGGCGACGGGCCGGGACCGGAATCGAGGGTTGTCATCGATTTTATCCGCCAGTACGACAAAATGAGCAGTGGGCCCCACGGATGAGCGCGCGAGGGCGCGCTTGAGGGCCGGGTGCGGGCGCATGGGGAGGGTGTGCGGGGCGCGTGCGAGGTCCTGCGGGGCGCGTGCGCGGGGCCCGCGCACGGGTCGCGGCGCGGGTCTGGGACGATGGGCGCGTGGCAGGCAAGAAGGGCAAGCAGACGGTTCGGGACATGATCCTCTCGCTCGGCGTGATCGTCGCGATCGCGGCCGGCATCTGGATCTTCGTCCCGCACGACGATTCCAGGGACCCGGTCAAGCGGGTGGACTACCGCGTCGAGCTGGCGACCGCGCAGCGGGCGGCGGCCTATCCGGTGGTGGCCCCGGAGGGCCTGCCGAAGACGTGGAAGGCGACCTCGGTCAGGTACCGCGCCCAGGACGGCGACGCCTGGCACCTCGGGTACCTCGATCCGCAGGAGAAGTACGTGGCGGTCGAGCAGTCCACGAAGGACCCGGCCGAGTTCATCGGGAACGTCACGCAGGATGCCCGCGAGTCGGGCGCCGCGACACGGATCAACGGCCGCGACTGGCAGCCGTACAAGGGCGACCGCTACGACGCGCTCGTGCTGCGCGAGGGCAAGTCGACGACGGTCGTGACCGGCTCGGCCGGACTCGCGCAGCTCAAGGCATTCGCCGAGGCCCTGCGCACCCCGGAGCACGACGCCGCCTCGGCGACGCCGGGCCCGCGCGACGCCTGAGCGGTGTGACGCCGGGCCCGCGCGGCGCCTGAGCCGCGCGACAGGCAGCACAAAGCCCCGGGAACGCCGTTGTTCCCGGGGCTCGCTTTCTCGCGCCCGCCGCGCGGCGCGCCGCGCCGGGCCGTCGCCGGGCGGGCCGCTCAGACGGTGGTGAAGACCTCGTCGTACGCCAGGCGGGGCAGGCGCGGGAAGGGAGCGGCGTCCGGGCCCGGCTTGCCGATGTTGATGATCATCAGCGGGGTGTGGTCGTCGTCCAGGAACTCCTTCTGGACGCCCGGGAAGTCGAAACCGGTCATCGGGCCGGCCGCGAGCCCGGCGGCGCGCAGGCCGATGATGAAGTAGCCGGCCTGGAGGGTCGCGTTGATCGGGGCCACCTGCTCGCGGACCTCGCGCGCCGAGAAGTACGCCTCGGCGATACCGGGCGCGTGCGGCACGAGCTTGGGCAGCTCGGCGTGGAACTCGTTGTCGGTCGACAGGATCGCGACGAGCGGCGCCGTGGCCGTCTTCGCCTGGTTGCCCTCCGCCATGAGCGGCACGAGGCGCTCGCGGGCCTCGGGGGAGCGGACCAGGGTGACGCGCAGCGGCGACTGGTTGAACGCGGTGGGGCCGAACTTGATCAGGTCGTAGACGGCCTGGATCTGCTCGTCGGTCACCGGCTCATCCGTGAAGGTGTTCGCCGTACGGGCCTCGCGGAAGAGGAGGTCCTGGGTGGCTGCGTCGAGAACGAGCGACATGCGGTGGTACCTCGGAAGATGGGGAAGGCGCCCCGGTCAGGGGCTTGAACGGCGCCCACGCTACGACGCCTGACGTTGAATGTTCAACAAAAACCCCGCCGACGTGATCCGCTTAACACCGCGGAGCGCTCACCCGCCATCCCGGAGCGCTCAGGGCGCACGCCCAGCCCTTCCCCAGCCTCCGCGGAACGCCTGTCGCGAGCGACCCCCGGCCGCCGGTTCCGCCACATCCCCCGGCGCCTCGCCCCGGCCCGCCCGGCACCGCGTCCTGCGGCGCCTCGCCCCGGTCCGCCCGTCGCCGCGTCCCCCCGGCGCCTCAGCCCTCCCGGCCCGTGGCCGCGTCCCCCGTGTCCTCGGCCCCGCCCTCCTCGGCCGCGTCCCCGCCCTCCCGCTCCGCGAGTGCCGCGTCGAGCCGGGCGCGGGCGCCCTCCAGCCACGTACGGCAGATACCGGCCAGTTCCTCGCCGCGCTCCCACAGCGCGAGCGACTCCTCCAGCGTCGCGCCGCCCGATTCGAGCCGGCGCACGACGTCCACCAGCTCGGCCCGCGCCTCCTCGTAGCCGAGCGCGGGGCTCTCGGCGGCCTTCGTCGCTCCCATGTCCTTCACCCTTCGTCGTTCTCGCGGCGCTCCGTGCGCCGCACCGTGAACTCGCCCTCGGCGACCCGCGCCCTCAGCTCCTCGTCCGCCGCGACCTCGTCCGGCGCCCGGACCACCGCGCCGTCCGCGCGCTGGAGCACCGCGTACCCGCGCCGCAGCGTCGCCGCGGGGGAGAGGGCGACGACGCGCGCGAGAGTGTGGACGAGGTCGGAGTCGGCACGGTCGAGCAGATGGCCGACGGTGCGGCGGGCCCGGTCGATCTCGGCGCGGATCTCCTCGTCGCGCCCGGCCACGAGCCGGTACGGGTCGCGCAGCGCCGAGTGCGCGAGCGCCTGCTCCAGGCCGTGCGCCTCGCGGTCGACGAGCGCGCGGATCGCGTGCCGCGCCCGGTCGCGGGTCTGCCGCACCCGTTCCAGCTCCTCGCCCACGTCGGGCACCACGCGCTTGGCCGCGTCGGTCGGGGTCGAGGCGCGCAGGTCGGCGACGAGGTCGAGGAGCGGCGTGTCCGGCTCGTGGCCGATGGCCGAGACCACGGGGGTGCGGCAGGCCGCGACCGTACGGATCAGCTCGGCGTCCGAGAAGGGCAGCAGGTCCTCCACGCTGCCCCCGCCGCGCGCGACGATGATCACGTCCACGTCCGGGTGCGCGTCGAGTTCCCTGACCGCGCCGACGACCTGCGAGACCGCGTGGACGCCCTGGACGGCCACCTCGCGGGTCTCGAAGCGCACGGCGGGCCAGCGTGCCTCGGCGTTCTTGATGACGTCCCGCTCGGCCGCCGAGGCCCGGCCCGTGACCAGGCCGATGCGGCGCGGCAGGAACGGCAGCGGGCGCTTGCGGTCCGCCGCGAAGAGGCCCTCGGCGGTCAGCTCCCGCTTGAGCCGCTCCAGCTTGACGAGCAGCTCACCGACGCCGACCGGGCGGATCTCGGAGGCGCGCAGGGAGAGCGAGCCCCGGCCCTGGTACCACTCCGGCTTCGCCCGTACGACGATCCGCGAGCCCTCCGTGACGACGTCGGCGACCGCGTCGAAGACGGGCCGGAAGCACGTCAGCGAGATCGAGACGTCCTGCGAGGAGTCGCGGAACGTGAGGAAGACGACGCGTGCCCCCGGCCGCCGCGAGATCTGCGTGAGCTGGCCCTCGACCCACACCTCGCCGAGCCGCGCGACCCAGTCCCCGATGAGCCGCGAGACCTCCCGGACGGGAAGGGCGGCTTCGGGGGTGGTCTGCACAGGCATGTGCTTGAGCGTAATGGCCACCGCCGACAAACTTCAGCCCCTCCCGCGCTCCCCCGGCCGAGGACCGGGGGAGCGCGGGGAGCCGAGCCCCGGGAGGCGGCCCGGCGGAAAGGCCCCCTACCGCAGCACGCGCCGCTGCGTCACGAGCACGATCAGCCCGACGGCCAGCCAGATCGCCCCCACCACCTGCGCCGAGTGCGTCGCCTCCACGATCACCGCCACCGTGATCGCGGCCCCCACCACCGGGATCAGCACGTGCCGCCACCAGCTCGGCCTCCCGCTGCCCCGCTGGACCGCGAACCAGCCGACCACGCTCGCGTGCAGGAGCGTGAAGGCGCTCAGGGCGCCCACGTTCACCACCGAGCTGAGGTCGTCCAGGCCCGTCGCGCGGTCCGCCGCCCACAGGGCCGCCGCGCAGGTGATGACCGCCGAGAGGAGCAGTGCCACCCGCGGGACGCCGTCCCACGTCCGGGCCAGGACGCGCGGCAGGCGCCGGTCGCGGCCCATCGCGAAGAGCAGCCGTCCCGCCGCCGCCTGCCCGGCGAGCGCGGCGAACGCCGCCCCGATCGCCTTGCTCACCGCCACCAGGTCGTGCAGCCAGCCCCCGACCGAGGTGTCCACCGCGTCGTAGAAGGCGGGCCCCTGCGCCTCGGGGTGCGAGGCGAGGTGACTGGAGGAGACCGGTTCGAGGAGCGCCACCAGGTACGTCTGGAGGATGAAGAGCACGCCCGCGAGCGCGAGGCAGAACAGCAGCGCCCGCGCCACCTTCGCCGAGCCGCCCGTGGTCTCCTCGGCGAACGTCGCGATCGCGTCGAAGCCGAGGTACGAGAGCACCGCGACCGACACCGCGCCGACGACCGCCGTGACCGTGAACGTACTGGTGTCCCCGGTGAACGGCGACCACCAGTCACGCGTGGCCCCGTCCTGTACCAGCGTCACGATCGCCGAGGCGCAGAAGACGAGCAGCACCACGATCTCCATCGCGAGCACCGCGAAGCCGACCCGCGCGGCGGCCCGCACCCCCCACAGGTTGAGCCCCGTCGTGATGACGACGGCCGCCGCCGTCCACACCCAGCGCGAGACGTCCGGCACGAGCGCGTTCATCGCGATGCCCGAGAAGAGGTACGCCACGGCCGGGATCAGGAGGTAGTCCAGCATCACCATCCACCCGGCGACGAACCCCGCCTGCCGCCCGAGCCCCGCTCGCGCGTAGGCGAAGACGGAGCCCGCCTGCGGCACGACCCGCACCATGAGCGAGTAGCTGTACGCCGTGAAGGCCATCGCGATCGTCGCGACGACGTAGACGAGCGCGACCGCGCCGTGCGACTTCGCGTCGAGCGTGCCGAAGATGCCGACCGGGGCCATGGGGGCGATGAACAGGAGCCCGTACACGACGAGATCGCGGAATCCCAGCTCCCGGTGCAGGCGCCCCGAGCCCGGCACCGGTGGTGGTGCCCCCGGATCGACAGCGGGGCTCGCCCCCTCGGCCGGCTCCGGTCCCTCGTGCCTCGCGCGCTCGTCACTCACCCGTGCTCCTCCTGCCTCGCCCGGCCGTCCTCGTCACCTGCGTACGCCGCGGAGCGCACGCTCCTGCCGCGTACCCGCCAGTCTGGGCGAGGTGCGCGCCCCGGTCCCGCCCGACACGGCCGTACGATGGGCCGCATGACTGCTACGCCCAGCCCGACGCCCGACCGGACCCCCGGAACGCAGGCGGCGCCGCGCGCAGGCAAACGCGTGCTGCTCGCCGCGCCGCGAGGATACTGCGCCGGCGTGGACCGTGCCGTGATCGCCGTGGAGAAGGCCCTGGAGCAGTACGGCGCCCCGGTCTACGTCCGCCACGAGATCGTCCACAACAAGTACGTCGTGAAGACCCTGGAGAAGAAGGGCGCGATCTTCGTCGAGCAGACCGACGAGGTCCCCGAGGGCTCCATCGTCATGTTCTCCGCGCACGGCGTCGCACCGACCGTGCACGAGGAGGCCGCCGCGCGCCGCCTCGCGACGATCGACGCGACCTGCCCGCTCGTCACCAAGGTGCACCGCGAGGCCGTGCGCTACGCGAACGAGGACTACGACATCCTCCTCATCGGCCACGAGGGACACGAGGAGGTCATCGGCACCTCCGGCGAGGCCCCCGACCACATCACACTCGTCGACGGCCCCGAGGACGTCGCGAACGTCGAGGTCCGCGACGAGAAGAAGGTCGTGTGGCTCTCGCAGACGACCCTCTCGGTCGACGAGACGATGGAGACCGTCGACGCCCTCAAGACCAAGTTCCCCGGCCTCGTCTCGCCGCCCAGCGACGACATCTGCTACGCGACGCAGAACCGCCAGACCGCCGTCAAGCAGATGGGCGCCGACGCCGACCTCGTCATCGTCGTCGGCTCGAAGAACTCCTCGAACTCGGTCCGCCTCGTCGAGGTCGCCAAGGGCGCGGGCGCGCGCGACGCGCGCCTCGTCGACGAGGCCGCCGAGATCGACGCGGCCTGGTTCGACGGCGTCGAGACGGTCGGCGTGACCTCCGGCGCCTCGGTCCCCGAGGTCCTCGTCGACGGCGTCCTCGCCCACCTCGCCGAGCGCGGGTACGAGGACGTCGAGATCGTCAAGGCGGCGGAGGAGTCGATCACCTTCTCGCTGCCGAAGGAACTGCGCCGCGACCTGCGCGCCGAGGCGGCCGCGCTCGCGGCGGGCGCCCGTACGGAGGGTGCGCGCACGGCGGGCTGAGCCTTCCCGCGCGGCCGGTGCCGGAGTGCCGCCCTTGCGGGGCGCCGGGCCGGTCCGCACGGGCGCGGCGTCCGGAGCGCCGCCCCGCCTGACCGCCCCTCGACAAGACCCCCCGGCCGCCGCTCAACGCGGGGCAGGCGCGGGGGGTCCGTCGTACGGTGGTCCCCATGCAGATCTTCGGCGTGGACATCGGCGGCTCTGGCATCAAGGGCGCGCCCGTGGACCTGGACCTCGGCGACCTGGCGCAGCCGCGCCACAAGGTCCTCACCCCGCACCCGGCGACCCCGGAGGGCGTCGCGGAGAAGGTGAAGGAGGTCGTGGACCACTTCGGCTGGCAGGGCCCGGTCGGGGTCACCTTCCCCGGCGTGATCACGGACGGCACGGTGCGGACCGCCGCGAACGTGGACAAGAGCTGGGTCGGTACGCACATCGAGGGCCTCCTCGAAGAGCGCCTGGGCGCCTCCTGCCCGGTCACGGCGCTCAACGACGCGGACGCGGCGGGCCTCGCCGAGATGCGCTTCGGCGCGGGCAAGGGCCGCACGGGTACGGTGATCGTCCTGACCTTCGGCACCGGCATCGGCTCCGGGATCTTCACCAACGGCGTGCTCGTGCCGAACACGGAGCTGGGGCACCTGGAGCTGGACGGCCACGACGCCGAGAAGCGCGCCTCCTCGAAGGTCAAGGAGGACCACGACATGAGCTACGCGCACTGGGCGAAGCGGGTCGAGAAGTACCTCGCCCACGTCGAGATGCTCTTCTCGCCGGAACTCCTCGTCATCGGCGGCGGAGTGAGCCGCAAGGCGGAGAAGTTCCTCCCCCACATCAAGGGAATCCACGCCGATCTGGTCCCGGCCCAGCTCCAGAACAACGCGGGGATCGTGGGAGCGGCGATGCGGGTGGCGGAGCGCGGCTGAGCCGGGCGGGGCCGGCCGCCGCTCACCCCCGCGGCCGGCCCTTCCCCCGTGCGGAGGCCGCGGCCCGCCTGCGCACCATCCGCATCTTGCGTGCCACCACCAGCGCCGCCGCCACCGCCGTCCCCGCGTACAGCCACCCGGCGTGCACCGCGAGCGCCGTCACGACGCCCACCGCGTGCCCCGCGAGCCCGCCGTCGCTCTCGGCGAGCGGTGTGAGCCCCACGGCGAAGGCGAGCGGCACGGCGACGGGGGCCGCGAAGAGGTCGGCGGGCCGCACCCACAGCGCGGCGAGCACGCTCACGGGCAGGAAGAGCAGCCCGTACACGAGCACCGAGGACCCCGCGGCGAGCGCGAGGCCGGAGGCGAGCAGCATCGCCGCCACGGCGAAGAGCCCGGTCCCGAGCCCGGTGAGCCGGGGCCCGGGGACCCGGGAAGGGGTACGGGTCGCGCCCGACGCGGTACGGGGACGGCGCGAGGGACGGGGCGGACGAGGACGGGGAGGGCCCCCGCGCCCCTGCGCACCCTGCGGCGGCAACGGGCGGCGGGCGGGACGGGCGGCGGGGGGACGGGGGGACGGCCTGTCGGGCGGCCTGCGCGTACTGGGTTGCTCCACCGCACCAACGTAGGCGCCGCGCCCCGTGCCCTCCGGTCCGGGACACGCGCTTTTGCCCACGGCGCCCCCGCTGCCGTACGGTGCCGGGTCGGCCCCGTGCCGCCTCCCTGTACCGTGAGAGGCGCACCGGCACCGGCCGGAGGGGCGGGCGGTCACGGTCACGGTCGGCGAAGCGTCACGACCCGCGGTCCCGGCCGTACGCACTTTCGTACCCACCTTCGGATTCGTGAGCGGACTTAGAGAGTCATGAGTACAAGCATCGGGATCGTCGGCCTCCCCAACGTCGGCAAGTCCACCCTCTTCAACGCCCTGACGAAGAACGACGTGCTGGCGGCGAACTACCCCTTCGCCACGATCGAGCCGAACGTGGGCGTCGTGGGCGTGCCGGACCCGCGGCTGCCGAAGCTCGCCGAGCTCTTCGGCTCGGCCCGTGTCCTCCCCGCGACGGTGGACTTCGTGGACATCGCCGGCATCGTGCGCGGCGCGAGCGAGGGCGAGGGCCTGGGCAACAAGTTCCTCGCGAACATCCGTGAGACCGACGCGATCTGCCAGGTGATCCGCGCCTTCAAGGACGACAACGTCGTGCACGTCGACGGCAAGGTCTCCCCGAAGGACGACATCGAGACGATCAACACCGAGCTGATCCTCGCCGACCTCCAGACGGTCGAGAAGGTCCTCCCGCGCCTCGCGAAGGAGGCCAGGATCAAGAAGGACGTGGCCCCGAAGCTCGCGGCGGTCGAGGAGGCGAAGGCGATCCTGGAGGCGGGCGACACGCTCTTCTCCAAGGGCATCGCGCAGGGCACGGAGAAGGCCGCCCCCCTCCACGACCTGCACCTGCTCACGACCAAGCCCTTCCTCTACGTCTTCAACGTGGACGAGGACGAGCTGACGGACGACACCTTCAAGGCCGAGCAGCGCGCGCTCGTCGCCCCGGCCGAGGCGATCTTCCTCAACGCGAAGCTGGAGGCGGACCTCGCCGAACTGGACGACGAGGAGGCCCTCGAACTCCTCCAGTCCGTCGGCCAGGACGAACCGGGCCTCGCGACCCTCGCCCGCGTCGGCTTCGAGACCCTCGGCCTCCAGACCTACCTGACCGCCGGCCCCAAGGAAACCCGCGCCTGGACCATCGACAAGGGCGCCACGGCCCCCCAGGCGGCCGGAGTCATCCACACCGACTTCGAACGCGGCTTCATCAAGGCCGAGATCATCTCCTTCGACGACCTCGTCGCCACCGGCTCCGTCGCCGAGGCCCGCGCGGCCGGCAAGGCCCGCATGGAGGGCAAGGACTACGTGATGCGGGACGGGGACGTGGTGGAGTTCCGGTTCAACGTGTAGTGGGTGACGTGTCACGACGTCGCTGACGTGGCAAATAAGCAGATCAGAAGGGGCCGGGCTCTTGAGACTCGGCCCCTTCGTCCATACCGTGCTGGTGCGGTGCTGGATTTCTTGACGGTGGGTCACCTCTGCTGGGCCCCGAGGATGGAACCGCTGTGACGACCTGATCGGTTGCGCCTCTGCTGGACCTGGGCTGGATGTTCAGACGCTGGATCATTCGGGATCAGGTGTCGTGAACGGTGGAGCGATGCCCGACGTGGACGACCCACACTACGAGCTCTCCCTTGTCGATCGTGTAGACGACCCGGTAGTCGCCGACCCGCAGTCGACGGCGTTCTGGCTGTGACACGAGCGCGGTGGTGTTGAAGCCAAGGGGGTCGCTCTCCAGTGCGGTCAGTTTGGTCAGGAAGCGTAGGGCCATGTCACGAGGGATCTTCCGGAGCTCGGCCTGTGCCTCTGGTCGGAAGACGGTTCGGTACTCACTCACCGCGCGCCAGCGTCTCCCTCATGATGTCCTCGATCGGGATGCCGGGTGCCGGGTTGGCCATGCGCTCGTCGGTGATCCGGTTGATCTCGCCCTCTTCCCGTTCCTGGTACTTGCGCGGCGGTTGTGCCTCCCCGAGATGCGGGAGCCAGCGGCAAGGCCACTCTGGAACGAGAGGGGAGGAGGGCCGTGATGGCCGCTGCGATGATCCCGGATGCCACTCTGCGCGCGCTCGTGCGCGATGCGGCGACCGCTCTGTCCGTCCGGAACACTCAACCGTGGCGATTCGTCTACCACCGCGATAGCGGTTCCCTCGACGTGCGGGTGGATACGGCGGGTAGCGGTCCGGGCGTCGCGGACGTATCGCGTGCACGGCGCATCGATTGTGGAGCCGCCCTGTTCAATCTTCGTGTGGCCGCCGCGCACGCGGGCTTGCCCCTCGAGGTCGACACCACGCCCGACCTCGCGGATCCCGATCTGGTGGCTCGCGTGCGTCCTGGCCCCGAAGGCGTGCGTCCCGACGCGGTGCTCGGCCGGCTCTACCCGGCTCTTGCCGAGCGTCATCGCAGCAGCCGCATTGTCACCGATGCCCCTGTGTCCGCCGGTCTCCGGGACGAGCTGACGCGTGAGGTGGAGGCCGAGGGGGCGCACCTGGTCTTTCCCAGCGACAAGCGTGCCCGCTTCCTGATGGACGTCATGGCCGACAACCACAGTGAGGCCGAACTCGGAGAAGTGCCTGGCAGTGGTGCCGCCCCCTCGCCGGTCTCCCGGCCGCACACGTCCCCCCACGAGCCGTCCGAGACAGCGGTCGAGCGGCGTCCTGCCCTGGCCACGCTGAGTACCGTGGCGGACAACCCGCAGGACTGGGTGGTCGCGGGGCAGGCCGTCGAGCGGGTCATGCTCGCGGCGACCCTGGCTCATCTCGCGACGGCGACCGCGACGTCCCCTTCAGACCGTGCGTCGCTGCGCTGGCTGATGAACGGGCCCGCCGGCTCCGACGGCCCGGTCCAGGCGCTGGTGCGGCTGGGCCGGGGACCGGCCGGAAGGGCGACGAGCCGCCGGCCCGTCGAGAAGATCCTCGACATCTTCTGACGGAGATCCTCGACGTCTTCGAGGTGACCCTCGACGTCTTCCGAGAACGGGGAACCCTCATTCGCCCGGTCCGTGAGCGCCGGCGCCGGGCGCGAGCCCGAACAAGCCAGGAGGCAGGGATGACGACGAAGGAGTTCACGGCAGAGGTGCTGGTGGGTCTGGATGGTTCCGACGGCAGCCGACAGGCGATGCGCTGGGGGGCCGACGAGGCGGCGCTGCGTCACACCCGGCTCCACCTCGTGCACGTTCAGGAATGGCCGGCCACGTGGTCGGCACCTTTGCCGCATGATCCTCAACTCGATGTCTGGGCCCAGTCGCTGGTACGCGAGCAGGCCACGCGGGTGCGAGAGGATCACCCGGGTCTGAACGTGCGCACCACGGTGCTCTCCGGTACCTTCACCGCCACCGAGCTCGGCGAGGCCGCGGCGACGGCCGGGCTGGTCGCGCTCGGTTCCAGCGAGGTCGGCCGGGGAGGGCACGGCTTCGCCGTGGGCTCGGTTTCTCTGGCCGTCGCGGGTACGGCCCCGCGTCCCGTCGTACTCGTGCGTCCTGGAGCTCCCGCGGACGGCGTCGGGCAAGAGATATCCCTCGCCACCCAAGATGCCGCGACGCCCCCTGCCGGGCAGACCGCGACCGGGAACATCACGGTGGGGCTCGACCCCCGGGACCCCTGCCAGGCCCTGCTCGCCTTCGCCTTCGAAGAGGCGGCCCTGCACCGGGCGCGGCTTCGCTTCGTGCACGGATGGAAACCGTTTCCCTCCTACGGCTACGGGGGCGCGGTGCACGGCGGCATCGACGAGGAGACCCAAACACGTGCGCGCACCGAGATCAACGGGCTGCTGGCTCCGTGGCGCCGCCAGTATCCGGAGGTGGAGACCGACGTGAGCATCGCGAAGGGGTCTCCCGCCAACAGCCTCATGGACGCCTCGCTCGACGCGAGGCTCGTGGTCGTGGGCCGCCGTTCGCGCGCGGTGCCCGTGGGGACTCGCCTCGGGCACGTGGCCCATGCGGTCGTGCACCACAGCCCGGCGCCCGTCGCGGTAGTACCGCTCGCTTGACGCCGCTCAGCTCTGGCGGACCGACTCCCGGCTTTCCCCGTTCCGGTCCCCCGAAGGTTTTCGCATCGAAGGAGGACGCCATGAAGGCTCTCGTGCTCCGCGGGAAGAACGACATCGCCTGGCAAGAGGTCCCCGATCCGACTCTCCAGGATCCAACCGATGTGATCGTCCGTGTGGATGCTGTCACCTTGTGCGGCACGGACCTGCACATCATCAAGGGGGACGTGCCCGAGGTCCGGCCGGGCCGGGTGCTGGGACACGAGGCGGTCGGGACGGTCGTCGAGGCGGGCGCCGCGGTGGGTTCCGTGCGGCCCGGTGACCGTGTGCTCGTCTCGTGCGTCTCCGCCTGCGGCCGGTGCCGCTTCTGCCGGGAAGGCCGTTACGGTCAGTGCCAGGGCGGCGGAGGCTGGATCCTCGGCCATCTCATCGACGGGACGCAGGCCGAGTACGTCCGGGTCCCCCTGGCCGACACGTCCGTCCACCCCTTGCCCAGCGCGGTCGACAGCTTCGATGCCGTGCTCCTCGCGGACATCTTCCCCACCGCTTACGAGGTCGGTGTCCTCAACGGGCAGGTGAAACCGGGCGACACCGTCGTCGTGGTGGGCGCGGGGCCGGTCGGACTGGCGGCCGTGACCGCCTCTCGCCTCTACAGCCCCGGCCGGATCATCGTCGTCGACCTCGTGGCATCGAGGCTGGCGACCGCCAGTGAGCTGGGTGCCGACGTGACAGCGGCCGGGGACGAGGACCCGGAGCAGTTGGTCGCCGACCTCACGGGAGGGCTTGGCGCTGACGTGGTCATGGAAGCGGTGGGGACCCCGCAGACGTTCGAGATGTGCACGCGTATGGTGCGCCCCGGCGGCCGCGTCGCCAACATCGGGGTGCACGGCGAGCCCGCGACACTCCATCTGGAAGAACTGTGGATCAAGGACGTCACCCTCTCCACCGGACTGGTGGACACCTCGACCACACCGATGCTGCTCGACATGCTGGCGGCCGGGCGGCTGCCGGTTTCGGATCTGGTCACCCACCGGTTCACCCTCGACCAGATGGAGCAGGCCTACGACATCTTCTCGCGCGCCGCGGAGACAGGCGCTGTCAAGGTGGTTCTCGGCGACCCGGACCACAGGCAGCTGGAGACCGTCGTGCCGCGCGGCAGCGGCTGAGGAGAGGCGGACGGGCCAGGGAACATGAGGGAGCCGGGCCCGCCCCTTCCTTCCTCCGACGCGCTCTCGTCCGCCGTGGCTTGAGGCTCACGCGTGGGCGTGGGCGTGGGCGCGGGCGGACAGCGGTTGCGCGGCCACGCCCACGCCCGCACCGTGAGGATGCGGGACGGCGACCGCCCGCAAGCCGACAACGGAGCGGGAACGATGAGATACGGCGCGGGGCAGGAATCCGTCATCAGCGGAGTGGACCCTGAGCGGGACTGGCGCGTTCCCCTGGCCTGGGCGGCCGACGAGGCCTCGCTGCGAGGGGTGTCGCTCCAGCTCGTGGTCGCGGTAGCGCCACCGCACGACACCCAGCACGTCGACGCCACCCCAGGGCTGCTGCGACAGGCCCAGGAGGGCGAGGAGGCGCTGGAACGGGCGGCGTCATGGGCGCGCGAACGACAACCGGGTGTCGAGGTGACCACGCACCTTCTGGAGGCGGCGCCCGCGTCCTTGCTGACCGAGCTGTCGGAGAACGCCGGAATGCTGGTACTCGGCTCGCGGCACCTCCGCGGCCCCAGCGGATTCCTGGGGACGAGCGCGCTCATTCTGCCCCTGGCGGCCCGTGCGCGCTGTCCCGTCGCCGTCGTCGGTCATCCAGAACACAGCACGCAGGAACCCGCTTACCTCGTGGTGGGCGTCGACGACAGTGCGTCCTCCCACGCTTCGCTGGACTGGGCCTTTCAGGAAGCGGCCTCGCGTGGTTGCGCTCTGCGGGTCGTCGCGGCGTGGCAGCCGTCCGTCTTCACCACCGCCCGGGGGCACAGTGATCACTTCAAGGAGGAGCGACGAGCGCTCGCGGAGGCGGTGGCGGGGTGGGCCGAGGACCATCCTGACGTGGCGGTCACCCACGAGGTCGTGGAGGGCTCACCGGTGGAGGTGCTCGCCGAGGCAGGCGAGCACGCTCTCGGACTCGTGGTGGGCCGCAAAGGGAACGGCGGCTACACGGGAATGCGCCTTGGCTCCGTCGCCAGGGGAGTGCTGCGCCGGGCACACTGCCCGGTGATCGTCGTCCCCCCCTCGTGAATCGGGCTCCGGGAGACGCGGGTCCGCGCCCCGGTTCCCCACCGCAGGTGCGGGGCTCATGCTTCGCCCTCCTCCTCCGGCACCACTTCCACGGGGCAGACAGCGTGCTGCATGGCGGCCTGGGTGACATGGCCGATGCGCGGCCCGAGCGGGCCGTGACGTGCTGTGCGCCGGCCGACGAGGAGCAGCTGAGCGTGGTGCGACTCCTGGAGGAGAAGATCCGTCGGCTTTCCCGCGACCGCCTGCGCCCGCACGGTGACATGAGGATGAGACTCCCGCCACGGCGCGAGCATGTTCCGCAGGCGCGTGGTCCGGGCGGACTCCTCCGCCCGGAGCGTGTCCGGGTCGGTGGCCGCGCCGGGCAGGGCGCGCGGCTCGGGCCAGGCGTGCACGACCCGCAGGGGGGCGCCACGGCGGTCGGCCGCTTCGAAAGCGGCGTCGAGAAGACGTCGCGCGGGATGGCGGAGGTCGTGGCCCAGCAGCACCTCGCCTCCTTCCGGAGGGCCGGCCTCGGGGAGATGCGTACCAGGGCGGACCAGAGCCACAGGGGAGACCGCCCGGGCGATCACGGACTGTGCCACCGAGCCGACGACGAACCCGTGCATCTTGCCCAGCCCCCGGGATCCCACCACCAGCAGCGCTGCGGAGCGGGCCATGTCGATCAAAGCCGTGGCGGGCGCTCCGCTGACGCGTTCACCCCCGGCCCGCAGGCCCCGGTAGCGCCGCATCAGCCGTTCGGCCTCGCCGACGGGGAGCTCGTCCATGAACGCCCGCCCGTCGGGAGTGGCATCCGTGATGCCGAGAGAGTACGGCTGCCACTCCCAGGCGTAGACGACACGGAGAAAAGCCTCCGTGCGCAGGGCCTCTTCGGCCGCCCAGTCGGCAGCCGCCGTGCTCTCGGGCGAACCGTCGTACCCGAGCACGATGGTGCGGGACATACCAGCCTCCTACGAGATCAGGGAGGGGAGGAAATGAGCCCTGAGACGAACCAGGAGGGGGCACGCCGTCCAGAAAGCCGGCGCACACCCTTTCGGGCCCCTTCCCATCGTGCGCCGGTCAGGCCGAAAGCGCAGGCGCGCGCAGGACTCGCGGGCCGAGCCTCGCAGGTGTATCGCTCACGAGCGTTGCGCACAGTCGTGGGTCCTGCTCACGGCGAAGGCCTCCGGTGGGGGGAGCCGTCTGGGCGCGAACGGCGCCGGCAAGAGCACACCGCCGCGCCTCCTGGCCGGGCAGGTCGCGGCCTACGGCGAGACGGTCCGGTGCCGGGGGCGGACTGGTACTGCCCGAAGGGGTGGCCCGCCGAGGCCGGCAGGAACCGTCTACGAGGCGTCGCGGGCCGCGCGTTCTTCGTCGCGGGCCTTCAGGCGGGCGGCTTCCTTGCGGGTCTCGGCGTGCGTGGCGCGTTCCCGGCGGAGCCAGTCGGGGCACTCCTGCTTGAGAGCCTCGATCTGGTCGGTGGTGAGGGGGTCCGTGATGCCGCCGCGCGCGAGGCCGGCGATCGAGATCTCCAGGCGTGCCGCGACCACCGGGCGGGGGTGGGGACCGTTGCGGCGCAGCGCGCGGAGCCACTCCGGCGGGTCGGCCTGGAGCGCGTTCAGTTCGTCGCGTGAGACGGGGCCCTCCCGGAACTCGGCGGGGGTGGCTTCCAGGTACACACCCAGCTTCTTCGCCGCGGTCGCGGGCTTCATGGTCTGGGTGGTCTTGTGCGACGTCATGCGTCCAGCGTAACGAGTGCCGGGGGCCCCTGGCGCCACGGCCGCGGGTAGCCTGGAGCGGTGACTGGCTCGGACGCTTCCCCTTCGTTCACGCTCGCCTACGTTCCCGGCGTGACCCCCACGAAGTGGGTGCGGATCTGGAACGAGCGCCTTCCTGGTGTCCCGCTGACCCTCACCTCCGTCCCCACGGACGAGGCCGAGGGGCTGCTGCGCGCGCGGGGCGCCGACGCCGGGTTCCTGCGGCTGCCCGTGGACCGTACGGAGCTGAGCGCCATCCCCCTCTACACCGAGGCCACCGTCGTCGTGATCCCGAAGGACCACCTCGTCGCCGTGGCCGAGGAGGTCACCACCGCGGACCTCGCCGACGAGATCCTGCTGCACCCGCTCGACGACGTGCTGGAGTGGGAGGAGCTGCCCGGCCGCCCCGCGAACGAGCGGCCCGCCACGACCGCCGACGCCGTCGAGCTGGTCGCGGCGGGGATCGGCGTGCTCGTCGTGCCCCAGTCGCTCGCCCGGCTCCACCACCGCCGCGACCTCACCTACCGCACGGTCACCGACGCCCCCGTCTCACGCGTCGCGCTCGCCTGGCCCGAGGACGCGACCACGGAACTGGTCGAGCAGTTCATCGGCATCGTCCGGGGCCGTACGGTCAACAGCAGCCGCGGCCCGAAGCCACCCGCCGCCGGGCGGAACGAGGCCGGGGGGCGCGGCGCGGGCGGGCGGAACGGCGGGAAGCCGGGGGGCGGGCGGTCCGGGGCGGTGAAGGGTGCCGCGAAGGGCTCGTCCAAGGGGGCGCCGAAGGGGTCCTCGAAGGGGGCCGCCGCCAAGGGCGCGCCCAGGGGCGCCACCAAGCGCGGGAAGCCACGCAAGCGCCCGTAGCGGAGGCGCCCGTGGCGGAGGCTTCCGTAGCGGTGCGTCCGTAGGGGAGGCGCCCGTCGCGGGCGCGCCCGTCGCGGAGGCGCGGACCGGGCGGGGGCGGGGGCGCGGGTATGGGCCGGGGGCCGCCCGTCATCCCGCCTTCTCCTCCCGCTTCCGCAGTTCCCTCGCCACAGCAGCCCGCTTGCGGGCCTTCTCGCCCCGCTTGCGGTGGCGGGGGAGGCGGAGCGCCGCCACCGTGCGGGCGACGAGGGCCAGGAGGAGGACGAGCAGGGTCCAGGGGATCGCCGTGCCGTGGGCCGTCGCCATCACCGGCGGGAGGGGCGATGTCGAGCCGGAGGCGTCGGTGAGAAGCGGGGTCAGTGATCTTCGCCGTGAGCGCGAAGGACGGGATGACGCCCGTGGCTGGGACCGTGACCTTCCAGCGTTCGCCGGGAAGGAGTTCGGGGGTGTCCTTCGGGGGAGCCACGTGAGCGGCGAACCACCCGAAGGGGACCGTCAGTTCGGCTGCCTGACGGGCCGCGACCGCCGCGTTGCCCGTGGTGTGGACCGTGTACGTCAGCGTCGCGTTCCCCCGCCCGAAGGGGTCGGCCGTGCCGTCGTACGAGACGTGCGCGTCCTCGACCGCCAGCGCCGGTTCGAGGGCGCCGCTCACGCGCAGCTTCACCTTGATGCCCAGCCTGCGGTCCCCGTTGATGCCCTCGGCGTCGTCCGGCTGCTTGAGCGAGGTGAGCAGGCCCCCGACGTAGTCGCCCGGCGTCGCCCTGCCCGGGGCCGTGACGGTGAAGGGGATCTCGGCCGTCCCGCTGGGAGTGGCAGAGGGCATGGCGGGGACGGGCGGGTGCGCGCCTGCGCCTGGTGATGTCAGGCGGCGCGCGCCGTGGTGGTCCAAGGCGCGCGCCGTGCCGGGGTGGGCGGTGTGTGCCGACCGGGTCCGTATCAGGTGGTGGGCGCCTCGGTGGTGGCAAGGGGCGCGCGCCGGTGCCGGGGTCAGGCGTGCGTGTGGGGCCGCTTGATGCGGAGGGCCGAGACGAGGAAGAAGACGCCGCCGAGGAAGGCGTAACCGGCCAGGCTGCTCACCTTCGCGCCGTCCTGGCCGGCCATCGCGAAGAAGGACGCGCCCGCGAGCGTGGAGATCGCGCCGCTCGCGATCATCGCCCACTGCCCGCCGATACGGCGCCGGAGCGCCCCGACGACGAGCTGTACGAGGCCCGCCGTGACAGCCCAGGCGCCCCACACCCGCAGAACCGCCGGGATGCCGGACGTGGCGGCGACCGCGAGGCCGATGGCGGTGAGAGTGCTCAGCGCGATGTTCGCGTACAGCCCGCGCACCGGCCCCTCACCCGCCCGCGCCGAGCGGACATCGACGACGGCGCACGCCACGTCGAAGAGCGGATAGATGACGAGCAGCGTTCCGCTCAGCACACTCAGCGTGCTGTCGGCCGTCGCGAAGAGGACGGCGGCCCATACGGCGGCGAAGGCGAAGCGGGTGAGGTAGAGCTTGCGGAGGGAGGCGGGGGCGGTGGGGGAGTGAGGGGT
>NZ_JOGO01000091.1 GCF_000719475.1 Streptomyces sp. NRRL F-5630 | reverse complement strand
AATGGTGTCCGGTCGCCGTTGACGTGGGGCGATCTGCGGTTCGCGGTCGGTTCGTACTTCGCCGCCAACGGTCAGCCGGAGCCTCCGTTGCCGGTGGCTTTGCAGTTCCTGCTGGTCTCGGCGGCCGGTTCGGTGGGTATGGACCTGGAGCTGTCCTGGTTCTCGATCGTCCCCAGTCATCAGAGCGTGCGGGCCTGGGACGGGCCTGCCGCCGGGCAGGCGCTCGGCAGTGGGACGACGGGGGACGCGGAGATGTCCCTGTTCGCGCCACCGCCGGGGACGGCCGCGCCCGCGCCTGCGCCCGCGGTGAACTCTTCCGCGCCGCCGGCCATGTCGGGCAGGTTCATGGGGCCGAACGACCCGATGTTGTCGCCGAACGGCCTGCTCAAGGGTCCGTCGGGGCGTGCGCAGGGCCGTGACTGGACAGGCAGGCCCGTGGTGGGCCGGGTTCTGCCGGGGCGGGTGCGGGTCGTCGAGACCCGGCCGGGTGCCGCGCCGAAGGAGGTGTCGAACGAGCCCGCGCCGTGGCCGGACACCGCCTACGTCGTGGCGGCCGAAGGCGAGAACGGGCGGGTGCGGCTGCCGGACGGCCGGGTGCTGGACGCCGAGGCGGTCGCTGACGCGCTGGCGGCCGACCCCGAGTTGGCGAAGCTGCCGAAGGACGTCCCTGTCGTGCTGGCCATTCCGTTCGCGGGGGAGCAGTACCAGGCGACGTTGCGGGCGGTGGCCGACCGGCTCGGCCGGACCGTGTGGGGCCCGAGCGGCGAGGGGCGGCTGGTTCCCGACGGGTCCGGGAACGGGCACGTACTGGTGCTGATGGACCGTTCCCCGGACGCGGCGGTCGGCGCGTGGGTGCCGGTGCCTCCGTCATCGGCGGCGACCGCGCCGTACGCGGACCGTGAGTGGACGGCGCTGGACGGGACGACGTTCCGCGACAGCGACGTGCTCACCCGTCCGCTGATGGACGACCACCATGAGTGGCTCGGCCGGTTGGCCGTCGCGGAGGAGGACGGGCTGCGCCGGCGGGAGCGGCGTTTCCGGACGTACCGCCGGATGAGCCGGCTCCTGCACAGGCTGCCGGCCGGTGACGGGCGCTATACGGCGAGTACCGAGCAGATCGCTCCGGATCCGGCCGTGTACGTCTTCGGCGCCCATGGTGAGCCGGGCAGGATGCATCTTCCCCTCCGTGACGGCCGGACGGTGACGCTGGGCAAGGAGGATGCCGCGCGCTACATCTCCGGGCTGCCCGAGGTGCGGGAACTGCCGCCGGGGCACCGGATGCATCTGGAGGTCTGCTGGAGTTCTTCGGACGGCGATCCGCTGCGGGACCAGCCCGTGTACGCTCCGGCGCCTCACGTCGACGATCCGCTGGGCGACGTGCCGCTCGACCAGCTCGTGTCCAACGAAAGCCGGCGGGATGTCGAAGGCAGCACCAGGCACACCGGTCTGGACGACACCGCCCGGGTGGTCGTGGGCGCGGCGAACGGTGTGTTCGGACGCCGGGTCCGGCGCCGCCCCGAGCCGCTGGACCACGAGCTGGACCAGTTGGCGCGGGACGCGGGGCTGCACCGTGGCCCGGCCGCGGTGTCCCCCGAGACGCGAGAGACCACGCTGCGGCTCGTGCGTGGGCTCCGCTCGGCGTTCGGCCTGGAGGTCGAGGACGACCGGGGCGTGCCGGGGGGCCGGTACGAGCGGGCGCTGAAGGGCATCGGCGCGCTGGAGCGGATGCGGGCGAACGACACGGACATCGGCCACCTCGCACCGTTCCGCCAGGACATGTTCGACTTCTTCGTCCAGGCGCACACCGGCCGGGCCCCGGACCCCGCCGGGTATCTGTCCCTGCTCGACTTCGCGGCGGCCCGGGTCGCGGCCGATCCGGGTGCGAAGCTGACGAGGGCGGTGCCGTCGCCCGCTGTCCAGGTCACGCTCCATCAGCTTTCCCGGCAGGGCGAGCAGGTGACCCGTTTCGTGCAGTCGCTGCCCGCCTCGGCCACGTTCACCCCCCGGCACGTGGCGTCCACCTTCTGGGCCATGGTCCGTGCCGCGCAGATCTTCGGCTCGCTGTCGTCCGCGGAGCGGGAAGCGATGGGCCGCCAAGTCCTGCACCTCGACGCGACGGTCGCCTGGAACCGGTTGTGGCAGGAGAGCTTGTGGGCGCTGACGGCCAAGGCGATAGCGGAGGGCCTGGACGTCTCCGACCGGGATCTGCTGGCCGCGTACCACCTGAACGAGAGTGGTGCTTTCGCACAGGCGGCGATGCTGACGCAGGGCTCGCACATCCAGGGCGTCAACTGGTCCGGGACAGCCGCACCGGCAGGGATCGACTGGGTCAACGTGCGGCAGATGACGCCCGGGCCCGACGGGCTCGCCATGCGTCCGGTCCAGCCGGAATGGACCGGCCCGGGCGTTCCGATGCCGCTGCTGAACGTCGTGGAGGCCGACCGGGCCGGGAACATCGTGCTGCACGTCCCCGGCCTTGCCCCCGTCCGCGTCTCCGAGAACGAGTACCTGGCGTTGCTGGACATGTCTCCCGGGCTGCGCACGGTCCCCCTGGACGTACCGGTGCTGTTCCTGACCACCGGCGACGGGGCACTGAGCCCCGAGCTGGTGCAGCGGTTCTCCCAGCGCACCGGGCGCCCGGCCTTCGGCTACGGCGCGCCGATGACGCTGACCAGCGCGGACCCCTCGATCCCGCTCGGCATCCGCGCCCTCGTCGACCCGGCCACCAACGCCCCGGGCCCCTGGATCACCGCCACCCGGCTGCTCACCACCGCCCAGACCACCACCGCCCGGACCACCGCCTTCGGGGCCACCGCCCGGGACGACGCGACCGTCTTCGGCCCCACGGCTCCCACCACGCAGGCCACGGACCCGTTCGTGGACCCGAACGCCCTGGTGCGGGACGCCTCCGGCACGGTGCGGGGACGCGACCTGACGGGGACCCTGACCGACCGGGTGCGGACCGACCGTGTGCGGGTGGTCCTGGGCGGGCTGGGCAAGCCGGAGGTGGAGGAGCCGGACCAGTCCGCGCCCTGGGGCGGCGAGGCGTACGTGATCGGGGACCGGGCCTTCGACGGGCGGCGGCTGAGCCACGAGGAGTTCGCGGAGAGGCTGGCCCACGACCCGGAGCTGGCGAAGCTGCCGCCGCACGTGCCGGTGGTGCTGGCGATTCCGTACGCGGGGTCGCAGTACATGGAGCTGATGCGCGCGGTCGCCCTCCGGATGGGCCGGCGGGTGTGGGCGCCCAGCGGTGACGGGCGCCTGCGGCACGACAACGGCCTGGGCGCCTCTGTGCCGACGATGATGGTCCGGAACACCGAGGGCTGGCACGGCGACTGGGTGCCGTTCGACCCGCCCGCGGTACCCGCGCCGTTCGAGGACCGCGAGTGGACCGCCCTCGACGGCACGCTGTTCCGCGACAGCGACGTGGCCACCCATCCCCTGGTCTTCGACCGCAGCGAGCGGTTCGGCCGCATCTCGATGGACGACGACATGGCGGTCCGCGAGGACCGGCTGCGGAGCTTCTTCCGCAAGAAGCGGCTCCTCCACTACGTGGCCACCGCTGACGGCGACAAGAACGTCAGCTCCGAGGCGCTCACCCCGGACCGCGCGGTCTACGCGTACTACGCCCACGGGACTCCGGGCGCGATGTCACTCGTCCTGCGCGACGGCCGCACCGTGTGGCTGTCCGCTGCCGACGGCGGGCGGTACATCGGTGGGCTGCGCGAGGTCAGGGAGCTGCCCCCCGGCCACCGGATCGGCCTGGAGGCGTGCTTCGGCCTGTCGGCCGGCGACCCTGACCGCGATCAGTGGGAGGGCCGTCCGGTACCCCGTGTGGAGGACCCCCTGGACGACGAGGGGCTGTCGCTCGCGCAGCACACGGCCAACGCCGGCCGGCTGGACGTCGAGGCGAAGTCCTCGATCGCCGGGGTCGGCGAAGACTACTTCGCCGTGGAGGACACTCCGGGAGGTGTGGTCGGTCGCGTGGACCGCGTCCGCCCGGAGCCCCTGGATCACGAGCTGGACCAGCTGGCGCGCGACGCGGAGCTGCACCGCGGCCCGGGTGCCGTGCCGCCGGAGACCCGTGCGGCCACGCTGCGGCTGGTGCGTGCGCTGCGGGAGGCGTTCGGCGTCGCCGTCGAGGACGACCGCGGTGTGCCGGGGGGCACGTACGAGCGGGTGCTGAAGGGCATCGGCGCGCTGGAGACCCTGCGCCTCAACGACCCGGTCCTGCGGGCGACCACGCCGTTCCGGATGGAGATGTGGACGTTCCTCGCGCGGCGGATCGGCGGGGACACCCCGGACCAGTCCGCCTACCTGGGGGTCCTGGACGCGGCCCGGGGCCTGGTGGCCGCGCGCCCGGACGCTCGGCTCGGCGAGATGGTGCGGGACACCGCCCTGGGGTACGCGCTCGACGAGTTCTCGGGCGGCAACGGACTGACCCTCGTACAGGGCACGCTGGACCTGCCCGATGTCACGCAGGCGGGTCCGAAGGACATCACACGGGCTTTCTGGGCCACCGTGGCCGCGGCCGACCTGGTCCTGTTCCGGACACCGGACGCTGACCAGGAGAACCTGGGCCGCGGCGTCCTCCACATGGCGGCCACGGACCCGTGGACCGATGACCAGGTCATGGAGCTGACGCTCCTGGCGGCACGGGCTCACGTGAGCGGCCTGGACATCACCGACCGGCACGCGCTCGCCGCCCACCACCTCAAGGAACTGGGTGCCTTCGAGGAGATCCTCACCGACGGCAAGGAGGCGACCGGCTACAACTGGAGCGGCCGCCCGGCCCCGAACGGTGTGGACGTGGACCAGTGGTACGCGCGGGTGAAGGGCAGCCCCAGCGGCACCATCCGCACCGTTGCTCACCCGGCGAAGTGGAAGTCGGACGAGTCACCGGGCGCAACAAGAGTGATCTGGACCGGGACCGACCAGGGCACCGTGGTGATCCACCTGCCCGGACACCCTCCGATGCCCGTACCCGACGAGGAGCTCTGGGCCCTCCTGGACCTCGCCCCGTTGGTGACCGAGGTGAGCGTCGGCACCCCCGTCGTCTTCCCGATGCCCGAGTTCGGGGCCGACGGAGGGAAGCGGCCGCAGGCGTTCTCCGACCGGACCGGCCGGAACGCCTGGGCCTACACCGGACCGCTCGACGTGCTCGAGGAAGACCCGTTCGACCCGCTGCGCATCACGGCCCTCCGCGAGAAGAAGCTGGGGCAGTGGAAGACGACCGTCTGGAAGGCCCGGCCGGTCCTGCCGTCCTCCTCCGGGGCCGTCACCACGGCCGCCGCCCCCGCGTCCCGGCCGGCACCGCTGACCCGGCACGACTCAGGCGTCGGGACATTCCACTTCGCGCCCGGAACCTCGCCTGGCGCCGGCTCGGCCGACGCGGTCCGACAGGGCGCGGGGCCGGACGGCAGCGGCCGCGACGGCAGCGGTTCCGTCGAGGGGGGCGAGCGCTCCGTCCTCGCGTATCCGGTCCCCGTCCAGATCAACGCCACTCGCGTGTCCCCGGCAGGTCAGGCGGACACCCCGGAGGCGGGCACCGCCGACGACACCGCCGGTCCCACGGGCACCGGGACCGCCTCCGACGACTCTCCGGGCTGGGCGGTGCCGTCCTGGCGGCCCGCCGGATCACCCGGCGCGGTGCGGTTCGCGAGCATGTACCGCGACCGGGCGTGGCGGCGTCGCAGTGCCGACCTGGAGCTCGCGTTCGCCGAGCACACGGGCCGGACCGACGGGCTCACCGAGACCGTCCGCGACGCGGTGTCCCGTATGTACGACGAACTCGCCGCCCGCCACGGCGAGCACGCGGCCCAGCGCGTCTTCTTCGCACCGGACGCGATCCCGGCGGACCCGGCCGCGGAGCTGGAGCGGCTGCGTACGCTGCCCCCGGGACCGCTCGCCGTCGACGAGCTGATGACCGCGCTCACGTACGCCTCGTACGCGGGTCCGGGGCTGCCGCGCGAGGCGGCCGAGGCCCTGGTCCGTCCGGCCGGCCGCCGTGGGCGGTACACGGCGGGCAGCGCCTACCGCGAAGTGCACGACAGCCGGGGACTTCGCCGGGTGGGCGGCGAGCACGGGCCCGCGCTCCGGCTGTTGCGCACCTACGCGGCGCTCGGCGCGTCACCCGCCGAACTGCTCGCGCTGCGCGACGCGCTCGTCGCCTGGGCGATCCCGGCCGACCTGCAGTCGCTCCCCGAGATCCTGCGCGCCTCCCACCGAATCGGCCTGGGAACCGACGCGGAACGCGACCTCGCGCTGCGCGACGGCGCCGGACTCCACGCCTGGGTGGCGGACGCGGTCAGGACGTCCGGCCGGACCGCCCCGGGCGATCCCTCCGCCGGGCGGTTCGTCCCGCCGCACCGCGCGCTGTACGCCGAGCGGATGAGGTTCGGCCGGGACAACACCCGCAGCAAGCTCGATCTGCCCGAGGGCCTGGTGGCCCTGGTCGACGCCGCGCTCAACGGGACCCTGCCCGCCGACACGGACCGGAGCCGGGCGCTCCACGCGTGGCTGGACCGCTACGGCGACGCGGGCAGGCAAGCACTGGAGCGGCTGGACCCGGCGCACCTGACGGCCCTGCACCTCTACAGCGGTGCCGACTACCGGCTGATGAAGGCGTTCCTCAACGGCGAGCGGTTCGGCGCGGGGATGGGGCGTCGCCTGGTGCGCCTCAACGCCTGGGCGATGATCTCGAAGATGGCCGAGGTCGGCGCCTGGGACCTGCTCCCGATGACGTTCCGCCAGCGGGACGGCTTCGTCGCCCTGTACGACGCGATGTGGGACGCGGACGACCTCCAGGAATCGACCCCCGAGGTGGCCCGCCTGCGGCGCCGCCTGGACGCGATGGCCGACGCGGTGTACGAGGAGCTGTCGCTGCACGTCGACATGGCGGTCGAGGCGCTGGAGATCCTGCCCCCGGTGAACGAGGACGTCTGGTGGGGCGACCGGGGGCTGCCGGGCCCGCTGGACGCGCCGTCGACGGACGGTCCGGTGTACGGCCGGGACCGGATCACGGTGCCGTTCTTCCGGAGCACGGCGCTGCGGCAGGATTCGGCACTCGGCTTCATGTACCGGAGCAAGGGCACTCCCGGGGACTCGCATCGCGGGCTGGTGCGCGTGGCGCGCTCGACGGCGCGCGAGGTCAGCCCGTTCGTGGTCTCGCCGCTGGAGACGGAGGTCCTGTATCCGCCGGGCGCCTCTTTCGACATCTCCACCCGGACGATCGTCCCGGCCGGTGTGACGACGACCTCGTACGAGTCCATCGACGCCCGGGAGGCGACACCGCGTCAGGACGCGTCCGGCGCCGCTCGGTGGGCTCCCGGACTCGTCTCCCCGGACGGGCTGTTCGGCATCGGTCCGCGGACCACCGGCGTCGAGGGCGGGGAGCGGCCCGAGCCGGTGCTGCGCCCGATCCACGGGGAGGACGGCGAGCTCATCGGCGTGGCCTCGTTCGACGACGCGGACTGGGCGGCGCGACAGGACGGGTACGGCCGGCTGGACCGTGCGACGGGCTTCGTCTCGTGGGAGCGGGACGACGCGGGCCGGCCGGTCGCGACGGAGCAGGCGCTGCCGGGCGGCGGCACGGCCGACGGCACGTTCTTCTTCGCGTCGCACGGTGGCGCCGAAGGGCTCGCGCTGGTCACCGAGGACGGTGGCGTGCGGCGGGACGACGGCTCGTACGCGGGGCGGCTGCTGCGGTCGGCGCGAGGACGGGGCTTCCGCAGTGTGACGGTGCTCGCGTGCGGTCCCGGTGAGGTGCCGGGCAGCGAGGCGGAGGCCCGGGCGCGGGCCAGGCGGTTGGCGAACGGAGCGGGGCTGCCGGTCCATCTGCCGGTGGGGCGCTCGGCGGTGTCCGGCGCGTCGCCGCACCTGCTGGAGGACGCCGACGGGCGGGCCACGGTCTGGGTGACGGAGTACCCGGACAACTGGTCGGGCCCCCGCGTACCGGCCCCGGGCGCGGGAACCGGGCGGCGCACCGCGTTCGGCTATCCGTCCGCCGAGCAGTTCAACGTCACGGGAACCATGCGGGACGCCACCCCGGAGCAGCTCGAAAACATCGACGCGGCCGAGGGAGCGCCCTGGTCGGTGTCCTCCTGGCGGCCGGCCGGGGCCCCGGACACGCCGCGCTTCACGGGCCTCTACCGGGAGCGCGCTTGGCGGCAGGCCGCCGTCGACTGGGAGGACAACCTCGCCGAGGCGCTGAGCTACGCACCCGAACCCACCGAGGCGGTCGCACTGGTGGCGCGCGGGGTGTACGAGCAGCTCGCCGGGCGCAACGGGGAAGAGCGGGCGGTGCGCGCGTTCTTCGACCCGGACGCGATGCCGGAGGACCCGGCCGCCGCGTGGGCGGAGCTGCTCGACGCGCCCCCCGGGCCGGAAGCGCTCGACGGGCTGATGCGGGCCCTCGTCCGCGCCGCCTACGCCGGCCCGGGACTGCCCCGCCGGATCGAGGAGGCCCTCTCCGGCGACGAGCGGGTCGACGCGGACAGCGCCTACCGCGCCGTCTTCGACAGCCGGGGCTTCCGCCGGGTGGGCGGTGAGCGCGGCCCCGCGCTGCGCCTGCTGCGGATGGCCGCCGCGCTCGGCCTGCCGGCCACCTCGCTGCCGCTGTTCCGGGCCGCTCTGGTCACCTGGCTGATTCCGTACGACCTGCAGTCGCTGTCCGAGATCCTGCGCGCCTCCCACCTGATCGGGATGGGTGCCGCGGACGAGCGCGCCGCCGTCACCCGGGACGGTGCCTCGCTGCACGCCTGGACGGTGCGTCACTTCCTCGAGAGCGGGCTGATCAGCCCCGAGATCGACAGGGACACGCTCGACGCCCTGCTCCCCCCGCACCAGGACCTCTACCAGCAGCGCATGACATTCCCGTTCGAGCTCACCGGGACGATGGCCGTGCCGGACGCCCTCGTCAAGATGGCCGACGCGGTGCTCAGCGGCGAAGTGCCGTCCGGCTCCTCCCGCAGGCTCCAGGTCATGGCCGAGTGGATGGAGCAGTACGGCGACCGGGGCGCCGACGCGCTCAGCCGGCTCACCCCGGCCCACATCACGGCCCTGTACCTCTACAGCTCGTACGACTACCGGCTGATGAAGGCGGTGCTCAACGGCGAACGGCTGGGCCAGGGCCTCAGCCGCCACCTGGTGCGCTTCCACGCCTGGCGTTACATCCTCGAGTCGGCGCGCGAGGAGGAGCTGGAGAGGCCGCCGCTCACCCTGGTCAGCCAGCCCGAGTTCACGGATCTGTACGAGGAACTGTCCGAACTGCCCGATCTCGACACCCCGAGCCCGGAGCTGGCCCGGCTGCGGCGCCGCGTGGACATGATGGCCGACCGGCTGCACGACGAGCTGAAGCTGCACATCGACATGGCCATCGAGGCGCTGGAGATCCTGCCGTCCGTCGGGCGGACCGTCTGGTGGGGCGAGCGGGGGGCGCCCGGGCCCCTGGACGCGCCGGCCGAGAACGGTCCCGTGTACGGCGCCGGGACGATCGACGTACCGTTCTTCCGCAGCACGTCGCTGCGGATCGAGGAGGCGACCGACTTCGCCCTGGGCGACAGGGCGGTTCCCGCGCGTACGCACCGCAGGCTGATCGAGGTCAGGAACTCGACGGCGCGCGACGGCACGCCCTTCCTCAAGCACCTGTCGGAAGGCGAGGCGCTGTACCCGCCGGGCATGAGGTTCGACGTCGTCAGCCGGCGGCTCGTCGAAACCCGCCTGCGCCCTCCGATGCTGAGCGAGGTGGCCGAGGAGGCGACCCCGCTGCCCGACGGCCTCCCCACGGCGTCCCAGGCCGACCCGCTGCCCTACGCCCCGGCCGCGTTCGAGGACTCGGTGGACGCCCTGTTCGACCTCGGTCGCTCCGACTCCGACCTGTCCGACGCCGAGGCCTCGGACAGCGACGGGTACTCGGACGCCGATTCCCGCCTCGGAGACGACGACCGCTTCGACGCACCGGCCCCCGCGTATCCGAGGTCCGACTACTGGAACACCCCGTGGGCGGGCCACGAGACCGCGCCTTCCGCGGAAGCGATCGCCGTCCAGGAGATCCGTGAGGACGGCCGGACGGTCGGGAAGGCGTCCTTCACCCGGCGCGACTGGGCGCTGCGCGAGCCCTTCTACGGCCACCTGCCCCAGGCCACGCACTACACCGAGTGGAGCCGCGGCCCCGCCGGGGAACACGTGGCCGTGCGGCGTCCGCTCCCCGCCACGGGAGAATCCGGCACGTTCTTCTGGACGTCCCACGGCCGGGAGGGCGGTTACGCCGTCGCCGGCCGGAACGACATGCCCATCGGCGCGGACAGCGAGATGGTGGGGCACGTCCTGGGCCAGGACCTGCCCGCGGCGGGCTTCACCAGCATCACGGTCCTCGCCTGCGACACCGGGAGCCGCCCCGCCACCGGACCCCGCGCCGCCACCGGGGCCGCCACCGCGCCCCAGGGACAGGACGACAGCCTGCGGCGCGCCGTCGAACGAGCCCAGGGGATCGCCGACTTCACCGGCCTGGACGTGTACCTCAACACCGGCCGGACGGCGGTCACGCCCGGCGAGGACGAGGAGGGTGATCCGACGGCCGAGATCCACCTCCTGGAGTCCGCCGACGGGGGTGCCACGGGCTGGCTGCATGTCCGCCCGCGGTTCCGGGCCGGCGCGGACCCGAGCCTGGCCGAGCCCGCGCCCGCACCCTCCCTCGTGGCGGCGGGACCGCCCGCGCGTACCGGCCCGCCCTGGTCGGTGCCCGGCTGGCGGGTCGCCGGCTCGCCCGAGGCCGTACGCTTCGCCCCGCTGTACCGGGAACGGGAGTGGCGACAGCTCAGCTTCCAGTTCGAGCAGACCCTGGCGCGGAAGCTGGCCGCCGACCCCGAGGCCGTCCAGGGCGTCACGAGGGCCGTCGCCCGGCTCCACCACGTACTGGCGCAGCGGCACGGCGCGTCCGCCGCGGACGCCGCCTTCTTCCAGGGGCCGGAGGCCGAGCGGTGGCTGGGGCAGCCGGACGCGGTGCGCCGGTTCCTGGCGTCCGGGCCGTCCGCGCCCGCCCTGATGCGGGCGTTCGCCCACGCGGCGTACGGCGGCCAGGGCCCCGTCACCCTGCGGCACACCCTGCCCGGCTGGCTCCGCTCGCCGCGCGCGCCCAGGCCGCCGGGTCCCCGCCAGGGGGCGTACCGGACCGCGCACGACCTGCGCGGGTTCCGCCACGTCGGCGGGACGGTGGGCCCGGCCCTGTGGCTGTTGCAGGCGTACGGGGCGATCGGGGCGAGCAGGTCCGAGCTGACGGCCTTCCGCAAGGCGCTGCTGTCCTGGTCGATCCTGACGGACACCCATTCCCTGCACGAGGTGCTGCGCGTCTCGCACCTGGCGGGCCTGGGCACCGAGGCGGAGCGCGCCGCGCTCGCCCGCGACGGTGCGCGGCTGCACCAGTGGGCCGGGCGCGCCTTCGGCATCGGCCCGTCCCTGCCGCACCACCACGTCTACGACAAGAGGACGCGCTTCGTCTCCAGGTACGACCTCGCCGTCCCCCAGGACATCGGCGCGGCGCTGAGGGCGGCACTGACCGGAGCCACGCCGGACGACGAGTCCCACCAGGAACGGGTCGAGGTGGCCACCGCGTGGCTGCGGCGGTTCGGGGACGGCGGCGTGGCGGCCCTGCGCGCCCTGAGCCCCGGTCACCTGACCGCGCTGTTCCTCTACAGCGGCGAGGACCACGCGCTCTTCAAGACCTACGTCACCGGTGGCCGCTTCGGTGAGGCCGTCGGCCGCTGGATGGTCAGGCAGCAGGTGTGGCGGTACGCGCGGGAGGACGCCACGAACGACGACACGCTCCTGCCGGAGCTGTTGATCTCCGACGAGGACCTCCTCGACGCGGTCGACGCGTTGCGGAACCTGGGCCCGGAGGCGACCGGCCCGGCCGTCGCCGAGGTGCGCCGCCAGGTGTACCGGGTCGCCGACAGGGTGTACGACGGCCTGGCCGCGCACGTCGGCATGGCGGCCGAGGCACTGGAGATCCTGCCGCCGCTGAACGGACAGGTGTGGTGGGGCGGCTGGCTGCCTGGACGTCTGGACGAGTTCCCGGGGAACTCGCCGCTCCTCACTGCGGACACGCTGTACATGCCGCGGTTCCGCAGCACCACCGAGGACCCGGCGACGGCGATCGGCTACACGCGGGGCGACGCCCGTGAGATCGGCGACGCTCAGGACCGGCACCCGATGCGGGGGTTCGTGGACCACTCCACCGCACGTGTGGTCACGCCGTTCTCGGCGTGGCTCGAAGAGGACGAGGTGCTCTACGCGCCGGGCATGGCCCTGAACGTGGTCCTCCGCGAGATCGAGACGGAGCCCAACACCGGGCGGCTGTTCGCCGACTACGAGTTCCGGGAGGCGCCCGCCTACCCGCACCCGGCCTACCGCAACGCCGAGGGCGAGCCGCGGCCGCGGATCGTGGAACTCACCGACGACGACGACGCCGGCGCCCACGACGACGCGGACACCGGTCCGGCACCGGCGAACGACGAGAACACCGCCGTGGCCCCGGAGGTTCCCGCGCCCGTCGACGGCTACCGGCGCACCGGCCCGTACGCCGCCGAACTCGACGGCACCGTCTTCGCCCTCCACGAGTCGCCGGGTGAGGGCGACCGGAGCGTCGACACCCTGCTGTTCGCCCTCCGGTACGTGGCGGCCGACGCCCTGGGACAGGCGGGCATCGAGACGGCCGAGGACTTCCGCGGCTGGCTGGACGGTTCCCTCACCGACGACGACGTGTCCGACGTGCCGGTGGAGCCGCTCGACACGAGCCGGGACATTCCGCTGCGGCTCCTGGACAGGATCGGGGTACGGCTCGGGACCGCCCAGCGCGCGGAGGCGATGCTTCTCGGCGACCGGTTCCCGGCCTCGCGGGTCCCCCTGAGCCCGGCCCAGCATCTCCGGGTGCTGCTCGCCGACTCCTCCTACGGGACCGAGGGCGGGACCGTGCCGATGGCGCCGCTCGTGGCGGCGGTGGTACGCGGGCTCGGCGTGACGGTGGCCGTGGCGGACCCGGCCGGCGAGGTGACGTTCCACGGTGAGCGCTCGCGGAGCGCACCGACCGCCCTCCTGGTCCAGGACGGGGACCGCCACCTCGCCGGACTTCCGGACGGGCCGGGCGACACCACCGCCGCGAGCGAGGAGCGGCTGCGCCGGGTGGCGGACGCCCTGTCCTTGGCGCCGGTGTCCGTCCTGCGCACGGCGACGGCCGGGCAGGCGCCGGGGTGGGTCCGGGCCCGCATCCGCTACATGGAGGAGGCCGTCCGCTTCGAGGAGCGGCTGGGCCGGTATCTCGGCGGCCACGAAGAGGCCAACGCCCAGCTCGGCGTGATGGTGCGCGAGCTGTGGGAGCGGGCCGTGCGGGCGGGCCGCTGGCCGGAACTGGGCTCGGACGACCGCACCGTCGACGGCGCCGTGGGCACCGGCCGGGACCGGCTCCTGGCGGTGGTGGAGTCGGGCAATCTGCGGGAACGCATGGGCATGCTGTGGATCGGCGGCCAGTCACCGGACGGGCGGGGCGGCCTGATCTCCGACCTGCTCGGCAGCCCCGACCCCATGCCCGAGGTGATCACCGCCGAGTACGTGGCGTCGAGGCCGCGGGCGCGAGAGATGGCGGCCTACGAGGAGCTGACCGGGCGGCCGGACAGGACGCCCGAGGAGCAGGCGCGCATGGCCGAGGCCGAGCGGGCGCTGCGGACGCCGGTGCGCCCCGAGGACCTGTCGCCGCCGCTGAGCGAGGCCGAGCGGGCCCTGATGCCGGACGACGGCGTTGCGTGGATCCCGGGCACGAACCGCTTCGCCATCGCCATGGACACCCGGCCGCAGTCCGAGGCCGAGCGGAACGGCGGCCTGGTCCTGGCCGGCACCTCGGGCTCGTCCCACCGGCTGATGTCGCAGGCCGCGAAGATGCGCGACGCGTGGGGACTGGACGTCGACCTGGGCCTGGTGCGCCTCGCGCTGATGGCCGAGATGCTGCAAGCGAGGCACCACTCGCTGGACGAGATCATGCGGGGCTCCCAGCTCGTCCTCGACCGGCTGAGGCAGAGCGGTGAGGCGGTGCCGGCCGACCTCGACTACGTCGGCAACTGGGGCCGTTACCGGAATATCGCCCCGCTGACCGAGGCGGAGCTGCGGGAGCACGTGGCCGTCGACGGCAAGTTCCCCGACGAGCACGCGGCGGACACGGCGGATTGGCCGGCGGGCGCGGAGCGGGACGAACCGGCCGACCCGGCCGATCCGGCGGTGGCCGAGTGGTCGGCGGAGCACCGGGACGTCCTGGAGGATGTCCTGGACGCGCTGAGGGCCCTGGGCCCGCTGGATACACCGGGCCTGGACGGTCTGCCCGCCTCGGACGACGGTGTCCTGACGGCCGACCGGCTGGAGCGCCTGGTCGACGCCTGGTTCCGCGCGCGGGGCCTGGAGCCGTCCGGTTCCCTGGCCGACAAACTCCGCCACATACTGAACGACCGTGCGTAACATCCCAGCGAGGAACTCATGAACGACAACACCGCCGCCGGGGCGCCCACCGCCGGGGCCGGGGCCGCCGACGACGCCATGCCGCCGGTTCCCGACGACATCAAGGAAGCCGCCCGGCTCGCTCCCGACCACTGGCTGGGCATGGTCGACCCCGCGTGGTCGGGGGAGGGCGAACCGCCCGACTGGGCGGTGGTGGGCCAGTGGAGGTCCGGCCTGGACGGCGACATCGAGGAGTGGCGCCCCAACGAGGCGTACCGCCCCTCGCCCCAGGCACTCGGCTGGTCCGCGCCGACCGATCCGGTGGACGAGGCGGTCCAGCTCGCCGCCACCGGCTACGGCCCGGGTGAGGCGGTGCCGCGGACGCTGGCCGTGGCGGAGGTCGCCGTCCTGCTGGGCCCCGGCGGCGTCCCGTTGTCGGCCACCTCACCCGACGGGACCTGGGTGGTGCCCGTCTTCACCTCCCCCACGTACCTGCACGCGGCCGGGCGCTTCGGCTACGAACTGATGCCGGTTCCCGACGTGGTGGACCGGATACCGGCGGGCCACGTGCTGTACCTCAACCCCTCCGGACCGGTCGGCATGACCGTGGAGACCGACGCCCTGCGCCGGGCGGTCGAAGCGGCGGCCCAGGAGCCCGGCCCCGGCGACCGACCGTGACGCACCGCACACCGCGGACCTCGTACCGCACACCGCGGACCTCGTACCGCACCTCGCACACCGCATCCCGATGGAGTTGCCTCCCATGACGAGCCCTTCCGGTACTCCGGACCACGAGCCTGAGAACACCGCCGAGGCGGACAGCGCGGACGGGCCCGTCGGCGCGGGCCCGGGCGGCCCGCCCCCGGGCGGTCCCGTCCAGGGCGGTCCGTCCGCCGTGCTGAGGGGCCAGCCGGGGTTCCGGGAGCCACCCGAGGACTACGTCAAGGCCGCCAAGACGGCCCCCAACCACTGGCTGTCCGTGATCGACCGGCACTGGAACGGTGACGAGGGCGAACCCGCTCCCACCTGGGCGAGCCTCGGGCGCTGGCGCAGCGACGAGAACGGGGAGATCGTCGAATGGGAGGTGAACACCGACTACCGTCCCTCGCCCGACGCGCACGGCTGGGCCCCGCCGGTCAGCCCGGTGGACGCCGCCGTGCAACTGGTCGCCACCGGATACGCCTCGGAGGATGTGTTCGCCCTGATGCTCGCCGACGCCGAGGTGGCCGTGTGCCTCGACGAGAACGGCGGCCTGGCGGTGACGGACGCGGAGGACGGTACCGAGGCCGTGCCCGTCTTCTCGCCGTCACCGGAGCTGGAGGACGACAGACTGCCTCCGCACGAGGTGATGTCCGTGCCCGCTCTCCTGGACCGGTTGCCGGAAGGGAAGGAGGTGCTGTTCCTCAGCTCCTCCGCCCCGGTGGGACAGCTCGTCACTGCGGGCTCGCTGCGGGAGGCCAAGTCCGACCTCGAGCGGTACGAGGCGGAGGAGGCCGCCGACGTGTGGTCGACTCCTCCCGCGCCGTCCGGCGGCTCGCCCGAGGGCTTCGCGGATCTGCCGGACCTCGGGTCGGTCGAGGGATGGCCCGACTTCCCCACGGACGCGCAGTGGCCGACGGACGAGACCGTGGAGGGCGGGCCGGGCAGCGGCGACGGGCCGGCCGGGAGGCCGGAGCGGCCCGGGCCCGCAGCGGCGGGAGAGAACTGATACGCGGGTGGCCCCGGCGGAGACCGCCGGGGCCACCGGCGGACCGGAGCGGAGACGGCGAGCGCGGCCACCGAACTCGCAACCGTGATCCCACGGTTGGCCTTTGAACGGTATCCTCGGGCGCGGTACTCCAAGGTCGTCTCCTGCCCGTGACCGAGGGCGGTCTTACGCGTGGTCGGCGATTCCGCTCTCTGTCCGCGCGGTGGAACGCGGAGGCGACGGGCGGCGCCTTCCCCGAAGCACGACACTTTCGTGGTCTGCGAACGGGGCGTCAGGAGCGCGCTGCCGGAAGCGGCCGGGAACGAAGTCGTTCTCGGACCGGACCACGATCCCGTCCTGTCACACGATGTTCACGTTCCACACCCCGCCACCTCACGGAAGGGAACCCCGACTTAGCGGTCTGCGCCACCAGACTGTTAACTGATGAGGGTGAGTTCGAAAGGATGGACCGTGTCTTCTGTTTCTGGAGTGCCCGCCGGTGAGTGAGTACGACGACAGGGCCGTCCCGGAGAAGGCTGTTCTGCCCGAACCAGAGCCCTTCCCCGATGCCGAAGACGCCGGGGTGATACCGGTGTTCGGGCAGATCGCCACCGAGTCCGCCGCCGTCGCGCCCGCCGCCACCGCCGTGCCGACGGCCGTGGCCGACGAGGACCGGAGCGACGAGGACCGGACCGACGGGGCGGACGGCCCGGCCGCGTCCCTGCCCGAACCGCCCCCGGAAGTGGTCGAGGCTGCCCGGGGCCTGCCCGACCGGTGGCTGAGCGTTCCCGATCCCGCGTGGTCGGGCGAGGGCGCGCCGCCCGCCTGGGCGATCCCCGGCCGGTGGCGTACGGACTCCACGGGCACGGTGGTGGCGTGGGAGGACAACGAGGAGTACCGCCCCTCCCCGGACGCGCTCGGCTGGCCCAGGGCCACCGACCCGGTCGAGTCCGCGATCCAGCGCGCCGTGACCGGCTACGGACCCGCCGGGGAGGTCCTCCGTACGCTGGCCGCCGCGAAGGTCGCGGTGCTCGTCGGCCCCGACGGCGAGCCGGTGGCCGTGCGGTCGGCGCAGGGCGAGCCGGTGATCCCCGTCTTCACCAGTCCCGCCTACTACCGCGTCGTCGGGACGTTCGCCGCCCGGCTGGTGCCGGTGCCCGACGTGGTCGAGGCGCTGCCCGAGGGGCACTCCCTCTACGTCAACCCGACCGGACCGGCGGGGATGGTCATGGAGACCGAGGCGCTGGCCGAGGAGATCGCGGCCCAGGAGCGCGGCGAGGCCCGCCCGGTGAGCGTGGACGCGACGGGAGAGCCGGGGACTCCGCGCATCCACGCGGTACGGGTGGCCGATCCGGCGGTCCGGGCGACGGACGACGAGGCGGGCGAGGCCCCGGTCGGCAGGAGGCCGGAGGAGTGACACCCTGGGGTGGTCCCTTCGCGCGGCGCCGCCGCGATCGTTCCGCGGCTGTCGCCAAGCGCCTGCGGGACGACGGTGTGCCCCCGGCCGGTCGAGCACCGGCCGAGGAGGAGACGCCGGACGCGCCGGAAGGCCTCCTGGTCGAGGACCATGACGGTCTGCTGTTGCTCCGGACCCCCTCGGACGACACGCTCACTCCCGCCGACGTCGCCGACCTGGCGCGCGGCATGCGTAACGACGACGGGACCGTGACCGTCATCGCGGGCGCCGAGGGGATGGAGGCCGCCTCCTTCTGGCCGAGGCTGAGCGAACTGCTGGACTCACTGAGCGAGTCGGGCACCGAGACCGTACGGCTGGTCATGGCCGGTGCCGGGCACGACGTCAAGGACCGGCCCGCCACGGCACGCCGGATCGCCGACGCCTGGGGGTTCGAGGTGAAGGCCCCGGACGGGCCGCCCCTCGTCGTACCGGGCGGCTCGCTCTTCGTCCCGCCCGCACCGGAGGCAGACGGGACGCCGGCGGCGGGCGGCTGGTGGCGGTTCGCCCCGGGCGCGAACCCTGAACCCCTGGGCCCGCGCAGCCCGGGGCCGTCCTGGCAGCCCGCGCTGCGTGGCGCGCCGTCGGGTACGGCCGGGGGGAGCGTGGTGGAACAGATCCCGGCCGGGCTGCTGGTACGCCCCGCCGAGGCCACTCCGGCCCAGCCCGGCGACCTCTACCACGCCGTGCCGGTCGATCCCCGGCGCCCGGCCGTGGTCATCGGCGTGCCCTACGGCGAGGACGTGTCGGCCGAGGAGGTCGCCGAGGTGCTCGCGGCCCTGCCGGAGGAGGTCAGGTCCGGCGTACGGCTCGCACCCGGCGGGCGGCGTGACGTGCTGCCGCTGGCGCAGTCGGTGTCCGACCGGCTGGGCGCCGACGTGGAGGTGATGACCGGTCTGCCGCTCGTCGCGGCGAGCGGTCCGCTGGGGTCGTACACCGTGCGGTCGGTGCTGGCCGCACCGGACGGCACGCCGAAGTGGATACCGTTCGTGGACGCCGTCGTGTGCCGGCCGCCGGACGGGGAAGGCCGTGCCCGGCCGCCCCGGCTGCTGCGCTGGACCCCGCCGCTGCCGGGCCCCGCGCGCCCGGAGGAGGGCGTGGTCGACCTGACCGACCGCTGGCAGGTCACGGTCACCAGGGCGGGCCTGTGGCTCGGCCCTCGGAACGGCCCGAGGCTGTCCCCCACGGCACGCCGGGTGGACGCCTCCGGCCCGGTGATCGAGCTGGGCATGCCGGGCGAAGTCATGGACGCGTCCCTGTGGCCGGTCCTGGCGAACCTGCTGGGAACCCTGACACCGGCCCTGCGCGAGCGCGCGACACTGCATGTGCACGGCGTGTCCCAGGACGGCGGGCGCGAACTGCGCCGACTGGCCGCCCATTACCGCCTGCGCACCCTCCGCTACGCCGCTCCCGCACCGGCACCGGCCCGCCCGAGGCCGACGGCTCAGACCCTGGGCCCGGCGGCCCAGCCCCAGGTCCAGGTCCCGCCCGGCCAGGCCGCCCCGGCCGGGGCGCCGCCCGCGCCCGCACCCGGGTCCGCGCACGCACCGGTGTCGCCGTCACCGTCGGCGGTACCAATGGCGACCGAGGGAACCCGGCCGGCGACGGCGCCCGTACGGGGGACCGGACGGCCGGAGCGGGCCGCTGCGGCGGAGGCCGGCTCGCCCGGGGCCGTGCCACCGGCGGGACGCCCGGGGGCACGTACGGGCCACGGGCCTGGTCAGGGACCACAGACGGGGTCGGGGCAGCCGGGGCAGCCGTCGCGACCGGGGCAGCCGGGTCTGCCGTCGCGGCCGGGGCAGCCAGGTCAGGCGGGGCAGCCAGGTCAGGCGCGTCGGCCGGGACCGTCGGGGAAGCCGGACCTGCCGTTGCGGCCGCTGCCGCCGGGCCGGGCCCCAGGGTCCGGGCCCGACCGGCCGGCGGAAGGCGCCGGGCGGACCGTACGGGCCGAACGCGCCCGGCAGCTCAGGGAGGCCATGGCCGCGGCGGCGAGCGCGAACAGGACGATGGATGGACGCGCCGAACTCGCCCGGCAGGTGAGGGAGGTCATCGCCGCGGGCGGGGCGGCGGAGACGGGCACGGGTGTGCCGACGAGCGCCGGGGCGCCCGTACGGACCCCCGGCGCGGGCGCGGGCCCGGCCGGAGTCCCCGGAGGCGCCGGGGCAGTTGGGGTGCCCGGAAGGCCGAGTACGCCTGAGCAGCCCGGGACGCCCTCGGACCCCGGCGGGCGGCCCGCGCCGGACGACTGGTCCGGCGACCCCGTACCGAGCGGGTCGCTGGGACGCCCCAGGAGGCCGGGCGCGGCCGGGGAACCGGCGACCGGCACCGCGGGCGGCCCCACCGTCCCGGCACCGGCCGAACAGCGGGAACCCGCCGGGCCCCACGGAGCGCCGCGGCGTGCTGAGGAGAAGGACGCCCGGACGCCGGCTCTGGACGCCCGGCGGAGCGAGGCCCCCCTGCGGGCCGACGGCGCGGAGACGGCCGACAGCACCGGCACGGGCCACGGTCCGATGCGGCCCGGCGGTCCGGAACGCCTTGATGGTCCTGCCCGGGCCGACGTCCCCGCGAGGGACGACTGCTCCGATGCGGCCGGTGGCCCCGCGCAAGGCGGTGACGCGGTGCGAAGCGGTGCTTCCGTGCGCTCGGGGGGCACCGGGGCGACCGACGAGCCGGGACCGACCGGAGAGCCCTCCCGCACCCCGCACCCCGGGGCGCGCGAGGGAGGCGTGGAGCACGAGCGGCCCGAGCCGTCCGGTCCGGTCGACGCACAAGGAAACGGGCACGACGGACGACACGGGCGCGATGCCCAGGCCGACCTCCCCGGGGCGACCGGTCCTCGTACCGCCGGTCCTGACACCGCCGGTTCTGACGCCTCCGGCCCCGCAGGGGAGGAGAGCCCGGCGTCGGCAGACGGTTCGGAGCCGCCCGCGACGCGCGGCCCTGCCGAAGTGCCCGCGAGCGATCCCCGGCCGAGCGAGACCGAGGCCCCGGAGCGGTCCGACGACGTGCCCGCGCCGAAATCGGTGCGCGCGGAATCCGGCACGCCCGCCGATCCGGCGGCGGAACCGGGCGCTGCGCGGAGGGTACGGGACGAAGCGGGTGCGGGCGAGGCGGCGCAGACCTCCGACGCCTCGCAGGATCCTGGAACCCCGGGGACCTCTCACGCACTTGACACCCCGGATGCCGGAACCGGCGCCCACACCGAGACCGATGCCGAGGCCGACGCCGACGACCCCCACGCCCCCCAGGACCTGTCTCTTATACACA
>NZ_JOGO01000090.1 GCF_000719475.1 Streptomyces sp. NRRL F-5630 | reverse complement strand
CCCCAGCGAAGCGCCCCCTCGCCCCCCGCCCCCTCTCCCGCCGTTCCCTCTCCCGCCTCGCCCTCGCCGTCCCCGCCGCCACGCTCGCGGCTCCCGCCCTCGCCGCGTGCGGTGCTCCCTCCGGGCCTCCGTCGAGGAGTGCGCCCCTTCGGGTCATGGCCATCAACCATGTCTGGTCGCAGGCCATCAAGAAGAAGTTGCCCGAGTTCGAGGAGCGGATCGGGCGGCGCGTCAGTATGCAGATGCTCACCGCCGACCAGCTCGCGTCCAGCTACAACGTCAAGCTCAACGCCTCCGGGACCGACGTCGACGTCATGATGGTCCGCGCGCTGCAGGAGCAGCTCGTCTTCGGGCACAACCGCTGGCTCGCCGATCTCACCGACCGGGTCGAGGGGGACGGCGGCTTCGCCTGGCAGGACTTCCAGCGGTCCGCCCGGGACGTCTCCCTGACCGAGGGCAAGATTCTCAGCGTCCCGGTCGTCACCGAGCGGCCCGCCCTCTACTACCGCAAGGACCTCGTCGGCGGACGGCCCCCGGCCACCCTCGACGACTTGTATGCCACCGCCCGCGAACTCACCCGCAAGAGCGAGAACTTCTTCGGGTACGTCGGGCGCGGGCAGCGCAACGGGGCCGTGTCGCAGTGGTCCAGCTTCCTCTACTCGCACGGCGGCGACTTCCTCAAGGGAGGGCGCTCCGCGATCGGTTCGCCTCAGGCGCTCGCCGCGTACCGCTACTACGGCAAGCTGCTCCACGACGCGGGCCCGCCCGGCGCGACCAACATGAGCCTGGAACAGGCCATGCCGATCTTCGCGCAGGGCAAGGCCGCCTTCTACATCGACGCCGACGCGATCTACAGCAGCTTCCTCGACCCGAAGGTCTCGGCCGTCCGCGACAAGGTCGGCTTCGCGCCCTTCCCCGCCGGTCCCGCCGGGGCGCGCCCGCACAACATCCCCTCGTGGAGCCTCGGCATCAACGCCTTCTCCCGGCTCCAGGACGACGCCTGGGAGTTCATCCTCTGGGCGGCCAGCAAGGAGATGGTCGCCGAGGTGCAGAAGGGCGGCATCCCCGGGGCCCGCACCTCCGCCTGGCAGAACCCCCGTACCCTCGCCGCCTTCCCCGACGACTTGGCCGAGGCCATGCGGCTGAACGCCGAGCGCGGCATCGGCTACGACCGCCCGCGCGTCCTCCAGGTGGGCCGTGCCCGCGACATCGTCGGCCGGCCTCTCGTCGCCGGGATTCTGGGGCGGCCCGTCGATTCCGTCGTCCGGGACGCCGACGCCGAGTTCGCCGACTTCCTCGTCCGCGACAACCGTCACAAGGAGGCGTGATGGCCACCGACGTCCTGGCCCCCGTCCGCCCGGCGAAGGCCGAACGGCCGGGCAAGCGGAAGACGTTCGAGCAGAGCAACCGGCGGCTGCGGTGGCTGATGCTCGCCCCGGCGCTCCTCTTCGTCGCCGCGATGATCATTTTCCCGTTGCTCTACACGCTGAACCTCAGCTTCACCGACGCCTTCGGCGCGGTCAACGCGCCCAGCAAGCACGTCGGTGGGCAGAACTTCACCGACGCGCTCGGGGACACCCGGCGCTTCTGGCCGGCCGCGGGGCGCACCGCCGTCTTCACCATCGGCGCCGTCGTCCTGGAGACCGTCCTCGGGCTCGCGGTCGCGATGCTGCTCCGCAAGCCTTTCCGGGGACAACGCTGGGTCCGTACCGTCCTGTTGATCCCGCTCCTGACGACCCCGGTCGCGATCGGCATCCTGTGGCTGCTCATCCTCGACCCGACGAACGGCATCGCGAACCACCTGCTCACCCAAGTCGGCATCCCTCGCCAGGAGTTCCTCGGATCGGTCGGGCAGTCGCTGCCGACGCTCATGCTCATCGACGTGTGGCAGTGGACGCCGATGATGACGCTGCTCCTCCTCGCCGGGCTCAGCACGCTGCCCGAGGAGCCCGAGGAAGCCGCGCTGGTGGACGGCGCGACGGGCTGGCAGCGCTTCCGGCTCGTCATTCTGCCGATGCTGCTCCCCACCCTGGGCACCGCGCTCGTCCTGCGCGCCGTGGACGCGCTGAAGACCTTCGACCTGCTCTACGCGACGAAGGGCCCCGGCGGCGGCTCGGACTTCGAGGCCGAGACCCTCAACGTCTACGCCTACGGGCTGACCTTCGACTACCAGGAGTACGGGCTCGCCGCAGCCGTGCTCGTCCTGTTCACGCTCTTCATCATCGGCGTCGTCGTGCTGCTGCGCCGCTCCGGGAAGGAGTCCGCCGCATGAGCGCCCCGCTCACCGCTTCGAGGACCACGCCGGTGGACCCCGTCCTCGTCCGCCGCCTGCGCCGGGCCCGTGCCGGCAAGGTGCTCAAGGCCGTCGCGATCGTCGTCGTCATGCTCGTCTTCCTGCTGCCCATGGTGTGGATGTTCGCCGCGGCCTTCAAGACGAACGTGCAGGTCACCGACCCCTCCGTGGGGCTGTGGTTCACGCCGACGCTGGAGAACTTCCGCAGCGTCCTCGACGCCGGGACCCTGCTGCGCTCGATGGGGAACTCGGTCCTCATCGGCGTCGTGTCCACGCTGCTCTCGGCGCTCCTCGCCGTGCCCGCGGCCTGGGCCGTGGGGCGGTTCGGGATGCGGCGCACGGGCTCGCTCGTGCTCATCGCGCGCATCGTGCCCGCCGTCTCGCTCCTCGTCCCCTGGTACTACCTCTTCGCGCGCGCCGGGCTCGTCGGCAGCTACACCGTGCTCGTCCTCAGCCACATGTTCGCCGCCGTGCCGCTCATCCTGTGGATCATGACCGGGTTCTTCGCCGGGCTGCCCGTCGAACTGGAGGAAGCGGCGCGGACGGACGGGCTCTCGGCCTTCGGCGCCTTCTGGCGCATCAGCCTCCCGCTCGCCGCCCCCGGCACCGCGACGGCCTGCCTGCTCGCCTTCGTCTTCAGCTGGAACAACTTCATGTTCTCGCTGGTCTTCGCCGACGAGAACACGCAGACCGTGCCTGTGACGCTCTACAACTTCATCTCCTACGCCAGCACCGACTGGGGCGGGCTCATGGCGGCGGCGACGCTCATCACCCTCCCCGTGCTGCTCGCCGCGGTACTCGGCCAGAAATACCTCGTCGCGGGTCTGACCTCCGGCGCCACCAAGGGCTGAACTCCCCTACCACCTGCGAGAGAAGCCACTTTCTCGCGAGAAGGAACACGCACCATGAAGATCGTCTCCGCCGAGGTCGTCGTCACCTCGCCCGGCCGCAACTTCGTCACGCTGAAGATCACCACCGACGAGGGCCTCACCGGACTCGGCGACGCGACCCTCAACGGCCGGGAGCTGTCGGTGGTCTCGTACCTGCGCGACCATGTCGCCCCGCTCCTGCTCGGCCGCGACCCGCACCGCATCGAGGACACCTGGCAGTACCTCTACCGGGGCGCGTACTGGCGGCGCGGGCCGGTCACGATGGCCGCGATCGCCGCCGTCGACATGGCCCTGTGGGACATCAAGGGCAAGGCGGCCGGGCTGCCGCTCTACCAGCTCCTCGGCGGCGCCAGCCGCGAGAAGGTCATGACGTACGGGCACGCGAGCGGTCGCGACATACCCGAACTCCTCGACTCGGTACGGGAGAAGCTCTCACTCGGCTACCCCGCGATCCGCGTGCAGACCGGCGTCCCGGGCCTCAAGGCGGTCTACGGGGTCGGTGGCGCGGCGGCCGGTACGGGCCCGGACGGGCACCCGCGCCCGCTCGTGGAGGACTGGGACACGGCCGCGTACCTGCGCCACCTGCCGAGCGTCGTCGAGGCCGTACGGGCCGAGTTCGGCGCCGAGTTGCCGCTGCTGCACGACGCGCACCACCGCCTCACCCCCCTCCAGGCCGCGCGCCTCGGCAAGGACCTGGAGCCGTACCGGATGTTCTGGCTGGAGGACTGCACCCCGGCCGAGAACCAGGAGGCGCTGCGGCTCGTCCGGCAGCACACGACGACGCCGCTCGCGATCGGCGAGGTCTTCAACTCCGTGCACGACTACCAGTACCTGCTGACCAACCAGCTGATCGACTACGTCCGTTCGGCCGTCACGCACTTCGGCGGCGTGACCCCGCTGCGGCGCCTGTTCGACCTCGCGGGCCAGTACCAGATCAAGTCGGCGATCCACGGCCCCGAGGACATCTCGCCCGTCGGGATGGCGGCCGGCATCCATCTCGACCTGGCCATCCACAACTTCGGCATCCAGGAGTACAGCGGCTACACGGAGACGACGCACCGCGTCTTCCGCCACGCGTACACCTTCACGGACGGTCACCTGCACCCGGGCGAGGCGCCCGGCCTGGGCGTGGAACTCGACGAGGAGCTGGCCGCCGCGCACCCGTACGACCCGGCGTACCTGCCGGTGAACCGCTTGCAGGACGGGACCGTGCACGACTGGTGACGTGAGCGGGCGCGGGCGGGGCGGAGGCGGCAGGCGGCCGGGGGCCGGACGTCGGTGAGCGGAGCGTGGCAGGGTAGGGGGAAGTGGTGCGTACGGGGCACGCCCGCACCGGAACCGTGTGCGACCTCCACCGGCGACCGCCCCGTACCGCCTCGCCCGGCGGGCCGGGCGCCCGCGCCCGCCGTCCGGGCGCACGAAAAGGGGCGGGTCACGGCGTGCAGGCCGTGATCCGCCCCTTCTCGCTGTCAGGGCCGCGGTGGTCGGTGGTCAGCTCACCATCGATACCAGCGCCCACGCCTGCCGCCCGTGCCGGTGGACCGGAACAGGAAGCCGAGCAGCCAGATGACCAGGACGGCGATCGCGATCCACCAGAGGATCTTGACCGCGAAACCGGCGCCGAACAGGATCAGCGCGAGAAGAAGAACGAGAAGCAGGGGAACCATGATTATCAACCTCCGTCGCTCCGGGTGCCCTGACTTCGGTCATGCACACCACATATTCGCTTCGTGATCCTTTCGAGACGTTACCGGGGAGTCATGGTCGCCGCGCGGTGTGTGCGGCGGGGCCCCGGGCAGCCGTGCCGGGCCGCGCCCTGCGGCGCCCCGGCCGGGGGTGCCCGGAATTGGTCCAGACGAATGTATTGACGGGCTCCCGGGGCGCTTCTTAAATCAACAGCGTCAACAGGTGAACGGAGCCGGCCCCGAGCGGGCGGGCTGAGTTCAGGTGTTGGGTTCAGTGACATGAGCGCGACACGAGCCCGCCCGGGGCGGGCGCACCGTGCCGCACCACCCGCTCCGCCCTTGGCTCCACCCGCGCCACCCGCACGGTCCTGTCCCGCCCCTCACCCGCACGGTCCCGTCCCCCGCACCCGCTGGGTCCGCCGCTCCTCCCGCCCCGCTCACCCCACCGGCTCCACCCGCTCCATCGCGCGACCCCCACCCCCACCGCCCCCACGGAAGCGATGTGATGCCCCATGCGCGTTTCGCGCACCCCCGCCCGGCGCCGCAGATCCCCCTCCCGGCGCCCCCGCCCCCTCGCGCTGCTCGCCGCAGCCGCGTGTCTCGGCTTCGCCGCCCTGGCACCCGCCGCCGCGCAGGCCGCCGCGCCCACCCCCGTCCCCGCCTCCGCCGGAGCCCCCGCCGCGGTGAACGCCGCCGCCGCGACCTTCACCGACGACTTCGACGGACCCGCCGGAGCCGGAGTGGACGGCTCGAAGTGGCTCACGGAGACCGGCGACAACGTCAACAACCACGAGCGCCAGTACTACACGGCGGGTACCAACAACGCGGCTCTCGACGGGCAGGGCCACCTGGTCATCACCGCGAAGAAGGAGAACCCGGGGAACTACAACTGCTGGTACGGACGGTGCGAGTACACCTCCGCGCGGCTCAACACCTCGGGCCGCTTCACCTCGCAGTACGGGCATGTCGAGGCCCGGATGAAGCTGCCGCGCGGGCAGGGCATGTGGCCCGCGTTCTGGATGCTCGGCGACGACATCGGCTCGGTCGGATGGCCCAACTCCGGTGAGATCGACATCATGGAGAACGTCGGCTTCGAGCCGGGCACCGTGCACGGCACGATCCACGGCCCCGGCTACTCCGGCTCCGGCGGGATCGGCGCGGGCTACTCGCTGCCCGGCGGCGCCGCCTTCGCGGACGCTTTCCACACCTTCGCGATCGACTGGAGCCCGAACTCGATCAAGTGGTCGGTGGACGGCAACGTCTACCAGACCCGTACGCCCGCCGACCTCGGCGGCAGGCAGTGGGCCTTCAACAAGCCGTTCTTCGTCATCCTCAACCTCGCGGTGGGCGGCTACTGGCCCGGCGACCCGAACTCCTCCACGCAGTTCCCGCAACAGCTCGTCGTCGACTACGTGCGCGTGAGCGACGGCGGCGGCACGACCCCGCCGCCCACCGGCACGAAGACGATCAAGGGAATCGGCGGCAAGTGCCTCGATGCGGCGGCGGCGAGCAACGCCAACGGCACGGCGGTGCAGCTCTACGACTGCAACGGCACGAGCGCCCAGGCGTGGTCGGTGGGCGGGGACGGCACCCTCCGCGTCCTCGGCAAGTGCCTCGACGTGCCGAGCGGCTCGACGGCGGACGGGGCGAAGCTCCAGCTGTGGGACTGCAACGGCACGGGCGCCCAGCAGTGGGTCGTCACCGGGGCGAAGGACATCGTGAACCCCCAGGCGGACAAGTGCGTGGACGCCACCGACAACTCCTCGGCCAACGGCACCCGCGCACAGCTGTGGACCTGCGCGGGCACCGCCAACCAGAAGTGGACCGTCTCATGACCGCGACCACCCCGCGCGGCGCCCTCACCGCGCGCCGCGCCCGCCTCCTCCCGGTGCTCCTCGCCCCGCTCCTCGCCCTCGGCATCGCCCAGGCACCCGAGGCGGCGGCCGGGACCGGCACGATCACCGGGCTCGGCGGCAAGTGCCTCGACGTGGCGGCGGCGAGCAGCGCGAACGGGACGGCCGTGCAGATGTACGACTGCAACGGGACGTCCGCGCAGCAGTGGAACGTCGGCTCGGACGGCACCATCCGCGCGCTCGGCAAGTGCCTCGACGTGCCGAGCGGCTCGACGGCGGACGGGGCGAAGCTCCAGCTGTGGGACTGCAACGGCTCCGGCGCCCAGCAGTGGACCGTCACCGCCGCGAAGGACCTGGTCAACCCGCAGGCGGACAAGTGCGCCGACGTGCAGGACAAGAGCACGGCGAACGGCGCGCGCGTCCAGTTGTGGACCTGCGCGGGCACGTCCAACCAGAAGTGGAACGCGCCCTCCGCCGGAGGCGGGACCACTCCGCCCACCGGGGGCGCGCCGGCCGCCGTCGCCCCGTACCTCTACAACGGCTGGGGCAACCCGCCGAGCCCGACGACGGTCACGAACGCGACCGGCGTGAAGTGGTTCACGCTCGCCTTCGTCCTCTCCAACGGCACGTGCGACCCGCGGTGGGACGGCAGCCGTCCGCTCACCGGCGGTGTCGACCAGCAGACGATCACGACGGTCCGTGCGAACGGCGGCGACGTCGTGCCGTCCTTCGGCGGCTGGAGCGGCAACAAGCTGGAGCAGTCCTGCACGAGTGCGAGCGCGCTCGCCGGGGCGTACCAGAAGGTCATCAGCGCGTACGGCCTGAAGGCGATCGACATCGACATCGAAGCGGAGGCGTACGACAGCGCGACCGTCCAGCAGCGCACGGTCGACGCGCTCAAGACCGTCAAGGCCGACAACCCCGGCCTGAAGGTCTTCGTCACGATGGGCACGGGCCAGAACGGGCCCGACACGAGCCTCATCACCAAGGCCGCGCGGTCCGGCCTCACGGTCGACGCCTGGACGATCATGCCGTTCAACTTCGGCGGCAACGGCCAGAACATGGGCACACTGACCACGCGCGCGGCCGAGGGCCTGAAGAACTCCCTGAAGAGCGCCTACGGTTACAGCGACGACCAGGCGTACCGCCTCATGGGCATCTCCTCCATGAACGGCACGACGGACGTCGGCGAGACGATCACGGTCGCGGACTTCCGCACCATGACCGCCTACGCCCAGCAGCACCACCTCGCCCGCCTCACCTTCTGGTCGGTCAACCGCGACCGCCCCTGCACGGGCGGCGGCGCCGACACGTGCTCGGGAGTCCCGCAGAGCGACTGGGAGTTCACGAAGGCACTGGCGGCGTACACGGGCTGAGGCGCCCTGCGGAGTACGGCGGTCGGGGGCGCGGGGCGACGGGGGCAGCCGTATCCAGCCGGTCGCTCCCGCCGCTCCCCGTCGCCCCCGCCCCGGCTCCCGCCGCTCCCGTCGTCCGCGTCCCGCTCCCGTCGTCCCCGTCCCGCCCGGTATCGGTGGGCCGGGAGGCGGCACAATGCTCGGACACGGGAGCGGGGCGGCGGCGCCGGACGGAGCGGAGTGGGGATGCGCGTACAGGCGCGGTTGTTCGCGGGGACCCTTGCCGGTGCGCTCCTGCTCGGCGCCTGCGGGACGGGCGGGGGCGAGCCGGACGCGCACGGTGCGAAGGCCCGCACCCCCGGCACGCCAAGGGCCGGCGCGCTCCCCTCCGCCCCACCCGCGCGCCAGGCCCCCGCGCCCGGCAAGGGGTCCAAGGACCCCGACGACCTCAACGGGGACGGGCGCACCGATCTGTCGCTCGTCCTGCCCGCCGGGAAACCGAAGGCCACCGCCTTCCCCCCGACGCGGTTCGCGACCCTCTACGGGGGCGCCCACGGGCCCGACCCCGCGACGCGTACCGCCCTGGGGCGCGAAGCGCTCGGGCTGCGGGCCGGGGGCGGGCGGGACGAACCGCCCGGCGCCGTGCCCGCCGACCTTGTCACCGCCGACCTCGACGGGGACGGCTTCCCCGACGTCGTCTCCACGGACACGTACCGGGAGAACGCCGAACGCGGGCTCTCCACGGGCGACTTCGCGAACCAGCGCGGCGTCCCCTTCGTCACCTGGGGCGGACCGGCCGGGCCGCGCGGCGCCGCGAAGGCGCTCCGCACCGACCCGGCCCTCAGCGTGAGCGGCGTGCGGCGCGGGGACTTCGACGGGGACGGGCACCCCGATCTCGCCGTGTACGGGGACGACGCGAGCCTCCTGCACGGGGTGGTGGCCATCCTCTACGGCCCCTTCACGCGCGACGGCAGCTTCGCCCGGACGGAGAGGATCACGCTCGACGACGGCGTCGGCGGACTCGCGGTCGCCCCGCTCGACCCCGGGGGCGCGCACACCCCGACACCGCTCTTCGTCCACGATCAGGACGACGGCGAGCAGACCGCCGGGACGCTCTACCGGGGCGGGCCGGGCAAGGCCCTCTTCGCGGGCGGCGGCGAGCGGACCCGCAAGGGGAACGCCTATACGTTCGGCGACTTCGACGGCGACGGCGTGTGGGACCTCGCGACCGGCGACGACGGAAGCCGCAACGACGAGCCCGGCCACGGGACCGAGGCCCCCGGGACCGAGGGTTCGTACGCGATCCACCCCGGCGAGGGCCCGACGACCACGCACCGCCTGCCGAAGAACGGCACCGGCGTGTCGGCCACCCTGCGCACCTTCCTCGCCGCCGACCCGGACGGGGACGGCAAGGACGCCCTCCTCCTCGACGCCCCGGACGGCCCCGTCCTCGCCGACCCGGTGAGCGGCGAACCGCGGCCCGTCGCACGGCGTTCGGGACCCGCCGACCACGACGGCAAGAAGATCCGGAAGGACGACCGGGGCGCCCGCCCGCTCGCCGCCCGCGATCTCGACGGCGACGGCAAGGACGAGATCCTGCTCGGCTGGGGGCCGGGCACGGCGGGCGGCGGGAACCGGGGATACGTGTACCTGTGGGTCGTACGGCCCGGTGACGACACGGACATGACCGCGTTCACGGCGCTCGGGGTCACGGCGGCGGGGAGCGCCGGGGAGTGACCGCCGACCGGACGGTGTGTGTATAGGTCAGGTATCGATTCGCCGCAGCGCTTGTGGCGCGGGGCGCGATGCGCGTAGACAAGCGGCCGAAACCCCTCGCTCTCGCGAAAGGCGCCTCATGCGGAAGTCCCTCAAAGCGGCCGGCCTCACCGCCGCCTGTGCCCTCGCCGGCACCCTCGTCCACGGGGTCGGCGCGGCCGGCGCGCAGGGCAGCGCACCGCGCGCCGGCCACGAGCCGCAGAACATCGGCCTCCTGACGAAGCAGATCGACGCCTACTACGGCGCCGAGAAGCACGCCGACGGCACCTGGACCGCCTCGGCGGACAGCGACTACGCCAAGGACCTCGCCCGGATCGAGAAGGGTGCCAGGGCCGACATCCGCAAGGCGGCGCAGCGCTACGGCCACGGCCACGGCCACCACGGTGCCAAGCCCGCGATCGTCCTCGACATCGACGACACCGCGCTCCTCAGCTTCGACTACGAGCGCCGCACCAACTACGTCTACAACGACGCCTCCTGGAACGCCTACGTCGACCAGGCGAACCGCCCCGCCGTCTTCGGGATGCCCGGCCTCGTCACCTACGCGCGCGAGCAGGGCGTCGAGGTCTTCTTCCTCACCGGCCTGAGCGAGCCGCAGCGCGCGGGCGCCGAGAAGAACCTCGCGAAGACCGGCTACGACGTGCCGCTCGACGCCGAGCACCTCTTCCTCAAGAACAAGACGAACCCGCCGTCGTACCTGAGGAACTGCGCCACGGCGACGAGCTGGACCTGCACGACCGTCGAGTACAAGGCGGGCACGCGCAAGTACATCGAGTCCCAGGGCTACCGCCTCGTCGGCAACTTCGGCGACCAGCAGTCCGACCTCACGGGCGGCTACGCGGACAAGGGCTACAAGCTGCCGAACCCGACGTATTTCGTGGAGTAGCCGTCGCGGGCCCCGGGGAGCCGGTCGCGGCGGGGGTCACTGCCCCGCCTCGGCCGGCTCCCAGCCCCGCGCGCGCAGCACGGCCGCGATGTCGGGGGCGCGGTAGTGCGGGCCCTTCATGACCTTGCCGTCGGCGCGGCGCACCGGAGTGCCGTCGGGGCCGAGCTTCGACATGTTGGCGCGGTGCACCTCGGCGAGCACGGCGTCGAGGTCGATGCCGTGTGTGAGGGCCGTTCCGTACGTGACGTAGACGAGGTCGGCGAGTTCCTGCGCGAAGTGGGCGAGCGCCCCCGCGTCCGCCGCCACCTCCCCGGCCGCCTCGTCCACCTCGGCGAACTCCTCCGCGAGCAGCGTCCGCCGCAGCGCCGCCGTCGCCTCGTCCACCGTGCCGGGCGTCACCCGCATGTGCAGCCCGAAGGCGGAGTGGAAGGCACGGAGGTAGGCGGCGGGGGAGGGGGCGGAGCCGGTGGGGGCCGTGCTGGTGGGGGTGGGGGCGGTGTCCGTCATGGGAGCGAGCCTATCGACCGGGCGGGCGAGGGCCGGTCTCGTGGGCGCGGGGCAGCCCGGGGGACCCGGACCCGTGCGCTTGTCCGCCTAGGGTCGCCGTATGAGCAGCAGCAGCCGGTCCGCGAAGACCGCTCTCGACCTCGCCGCCTACCTCGACCGCCTCGGCATCGGCGCCGCGCCGTCCGCGCTGCCGCCCACGCTCGCGACCCTCCGCGCCGTCCAGCGGGCCCAGTTGCGCGCCGTCCCCTTCGAGAACCTCGACCCCGTGCGCGGTGTCGTGCCCGCGCTCGACGTGGCCGCCCTCGCCGACAAGCTCGTACGGCGGCGGCGCGGCGGGTACTGCTTCGAGCTGAACGGGCTGCTCTCGGCCGCGCTCACCGCGCTCGGCTTCACGGTGCGCCCGCTCGCCGGACGCGTCGTGCTCGGGGTCGGGGACGAGGGCTGGGCCAGCCGCCCCGCGACCCACCTCGCGCTCGCCGTCGCCACGGAGGAGGGCATCCACCTCGCCGACGCGGGATTCGGCGCGCCCGGCGCCCTGCCCGAACCCCTCCCGCTGTGCGACGGCGCCGAACGCGCCGCGCACGGCCGCCGCCACCGCCTCGTCCGGCACGAGGACCGCTGGAGCCTCGCCGCCCTGAAGCCGGACGGCTGGGAGACGCAGTACGTCCTGTCGACGACGCCCACGCCGTCCGTCGACAGCGAGGTCGCCAACTGGTACGTCGCGACCCACCCCCGCTCCCCCTTCACCCGCCGCCTCGTCGTCCAGCGGACGACGGCCGACGCCCACCTCGCCCTGCTCGGGGAGCCGCCCGTGAACGGCACGACGGAACGGGCCGAGCTGACCACGACGTACGCGGACGGCCGCAGCGCGCGGCGGTCGCTGACGGGGTGGGCCCAGGTGGCGGCGGCGCTGAAAGAGGAACTGGGGGTGGGGGACGTGGAGTGAGGACGCGGGCGGGGGCAGCCGTTCACGGCGGGGTCGGGATCGGGGCGGGGGTCAGTTCCCCGTGCCCACCAGCGCCGGGCACCCCGCGCCCGCTTCCCGCCCCGTCCCCGCTTCCCGCCGTGCTCGTGCTCGTCATGAGACCCCTCCCGGAGTGCTCACGCCACCCTTCGGTAACGACCAGTGGTCGCTAGCATCCCTTACTTTCTCTGTCCCGGGGAGGCGAGGTGACCGGGGAGAGGCATGAACTCCGCCATTCGGCGCACCCGTACAGGCGGAAGTGATCAGAACTGGATGTACTCCTCGGAAGGGGAAGTCCGTGCCGCCGCGGCCGTGGTGCGCGCGGCGGGCATCCCGTGGTCCGAGTGGAAGGTACGTGCGGATGGCGACGAGCCCCGAACCGGCGACGGCGGCAGGTGGTCACAAGGGGAAGGCGCTCGGCGTCTCGATCGCGGCCGCGGTCGGCGGCTTCCTCTTCGGCTTCGACTCCTCGGTCATCAACGGCGCGGTCGACGCCCTCGGCTCCCACTTCCGCCTCGGGGACTTCCTGAGCGGTTTCGTCGTCTCGATCGCGCTCCTCGGCTGCGCGGTGGGCGCCTGGTACGCGGGGCGGCTCGCGGACAGCTGGGGGCGGCGGCGGGTCATGCTGCTCGGCTCGGTCATGTTCATCGTCAGCTCGGTCGGTTCCGGTCTCGCGTTCTCCGTACCGGACCTGCTGGTGTGGCGCGTGATCGGCGGCCTCGGCATCGGGATCGCCTCCGTCATCGCGCCCGCCTACATCGCGGAGGTCGCGCCCGCCGCCGAGCGCGGCATCCTCGGCTCGCTCCAGCAGCTCGCGATCACGATCGGCCAGCTCGTCGTGCTCAGCTCGAACAAGGGGCTCGCGGGCGCGGCGGGCGGCTCCTCGCAGGACCTGTGGTTCGGGCTCCAGGCGTGGCGGTGGATGTTCCTCGTCGGCGTGATCCCGGCGGCGGTCTACGGGATTCTCGCGCTGTCCATCCCCGAATCGCCCCGCTACCTCGTGCTCAAGGGCAAGGACGAGGAAGCCGCGGGCGTCCTGGAACGCGTCTCGGGCGCGGCGGACGGGCGGACGAAGGTCCAGCAGATCCGCGACACGCTCCGCAAGGAGCCGAAGGCGACCTTCAAGGACGTGCGCGGCCCGCACTTCGGGCTCCAGTCGCTCGTCTGGGTCGGCATCGCGCTCGCCGCTTTCCAGCAGCTCGTCGGCATCAACGCGATCTTCTACTACTCGACGACGCTGTGGAAGTCGGTCGGCTTCTCGGAGTCCAGCTCCTTCACGACTTCGGTCATCACGGCCGGCATCAACGTCGTCATGACGGTCGTCTCGATGCTCTTCGTCGACAAGGTCGGCCGCCGCAGGCTGCTCCTGATCGGCTCGCTGGGCATGTTCTGCGCGCTGCTCCTGACCTCCATCGCCTTCTCGCAGCAGCACGGCTCCGGCAAGAACGTCAGCCTCCCCGACCCGTACGGGCCGCTCGCCCTCATCGGCGCCAACGCCTTCGTCGTCTTCTTCGCCCTCTCGTGGGGCCCCGTCATGTGGGTCATGCTCGGCGAGATGTTCCCGAACCGGATGCGGGCGATGGCGCTGGCCCTGTCGACGGCGGCGAACTGGATCTTCAACTTCATCGTGACGTTCTCGTTCGAGCCGCTGACGCGGAACGTCGGCCTGTCGTGGCTCTACGGGGCCTTCGCCTTCTTCGCGATCGTGAGCTTCGTCTTCGTCCTGGGGAAGGTCCCGGAGACGAAGAACCGCGAGCTGGAGGACATGACGGGGGAGACGCACCGGCGCGTGGCGAGGGAGCCGAGGCGGAGCGTCTGAGGTCGGCGGAGTCCGCCGCGCGAGGGCCCGAGGGCCCTCGCGGGCTCGCGGGGGGGGTCAGGAGGTGGCGGAGAGGCCGTACTTGGCCTTGGCGGCCTCCGAGACCGGCGTGAAGAAGTTGACGAGGTTGCCGTCGGGGTCGCGGACCAGGCAGGAACGGTTCCCCCACGGCATGGTGGTGGGCTCCGCGACGATCTCGGTGCCGGAGAGGGTCGTGCGAAGCCGGTCCACGTCGGGCACGCGGAACTCGATGATCACGCTCTCGTTCGCGCCGGGGCGGCAGGCGCCGGGGGCGAAGTCCGCGAGGGTGCGGGCGTGGGCGAGGGCGAGGGTCCCGTGCGGGGTGTCGACCTCGGCGAAGTCCTCGGTGGCCCAGGCGGCCCGCGCGCCGATGGCCTTCTCGTAGAACGCGGCGAGACGTGCCACGTCGGTGGTGACGATGCGGAGCGAGACGAAGTCCATGACGGTCCTTGGGTTCCGGCGGTACGTGTGGGGGCGGCGCCCCGCCCGTGGCGGGCGGTGTCGCGACACCCGGGACGGTAGGACCGGAAGCGGACAGGTGCGGTCCGCTGTCGCAGGGCGTGCGGAAGCAGCCCTGGCCCATCGGGACGCCGTTCAAACCACTCGTACGCGTGGGGTTCGTCACGGCGCACCAGCGGTAGTCATGTGGGTGCGGGGAGTTACTACCGTCCCCCTGCTCCCCGCACCGCGTACCGTCCGTCCCGCCCCCGAGTCCGCTCTCCTCCACCGTCCGCCCTCCCGCTCCGCCGGCCACCCCCCAGGCTCGGCGCGGCGGAGGCGGGCGCAGGGCTCGCGGGGCCGGGGCGGACGGTGCGGCAGGCTTGGCGGCTCGGCTCCGTCGCCCCCTCAGGCCCGTGCCTCTTGGGCCCGTATCCCCCTCAGCCGCGCGCTGCGAAGGCTCCCGTCTGGCCGAAGGCCGTCGCGGCGAAGCGCTCCGCGATGCGGAGGTGGGTCTCCGGGGACGGGTGGAGTTCGTCGGGGAGGGGGCAGGCCGCGTAGTCCTCCGCCCCGTACAGCTCCGTGCCGTCGAGGTAGTGCAGGTGCGGATCGCTCGCGGCGCGGCTCGCGACGACGCGGGCCATCTCCTCGCGGACGGTCCGCAGGGTCAGGCGTCCGGCCGCGACCTCGGCCGGGTCGCCGGTCGCGCGGAAGCTGAGCCGTCCTTCCGCGAGGGCCGTCGTGTCGAAGGCGGCGGGGCCGGGGGTGTCCTCGTGGATGCGGCAGTAGAGGGCCGAGATCACGAGGAGCGGCGTCTCAGGGTGGCCCTCGCGGACCGTGTCGAGGAAGCCGTGGAGGGCGGGGCCGAGGGCGCGCAGCCGCATGAGGTCCGCGTTGACGAGATTGATGCCGAACTTGACGCTGAGGAGGTCGGCGGGGGTGTCCCTGAGCGCACGCGCGGTGAACGGGTCGAGCAGGGCCCCGCCGCCGAAGCCGAGGTTGACGAGCTCCACGCCCGCGAGCGCGGCGGCCCGCGCGGGCCACGTCGTGCTCGGGCTCGCCGCGTCCGAACCGTGGCTCACCGAACTCCCGTGGTGCACCCACACCCTGCGTCCCCGCGCGGGCACGGGCTCCACCGGGGCGTCCGCGCGCAGCGCGACGAGTTCGGTCGTCTCCTGGTGCGGCAGCCAGATCTCGACGTCCTTCTCGCGCGGGTCGAGCCCGTCGAAGCGCAGCGTGCCCGGCTCGGCGCCCGGCTGGATCTCGCCGCGCCCGGTCGCGAGGTCGATGACGAGGGTCCGCCCGCCGGGGACCGTGCCGCGCGCGATCGGCTCGCCGTCCACGAGCAGGTCGTAGACGCCGTCGGGGCGCGGGGGCGCGCCCGGGTAGAGGCGCTTGGTGGGGAGGGTGTCCAGCTCGACGACGGTCGCGGCGGTCCGCAGGGCGAGCCGCACCCCGGAGGGCTGGCTCTCTGCCATCGCGAGCTGGGGGTCCGTGTTCTGGGCGCGGGCCGCGGCGGGCAGCCGGTGGGGGAGCAGGCCGTGCGCAGTCGGCTCCAGTTCGAGCGCGCCACGGATCAGGTCGGCGGTGAGGGGAACGGTGGTGAGCATGGTGGTTCCGGGATTTTGGTGGAAGGGTGGGTGAGGGGGCGGGCCGAGCGGCTTCAGCCGGTCGCGGGCGCCGTCGGCCAGGTGCGCAGGAGGTGGTCGAGCGCGTCGAGGGTGCGGTGCCAGCTCTCCTCGGCGGGGGGCGCGCTGTGGGCGAAGTTGCCGCTCAGCTCCAGGTCGACGAAGCCGTGGAAGACGCTGCCGAGCAGCCGCACGGCGTGCGTGGCGTCGGGCTCGTCGAGCGCGTAGCCGCGCAGGAGCGCGCGCGAGGCCCGGGAATGCCGGGGGCCCGCGCTCGCGAGGGCCGTCGCGTGGTCCAGCGGGTGGCGGGTCGCCGCGTACCGGCCGGGGTGCTCGTGCGCGTACGAGCGGTACGCCTCCGCGAAGGCGGACAGCGCGTCCTTGCCCGCCCGGCCCGCGAGCGCGTCGGTGGCCCGGTCGGCCAGCTCGTCGAGCGCGAGCAGCGCGATGCCGGTGCGGAGGTCGTCCGAGCTCTTCACGTGGGCGTACAGGCTCGCGGGCTTCACGCCGAAACGGCGCGCCAGCGCCGAGAGCGTGACGTGTGCGAAGCCCTCCTCGTCGGCGAGTTCGGCCCCGGCGTGCACGAGCCGCTCCGTACTCAGTCCCACTCGTCCCATCGGCCCGCCCTGTCCCTTCGCTCGCCCCGCTGTTTCCTGCGCCAGTAAACCATTTGCCTACAGCCTATAGGCAATTTAGCCTGCCCTGTATGAAGCCGTTGACTGACTCCGTGATCCGGGCCGCCTTCGTGAACTGCTCGAAGGGCGAGGCCAAGCGCCTCCACATTCCCCGTGACCTGGCGGAACGCCCCTGGGAGGACCTGGACTACTTCGGCTGGCGCGACCCGCAGGCCCCGGACCGGGCCTACCTCGCGACGGTCGTGGACGGCCGCACGCTCGCCCTGACCCTGCGCCGCCCGGCGACGGCGGCCTGGCAGACGCGGCGCGGCCTGTGCTCGATCTGCCTCACGCCGCACTCCGGCGGCGTGGCCCTGATGGTCGCGCCCCGCGCGGGCAAGGCGGGCAAGCAGGGCAACTCCGTCGGCACGTACCTGTGCGAGGACCTCGCGTGCCCGCTCTACGTGCGTGGCAAGAAGGACCTGGGCTCGGGCCGAATGCACGAGTCGCTGACGGTGGAGGAGAAGGTCGCGCGGATGACGGCGAACCTGGAGGAGTTCGTGGGGCGGGTACTGAACGGGGAGGCGTGAGCCTGTCGGGGCGGTGGCGGGGCGGCGCGGTGGCGCGGTGGCGGGGCGGAGCGGCGGTCCGGTGGCGCGGCGTGGGACGGTCTCGTGCCGCTCTCGGGCTCCGCCGGGGGCTACCGCCCGTGCCGGGGGCTACCGCCCGCTCTGGTGGCTACCGCCCAGCCGCCCGGTCCGCCCAGCGTGCCAGCCGTGCCGTTTCCGGCGTGTGGGTGCGGGATTCGGCGCGGTCCGCCGCGCGGTAGGCCGCGTACATGCCGTGGACGCCGAGCCAGCGCAGCGGCTCCGGCTCCCACTTGCGGACGCGGTGGTCGACCCAGGGGAGCGCCGTGAGTTCCGTCGGGCCGCCCTGGCCCGAGTCCTGGCACACCAGGTCGCGCAGCGTGCGCGCGGCCAGGTTGCTCGTCGCGACGCCCGAGCCCACGTAACCGCCTGCCCAGCCGAGCCCCGTCGACCTGTCCAGGCACACCGACGCGCACCAGTCGCGCGGCACTCCGAGCACCCCCGACCACGCGTGCGCCACCCGCGCCCCCGCGAGCTGCGGGAAGAGCCGCACGAGGAGTTCGCGCAGCTCCGCGACGGTCGACGGCCGCGTACGGCCGTCGTTGTCCGTGCGCGAGCCGTAGCGGTACGGGACGCCCCTGCCGCCCAGCGCGATCCGGTCGTCCGCCGTCCGCTGCGCGTACAGGTACGCGTGCGCGAAGTCCCCCAGCGTCTCGCGCCCCTCCCACCCCGCCTGCTCCCAGAACCCGGCGGGCAGCGGCTCCGTCACGATCATCGAGGAGTTCATCGGCAGCCACGTGCGCCGCTGCCCCTTCAGCCCCGCCGTGAACCCCTCGGTGCAGCGCAGCACGTACGGGGCGCGCACCGTCCCGTACGGCGTCACCGCGTGCTGCGGCCGGATCTCCTTGACCGGCGTCGACTCGTATATCCGTACGCCGATCTCCTCCGCCTTCGCCGCCAAACCCCGCACCAGCTTGGCCGGTTGCAGTCGCGCCCCGTGCGGCGTCCACGTCGAGGCGACGGCCCCGGCGACCCGTATCCGCGCCGCCGTCCCCCGCGCCCCGTACAGCTCCCTGTCGCTCTCCCCGTACGCCAACTCCTCGGCGTGGAAGGCCCGCAGGCGCGCCGCCTGCGCGGGCGTCGTCGCGACTTCGAGCACCCCGCCCCGCACGAGATCGGCGTCGATCCCCTCCGCCTCCGTCGCCGCCACGACCTCGGCCACTGTCTCGTTCATCGCCCGCTGGAGGCGCACAGCGGCGTCCCTGCCGTGCAGCCGGGCGTACCGCTCCCGCCCGGCGATGCCGTTGTAGAGCCAGCCGCCGTTGCGGCCCGAGGCGCCGTAGCCGCAGAAGGAGCGTTCGAGGACGGCGATGTCGAGGTACGGGAGCGCGCGCTTGAGGTAGTACGCGGTCCACAGCCCGGTGTACCCGCCCCCGACGACGCACACGTCGGCCCGCGTGTCCCCGCCGAGCGGCTCGCGCGGCGCGGGCAACCCCTCGCGCGCCCACCAGTACGAGATCCCGCCGTTCACGACGTCCCTGCCATCCATCCCCGACCGCCTCCTCGCTGCGGCACGGCGTCACGGCGCCGCGCAGGTGGGGGACGGTATCCGGTCGGCGCGGCGACGGGTAGGGCGGCGCCCGTACCCTTCCCGTATGGCCCCTACCGTCCCCTTCGCCGTGCCCGCCCGCTTCGCCGAGGGCCAGCGCCGGTACGAGGGCGCGGCGGGCGCCGCCTTCGTCGCCGCCGTCCCCGCGATGGTCGCGCGGCGCCTGGAGCGGTGGTCCCTGCGACCCGAGGGGCGCGTGCGCCACGGCGTCGCGGCGCTCGTCCTGCCCGTACGCACGGCGGACGGCGAACGCGCCGTCCTCAAAGTCCAGTTGAGGACCGAGGAGACGGCGGACGAGGGCGCGGCCCTGCGCGCCTGGGACGGGGACGGAGCGGTACGGGTCCTGCGCGAGGACGTGGAGACCGTGGGGAATGGGGGTGGGGTGGGGCGCCCCGGTCCCGAGGTCTCGTGGCTGCTGCTCGAACGGCTCGACGAGGCACGGGACTTGAACAGCCTCCCGGACGTGCGCGCGGCGCTGCGCCCGCTCGCCGCGCTCCTCGCGCGCCTGACCGCCGTACGCGCCCCCGCCGGGCTGCGGCGCCTCGACGACGTCGCCGACAACCTCCTCGTACGCGCCGCGGAGGCCGCCCCGCGCGACGAGGCGACGCGCGCCCTGATCGCCGACTGCGCCGCCGCGCTCCGGGACGTACGGACCGAAGGCCCCGCCGGGGAGCGGTTGTTGCACTGGGACCTCCACTACGGCAACGTCCTCGCCGCCCACCGCGCGCCCTGGCTCGCCATCGACCCCAAACCCCTCGCGGGCGACCCCGCCTTCGACCTCCTCCCCGCCCTCACCAACCGCTACGACCCGACCGACACCGCCCGCCGCTTCGCTGTCCTCGCCGAGGCGGTCGGCGCGGACCGCGAGCGGGCGGCGGCATGGACGCGGGGACGCGTCCTCCAGACGGTGCTGTGGGAGGTGGAAGCGGGGCGCGAGGTGGCACGGATGTGGGGTGAGGTGGCGGGAGCGGTGGGGCGGTAGAGGGTGAGGGGGCGGGGCCGGGGACCCGCATCCGCGCGGCTGCCCCGGCTCCGCCCGTACCCGTCAGGCCGCTGCGGCCGCCGTCGCCTCCGTCCCGTCCGCCGCCGGCCTCAGGTGCCGGCCCAGGAAGCGCGCGGCGCTGTCCGCCTCCACGTAGCGGGGGAAGTCGACGTGCTTGCCCGCGTTGGCGTGCAGGCTCTTCTCCCGCGAGCCGAAGGCGTCGAACAGCGCTAGGCACGCCTCGCGCGGAATCCGCTCGTCGTCCCACTGCACCACGTACTCGACCGGCACGGTGATCCGCCGCGAGGCCTCGATCAGCGCGTCCGGCCAGTGCAGGCCGAGGACGGCGGCCCTGATCCGGGGCTCGGCCGCCACGAGCGGCACGCCGATCGCGGTGCCGAGACCGACGCCCACGTACCCCACGGGCCCGTCGATCTCCGGGAGTCCGAGAAGCGCGTCGAGTGCCGCGCGGTACTCGGGCACGGCGATCGAGGCGAGCCGGGCGTTGTACGGGACGACGACGGGGCCCTCGGGCGCGCCCGCCGCCTGTGCCTCGCGCAGCGCGGTGATGTCCCGCTCGTCCCGCGCCCCGCGCGGCCGGTCGCCGTGGCCGGGCGCGTCGAGCACCGCGACATGGAAGCCGTGACCGGGCACGAGGCCGTGGGCGCGGCCCGTCATGGCGCGGTGCTTCTTGTGGGCGCCGCCGCCGTGGCCCATGAGGACGAGCGGGGCGGGCGAGGGGGAGGAGGGATTCAGGGCGGACGGGGCCGGTGACCAGAGGACGCCGGGGACGTCGCCGAGGGCGAAGTCGCGGGTGAGCACGCCGTCCGTGAGGGATTCGGCGGTGAAGCGAAGAGAGTGCACGGTGGTGCCTTTCGGGAGTGCCGGGTGTTCAGGCGCTCCCGGCGGGCCTACCTCGGCCGCCGGCCGTGACGCGAAAGGGGGAGCACCCACGTCGAAACAGCGTTCATGGGTCCCTCACCTCCTCGGGCGGTGTCACGGTCGACCGCAAGCTATCAGCCGGGGCCTGCCGCCTTCCAACCCTTTTTCGCGCGGCCCGCAACGCCTCCTCCGCGGCCCCCGCCCCGCCTTGCCGGAATGTCTTGTTCCGGCCGGTAGCCTGCGCGGATGAGTGAGACGAGCGGGCGCGCGAGCGGCGGGTACCAGGGCCGGATCAGGACCGCGCAACCGGAGGACCTGGTCGAGATCTACGCGATGGTGACGGAACTCGCCGCGCACCACGAGTCGTTGCACGAGCTGCGGGCCACCGAGGAGGAGATCGGCGAGGCGCTCTTCGGCGAGGACGCGATGGCGTGCGCGTACCTCGCGCAGACTCCGGACGGCGCGACGGCGGGCTTCGCGCTCTGGTACCGCAACTTCTCGACCTGGCGCGGGCGTCCGGGCATCTACCTGGAGGACCTCTACGTCCGCCCCACGGCCCGGGGCGGCGGCCACGGCAAGGCGCTGCTCGCCGCGCTCGCCCGCACGTGCGTGGAGCGCGGCTACGAACGCCTCGAATGGTCCGTGCTCGACTCGAACACGTCGACCGTCGCCTTCTACGAGTCCATGGGCGCTCTGCCGCACACGGGCTGGACCGAGTACCGGCTCACGGGCGAAAGCCTGCGCAAGCTGGGGAGTTGACGGCCGGGCGCCGGTTCAGCGGGCGCCGTCCTTCCAGGGGTTCGCCCAGTCGCACACCGGGCAGGCGTAGCGGCCGTTGAGCCCGGCGACGAGGGTGCCGCAGCGCTGGCAGGGCGTCTGCGTGAGGCGGAGCGCGGCGCGGGCGGCGGGGACCTCGGGGGCGGGATCGGCGGGGAGGGTGGCCAAGGGGGCGCCCGCTAAGAGGCCGTTTCTATTGGCGTAGTCGCTCGTTGAGCCGTGCATGGCTGATCTGGTGGAGCGTCTGGTGCCGGAGGAGTTGTGGACGCTGTTCCG
>NZ_JOGO01000089.1 GCF_000719475.1 Streptomyces sp. NRRL F-5630 | reverse complement strand
GGCGGGTACGGGCCGCGAGCCCCGGCGGGCGAGGGTGACCCCCAGCCTCGTCATCCCTGCCAGGCCGCACCTCCCGCTCCCCCGCCCCACCTTCATCAGGGACGCCCCCTTACCGTCTCTACCGCCCCGGCCTCGGCGGGACGCTTTCGCGCTCGCTTCCCGTCCCTCCCCCTCCAGCAGCGCCCGCGCCACCGCCCCGCATCCCTCCCCTTCCAGCACCCCCCGCGCCACCGACCGACAGCCCCCACGCCGGAGAGGTCGGGCTCCGGAGTCAGCCGAATTGGAGGGAGCGCTTGGCGAGGCCCAGCCAGAAGCCGTCGATGACGCTGCGGCGCGTGTCGAGCTCGCCGGTGGCGTCGGCGGCGCCGAGGGTGACGAAGAGGGGGGCGAAGTGCTCGGTCCTGGGGTGGGCGAGCTGTCCGGCCGGGGAGGTGTGGCGGAAGTCGAGCAGGGAGTCGATGTCGCCGCCCTCCAGGGCCCGCCTGCCCCAGTCGTCGAACTCCCTCGACCAGCTCGGCACGCCTCCTGGGTGGCGCAGTACGGCCAGGTTGTGGGTGAAGAAGCCGCTGCCGACGATGAGTACACCCTCGTCCCGCAGCGGGGCGAGCTTGCGGCCGAGGTCCATGAGGCGCTCGGGGTCGAGCGTGGGCAGGGAGATCTGGAGCACGGGGATGTCGGCGTCCGGGTACATCTCCACGAGGGGGACGTAGGCGCCGTGATCGAGGCCGCGGTCCTCGACGTCCTGGACAGGGGTGCCGGCGCCGCCGAGCAGTTTGCGGACCGACTCGGCGAGCCACGGGGCGCCGGGGGCCGCGTACTGGACCGCGTAGTAGCGCTCGGGGAAACCCCAGAAGTCGTGGACGAGGGGCAGGGTGCGGGTGGCGCCGAGGGCGAGGGGAGCGTCCTCCCAGTGCGCGGAGATCATCAGGATCGCGCGAGGGCGCGGCAGCCCGGCCGACCAGGCGGCGAGCTGGCCGGGCCAGACCGGGTCGTCGGCGAGCTGCGGGGCGCCGTGGCTCAGGTAGAGCGTGGGCATACGGGTGGCGGCGGGGGCCGGAGTCGGCATCCGTGGACCTGCTTCCTTCTCGTGCCCTTGGCCCGGGATCGACGCGGCCCGCGCCAGGCAGTCAAGATGCTTGAAACATCAAGCGCTTTTCACGGGACGAGAGTACGACAACATTGTTTAAACTTCAATAAGGTCGTCGGGTCGCCAGGTGGCCCACCGTGAGGAAGAGGCAAGGATGAGCGAGGGGAAGACACCCACCCCCGCCCCCGTCCCCGGGCCCGTGTGGCTGGGAGACGCCGAGCAGGAGGTCTGGCGGGCGTTCAGGCAGGCGACGACGTTGCTGGACGACCACCTCGACCGGCAGTTGCAGCGCGACGCGGGGATGCCGCACGTGTACTACGGGCTGCTCGTCACGCTCTCCGAGGCACCCGGCGGGCGCCTGCGGATGACGGAGCTGGCCTGCCGGGCGAAGATCACGCGCTCCCGGCTCTCGCACGCGACGGCGCGCCTGGAGCGGAACGGGTGGGTGCGGCGCGAGAACTGCCCCGGCGACAGGCGGGGACAGTTCGCCGTGCTCACCGAGGAGGGGGCGGAGATGCTGCGGCGCAGTGCGCCCGGCCACGTCGCCGCCGTACGGAAGGCGCTCTTCGACCGGCTCGACGGGGACCAGCAGCGCGCCCTGGGCGAGATCATGCGGACGATCGCCGAGGGCCTCCAGCCCACAGCCCCGGACAGCGACCTGCCCTGGCTGCGCTGAAGCGGCCCGGGGGGCAAGGAACGGTCCGCGAGGTCTCGGCGGCGAACGGGGGCGTCAGACGTGGACACCGGGCGGGAGACGGGGTGAAGGGCGGGAGACGGGGGCGAGGGCCCGGCGGGCGGGGCGAGAGGCGGGGGACCAAGAGGACGAGGGTGAGCGGGCCTTCGGGCCCGGCGCACCGCACGGTCCCAGACGCTCAGCCCCTCCTCTCAAGGGCTGCCCCGTACGCGTACGCACCGCTCGGTCCCCGTATACGAGGCTCCGCCCACGCTGAGCCGCGCCCGCCTGCCACTCAGCCTCATTCCAATCCCGCGCCGCCCCCACGCTGAGCCATCCCCGCCCCGATCACCCCCCACTCCCCCGCCACCCGGAACGCCAACGGCCCGGCGGCCGGGGGCTTGTAGCCCCCGGCCGCCGGGCCGTTCGTATCGCGTGGTCACCACAGGCGTCCCGACTCGGCGAGTCCGGCCCGCAGGCCCGGTCGGCAGGCTCAACCCGGCCCGCCACAAGCCCCGCACCGGAACCCGCGCCTCACCGGAACCCGTGCCCCACCGCGCCGACCGCGCCGCGCGCAGGCCGCGCCGACCGCTCAGTGAGCGATGACCGCCGCTCAGTGAGCGATGACCGGGATGTCCACGATCTCGGTCTCCGCCGACCGGGCGTCCGCCGCCTTGGCGTCCGCCGTGTCGCCGTCGCCGCTCGTCGCGGCCGGGCCGCTCTTGCGGTTGCCGGTGGTGACGAGGGTGAAAGCGAGGGTCGCGGCGACCAGGAGGATGCCGACGGCCCACCAGATGGCGTTGCTGTAGCCGTGCACGAGGGCCTGCGCCTGGAGGAGGCGGGCGTCGCCGCCCTTGCCCGCGTGCGAGGTGAGGTACGCGGTCGTGGCCGAGGCCGCGATCGTGTTGAGGAGCGCCGTGCCGATCGCGCCGCCGACCTGCTGCGAGGTGTTGACCATCGCGGAGGCGACACCGGCGTCACGCGGCTGGATGCCGTGCGTGGCGAGCGACATGGCCGGCATGAACGCCGTACCCATACCGAGGCCCAGCATCAGCTCGGCCGGAAGGACGAGGCTCGCGTAGCCGGAGCCGACCTCCATCTGCGTCAGGAACAGCATGCCGACCGCGGCGAGGAGGAAGCCGGGGCCCATGAGGAACCGCGCGGGGACCCTCGTCATGAGCCGGGCGCCGATCTGCGTCGAGCCGGTGATCATGCCCGCCATCATCGGCAGGAAGGCGAAACCGGTCTTGACCGGCGAGTAACCCTTCACGACCTGGAGGTAGAAGGTCAGGAAGAGGAAGAGACCGAACATCGCGATGATCGCGAGGCCCAGCGAGAGGTAGATCCCGCCCCGGGTGCGGTCGGTGACGACGCGCAGCGGGAGCAGCGGGGCCTTGACGCGGCCCTCAACGAGGAGGAAGAAGCCCAGGAGCACGACGGCGGCGACGAAGCTGCCGATCGTCACGGAGTCGCTCCAGCCGTCCGACTCGGCACGCGTGAAGCCGTAGACGAGCGAGACGAGACCGAGGGTCGAGAGCAGGACGCCGGGGATGTCGAGCGAGGCGCGGTTGCGCTGCCCCTTCGGCTCGGTGACGACGAAGATGGCGCCGAGCGCGGCGACGATGGCGAACGGCACGTTGACGAAGAAGGTCCAGCGCCAGTTCAGGTACTCGGTGAGGAAGCCGCCGAGGATGAGCCCGACGGCACCGCCGCCACCGGCGATGGCGCCGTAGATGCCGAACGCCTTCGCGCGCTCCTTCGCCTGCGTGAAGGTGACCGCGAGCAGCGAGAGCGCCGCGGGCGCGAGCAGGGCGCCGAAGACGCCCTGGAGGGCGCGCGAACCGAGCAGCATGGCCTGGCCGCTGGCGGCGCCGCCGAGCGCGGAGGCCGCGGCGAAGCCGATGAGGCCGGTGATGAAGGTGCGCTTGCGCCCCCACATGTCGGCTATGCGGCCGCCGAAGAGGAGCAGTCCGCCGAAGGCGAGGGCGTAGGCCGTGATGACCCACTGGCGATTGCCGTCGGAGATGCCGAGGTCCCGCTGGGCGCTCGGCAGCGCGATGTTCACGATCGTGCCGTCGAGCACGACCATCAGCTGGGCGAGCGCGATGAAGACGAGAGCCCTCCAGCGGCGCGGGTCGGGCGCCGCCGGATCGGCGTGCGAAGCGGCCGTGGGGCCGGTACGGACGGTTTCTGACATGGGGAGATCCACCTCGGGACGCGGGCGCGCGCCATCGTTCGGCGCGGCGCCGTGGAGGGTGACAGGAAGGACTGTGGAGGGTGACGGGAAGGACTCAGGGGCCGGTGGGCGACATCGTCGTACGCCGCACCGTGCGGTGGGTTGCGACCGGATGAAGACGAGGAGTCGGCAGACATCGGCCCGCAGGGGCCGAGACCTTGACCGGTCGGGTGTGCGAAACGTTCAGGAGCTGGGGGTGGTACGGGCCCGTGGGCCGCGCGGCGCGCGGTGCTACGGGCGTGGCGCGCGAGCGCCGTGCGCTCCCCTACGGGCCCGGCACACCACGTCGCGTGGCGGTACGGGCCACGCGGGCACGGGCGCGCTCTCGCGCGGTGCGGCGCCGCGCCGTCCGGCCCGTACGCGGTACGGGGCGCGGCCGGCGACGGTCGCCCGCCTCGCGAGGGGCCGTCGGGGAAGAGCCGTCAGGGGGTACGGAGAGCCTCCAGGGTGGCGGCGCTGCCCGGCAGGGGCGAACGGGCCGGGGCCCGCAGTCCCTCCAGGAAGAGCTGAAGATGGCGGTGGACATAGCGGTCGTTGAGGGCCGCGGTGCAGCCCGGGAGTGGCCGGGCGAGCTGGGAGAGGACGAACATCAGGTCGCCCCCGCCGACGTCGGGGCGCAGTTCCCCGGCCTCGCGGGCCCGGCCGAGCAGTGCCTCCACGCCCGCCTCCAGGCGGGTGCGGGCGGCCCGCAGGTCCGGGTGTTCGCGCTCGGCCTCGTCGGCGTTCGCGCTGAGCATCCCGCACATGGCCCCCGCACGGTCCTCGACGGCACCGTGCGCGAAGACACAGAGCGCGTCGAAGGGCCCGGACAGGGTGAGCGCCTCCTCCGCCCGTCCGGCGGTCCGGTCCATGACGGACCTGACCACCTCGCGGACGAGGGCGGAACGGTCGTGGAAGTGCCGGTAGACCGTGGCGTTGCCGACGCCGGCGCGGCGGGCGACCTCGTCGATCGAGACCTCCGCGCCGTGCTCGGCCGCCATCTCGCGCGCGGCGTCGATGATCCGCTCGCGATTGCGCACCGCGTCGGCACGCGGCCGTCCGGCCTTCTTCCCCGCGCAGCCTGCTTCGCACGAGGCCCCCGCGCCTCCGGTACGGGAACGGGCCGCGTCATCGGCCGCGACACCGCGCGTGCCCTCGGCCGCGCCGCTGGTCGCGCCATGGGGCACACCGTGTGTCGCGCCGTGGGGCACACCGCTGGTCGCGCCCTCGGTCATGTCCTCGGTCATGGCGAGCACCGCCTCCTCCCTTCCGGCCCCGGGGGCCCTCGCGCGCGGGCCGCTGCCCGCTCGTACGTGCGTCTCGTGCGGGGCCTCCGCCGAAGCGGTGCCCCGAGTCCTGCGTGCCTCAAACGGGGACTCACTCCCCGGCTCGTGGCGACACCTTCCTAAACGGGGACGGCCTCCCCGGAAATTTCCCTCACCGTGTGTGACCTGCATCACACAAAAACCACCGATCGGCCGCACCCGGCGCGCGCCCCGCCCCTCCCGCCCGGAGGCTGGCCGGGAAGGGGGCAGCCTCGCAGGTCAGGACGGTGGCTGCCGCGAACGGAAGGCCGGTACGCATGGAGCAGCCGACCAACGGGGCGCCTTCCCCCTCGGACCCGATACCCGGCCGGGGCGGCCGGGACAGCCGGAAACACACACCGGACGACCCGCACCCCGCCCCAGGCAGGGCCCACACCCGCCCTACCGCCCGAAGCGACGCGGCAGGCGCCGCTACGCCCCCTACGCCCGCCTCCGCCTCGTCCACCTCGTCCGCGACCTCCGCCCCGTCCGCTGCCTCCGCCGGGCCCCCCGCCTCCACCGCCCCCTCCTCCCGCCTTCGCCGTGCCGCCCGCCTGCGGCGCGGGATCGCGGTCGCCTCCCTCGCCCCGCTCGCCGTCGCCGTCACCCTCAGCACGACGGGCTCGGGCTCCCCCGACGCCGCCGGGCACTCGGCCCCGGGGCCCGTCGCCGCCGGGGGCGGGGACGGCGTGGACGCGTGCCGGATCACCGGGCCGCTCGGCACACAGATGTCGGAGGGACTGCCGACCACCGCCGGGTACACGCGCTCCACCGGGCGCGTGCGCGCGCTCAACCTCCTCGTCGACTTCTCCGACGCGCGCGGCGAGGGCTCGGTCGACGACCGGCTCGGCGAGTTCTTCCCGCAGACGACGCGGTGGTTCGAGCGCAGTTCGTACGGGCGCCTCGACTACCGGCCGGAGACGCCCGTCAAGCGCTGGCTGCGGATGCCCAAGCCGTTCTCCGCGTACGGGATAGAGCGCGGCGCGCCCTTCGAGCCGGGCTACCGCCAACTCGTGCGCGACCTCGTGAAGATCTCCGACCCGCTCGTGGACTTCGCCGCCTACGACCTCGTGAACGTGCTCGTGACGCCCAACGCCGGGCCCTCCGCGCTCGACACGGTCCTCTCCGTGACCTTCGCCGGCAACCGCGAGGCGCCGGTCGCCGACGGCGTCCCCCTCGCCAACACCAGCTTCCTCTACAGCCGTCAGGACGACGGCTCCGGCTCCTACCCGCGCACGGGCTACCGCGTGCTCCCGCACGAGAACGGCCACGTCTTCGGCCTCCCCGACCTCTACACCCAGGACGGCGGCGGCGCGGTCGGGCACTGGGACATCATGAGCGAGGACTGGGGGGCCAACAACGACCTGCTCGGCTGGCACAAGTGGAAGCTGGGCTGGCTCGACGACAACCAGGTCGGCTGCGTCGCCTCGCCGGGGACGTACGACTTCACGGTGGCGCCGCTCGCGGCGGCGGGCCACGGCAGGAAGCTCCTCTTCGTCCCCCTCTCGCGCACGTCCGGCATCGCCGCCGAGGTCCGCACGCGCGGCGGCAACGACGACAGCGTCTGCAAGCCCGGCGTGCTCGTCTACCGCGTCGACGCGGACGTGGACACCGGTCAGGGCCCGATCACGGTCGCCGACTCGAAGGAGAGAAGCGGAGGCTGCACCCGCACCCCCAACGTGCACGCCGAACTCTCCGACGCCCCCTTCGGCGTCGGCGAGACATACCGCGACGACGGCTCACGCACCCGGGTAGAGGTACTGGGCAAGACGGAGAACGGGGACTACCGGATACGGGTGCACAAGGACTGAGAACCCCCACGCCGGGCGCCCCTGGCCCCAGACGCCCGGGGGATCAGAGGCCCACGGCCCGCGACGAGCCCCCTCCGCAGCCCCGTGGCCCCAGCCACCCGCTCTCGGCGGCACCCCGCCCCCGCTCCCCACCCGCTACACTGACGGCGGCCACCGGCACCCCGCCGACGGCCACCGGCGTCCTGGCTCAGCCCAGCTGATCCCAAGACCCCGCCTTCGTAGCTCAGGGGATAGAGCACCGCTCTCCTAAAGCGGGTGTCGCAGGTTCGAATCCTGCCGGGGGCACCAGTTCCACCAGCCGTTTCGGCGGCGTAGGCCCAGGTCAGAGAAGGTTGACCTGGGCCTGCCGCGTTCTTGGCGCACTCTCAGGACACTTCAGCGCAGCTTCGGTACGGTCTAAGACACTCCCCGCGCAGGGTCGCGGCCCCTAAATTTCCCCTAAACGATCAAGGGGGAATTGCAGGTCGGGAGCGGGAATGGCGAGGCCCCCCTCACTACAGGTGGGGGTCTGGGGGCCTCTCTATGCCGGACGCCCCTCGTCGAGAGCCGCCTCTAGAAGGCGCACCGGCAGTCTCTGAAGAGGTAGACGGTTCACCTACGCCCAGAGATGTATGCGGAAGTCGTCACTCACTCCAACTGGCCGACGCGGTAGGTGTCGAGCGGCGCACGATCCAACGTTGCGAGCGCGGCGACCGAGACCCCGGGTACGGCGAACTTCTCCTCATCGCGCCCGCCCTGAGCTGCGAGGTGCGTGACCTGCTGCCGTGAGCCCCCGGTCGGCCCTGCGCTCCGGCCGGGGGCTGTGGCGTCCCGCCCTCGACGGCGGGGCGTGCGGGGAGTCAGGAAGGTCCGCTACAGGGCGGGGGGTCAGACCGCCTTGCGTGCTGTGACGAGGAGCGTGCCGACTTTGCGGCGCCCAGGAGGGGCGGGGACCACCTCGGTGGTGACCGCCGAGTACCCGGCGTCAGTCAGCAGGTCGCGCCATGCCTCGGGTGTGTAGTCCCAGCGCCGCACGACGTGCGGGTCTTCGTCCTCGCCGCGGGGGATGTATGACGCCTGGCAGCCGTAGCAGCCGGGCGTCGGCGGTCGGTGGGAGAAGGCGAGGGTGCCGCCGGGTGCGAGGCGCTCATGCACGAGGGGCAGGGAGACGGCGGGGTCGGTGAACCACAGGACGCCGTGCACCGAGTAGATGGCGTCCCACTGCTTGTCGGCTTCCCGAAGGAAGGCGTGGGCGTCCGCCCGAGCGAAGGTGAGTCCAGGGGTGCCTCCCCACCGAGCTTGGGCCGCGTCGAGCTGGGTCGGCGAGATGTCGATGCCGGTGGACGGCGCGCCGAGGGTCGCGAGGTGTGCGATGTTCCCCCCCTTGCCGCACCCGAGGTCGAGGGCGGTCCGGCCCGGCGAGAGGTTCAGGAGTTCGGCGCCGGGACCATGGTCGGGGTATTGGGTCCAGTTGAACCAGGTGGACTGTCCAGCGGCGTTCGTGGCCCGCCGTTCAGGGCGAGTGCGGGCGTAGGTGTTCCAGGCGAGGGTGTCGCTCACGTTGCTCCGCTCCTGCGTCCAGCCACCCGACGAGGTGCCGGGCGGCTGGAGTCTTGCGCATCGTGTGTGCGGGCGCCACCTTGTGGGGTCACCCGCGGGAGTTACTTACTTCTTGGGGTTGTTCGGGCTGTCAGTGCAGCCTTCGTGGCACTGCGAGCAGTCGGCGGCGGCGAGCCATAGCTCGGTGTCGAGCGTGAAGCCGGCGTCTTCGATGGCGGACATCGTGCGGGTGAGGACGGCGGCGGCTTCGCCGGGGGTCTCCCCGGCGTTCTCGGTGGGAACGTGGTGGACGAATCGGCTGGCGACTCGCTCGCAGTACCGGGCGTAGTCGACGGTGTGAAGGATGAAGGTGTGCCAGCCGATGTCCACCAGGCGGCTGGGTGACATGCCCTGTCCGGGCGTGCGTCCCGAGGTGGCGACGAACGCGAGGGTCTGGTTGACGATGCGCTGGGCCATGCCCGGGGTGATGTCCGGGTGGTCGGCGGTGATGCGGTTGGCGAGCCGGTTCCTCGTTTCGCGGTCGAGGAGGGTGCTCGGGTCGGTGGCGCCCACGGGGTGTGCGATCGTGCTGGTCACGCTGAACCTCCTGATGTGGGTACTCCTGGCGCCTGCGCCGCGCAGATGTCAGGTGGAGCGTGTGCGGCGAACCCTGGGTGCTCACGCGCCTTTGCTGCTACAGCACCGGTAGCACTGGCAGGGCGGGAACGCGGCCGTGAACAAGGGCGCGTCGGAGGGGGCGAGGACGCGTTCTCGCACCTCGGTCCTCTCCCCGTTTGCACTGATGCGGTACACCCGGATCGTGAATCCAGCGCGTCCGGTTGCTGGGTCATCCCCTGGAGTCGTCGTCACGCATTCACCAAGCGCCGATCACGCAGAGTCGCGCGACGACAGAGAAGGCGTCAAAGCGGCGACCAAGGGGGCGTCAAATGGGTGTCGCTCCACCCCCCTCGGCACTACCGTCCTCGTATGTCGACGCCCAACGCTGCTCTACGCGCGGTCCGTCTCGGACTGCTGATGTCCCAAGACGACTTCGCTCGCGCCGTAAGAGAGGCAGGCACGCGTGTGGGGGAACCCAACGACGCGAACAAGAGGCTCATCCAGCGCTGGGAGGCTGGAACGACCCAGGCCCCTCGCCCCGTATACGCGCGCGCCCTGGAGTCCGTTACTGGCCTCCCTATCGAGGCCCTCGGTTTCGCGCCCAGGCTGATCCTGGATCAAGTCACCGCTGACGGGAAGGGCGGGCATGACCTGGGGACGGCGCCCTCTGGGATAGCTCCTCCCACGGCCCAGCCCTCGTCCGACACCCGGACGCGCAGTAACTACTCGGGCGTGTGGCTCTCGCGCTACGAGTACTTCTCCAGCGGGCGAGATGCGACATTCACGGGCCTGCACTACGTCGTGCTGCTCCAGCACGGGGGACGACTCACGGCGCGCTCTCTGCCGGGCTCGTCCGACAGCCCGTTGACCATGGACCTGGAAGTCGACGGCCATGTGGCAACCGGCACCTGGACGGAGCAGACCGCCACCTCGGGGCACTACCGTGGCGCCCGCTACCACGGCGCGATTCAGCTGCTCATCGAACCGACCGGCCGCCGTATGAGCGGCAAGTGGGTCGGCTTCGGCCGGGAGTTCGACGTCAACACCGGCCCCTGGGAACTCGTCTACCAGACGGCATCCACGCACCAGAGCGCCCTGCACGAGTACAACCGCAGGCCCGACGCCTGACACGACGAAGACCCCCTCGCCGCGCGTGACGGGGAGGGGGCTGCGCTCAGCCGGCGAGGCAGTAGGTGACTGTTGCCGGGGCCTCGGGTGCCGAAGACCAGGGCGGTGGCTCGTCCGCCCCCAGCGTGGCCCAGCGCCGGGAGGGAGAAGCTTCGGGGGGAAGAGCGCCGCCCTCGTGAGAAATGGCTGGGCGGGGACGTGTTCGTGCACGGGCCCCGCTCTCCCCGTCCTACCGGGCCCGCAGTGGCTCGGTTCAGTTTTTCGGGGCCGGGGACGGGGGGCGGAGTTCTTCGGGGCAGGGGGTGCCGCGGGGGATTTGGTAGGGGCCGGCGATGTGGTAGGTGCCGGGGTGGGGGGCGAGGAGTTCGGTCCACTTGTCGCCGGACTTGTCCTCGGGGGTCTCGTAGAGGCAGCCGTGGAGGTTGCGGAAGGTCTTCGGGGTGGAGTCGTCCTCGCGGTTCTTGGACGCCTCGGTCTCCTGGGGGGCGGGGTAGCTCTTGCCGTTCTTGTCGACGACGCTCAGCCACGGCGAGTACGGGATGCGGATCAGGACGCGGCCCGGGGTCGTGACCTTGATGACCAGCTCGGACTGGCCCGCGCTCGTGACCGTCGCGGGGGGCTCGGCGAGCTGGACGGGGTGCTCGACCTCGTACACCTGCCAGTTGGCGTCGGCCCAGAGCAGATCGAGGTAGGGCTGGCCCGCCGCGATGAGGGCGCGTTCGCGGGTGGCGCCGTCGCCGTCGGGCTTGTCGTCGCTGGAGGGGAGGACGACGAAGTGGACGGCCCAGCGCTTGAGCCACTCGTGGTAGTTCGCCGAGTTGAGCGTCGAGTCGTAGAAGAGCGGGTTGCGCTCCATGTCGGCCTGGCGGGTCCAGCCGCGTGCCAGGTTGAAGTACGGGGCGAGCGCCGAGGCCTCGCGGTGGCCGCCGGTGGGGACGACCTCGACGCGGCCCTTCTCGGCGTCGTGGCGCTGGAGCTGGTGGATCAGCGGGGCGAGTTCGCGGCCCCAGGAGGCGGCGGGCGTCGTGTGGACGATGTCGTCGGCCGTCTTGAGGCCGATCCAGAAGGTGAACCCGCAGATCGCGACGATCGCCGTCCACCAGCGCCAGCTCCGCGCGCGCAGGTGCGGCAGCGCCGCGACGAGCACGACGCCGCCGAAGAGCATCGCGAGCCGCGTGATGTTGCTGCCGATCTGCGAGCTGATGATCCACACGCCGAGCACCACGACGAAGTAGACCGCCGACGTGATCCGTACCGTCAGCCAGTCCTTGGGGACCAGGAAGAAGCAGAGGAGCGCGAAGAGAAGCGGCAGCGACGACGAGCTGAAGGACATCGGCTGCGTGCCGGAGAAGGGGAAGAGGAGCGTCGAGGCGCCGACGACCAGGATCGGGGTGATGCCGAGGACGTACGCGCCTTTGCGGCGTTTGCACAGGAACATCGCGACGGCGACGAGTCCCACGTACAGGCCCGCGACCGGGGAGCCCGCCGTCGCGAGCGCCGCGCACAGCGCCGCGGTGACCGCGCGCGTCCTGCGCGCCCCGCGCCACGCCTTTGGCCAGGTGAAGACGGCGGCCACGGCGGCGATCCCGAACATCAGGCCCAGGCCGAAGGTGACGCGCCCCGAACCGGTGTTGCACAGCAGCGCGTAGACGCCCGCGAGGGCCACCAGGTGCGGGTTGCGGACGGCGCGGATGCGGCAGGCGCAGTACGCGATGAGCCCGGCGGAGACCGTGCTCGCGAGCATCAGCGTCGTCCGCACGCCCAGGACGTGCATCAGGTACGGCGACACGATGCTGTACGAGACGGGGTGCATCCCGCCGTACCAGGCGAGGTTGTACGCCGAGTCGGGGTGGCGCCCGACGAACTCCGCCCAGGCGTCCTGCGCCGCGAGGTCTCCCCCGCTGTTCGCGAAGGTGAAGAACCAGACGAGGTGGAGGACGGCGGAGAGGGTCGTGGCGACGGTGACGGGGTGGACCGCGAGGCGGCGCCAGCGGGAGGGAGGCGCGGGGGAACGCTCCGGGGCCGGGGCCCGCTCCCCGTCAGGGGCCCGCTCCCCGCCAGGGGCCCGCTCCCCGTCAGGGGCCCGCTCCTCGCCAGGGGCCCGCTCCGCGTCCGCGTCCCGGGGTGCGCGCGCCCGGCGCGCCCCGTCGACGCCGTCCGCTCGCCTCGGCTCCGCAGTGGCCACCGAAGGCCCTCCCAACCCCGTGCCGCTCGCTCCCGGTCCCGCCGGGTGGCCTTCGCGACCGCCTGTCCGTTCTGCCCCGATCCGGTGACGCTAGCACGCGCCCCGTGACGGGGGGCGGGGAGGCCCTCACCCCCCGTCGGTCACGGGCCACGCCCGGTGTTCGGCCCCGCGAACCCCCGCGAACCGCCACGAGCGGGGGCGCCGGAGGGGTCCGCCACTCGGCCGAGTGAACCGCCGCTCCGGGCCCCCGCTCACCCGAGCCGGGTGAGCTTCGCGCCGAGGCCCGGTTCGCTCAACGCCGACCGCAGCACGACCGGGATCTCGACCGCGCTGCTCGTGCCGTCCCCGGCCCGCAGCACGCCGACCTTCGTCCCCGCCGGAGCCTCGTGCGGCAGCGCCGTGCCGTCGTCGACGAGCTTGAGCCGCACGGTCAGGCCGGGCCAGCCGACCGCCGTGAGGTCCTTGGCCGCGACGACGGGCGTCGCGCCGCCGAGACCGTCGTCGACAGTACCGACGACGTCCCCCTTCTTCACGATCTTTTCGGCGACGAGGGTGCCCTGCGCTGCCTCGATGAGCGTCTTGCCCGCGTTGAGCGCGCCGGTGAGGATCGAGTTGTCCTCCGGGGCGGGCGGCTGGGCGAGCACGGCGCCGACGATGGTGCGGGTGGTGCCGCCGACCTCCTTCGTGGCGGCGTAGAGCAGGTTGCCGCCGGCCGCCGTCGTCGTCCCGGTCTTGATGCCGACCGTGTTGTTCATCGGGACGAGGCGGTTCCAGTTCGTCTGCGTCTTGCCGTTGCTGTCCACGTACGCGGGCATCCGCACGACCTCGCGGAAGAGCGGGTCCTTCATCGCGACCTTGCCGAGCTTCACCTGGTCCTCGGCGGTGGAGACGGTCGTCTTGTCGAGGCCCGAGGGGTCGGTGTACGTGGTGTTCTTCATGCCCAGTTCGTCGGCGGCCTTGTTCATCTTGGCGACGAAGTCCTTCTCGGAACCGGCGTCCCAGCGGGCGAGCCGGCGGGCGATGTTGTTCGCCGAGGCGAGCATGATCGCCTCGATCGCCTCCTTCTGCGAGAGCTTCTGGCCCTCGTGGACGTCGACCGTGGACTCGTTCTGCGCGGACAGGCCCGCGTCGTCCTCGGCCTTCTTGTCCATCGTGATGCTCGCCCCGTCGCTGCCCTTCTTGACCGGGTGGTCGCGCAGCACGAGGTAGGCGGTCATGACCTTCGCGACGCTCGCGATCGGCACCGGCTTCTGCGCGCCCGAGCTGCCGAAGCTGCCGAGCCCGTCGACGTCCATCGCGGCCTGCCCGCTCTTCGGCCACGGCATCGCGGCCGCCTCGCCGGAGAACCGGTACGTGGTCGCGGCGGTGAGCGAGAACGTGGGCTGCGGGAGCGGGCGCACGGCCTGCACGACGCCGAGGACGATCACCACGAGCAGGACGAGCGGCGTCCAGATCTTGAACCGCCGCACGACCGTGCGCATCGGGGTCTCGGGCGGGGGCGGCGTGTTGGTCAGCTCGGCGAGCAGGTCGAGCGGCGCCTTGGGCGGCATCGGCTGCTGCCGGGTCTCCTCGGCACCGATGGCCGTACCGGCCGGGATCTCGGCGGTGATCGAGGCGGGGGTCGTGGGGCTCGCGGAGGACGGCGTGGAGCCGGCGGTGGTGTTGTCGGGCTGGGACGCGGTGTAGCCGGCGCCGAAGGGCGAGGACTTGCCCCCGTCCGCGTCGGAGGACTCGGAGGACCTCCCGGCGGCGGAGGATTTCGCGGCGGTGGCGTCGGAGGGCTTGGCGCCGGGCTTGGCGGCCGGGGCGGCCTTCGCCTGCTTCTTCCCGGCCTTGCCGGGGGTCTTGGCCGGAACTTCCCCGGGGGCCTTCTCGGCGTCCTTGTCGGCGGCGCGGGGCCCCTTCGGGCGCAGCGCGGCGGGGCGCGCGTCGTCGAGCGGGCGCAGCGGGACGAACGTGCTGGTGCGCTCGGCGGGGGGCTCCTCGTCGGGGAGCGCGCCCGCAGGCTCGACGGACTCGGCGGGCCTGGACGACGCGGGGGCGCCGGACGGCGTGGGGGACGCGGTCTCGGGGGCGTCCTCGGACGCCGCCTTACCGGCCGTGCGCTTCGCGGCGTCCTCGGGCGCCGCCTTGCCGGCCGCGCGCTTCGGGGCGTCGCTGAGCTTCGAGCTCGGGGCCTCGGCGTCGGGGAGCTTCAGGACGGTCGTGGTGTGGTCGACCGGAGGGCGCACGACACCGAAGAGGGAGAGCGATGTGGTCGGGGTGTCGACCTTGTGGAACGAGAGACCACGGGTCGCGGTGGCGGGCTTCGGCTCGGGAGCGGGCTTCGCCCCGGAGGTGCGCCCGGCCGCGGACGCGTCCGGCTCCTCGGCGGCAGGCTCCCGCTCAGCCGCCTCGCGCTCAGCCGCCCCGGCCGGTCGCTCGGGCTCCTCGCCCGGCTCCTGCCGCCGCTCGGCGGGCTTCTCCGCCGTCTCCGGCCCCGGTGCTTCCTCCCGTACGGGGCGCTCACCGGCCCGCGCGGGCGCGGACTCGCGCACCGGGGCCCCCGTACCGCCCGGCTCCTTGCCGTCGTCCTCGTGCGCCCCCCGTGCCCACGAGGGGCCCGCGGGCTTCGCGGCGGACTTCCCGGCCGGTGCGGCGGGCTGCTCGGCCCGTGCCGCCGGATCTCCAGCCTGTGCCGCCGGTCCCCCGGTCCGTGCAGCGCGCTCCTCGGCGGCCTGCCCGGCCTGCTCCGCCTCGTCGGCCGACCGCACCCACCGCGCGACCTCGCCCCGGCGGTCGTGGGGGCGCGAGACGGGGATGCCTCCCCCCGTTCCCGTCGTACGTGTCCGGGCACTCCCCTCCGGTGTGTTCTGCTCCTGTGCCCTGTCGGGGGACTCGCCCGCCACCGATGCCTCCTCCGTAAGCCGCGCGCACGCACGCGAACCGGTCGTGCTGCCGAACCTCTACCAGTGTCCTTGGCACCGCCGCGACTCGGGCTCGGGACAAGAACGACATATGTACGCGTTCCCGCTCGTAAAGGTCAGGCACCCTCGACAGACCAATGTGAGAGGGGTCACCCTGTCAGACATCCACGCGGGGAGGCATGGATGGGCAAGAGCCGCAGAACACTTCCGGAGGAGCTTCTGCTGCTCGCTCTGGACCCGGCCACGGGTACCACAGCGCAGCCGCAGTCGCTCGACCTCGGTCTGGCCGGAGCACAGCTCGTGGAGCTGGCGCTGGCCGGACGGATAGCCCCGGACGGGGACCGGATCGCCGTGGTCGTACCGCGGCCGACCGGTGATCCGACCCTGGACCACGCGCTTGAGCTGTTGCGCAGGCGTGGCGCCCCGGTGCGCGCGGTCCACTGGATCGGTGGGCCACGTCTCGGGCTGCGTCAGACGTATCTCTCGCACCTGGAGCGCATCGGCATGGTCACCGCCGTCGCGGGCCAGATGTGCGGGGTGCTGCCGACGACGCGCTACCAGGCCGCGGAGACGTCGACGAGCAGGGAGATCAGGTCCCGGCTCGACACGGCGATCCGCACCGGCGTGCCACCGGACCCGCGCACGGCCGCGCTCGCGGCCCTCGCGCACGCGGTGGGCCTCGGCAAGCACCTCTATCCCGGCAACGAGGGGCGCTCCTCGCGCTCCCGGCTGCGGGACCTGATCCGGCACGACCCGATGGGCGGGCTCGTGGCCCACGCTGTCATGGACGTGCAGAACGGCGTCGCCGCGCCCGCACGGCGCGGGCAGACCCCGGGCCGCGTCCCGTCCCAGCCGCAGCGCGCGGCGACGGTGAGCACGGCGGTGCGCTGACGCCACCGCGCCGGTCCGAGTCCGCAGTGGCCGTACGCGCCGGACCCGGACGGTACGACGCGTCCGGGGCGGGCCGGGCCGGGCAGGCGACGGCTCGGGCCGCCGCGGACACGTACCGGCCACCCGTCCGCGCGCACCGGCCGCCCCCGGCGCGTACGGACACCGCGGACTCGTACCGCGCCACCCGGCCCCGTGCCGCCTCGGTACGCGGCCGGAACGCGCCACGCCCGGTCCCGTACCGCCCGAGCGCCCCCTTACACCACCGGGCGCCCCTTCGTCATGCCCGTCCGCGGATTTGGCTCAACTCGACTGTTTCCCGCCCGGGTACGGCGTGTCGGTGGCACCCTGCTGAGCAGCAGACACGCGCCGCCTCGTGCGGGGCGGTGAAGAACGCGAGCCGGAGGTGCCCGCCGTGGCGTCCAATGTCAACCCCACCGTCAGGCGTCGGCGACTGGGTCAGGAGCTGCGCAAACTGCGCGAGGCACGGAACATGACGGCCGAGGAGGTCGCCGAGCGCCTGCTCGTCTCGCAGTCGAAGATCAGCCGCCTGGAGAACGGGCGGCGCAGCATCAGCCAGCGCGATGTCCGCGACCTGTGCGGGGTCTACGAGGTCGAGGACCTGCGCATCGTCGACTCGCTCATGCAGATGGCCAAGGACTCGCGCCAGCAGGGCTGGTGGCACACCTTCGGTGACATCCCGTACTCCATCTACATCGGCCTGGAGACGGACGCGGCGAGTCTGCGGATCTACGACCCGCAGGTGGTGCCGGGCCTGCTCCAGACACCCGAGTACGCGCACGCCCTCGTCACCGGCGCGCTGCCCGAGACGGCCGCCGCCGACATCGAGAAGCGGGTACGCGTGCGGATGGCGCGCCAGGACCGCGTCAGGGACGTCAACGCCGAGAAGCCGCTGCGGCTGTGGGCCGTCATCGACGAGGCGACACTGCGCCGCAGGGTCGGCGACGCGGACATCATGCGGGGGCAGCTGGAGCACCTCGTCAAGATGTCCCACCTGCCGCACATCACGGTGCAGGTCATCCCCTTCGAGGTCGGCGCGCACCCGGGCCTCAACGGGCAGTACGCCGTGCTGGAGTTCCCCGACACGGCGGACTCCAGCGTCGTCTACATCGAGGGCGTCGTGAGCGACCTCTACCTGGAGAAGGCGGCGGAAGTCGAGCAGTACAGCGTCATGTACGAGCACCTGCGGGCGATGGCGCTCAACCCCGATGTCAGCCGCGACTTCATCACGCGTGTGGCGCAGGAGTTGTACGGGGCGAGCGGGGAATGAGGGGGCTCGCGAGGTGAAGTGGCCGCGCGGCGCGGGACGGTACACCCTTTCCCGCGCTCGCGGTAGGGACCTCTGGAATATGCCATCCGGTCGGGTGAACGATCGCTTTCGGCGGCGCGGGGGACGGGTAGCGTCCTTCACGCCACCTGGTGCGGCCCGAACAGGCACGTCAGGGGGCGTCCCGGCGCCCGTCGGCCGTTCCGGCGGGGGCATCGCCATCATCTCGCACAACCGGAGCAATTCTCATGGCTATTCAGCACGGTCGCACCAACGAATGGGTCAAGTCCTCGTACTCGACGGGTAATGGCGCCTGCGTCGAGGTCAAGTCCCCTGTCACCGCCGCCGTCTCGGTGCGTGACTCGAAGGTCTCGGAGGGCCCCGAGCTGGGTTTCCCGGCGGCCTCCTGGGGCACCTTCGTCACCGCCGTCACCCGCGTCCCCGGCGCCTGATCCGCCGACGACGCCCCGCGGCGCCCTTGGCGCCCGCGGTGCCCGCACCCCCGCACTGCCGCTTCCCGCCCCGTACCGGGTGGGCCGTGGCGGCACGAGCCCTCTCGACCGGTCCGCCGTCCTGGCCGAGGGGGCTCACGCATGTCCGCGACCGCCGCGCCCCGCTTCACAGTTCGCGCGGGTAGCGCTCCAGCCAGGCGAGGACGGCCCGGTCCGGCCCGTGCAGCGCGGGGCCCTGGGTCATCTCCAGGGCGAAGTCCTCGGCGAGGGCGAGGAGGCTGCCGCGGCCTTCGAGGGCGGGGAGCCAGTCGGGGGGCAGGGCGGTGTCGCCGTGCGCGGCGCCGAGCAGCGCGCCGCACAGGGCCCCGCGTGCGGCGGAGTGGGGGCCGTGGCCGACGGCGAGCAGCAGGCCGGTCCGGATGTCGGGGGCGACGGCGGCGGCCCAGACGGCGAGCGCGAGGCCGCGGGCGGGGGAGCCGTCGCCGTACAGGGCGGCGGCGCGGACGCGGTCGGGGGCTCCCGCGCGGGCGGCGTCGAGCGCGGCGGTGAGGGCCTCGGTGACGGGCTCGTGCCCGGGGTGGCGGGCGAGGAGCGGCAGCGCGGCCCGTACGGCGTCCTCGGCGTCCGCGCCCCGGGTCAGGGCGTGCACGAGCAGGGCGTGGGCCCCGGCGGTGAGCGTGGAGACGGGGTGCCCGTGGGTTTGCACCGCGCATTCCAGGGCGAGTTGGAGGACGAGCACGGGGTCCCAGCCGCTGAGCAGTCCGAGCGGTGTGGAGCGGGTCGCGGGGGCGAGGCTCAGGGCGCGCGGGTTGCGAGGGCGGTCGAGGGTGCCGGCGCCCGCGTCGCCGAGCGCGGTGAGGCAGTCGCGCTCGGGGGCGCGGCGGGCGTAGAGCCACTCCTCGCGGGCGAGCCAGCCGTCGGCCGTACGGCGCTCGTCGGGACCCCACTCGTGCTGGGTCGCGTACCAGCGGCGGTAGGCGGCGTGCAGATCCGTGGGCGGGTGCCAGGCGCCCGTGTCCCGCCGCACCTGCGCGCGGATGAGCCCCTCGGTGGTGAAGAGCGCGAGCTGGGTGTGCGCGGTGACGGTCCCGGCCCGCCCGCCCCCCGGCACGGCGAGCAGATCCCCCGGCCCGTTCGCCCAGAACGCCTCTCCCCCGGCCACGTCGAGCGGTGCCCCGAGCGCGTCCCCGAGCGCGGCACCGAGCAGCGCCCCGCGAATACGGGCCCGGTAGTCCTGCTGCTCGGGACGGCCCCAGACGGGCTGCGGGCCGGGGGGCGGGTCGGAGGGAGCCGGATCGGCTCCGGGCCGGGCCCGCGTCCCCGGAGCGGTCTCCGCTCCGGGCGGCTGCCGCGCTCCCGGCGGGGTGGCGTCCGCGTGGCCCGCCCTACCGGGTGTCGCGCTGCCCATGGGCTGCCGCCTCCTTCACCGCTGTGGGGATCTCGCACGCTAGCGGGTGCGGGGAGGGGGTGTCACGGGGGACGCGGGGGCGCGCGGGGGCGACAGGTGTACGGGTACGGGACCCCGCCTCATGAGGGCGGCGGCCCGCACCCGTACACGTGGCCGGTGAGCGCGCTGCTCCCGCCGGTCAGTCCAGGACCGGGAGGAGGTCCGGGAGGTGGCCGTCGGAGGCGCGGGCGGCGGTGACGCGTTCGGCGGGGACCTCGCCGTAGGTCGTGGTGCGGGGGTGGTGGGGACGGCCCGCCGCCTCGGCGATGGCTTCGAGGTCGCGGATCGAGCGGTACGAGCCGTAACGGGAGCCCGCCATGCGGGAGATGGTCTCCTCCATCAGCGTGCCACCGAGGTCGTTGGCTCCCGAGCGGAGCATCTCCGCCGCGCCCTCCGCGCCGAGCTTCACCCAGCTCGTCTGGATGTTGGGGATGTAGGGGTGCAGGAGGATGCGCGCCATCGCGGTGACCGCGCGGTTGTCGCGGGCGGTCGGGCCCGGGCGGGCGATGCCGGCGAGGTAGACGGGGGCGTTGGTGTGGATGAAGGGGAGCGTCACGAACTCCGTGAAGCCACCGGTGCGTTGCTGGATCGAGGCGAGGGTGCGGAAGTGGCCGAGCCAGTGACGGGGCTGGTCGACGTGTCCGTACATCATCGTGGAGCTGGAGCGGATGCCGAGTTCGTGCGCGGTCGTGACGACGTCGATCCAGTCCGCCGCGGGGAGTTTACCCTTCGTCAGGACCCAGCGGACCTCGTCGTCGAGGATCTCGGCGGCCGTGCCGGGGATCGTGTCGAGGCCCGCCTCCTTCGCGGCGGTGAGCCACTCCCGGACCGAAAGGCCCGTGCGTGCCGCCCCGTTGACGACCTCCATCGGCGAGAACGCGTGCACGTGCATCCCCGGGACGCGTTCCTTGACCGCGCGCGCGATGTCGAAGTAGGCGGTGCCCGGCAGGTCGGGGTGGATGCCGCCCTGCATGCAGACCTCGACCGCCCCTACGTCCCACGCCTGTTGGGCGCGGTCGGCGACCTGGTCGAGGGAGAGCGTGTAGGCGTCGGCGTCCGTGCGGCGCTGCGCGAAGGCGCAGAACCGGCAGCCGGTGTAGCAGACGTTGGTGAAGTTGATGTTGCGCGTGACGATGTAGGTGACGTCCTCGCCGACGGCGCTCTTGCGGATGTCGTCCGCGACGCGGCACACGGCGTCGAGCGCCGGACCGTCGGCGTGCAGGAGGGCGAGGGCCTCGTCGTCGGTGAGCCTGGTCGGGTCGTCGGCGGCGACGGCGAGCGCCTGCCGCACGTCGGTGTCGATGCGCTGCGGCACCATCCCCGGTGCCGCCTGCTCGCGCAGGGCCGCCCAGTCCCCGTACACCGCGTCGAAGTCACCGCGCCTGTCGCTCGTACGGCCCTCCGTGTCGATGGCCGTGTGCAGGTCGGTACGGCCGCTCGCGGTGAAGCCCTCGTCCGGCTCCTGCCAGGGCAGGCCCTCGGGGCGCGCGTCGGGGCGCGCGAGGCCGGTCTCGGGGTCGGCGAGCGCGCGCACGTGCGGGAGGAGGCGCGGGTCGAGCCAGGGCTCGCCGCGCTGGAGGAACTCCGGGTAGATCGTGAGGCGTTCGCGCAGCGTGAAGCCCGACTCGGCGGTGCGCGCGGCGAGTTCGTCGATGTGCGGCCAGGGGCGCTCGGGGTTGACGTGGTCGGGCGTGAGCGGTGAGACGCCGCCCCAGTCGTCGATGCCCGCGCCGATGATGAGCGCGTACTCCCGGTCCACCAGGTTCGGCGGCGCCTGGATGCGCGCCTCGGGGCCGAGGAGGTGACGGGCGACCGCGATGCACGCGGCCAGCTCCTCCAGTTCCGCGTCCGGCATCGCGCGCATCGCCGTGTCCGGCTTCGCGCGGAAGTTCTGGACGATGATCTCCTGGAGGCCGTGGTAGGCGCGCTGGACGCGGCGGAGCTGGAAGAGGGAGTCGGCGCGTTCCTCGTACGACTCGCCGATGCCGATGAGGATCCCGCTCGTGAAGGGGACGTTGCTGCGGCCCGCGTCCTCCAGCACGCGCAGGCGCACGGCCGGTTCCTTGTCCGGGGAGCCGTAGTGGGGGCCGCCCTTCTCCGACCACAGCCGCGTCGCCGTCGTCTCCAGCATCATGCCGAGCGAGGGCGCGACGGGCTTGAGCCGCTGGAGGTCGGACCAGGACATGACGCCCGGGTTGAGGTGCGGGAGGAGACCGGTCTCCTCCAGGACGCGGATCGCCATGGCCCGTACGTACGCGAGCGTGTCGTCGTAGCCGTGCGCGTCGAGCCACTCGCGGGCCTCGGGCCAGCGGTCCTCGGGCTTGTCGCCGAGCGTGAAGAGCGCTTCCTTGCAGCCGAGCGCGGCGCCCTCGCGGGCGACGTCGAGGATCTCGTCCGGCGACATGAACATGCCGTGGCCCTCGCGGCGGAGCTTGCCGGGGACGGTGACGAAGGTGCAGTAGTGGCACGTGTCCCGGCACAGGCGGGTGAGCGGGATGAAGACCTTCTTCGAGAACGTGAGCACGCCGGGCCGGCCCGCCGCTTCGAGCCCCGCGTCGCGGACGCGCGCCGCCGAGGCCGAGAGGTCCTTCAGGTCGTCGCCCCGGGCCTGGAGCAGGACGGCGGCCTCTGTCACATCGAGCGCGACCCCGTCCCTCGCCCGCCGCAGCGCGCGGCGCATGGCGGATTCGGTGGGCCGGGAGGGGTGCGGAGCAGTCATGACGTCGAGCATAGGACGGAGGCGGGGCGAGCGGAGGGGGGCCTGCCGGTGGG
>NZ_JOGO01000088.1 GCF_000719475.1 Streptomyces sp. NRRL F-5630 | reverse complement strand
CCCCCGGCCCTACCGGACCGGACCCCTACCGCCCCCGCCGCGACCCCGCGAGCCTTGCCCCCGCACCCCGCCACACGCCCCGCGCGCCCCGCCGCCCCGTCCACCCGCACGGCCGGCGAACCGCGTGCCATCCCGCATCTCCCGACGAGAGCAGGCTCCTCATGGCCAGTGCACCCGACCGCGCCCCTGTACGCGAACTCACCCACTTCATCGGCGGCAAGCACACCCCCGGCACCTCCGGGGCCTTCGCCGACGTCTACGACCCCAATACCGGAGAGGTGCAGGCCCGCGTGCCGCTCGCGAGCCGCGCCGAGACCGAGGCCGCCATCGCCGACGCGGTCCGCGCGCAGCGGGAGTGGGGCGAGTGGAACCCCCAGCGCCGCGCCCGCGTGCTGCTCCGCTTCCTCCAGCTCGTCGACCAGGAGAAGGACGAGATCGCCCGCCTCCTGTCGAGCGAGCACGGCAAGACGATCGCGGACGCGCACGGCGACCTCCAGCGCGGCCTCGAAGTCGTCGAGTTCGCCGCCGGGATCCCGCACCTGATGAAGGGCGAGTTCACCGACAACGCCGGGACCGGTATCGACGTGCACTCGCTGCGCTCCCCGCTCGGCGTCGTCGCGGGCATCACGCCCTTCAACTTCCCCGCGATGATCCCGCTCTGGAAGGCAGCCCCGGCCCTCGCCTGCGGCAACGCCTTCATCCTCAAGCCCTCCGAGCGCGACCCCTCGGTGCCGCTGCGCCTCGCCGAACTCTTCCTTGAAGCCGGGCTGCCCGCCGGGGTGCTCAACGTCGTCAACGGCGACCGCGGAGCCGTGGACACCCTCATCGAGGACCCGCGCGTCCAGGCGCTCGGCTTCGTCGGCTCGACGCCCATCGCCGCGCACATCTACGCGAGCGCCGCCGCGAACGGCAAGCGCGCCCAGTGCTTCGGCGGCGCCAAGAACCACATGATCGTGATGCCCGACGCCGACCTCGACCAGGCCGTCGACGCCCTCGTCGGCGCCGGGTACGGCTCGGCGGGCGAGCGCTGCATGGCGATCTCCGTCGCCGTGCCCGTCGGCGAGGAGACCGCCGACGCGCTCGTGGCCCGCCTCAAGGAACGCATCGCCGGGCTGCGGATCGGCACGAGCGAGGACCCCGAGGCCGACTTCGGGCCCCTCGTCGGCCCGGACGCCCTCGCCCGCGTCCGCTCCTACGTCGACCTCGGTGTCCAGGAGGGTGCCGAACTCGTCGTCGACGGCCGCGACTTCACCCTCGCCGGGCACGAGAAGGGCTTCTTCGCGGGCGCCTCGCTCTTCGACCGCGTGACCCCGGAGATGCGCATCTACCAGGAGGAGATCTTCGGGCCCGTCCTCAGCGTCGTGCGCGCCGCCGACTACGAGGAGGCGCTGCGCCTGCCGAGCGAGCACGCCTTCGGCAACGGCGTCGCGATCTTCACCCGCGACGGGGACACCGCGCGCGACTTCACGCGCCGCGTCAACACCGGCATGGTCGGCGTCAACGTACCGATCCCGGTTCCCGTCGCGTACCACACCTTCGGCGGCTGGAAGGCGTCCGGCTTCGGCGACCTCAACCAGCACGGGCCGGACTCGATCCGCTTCTACACCCGCACCAAGACCGTCACTTCGCGCTGGCCCAAGGGGCTGCGCGAAGGAGCGAGCTTCACCATCCCGACGATGGGCTGAGGGCACCACCATGAGCACCACCACACACGGCACCACCACGTACGACACGCTCCTCAGCGAGGACCAGCGGGCCCTGGTCGAGACCACGCTCGACTTCGCCGGGGACCACCTCGCGCCCCACGCCCTGGAGTGGGACCGCGAGAAGCACTTCCCCGTCGACGTCCTGCGCAAGGCCGCGGGACTCGGCCTCGGCGGCGTCTACGTCCGCGAGGAGTCCGGCGGCTCGGGCCTCACGCGGGCCGACGGCGTCCTCGTCTTCGAGGCGCTCGCCACCGGCTGCCCCTGCGTCGCCGCGTACCTGTCGATCCACAACATGGTCGGCTGGATGGTCGACACCTACGGCGACGAGGCCCAGCGCGCCCGCTACCTCCCCGGGCTCTGCGCGATGGACGACCTCGCGAGCTACTGCCTCACCGAGCCCGGCGCCGGCTCGGACGCCGCCGCCCTCTCGACGCGCGCCGTGCGCGACGGCGACGAGTGGGTCCTCACCGGCGTCAAGCAGTTCATCTCCGGCGCGGGTGCCGCCCGGCTCTACCTCGTCATGGCCCGTACGGGAGGCGCCGGACCCGACGGCATCACCGCCTTCCTCGTCGACAAGGACGACGCCGGACTCGGCTTCGGTCCCAACGAGCACAAGATGGGCTGGAACGCCCAGCCGACCCGGCAGGTGATCCTCGACGGCGTGCGCGTGCCGGCGGACCGCATGCTCGGCGCGGAGGGGCAGGGCTTCCGCATCGCCATGAACGGCCTCAACGGCGGACGGCTCGGCATCGCGGCGTGCTCGCTCGGCGGCGCCCGCTCGGCGCTCGACCGCTCGCTCCAGCACCTCACCGAGCGCGAGGCCTTCGGGCAGCCGCTCATCGCCTCCGAAGCCCTGCGCTTCCGCCTCGCCGACATGACCACCGAACTCGCCGCCGCGCGCGCCCTGCTCCACCAGGCCGCCGACGCCCTGGACCGCAAGGACCCGCAGGCCCCGCAACTCATCGCGATGGCCAAGCGCTTCGCCACCGACACCGGCTTCCAGATCGCCGACCGCGCGCTCCAGCTCCACGGCGGCTACGGCTATCTGCACGAATACGGGATCGAGAAGATCGTCCGGGACCTGCGGGTCCACCAGATCCTGGAAGGGAGCAACGAGATCATGCGCGTCATCGTGGCCAGGGGCCTCACGGGAGCGGCCCGGTGAGCGGCGCCGGGGAGCGCCCCGTCCTCACCTCGGTCAGGGGCCGGGCCGCGCATCTCGTCCTCAACCGCCCCCGCGCCCTCAACGCCCTCACGCACGAGATGGTCGGCCTCATCGACGCCGCCCTCACCGCCTGGGAGAAGGACGACGCGGTCGAGACCGTCGTCCTCACCGGCGCGGGCGAGCGCGGCCTGTGCGCGGGCGGGGACATCCGCGCCGTCTACGAGGCGGCGCGCGACGGCGACGGGCGGGAGGCCGCGGACTTCTGGCGCGACGAGTACCGGCTCAACGCCCGCGTCCCCCGCTACCCCGTCCCGTACGTCGCCGTCATGGACGGCATCGTCATGGGCGGCGGCATCGGCGTTTCCGCGCACGGCTCCGTCCGGATCGTCACCGAGCGCACCAAGGCCGCGATGCCCGAGACCGGCATCGGCTTCGTGCCCGACGTCGGGGGCACATGGCTGCTCTCGCGCGCCCCCGGCCACCTCGGCACCCGCCAGGCCCTCACCGGGACGGTCGCGGGGCCCGGCGACGCGCTGCGCCTCGGCCTCGCCGACCACTACGTACCGTCGAGCGCCCTGCCGGAACTGCTCGAAGCGCTGGGCACGCTGCCCGCCGACGAGGCCGTCGGACGGTACGCGGCCGAGGCGCCGCCCGCCGCGCTCGACCGCGACCGGGGCTGGATCGACGCCTGTTACGCGGCGGACACCGTCGAGGAGATCGTCGAGCGCCTGCGGGCCCGCCCCGAGGAGGCCGCGCACGCCGACGCGGCGACCCTGGCGGGCCGGTCCCCCACGAGCCTGAAGGTGACCCTGGAAGCGCTCCGCCGCGTCCGCGCGCTCGCCACCCTGGAGGAGGCGCTCGACCAGGAGTACCGGGTCTCGCTCGCGTGCCTCGCCACGCCCGACCTCGTCGAGGGCATCCGCGCGCAGGTCGTCGACAAGGACCGCGACCCGCACTGGAACCCGGCCTCGCTCGCCGAGGTGGACGCCTCCGACGTCGCACGCTTCTTCACATCCCTGGGCGAGCGCGAACTCGGGCTCGCCCCGACACCGGAGGTGACACGGTGAGCACTACCGACAAGAAGGTCAGCACCGTCGCGTTCATCGGGCTCGGGCACATGGGCGCCCCGATGGCCGCGAACCTCGTCCGCGCCGAGTACACCGTGCGTGCCTTCGACCTCGTGCCCGCGGCCCTCGAAGCGGGGGTCGCCGCGGGGGCCGAGGCCGCCGCGAGCGCCGTCGAGGCCGTGACCGGCGCCGACCTCGTGATCTCCATGCTCCCCGCCGGGCGCCACGTGCTCGGCCTGTACGAGGACATCCTCGGCGCCGCCCGCCCCGGCACCCTCTTCGTCGACTGCTCCACGATCGACGTCGCCGACGCCCGCGCCGTGCACGCGCTCGCCGAGGGGCGCGGGATGCGCTGTCTCGACGCGCCCGTCTCGGGCGGCGTCGTCGGCGCCGAGGCCGGGACGCTCACCTTCATGGTGGGCGGGGGAGAGGAGGAGTTCTCCGAGGCGCTGCCGCTGCTCGACGTCATGGGCAAGAAGGCGGTGCACTGCGGGGCGGCGGGCGCCGGTCAGGCGGCGAAGATCTGCAACAACATGATCCTGGGCGTCTCGATGATCGCGGTGAGCGAGGCGTTCGTCCTCGCCGAGAGCCTCGGGCTCTCGCACCAGGCCCTCTACGACGTCGCCTCGACCGCCTCGGGCCAGTGCTGGGCGCTCAGCGTCAACTGCCCCGTCCCCGGCCCCGTCCCGACGTCCCCCGCCAACCGCGACTACCGCCCGGGGTTCGGCGCCCCCCTCATGGCCAAGGACCTCGGCCTCGCGGCCAACGCGGTCCGCGCGGGCGGCGTCCAGGCCGAACTGGGGCTGCGGGCGGCGGAGATGTACGCGGCGTACGCCGAAGGGCGCGGCGCCGACGAGGACTTCTCGGGCATCGTGCGGGTCCTGCGGGAGAACTCGGGAAAGGCAGCCGGATGAGTACCTACGAGACGATCCTCGTCGAGCGCAGGGGCCGGGTCGCCCTGCTCACCCTGAACCGCCCGAAGGCGCTCAACGCGCTCAACGCGCGCCTCATGGAGGAACTCGTCGGCGCCGCCGAGGAACTGGACCGGGACCCGGAGGTCGGCTGCCTCGTCCTCACCGGCTCGGAGCGGGCTTTCGCGGCCGGGGCGGACATCACCGAGATGGCGCCGCGCACCTCCGTCGAGATGTACCTGCACGACTGGTTCTCCGCCTGGGACCGGCTCGGCAGGCTCCGCACGCCCACGATCGCCGCCGTCGCGGGGCACGCGCTCGGCGGCGGGTGCGAACTCGCCATGCTGTGCGATGTGCTGATCGCGGCGGACACGGCGCGCTTCGGGCAGCCCGAGGTCAAACTGGGTGTCATCCCGGGGATCGGCGGCTCGCAGCGGCTGACCCGCGCGGTCGGGAAGGCGAAGGCGATGGACCTGTGCCTGACCGGGCGGACGATGGACGCGACCGAGGCCGAACGCGCGGGCCTCGTCTCGCGGATCGTCCCGGCGGCCGACCTCCTCACGGAGGCCCTCGCGGCGGCCGACACGATCGCGAACCTCTCGGCTCCGGCCGTGATGATGGCCAAGGAGGCGGTCAACACGGCGTTCGAGACGACTCTTGCGGAGGGTGTCCACTTCGAGCGGCGGTTGTTCCACTCGGTGTTCGCCTTCGCGGACCAGAAGGAGGGGATGGCGGCGTTCACCGCGAAACGGAAGCCGGAGTTCCGGAACGAGTAGGCCGGGCCGCGGACGGGGCCTCGCGCGGCCCCGCCCCTCTCGGGCCGGAGTGCCGACCACCGGGGCTCCGCCCCCGCCCCGCCCGTGGGAAGCCGCCCCGCCCCCGCGTGGGTTCGGGGCGGGGCGGCTCGGGCCGCGGCGGGCGGGGGCAGGTCCCGGCCGCCGCGGGGTCAGACGGCGCGGTGCGCCAGGTAGGTGTCGTAGCCGTACCGCGTGAAGAAGAGCGGGAGCCGGGGGCCGAGCGCCGTCGCCGCGAAGAGTGCGCGGACCTCCGCCGGGTCGCTGTGGGCGCCCTCCGCCGCGAGCGCGGCCATCTCCTCCTCGACGTGCCGCTCGACCGTCTCGCGGCTCACGGCCCCGTGCCGCAGCCACTGCCAGATCTGCGTGCGGGCGATCTCCGCCGTCGCCGCGTCGGCGAGGAGGCCGCCCTGGTCGAGCAGTCCCGTCCCACCGAGCCAGCGGTCGAAGTAACGGACCGCGAGCGCCACGCTGCCGCGCACCCCCTCGGGGCCCGGTGCACCGGTCAGGCGCGGCACGGCGAGGAGTTCGGCGGCCCGGACCTCGACATCGTCGCGCTTGCGGTCGAGCTGGTGCGGCCGGTCGCCGAGGACGCCGCGGAAGATCTCGCGGCCGACGGGGACGAGCCCCGGGTGCGCGACCCACGAGCCGTCGAAACCGTCCTCGGCCTCCCGTTCCTTGTCGCGCCGCACCTCGGCGAGGGCCGCCTCGATCGCCGCCGGGTCGCCCTCGGGCGCCTGCGCCGCCATGCCGCCGATCGCGTGCGCGCCGCGCCGGTGGCACGTGCGCACCAGGAGTTCGGTGTACGCGCGCAGGAAGGGCGCCGTCATCGGCAGTCGCGCCCGGTCGGGCAGGAGGAAGTCGGTGCGGTGCCCGAAGGTCTTGACGAGGCTGAAGAGGTAGTCCCAGCGCCCGGCGATCAACCCCGAGCTGTGCTCCCGCAGTTCATGGAGGATCTCCTCCATCTCCATCGCCGCGGTGATCGTCTCGATGAGCGCCGAGGCCCGCACGGTCCCGGCCGGGAGGCCGAGCGACTCCTGGGCGAGGAGGAAGACGTCGTTCCACAGCCGCGCCTCGTACCGGTTCTCCAGCTTCGGCAGGCAGAAGTAGGGCCCGTGCCCCGCCTCGACGAGCGGCCTGGCGTTGTGGAAGAAGAACAGCGCGAAGTCGGCGAGCGCGGCGGGGACCGGCTCTCCGCCGTACTCCAGGTGCGCTTCGTCGAGGTGCCAGCCGCGCGGGCGCACGACGAGCGTGGGGCGCGCGCCCGCGCGCGGGGTGCGGGCGAGGTCCTTGAGGAGGAGGTGGCCGTCGAGGACGGTGTGCCAGGTCGGCGAGGTGGCGTCCTCGAAGTCGGCGGTCCAGGTCGAGGCGCCCGAGCCGTACGCGGCGGCCGCCGCCCGCGGGGTGGGCGGGCCCACGAGTTCCACGTGCCGCTCGGCGAGTCCCGGCGCCGGCGGTGCGACACGCCACGCGGGGTCGGTGCGCACCGGCGTCGTGACGAGCGGGAAGTCGAGACGGATACCGGCGGCGAGGCGGTGCGCCTGGCGGCGCCGTTCGCGCAGCAGCCACTGGCGGCGCTCGCCGAAGGCGGCCACGAGGGTGCCGAGGAAGTCGAGCGCGGCGGGCGTGAGGATCTCGTCGTGGCGCGGGCCGGGGGCGGCGGTGACGCGGACGGTACGGGCCGGGGCGAGGGTGGGCATCGGGGGACCTCCTGGAGCGGGGCCGGAGCACGCGGCTCAGTGGTGAACCGCGTGGCCCGGGGGACCGGGCGAGGGTGCGAGGAACGGGGGCCGGACGGAGACGGGTGCCCGGCCCCCGTTCGGCTCGGGGGCACGGGGACGCGCGCCGACGCGAAGGCGCGCGTCCCCGGGGCGGCGGCGCACCCGCACAGATGCGTGCCGCGGGGGAGAGGACGGGGCGGGCGAGGAGTGGGGCCCGCCCCGTCCCGGTCCGGCTAGTGGAACTGCTCGGTCTCGGTGGAGCCGGCCAGCGCGGTGGTGGAGGAGGCCGGGTTGACGGCCGTGGAGACGAGGTCGAAGTAGCCCGTGCCGACCTCGCGCTGGTGCCGCACGGCGGTGAAGCCCTGCGCCTGCGCGGCGAACTCGCGCTCCTGGAGGTCGACGTACGCGGTCATGCCCTGCTCGGCGTAGCCGCGCGCCAGGTCGAACATCCCGTGGTTGAGGGAGTGGAAGCCGGCGAGGGTGATGAACTGGAAGCGGTAGCCCATCGCGCCCAGCTCGCGCTGGAACTTCGCGATCTGGTCGTCGTCGAGCGCGGCGCGCCAGTTGAACGACGGCGAGCAGTTGTAGGCGAGCATCTGGTCCGGGTGCTCGGCGTGGATCGCCTCGGCGAACTCCCTGGCCTGGGCGAGGTCCGGGGTGCCGGTCTCGACCCAGATGAGGTCCGCGTACGGGGCGTAGGCGAGGCCGCGGGCGATGACGGGCGCCATGCCGTTGCGCACGTGGTAGAAGCCCTCGGACGTGCGCTCCCCGGTGACGAAGGGCGCGTCGCGCTCGTCGACGTCGCTCGTCAGCAGCGTGGCGGCGAGGGCGTCGGTGCGGGCGATGACGAGGGTCGGCGTGTCGGCGATGTCGGCGGCGAGCCGGGCCGCGTTGAGGGTGCGGATGTGCTGCGAGGTCGGCACGAGGACCTTGCCGCCCAGGTGGCCGCACTTCTTCTCGGAGGCGAGCTGGTCCTCGTAGTGGATACCGGCCGCGCCCGCGGCGATCATCGCCTTCGTCAGCTCGAAGGCGTTGAGCGGGCCGCCGAATCCGGCCTCCGCGTCGGCGACGATCGGCGCGAGCCAGTCGGTCGTGTCGCCGTCGTCCTCGGCGGTCGCGATCTGGTCGGCGCGCAGCAGCGCGTTGTTGATGCGGCGCACGACCTGCGGGACCGAGTTGGCCGGGTAGAGGCTCTGGTCGGGGTACGTCTGCCCGGCGAGGTTGGCGTCCGCCGCGACCTGCCACCCCGAGAGGTAGATGGCCTGGAGCCCGGCCTTGACCTGCTGGACGGCCTGGCCGCCGGTGAGGGCGCCGAGCGCGTGGATGTAGTCGCGCTCGTGGAGCTGGCGCCACAGGCGCTCGGCGCCGCGCCGGGCGAGCGTGTGCTCCTCGCGGACACTGCCGGAGAGACGCACGACGTCCTCGGCGGAGTAGGTCCGCTCGATGCCCTTCCAGCGTGGGTCCTCGGCCCAGCGGCGGGTCAGTTCGGCTGCGCGGTCGGTCGTCTTGCCCATGAGGGTCACCGTCTCCCTGAAGGTGTCGCAGTGATGTCGCTGTGGTGAGGTGTCACGGTTGTGAAGCAGGGGACCGGACTCAGCCCTGTGCGGCACGGAGTGTCGCACTAAGTCCTCTGGAGCATTCCATCCTGCTGTGACGCTCCCGTTTCCCTTGCGGGGTCGGGGTGATGACTCGACTGTGGCACTGGCACTGAGTGCCATCAAGGGGGGAAATCTGTGAAGTGTGTGAATCCTGTCCCGCCAGCTTTGCGAAGCTTGCCAAGCTCTTCGCGCCCGCTAAGGTGGCTCCCACTCTCGCCGGGAGTGACATGGAGTGACGGAGGAGGCCGGTCATGGCCAGGACCTATGCGGGCGCGCGACTGCGACGGCTGCGCGAGGAACGCCGCCTCAGTCAGGCCGAACTCGCCCGCACCCTCGGCATATCCCCGAGCTACCTGAACCAGATGGAGCACGACTCGCGCCCGCTCACGGTGCCCGTTCTGCTCAAGATCGGCGAGACCTTCGGCATCGACGCGTCCTTCTTCTCCGCCCGTGACGCGACCCGCCTCCTGGCCGACCTCCGCGAAGCCCTCGCGGCGCCGCTCGACGAAGGCCGGGTCCTGCCCGGCGAACTGGAGGAGATCGCCACCCGTACCCCGGGTGCCGCGCGCCTCCTCCTCGATCTCCAGCGCCGCTCCCAGCGCCTCACCGAACAACTCTCGGGACGCGGCGGCGGCCCCGAGGAGCAGCAGGAGACCCCCGGCTCGCCGCACGAGGAGGTGCGCGACTTCTTCTACGAGCGCCGCAACTACTTCCACGCCCTCGACCTCGCGGCGGAAGACCTCGCGGGCGAACTCCGCGTCCGCCCCCGCACGGCGGGCCAGACCCTCGCCGAGCACCTGGAGGCCCAGCACGGCGTACGCGTCGCGACCACCGCCGGGCCCCACCTCCACCGCTACGAGACCGGCACCCGCACCCTGCACCTCTCGCCGCGCCTGCGGCCGGGCCAGCAGACCTTCCGCATGGCCGCGCAGCTCGCGCTCCTGGAGTACGGCCTGGAACTCGACTCCCTCGCGGCCGAGAAGTTCCCCCGCCAGTCACCCGCCCACGCGCTCACCCGCATCGGCCTCGCGCACTACTTCGCCGGTGCCCTCGTCCTCCCGTACCGCGAGTTCCACGCGCGCGCCGAGGAGTACCGCTACGACATCGAACGCCTCGGCGACCACTACGGCCTCGGCTACGAGACCATGTGCCACCGCCTCAGCACCCTGCAACGCCCGCGCCTGAGCGGCGTCCCCTTCTCGCTCGTCCGCGTCGACCGCGCCGGGAACATGTCCAAGCGCCAGTCCGCGACGGGCTTCCCCTTCTCGCGCTCGGGCGGCACCTGTCCCCTGTGGAACATCTACGAGGCGTTCACCGCCCCGGGACGCGTGCACGTCCAGCTCACCCGCATGCCCGACGGCAGCCGCCACCTGTGGACCGCGCGCACCGTCACGCGGCGCGGCGGCGCCTGGGGCGAGCGCGGCAGCACGTACGCGATCGGCCTCGGCTGCGAGGTCCGGCACGCGGGCCGCCTCGTCTACTCCGAGGGGCTCGACCTCGACAACCCCGCCTCCGACACCCCCATCGGCATGGGCTGCCGCGTCTGCGAACACCTCGACTGCCCCCAGCGCGCGACGCCGCCCGTCGGTCACACCCTCACGATCGACCAGCACAGCAGCACCTTCGTGCCCTACCCGGTGCGGACCGAGCGCGCGCCGGAGTGAGCCGCACCGCGCGTACGGGGCGGGGCCCGGCGCACGCGCGGCGCACCACCCCGGACCCCGCGCAGCCCCGTACGGACACGGGCACTTCGGCGAGGGGCCGCTCGACCCGCGCGCACCACCACGAGCAGACCACCCGCCCACCGGACGCGCGGCGGTCTCGTGTTGCCACCCTCTGCCCGGGCTCGCGGGCAGTGTGCTCAAGTGGTGTTCAAGTACTGCCCAATGGGGTTCACCGGGGAGGGTGGTGAACGCTGAGCTGCTTGAATGCTCGCGGTAGCAGGCGAGAAGGGCGGAAATCCATGGCTGACCAGCCCCCCGTGAGCGTCGGCGGCGTCACGTACCGCGTGACGCCGGAGTACCTGGCCAACGCGTCCAGCAACACGGCCAGTACCGCGACCGAGATCGCGACCCAGCTCGGCGAGCTGAAGACGTACGTGCAGAGCCTGGAAGCGAGCTGGCAGGGCATCGCCCACACCCAGTTCCAGACGCTCATGGCCGAGTACGACATCTACGCGCGAATGCTGCACGACGCCCTCGAAGGCATCTCCAAGGGCCTCCAGGGCAACTACGTGAACTACAAGGAATCCGAGCAGCAGAACATCAACAACCTTGTCGCACTCGGCCAGGACGTGCCGAAGGCGCCGGCGGGGACCAACTTCAACTGATCCGCCGCCCCGGACGGGCCGCAGGGCCGACGGCCGGACAACCGAGGAGAAGTCATGCCCAATGTCGACGGTACGCCGATCTACGTAGGCGAGGGCCTCGCCGCCGCGGGCGGCACGCTCAACGCCCGCGCGGGGGAGATCTCCGGCGAGCTCCAGGCGCTCAAGTCGCAGCTCGCCCCGCTGGCCGACGCCTGGCGCGAGAGCCAGGCGGCGACGTACTACCAGGACCTGCAGAACGAGTGGGACCTCGCCGCCGACGGGCTCTTCGGGCCCGACGGAGTGCTCGGCCGCATCGCCCAGGCGATGCACGTCAACTGGAACAACTACAGCGACGCCGAGTGGTCGAACATGTCGACCTGGCGGCACTGAGCTCTCACCTCACGGGGGCGGCGGCCTCGTCCGCCCCCGCTGGTCCCGCACGCCCACATCGAAGGAAACATTCTCGTGCCCGATGAACGCTGCCGGGTCACCGTCGTCGGCGAGCGCAGACGCGTCGACCTCGCGCTTCCGGCGCAGGCACCCATCGCGGAGTACACCCCTCGGCTCGCGACCCTGTGCGGCCAGACGGAGCCCGAGGACCTGGCACCGGTCTGGTCGCTCGCCGAGTCCGGGGGCACGCCCCTCGCGCCCGGCTCCTCCCTCGCGGCGGCGGGTGTACTCGACGGGGCCGTGCTCTACCTGCGCGACCAACGTGCCGCGGAACGCGACGAGTTGCAGGTCACCGACCTGGACGAGCAGGTGGCGAGCGCCCGCGGGGACGGCGCGCTGTGGAACGCGAGGCGGCGGGCCCAGAGCGTCGTGCTCGCCGGGCTCCTCGTCGTCCTCGGTTCGGCCGCCTGGCTCGGCGCGCACCGGCTGGTCCCCACCTCGTGGGTGTTCGTCGCGCTCACCTCGCTCGCCTGCGCGGGGCTGGCCCGCTACGCCACGCGCAAGAACTGGCCCGTGCCGCCCGTGGTGCGCCGCATCCTCGCCCTCGCGGCCTGCCCGCTCATGGCGATGGCCGGGCTCGGCGGCCCGGTGCACGGACCGCACGCCACGCCGGTGGCGGTCGCGGTGGCGGCCGTGGTCGGCGCGTTGGCCGGGCTCCTCGCCCTGCCGACGGCGAGCACCGTGCTCCTGGAGCTCCTCGCCGTCGTCGTGGCGCTGTTCGTCGTCCCGCTGGCGTCCCTGCACGCGAGTGCCGTCGGCTCGGCCGCCGTGGTGGCCACGGTCCTCTTCCTGCTCGTCGGGCTGCTGCCCCGGCTCACCAGCCTGATCGCGGTGCTTGTCCCGATGAGGGCGGACACCGGAGCCGAGGTCATCGACCCGGACGACGTGGCCACCGTCGTGCGGCGCGGCAACTGGCTCCTCACCACACTCAGCGCCGTGGCCTCCGCGGGGCTCGCCGTCTCCCTGCTCGTCCTCGCCTTCACCGACAACCTGTACGGGCTCGTGCTCGCCGCGTGCGTCGGTGTCGGCCTGCTCCTGCAGGCAGGCAGCGTGCGGGTGCTCAGCGCCGTGGGCCCGCAGCTCGCGGCGGCCGTCCTCGGTCTGCTCGCCCTCGCCGTCCGCGTTCCCGAGTACATGACCGACTCCCGGTCGGCCGGGCCGCTCGCCGCGTTCGCCGTGGGGATCGTGGTGCTCGCCTGCGGCTTCTTCCTCGCCTTCGGCGCGGCCCTGCGCCCCGCCGAACAGGAGCGACCGAGCTGGCCGGGCGGCCTCGCCACGTTCCTGGCGGTCGTCTCGGTCCCGCTCGCGGCCGGTGTCTTCGGCCTCTTCGACAAGCTCGCGAACCTCGGGAGCAGTCTGTGAGCCTCGCCCCCCGTGCGTCGGCAGTGCGTGGGCTCCGGGCTCGGCGGACCGGGGCCCGGAGGGCGGAGGCGTGATGAGGGCGGCGGCCGAACGTGTCGCCCCGGGAAGCTGGGGCGGCCACCGGACGATCGGTGCGGCGGTACGCGCGGCGAAGCCCGGTGCCGTCGTCACCGTCCAGGCCGGCACGTACACGGAGAGCCTGGTCCTGGACCGGGACATCAGCCTCGTGGCCAAGGGCACGGTACGGCTCGCCGCCGCCCGCGGTCCCGCTCTCACCGTCCACTCAGGGCGCGTGGAGATACGCGGCTTCACCATCGAGTCCGACGCCCCGCGTGAGCCGGTCGTCCTCCTGCGCGGCGGCGAACCCGAACTGCGGGAATGCGAGATCACCGGCGGACGCGTCGAAGTCGCCGGTACGGCTCGCGCCGTGCTCGCCGACTGCTCCGTGCGGCGCTCCGGCGCCGCCTCGCTGCGCCTGACCGGCACCGCCCGTGCCGTGCTGGAGAAGGTCACCCTGGCCGGAGGCACCGGCGAGGGACTGCTCGTCGAGGACGAGACACGCGTCGAGGCGGTCGACTCGCTGATCGACGGCGTCACCGGCCACGGCGTTCTCGTCACCGGCGGGGCACACCTGCGGCTCAACCGCTGCGAAGTGCGCGCGAGCGGTGAATCGGCCGTCCTGGTCGTCGGCCATGCCACGGCGAGCCTCGACGAGTGCCGCCTCCACCAGGCGGGCGGCCAGGGCCTGTGGGCCCGGGGCACCGTCGGCCGCCACACCGAGGCGCAGCGCGAGGCGGCGCGCGACGACGGCGCCGCCGCGCACGGGGTACGCCTGCGCTCCTGCGAAATCTTCCGCACCCACGGCGCCGGAGTGCTCGCCGAGGACGGCAGCGCCGTACGGCTCGACGACTGCCATGTCCACCACACCGAGGGCGCCGCCGTCGTCCTCTCCGGCGAGGCGCGTGGCGAACTCGTCTCTCTGCGCGCCGTGGACTGCGCCGACAGCGCCCTCGTCGTGCGCGGCAGCGCGCACGTCTCCGCCCGCGAGTGCACCTTCGCCCGCACCGGAGCCAACGGGCTCTACGCGGTCGGTGAGTCCGGCCTCGCGCTCACCGGCTGCACCGTGCGCGATACGGCCTACACCGCCGTCCACCTCGGCGGTGCCGCCCGGATGGAGGCGCGGGACTGCCTCGTCAGCGGGTCGCCCGAGTACGGGCTGCGCGTCACCGCGCGCGCCGAACTCCTCGCCACCGGCTGCGAGGTGAGCGGTGCCGAACTGGCCGCCGCCGTCGTCGAGGACGGTGACGCGGCGCTGCGCGACTGCCGCCTCACCGGGGGCCGCGACGGCGTCCGGCTGCGCACCAGCCACCGCCCCCTCCTCAGCCGCTGCACGGTCGCCGGCAGCGCCGACAGCGGCGTCCGGGTCGGGCCCGGCACCGGTGCCCGCCTGGAGGACCTCACGGTCTCCGGCAGCGGCGGGGCAGCCGTGGTCGTGGAGGAGGAGAGCACCGTCGTCATCCAGGGCGGCACCGTGACCGCCCCCGGCGGCAGCGGGCTCGTCGTACGCGCCGGGGCCCGGCCCCAGGTGCGCGGCCTCGTCGTCGAGGACGCCGCGAAGAACGCCCTGTACGTCGACGAGGGCGGCACGGGCACGTACGAGGACTGCCGCTTCAGCCGCAGCGGCTTCCCCGCCGTCTACGCCGCCACCGGCGCCGACATCCTGCTGCGCCGCTGCACGGTCGCCGCGACCGAAAGCGATCTGCTGCGCGCGGAGGGCGCCACCGTGCACGCCGAGGACTGCGAGGCCGAGGAGGTCGCCGAAGCGCTGCTGCCCGGACTGGGCGGCGCGGACGGCACACCCGCCGTCCTCACCGCCACCCCCGCGCTCCGCACGCCGGGCGCGACGGAGAAGGAGCCGGACGCCGGGGAGGCCGAGGAGGGGACCGGCGACGATGCCGCCGCCCGGCTCGCTGAACTGCACGCCGAACTCGACCGCCTCGTCGGCCTCGACGGAGTCAAGCGCGAAGTGCTGACCCTGACCCGGCTCATGCAGATGGTCAAGGTGCGCCAGGACGCCGGGCTCGCCCCGCCGCCGCTCAGCCGCCACCTCGTCTTCGCAGGCAACGCCGGCACGGGCAAGACCACCGTGGCCCGCCTGTACGGCGGCTTCCTCGCCGCCCTCGGCCTGCTCAGCCGGGGCCATCTCGTCGAGACCGACCGCTCGGACCTGGTCGGCGAGTACGTGGGGCACACCGCGCCCCGCACCACCGCCGTCTTCAAACGCGCCCTGGGCGGCGTGCTTTTCATCGATGAGGCGTACTCCCTCGTCCCGCAGGGACAGGTGACGGACTTCGGAGCGGAGGCCGTCTCGACGCTCGTGAAGCTCATGGAGGACCACCGCGACGAGATCGTCGTCATCGTCGCCGGTTACCCCAGCGAGATGGACCGCCTGCTGGGCTCCAACGCGGGCCTCGCCTCCCGCTTCACTCGCACCCTCACCTTCGAGGACTACTCCTCCGCCGAACTGGTGCGCATCGTCGAGTACCAGGCCGCGCGCCACGAGTACACGTGCGCGCCCCAGACCGTGGAGGCGCTGCACCACTACTTCGAGACGCTGCCGCGCGGCGAGCGCTTCGGCAACGGACGCAGCGCGCGGCAGGTGTTCCAGCGCATGACGGAGCGGCACGCCCAGCGCGTCGCGGAACTCGGCCTCGGCCCGGCCGAGCTGGCCGCCGCCGAACCCGGGCTCCTCACGCTGCTCCTGCCGGACGATCTGCCGCCCGAGGGCACGCTGTGACCGGCGCGCTCCTTCACCCCGCGCGCGTCCCGTACGCCGCGCAGCGACCGCAGACCCCGGAGGACCGGGGGAGAGGAAGGTGTGCCACGCATGGCTGAGGAGATCACCTTCGAGGAGTTCAAGGCCGACCTGGCGGAACTGCGGGACACGCTCGGATACGTCCGCACGTCGTCCCAGCACGTCAACGAGCTCATGGACGACATCGACACGGCCATGAAAAGCGTCGGCGACGACTGGAACAGCCCCGCCTTCGGCACCTTCGACGAGATCACGACCTGGTTCCACAAGTGCCAGGAGGACCTCAGGAACGTCCTCGCGGACATCATCACCAAGATGCAGACGAGCTATGACAACTACCACGCCGCCGAGGAGCGGAACGAGCGCAATCTGCACAGCGAGGGCGGCGGGGGCGCGGATGGCTGAGCGTCGCCGCGGCGCACCCTCCCGCAGGCCCCCCGGCCGCCCCGCCCGGGACGGGGCGGCCGGGGCGCGGCCCTCAGGCGTTGCCGGGCGGAGCCGGGAAGCGCGACTCGCGGTCGGCGTGCCCGTAGACCTGCCCCGAGTGGTTGACCAGGGCGATGTACTCGCCGAACTTCTCCAGGGACGAGCCGACCTGGAGCAGCGCGCGCTCCATCGCCGGATTCATCTCGGCGGCGAACTCGCGCGCGGCGGGGGCGAAGGGGTTGTCGGAGTCCTCGGCCGGGGGCTTGTAGCCGGAGGACAGGCTCGTGTGGCCCTCACCGCTCTCGGCCTTGTCCTTCGCGGTCTGCCCGAAGACGGTGTCCTTGGCGGAGGCGACGTGCGCGCGCACCTCCTCGTACTTGGCGACCATCGCGCGCGCCTCCACGAGCATGGACGCCTCGGCGGTGCGCAGGGAGGCGAGATCCACGTCGATGTCGCCGGAGGGCGGGCCGGGGTCCTTCTCGTCCGCCTCGTCGCCACCGCCGCCGATGTCCTTCGGGTCGTCGTTGAAGGAAGGGGCCGTCGTCCAGGCGACTTTGTCCTCCGGGACGAGGCCGCTGAGGTCCTTGCCGTTGTCGGCGCTCTTCTCCGAACCGTCGTCCGACTCGTCGGGCTCCGGCAGGGGGGTCCTGTCGTACGCGGACTCTATTCCGCCGCTCATGCACGCTCCCTCGTCTGCCCGGCACCGCGTCGGGACTGCGGTGACCGGGGCTCTGTTCTGAACAACTATGTCAGCTCTACCACTTCTGTAGGCATTTGTCAGCGCGGAAGTGGTGTCGAGTACGGGAACAACTCCCTTGCCCGGCACCGCATTTCGCCGGAAAGGTGCGTCATGGCCGCCAACGGCGAGGCCGACTACGACTCCTCCTCCCTCAAGATCTCCCCGCAAGGGATGGCGTCATCGGCGAAGAAGCTGGCCGAACTGAGCAAGGAGGTCTCGGAGACCACCAAGGCCATCGGCGACCGCATCTTCGGGCTGCGGCTGCGCTGGGAGGGGAAGGCGGCCTCCGACGCCCAGGCCGTCGTGGACGAGTGGAACCGCGTGATGCGTGAACTGTTCGGCCTCAAGGACGACGACACCCCCGCCGTCCTGCCCGTGCTCGCCGGCGGCGTCTCGGACGCCGAGCACAACTACAGCCTGGCCGAGAACGGCATCAAGGAAGGCTTCGGCAAGTTCCACGAAGCGCTCACCGGCGGCGGGGACGGCGAGGACCCCAAGGACACGCCGCCCGCCGAGGAGACCGACACCAACAAGACGGCCATCACCATGACCTTCCCCCACTGAGCCGCCCCGCCCCGCGCCCCGCCCTGCCCCGCCCGACGACAGCCCACTAGGCAGCCACCGTGAGTCGAATACCTTTCCACCGTCCTGTGCGGATCACGCCGCCCCCCGCCCCGGAGGGCGGCACGACACTCGCCGCCCCACCGCAGCGGCCCCAGCCGCAGGGCGCGGCGAGCTGGCTCATGCTCCTGCTCCCGCTGCTGTCCAGCGTCAGCATGGCGGCGTACATGGTCGCCTACGGGCGGGCCTGGATGATCCTGCTCGGCATGGCCTTCGTGGTGGTCTCGGTCGGCATCACCATCGGGGTGCGGATGCAGCTGCGCGGCAGCCGCCGCCGCAACCAGTTCCGCCAGCGCGACCGGTACATGGAGTACCTCGCCGGAATGCGCAAGGAAGCCCTGCGCACCCGCGCGGAACAGCGCGCCGCGGACGCCTGGCGCCATCCGCACCCCGACCGGCTCTGGGCGCTGGCCACGCGCCGCCGCCGGGTGTGGGAACGCCGCCCCGGCGACGACGACTTCCTGCGCCTGCGCGTCGGCACCGGTACCGTGGCGCCCCTCGCGCCACTGCGCCTGCACGAACAGAGCGACCCGACCATCGAGTTCGACAGCACCTGCCGTCACGCCGCCGCCGAACTCGTCGAACAGCACTCCGCCATCAAGGACCAGGCGGCCTGGCTCGACCTCGGCGCCTCCGGCGTCGTCAGCGTCCTCGGCCCGCGGGCCAAAGGCCGCGAACTCGCCCAGGCGCTCCTGCTCCAGCTCTCCACCCTGCACGCCCCGGACGACGTCCGGGTCGCCGTCGTCACCGGTGGCCACTCCGCCTGGGACTGGGCCAAGTGGCTGCCGCACGCCCAGCCCGCCGAACAGGAGGGCGCCCCGCGCGAGCAGGAACTCGTCCCGATGCTCGCCGACGACCTCACCGGCCTCCACGACTACTTGCGCGGCCTCCTCGACCAAGCGCTCCTCGCCCGCGCCGAACGAGGCAACCGGCTGCTCACCCAGCGCGGCACCGGCGCCCGGCGGCACCTCGTCGTCTTCATCGACGACTACGACCCCGAAGCCGCCTGGGCCCGCTCGGCCCTCCTGAACGACCTGCTCACCGAGGCCGGTCCCGAGATCGGCCTCCACCTCGTGTGCCTCGTGGACGAGGAGCGGTCGGAGCCCGGCCGCGTCGACGTGCGCGCGCGCCTCCTCGCGCGCGGCGACCTCGTCCTGGAGAGCCGTCACCCCGCCCTGCACGCGAGCGTGGAGAACGCCACCGCCGACACCGTCGCCCCCGGCGTCCTGGAGGCCGCGGCCCGCGCCCTGGCCCCGCTGCGCCTCTCCGGCGAGCGCGAGCAGGTCCTCTCCGAGCACGTCTCGCTCTCCGGGATGCTCGGCATCGCCGACATCGCCTCCTTCGACCCGCGCGACCGCCGCCGGGCCCCCGACGACCGGGACCTGCTCAGCGTGCCCCTCGGTGTCACGGGCACGGGCCAGCCCCTCGTCCTCGACCTCAAGGAATCGGCGCAGGGCGGCATCGGGCCGCACGGCCTCGTCGTCGGCGCCACCGGCTCCGGCAAGAGCGAACTGCTGCGCACCCTCGTCACGGGGCTGGCGCTCACCCACTCGCCCGAGCACCTCGCCTTCGTCCTCGTCGACTTCAAGGGCGGCGCGACCTTCGCCGGCGTCACCGAACTCCCGCACGTCTCCGGCCTCATCACCAACCTCGCCGACGACCTCGCCCTCGTCGACCGGATGCGCCAGGCGCTCCAGGGCGAACAGCAGCGCCGCCAGCGGATGCTGCGCGAAGCGGGCAACGCCGACTCCGTGCGCGAGTACCAGCTGCGCCGCGAGGCCGGCGGCACCGACTCCGGGGGCCGCCCGCTCGAACCGCTGCCGCACCTGCTCGTCGTCGTCGACGAGTTCGGCGAACTCCTCTCCCAGCGGCCCGACTTCATCGACCTCTTCGTGCAGATCGGGCGCGTGGGCCGCTCGCTCGGCATCCATCTGCTGCTCGCCACGCAGCGCTTGGAGGAAGGGCGCCTGCGGGGCCTCGAATCGCACCTGTCGTACCGGATCGGCCTGCGCACCTTCAGCGCCGCCGAGTCCCGCGCGGTCCTCGGCACCGCGGACGCCTACAGCCTCCCCGCCATTCCCGGCTCCGCCTACCTCAAGGTCGACGAGACGGTCTACGAGCGCTTCCGCGTCGCCCACGTCTCCGCCCCCTACCACGGACACGATCCGGAGGCGCCCGCCGCGGCCCTCGACCCGGTGCCCTTCGCCGTCCACGGCGAACTGCCCCCGTCCGTGCCGCAGGAGGAGAAGCCGGACTGGGAGTGGACCGGCAAGAACACCACCACCGAACTCGCGCTCGCCGTCGAGCGGCTGCTCGGCGAGGACACCCCCGGCCACCAGGTGTGGCTGCCGCCGCTGCCCGCGCAGATCAGCCTCCTGCCGCTGCTCGGCGAACCCGAGGAAGACCCCGAGCGGGGTCTCGTCGGGCCGCTGTGGCCACTGCCGGGCACCCTCAAGTTCCCCGCCGGCGTCATCGACGTACCGGCCCGCCAGGAACAGCGCCCCATCGGCATCGACCTCACCGGGCGCCAGGGACACATCGCCCTCGTCGGCGCGCCGCAGAGCGGGAAGTCGACCTTCCTGCGCACCGTGATGCTCAGCGCGATGCTCACCCACACGCCCGACGAAGTGGAGTTCTACGTCATCGACATGGGAGGCGGCACGCTCCACGGGCTCGCCGACGCCCCGCACGTCGCGGGCATCGCCGGTCGCCGCGACCAGGAACGCGTACGCCGCGTCCTGGCCGAGACCAGCCGCCACATCAACGCCCGCGAGGCGATGTTCCGCGAGCTGCGCATCCAGTCCGCCGCCGAACTGCGTGCCCGCCGCCTGGCCGGGGACCTGCCCGAAGGCGTGCGCGGCGCCGATGTCGTCCTGGTCGTCGACAACTGGCCGGCCCTGCACGCCGCCGAGGACGACGCCGCCGCCGCGCTCACCGACATCGCCGCACGCGGGCTCGGCGTCGGCGTCCACCTGTGGCTCACCGCGAACCGCTGGGCCGAGATACGTCCCGCACTGCGCGACAGCATCCCCGGCCGCCTCGAACTGCGTCTGAACGACCCCAGCGAATCCGAGATCAACCGCGCCGCCGCGCGCGGAATCGCACAGGGCCTGCCCGGACGCGGCATCGTGCCGCCCGGCCTCACCCACCACGTGGCACTTCCCCGCCTGGACGGAGTGGAATCGACCGAGGGCCTCGCCGAGGCCGAGCGGACCCTCGTCGCCCGGATCTCCGCCGCGTGGAAGCGACCGGCGGCGCCCGCCCTGCGGGTCCTGCCCCGCCGCGTCACCGTGCGCGAGCTGGCCGGCGCGGGCGCGCCCGGCCCCACCAACCGCTGGGAGGGGCACGGCCCGGGGCTCGGCGGACGCGAGGTGCCCATCGGCCTGCGCGAGTCGGACCTCGCCCCGGTCGGCCTCGACCTCACCTCCGGCGCGCCGCACTTCGTCGTCTTCGGCGACTCGGGTTCCGGCAAGACCGCCTTCCTGCGCGCCTGGATGCGCGGTCTCACGGACCGCTACTCGGCGAAGGAGACGCGGTTCATGGTCGTCGACTACCGGCACAGCCTCCTCGACGTCGTGCCGCCCGAGTACATCGGCGCACGAGGAAGCAACGCCGACCTCGTCGCCGGCCAGGCCCAGGCCCTCGCCGAGACGCTGCGCACCCGGATGCCCCCGCCGGACATCACGGCCGCCCAACTCGCCGAGCGCAGCTGGTGGCAGGGCCCCGAGCTGTACCTCGTGGCGGACGACTACGACCTCGCCTCCGGAGGCATGGGGCAGGGCCCGCTCGCCCCGCTCGCCCCCTACCTCGCGCAGGCCGAGGAGATCGGATTCCACGTCGTCCTCGCCCGCCGGGTCGCGGGCGCCGGGCGCGCCCTGCTCTCCGACACCCTGCTGAGCAAGCTCAAACAGGACGGCACGAGCGGCCTGCTCCTCTCCGGCGACCACCGCGAGGGCGTCCTTCTCGGTGACCAGCGCGCGCGCCGCACCGACCCGGGCCGCGGCCTGCTCATCCGCCGCGACCACGAACCGACCGTCGTGCAGATCGCGCTCGACGAGCGCGACAAGGCCGAAAGGTCCGGCGGCGCCACACGTCACGACGACGGCCCGCCCCCGCACGAAGCCGTCGTCGCCCGCAGCTGACCCCGGCGCGCGGGGCCTCCCCGTCCCCGCGCCCCCGTCCCCCCGCCCGCACACCAGCAGTACGCCCGAGGAGGGCGCTCCCATGGCTTCCGCGGATTCCGTGCTCAACACCATCAAGCTCGAGGACATCTACGCCCTCGGCAACGCCTGGATCAAGCTGGGGGACGAACTCCACGAGCGCCGGACCGCCGTCGACTCGGACGTGTCCGGCATGAAGTGGACGGGGGCGGCGGGCAACGCGGCCCGGCTCGCCTGGACGGACGCGACCGCCAAGAACCTGGACGAGGCGATCGAGACCGCCTGGACCGTCGGGCAGACGATCAACCGGTACGCCGACAAGCTGCACGAGGCGGCCGAGGAGTACGCGAAGAAGCTCAACGCGATGATGTGGGCGGACATCCTCGGCGCCCTCCTCGGTGCGGTCTTCTTCTACCTGGGCCCGCTCCTGGAGAGCGTGCTCGCCATGATCGGGCAGCTCATCGCCCGGCTCATCCCGGTCATCGCCTCCATGGCGGGACGCCTCGGCCCCATCGGCAGCGCCGTCGTCGGTTCGATCGGCGGCGCCGTGATCGGGTCTGCGTCCGGTCTCGCGTTCGACCTGGGAGTCGGCGCGGCGGGGGCCGCGATCGCGCACACGGACTACGACATCGACTGGGGCGCCGAGGCGCTGACCCTCGGCATCGGCGGCGGCTTCGGCGGGATCGCCGGGGGCCTCGGGGGATACCACGGCGTGCCGAAGCCCGGATCGCCCGGCGGCGTCCCGACGGGAAGCCCGCCCGTGAAGTCCCCTCCGGTCCCCAAGACCGACCGCACCAGCGATGTCACCCCGGTCACCGGAGGCGGCAAGGACAACGCCTTCACCCCGCCGCCCCCGCAGACCAGGCGCGGCGGCAACGAGTCCTTCCCGGGCGGCTCCGGCACGACCCCGCCGCCGGTCAAGGGCGGCGTCTCCGTCAACGACCCGGCACCCACCAGCAGCGGCCCGGCAGGCGGGAACCGCACGCACGACGTCGGGATGCCCCCGCCGCCCGCGGCACGTGGCGAGGGCGTCAGCGGCGGGCGCACCACGGGCGCGCCCGCCCCCCTGAACACGAAAGCCGAGACCCGCGACGGCTCGTTCTCGGGGGGCGATCGTGCGGGGGGCGAGGGGACGCGTGTCACGGCTCCGCCTGCGACGGTGCCTCGGCAGGGGGCGCCGGAGGGT
>NZ_JOGO01000087.1 GCF_000719475.1 Streptomyces sp. NRRL F-5630 | reverse complement strand
ATCCGGACCCCACCCCTCCGTTCCCCCCTTCCAGTGGGCCCCCCGGTGCCGTAGCGTCTCCGGTATGCGTATCACCGCCCCCCGTCTCTACGGCGGCCTCGCGGCGCTCGGGGTCCTCGTCGTGCTCGCGCTGCTCATGTGGCCGGTGGGCGGGAGCGGTTGCGGGAGTGTGCTGGGGACCGGCGAGTCCGGTGGGCCCACCGCGAGCGCGTGCAACGCGGATCATCACCGGCAGGCCAACCTCGCCCTCGGCTTCGCCGTGCCCACGCTCGTCCTGGGCGGCCTCTACCTCCGCGCCCAGCGCCGCCGCTGACCCGCCAGCGCCGCCGCTGAACCCCCGCGCTCGGCGCCGCCGCTGACCCGCGCCGAGGCACGCGCCGCCCTTGCCGCCAGGCAGACCGCACACCCCGCCCCGCGCTCCCGCGCTCTCGCGTCGCCCGGACGCGCTCCAGCCCGCCCCCCAAGGCGCACCCACTCCGCGCCCCCAGCCGCACCACCTTCCCGCGAACCCCGCACCCCGCACCCGGCCCGCTTCCCCTCCCCTCCCCGGGCCCCGCCCCTCCCCTCCCCTCCCCTCCACAAGGGGGGACTCCCGGTCCCCGGATGAGTGCGGCCTTCATCCCCCTCGCCCCGCCGGGCACTCTCGATGGCGTCAGCGCATTCCCGCCCGCGTCTCTACGGAGCACCCCATGAGCGACACCCGCGCCCCTCACGAAGCCGGCACCGCCGCGACCCCCGCCCCCAGTGCCCCCACCCCCGGCGCGCCGTCCCCCAAGATCACGCTCGTCACCGGCGCCAACCGCGGTCTCGGCAAGGAGGCCGCCCTGCACCTGGCCGCCGCCGGGCAGGACCTTCTCCTCACCTACCGTTCGCACGCCGACGAGATCGAAGAGGTGCTCGCCGCGGTGCGCGGGCTGGGGCGTACGGCCGTGGCGTTCCGGCTCGACACGACCGAGTTCGGCACGTTCCCCGCCTTCGTCGCGGACGTGCGGGCCGCGCTCGGCGAGCACTGGGGGCGGGAGACCTTCGACCACCTCCTCAACAACGCGGGCTCCGCCGCGCTGGCACCCGTCGCCGAGACCACGGCGGAGCAGCTCGACAGCATGTACGAGGTCCACTTCAAGGGCCCGTACCTGCTCACCCAGGCGCTCCTCCCGCTGCTCGCCGACGGCGGCCGGGTCCTCAACGTCTCGACCGGCCTGACGCGCTTCACGCAGTCGGACGCCGCGCCGTACGCCTCGATGAAGGGCGCCGTGGAGGTCTTCACGCGCTACCTCGCGAAGGAGCTGGGCCCGCGCGGTATCGCGGTCAACGCCATCGCCCCCGGCGCCACCGGGACCGACTTCGGCGGTGGCTACCTGCGGGACAGCGCGCAGGTACGGGAGGGGCTTGCGAGCGTCACCGCGATGGGGCACGTCGGCGACCCGGTCGACATCGGCGCGGCCGTCGCCTCGCTCCTCGCCGACGGCACCCGCTGGATCACCGGGCAGCGCATCGAGGCGAGCGGCGGCATGCTGCTGTGAACCCCGGCCGGAACGGGGCCGGAAGCCTCCCGCCCCACCCCGACGCCACGCGCCTCCCGCCCCACCCCACGGACACGCACCTCCCACCCCACCCCTTGGGCACTCCGGCCCACCGTGACGGTGCCTCGCGCCCTCCCGGCAGTGCTCCGCCCCCTCCCGGTGGCCCTCCCTCCCGTCGTACGGGCGCGAGGGCCCCCGCCCGACCGGCATCATCGATGCCAGGACCGTCAGGGACGCCCCCGAGGAGGAACACCGTGGACCGGGCCCAGCTCGCCGACTTCCTGCGCACCCGCCGCGCCGCGCTGCAACCCGAGGACGTCGGGCTGCCGCGCGGCCCGCGCCGCCGTACCGGCGGGCTGCGGCGCGAGGAGGTGGCGGCGTTGTGCGAGATGTCCGCCGACTACTACACGCGCATCGAGCAGGAGCGCGGGCCGCAGCCATCCGAGCAGATGCTCACGGCGATGGCGCGCGGGCTGCGCCTCACGCTCGCCGAGCGCGACCATCTCTTCCTCCTCGCCGGACACAACGCCCCCGCCCGCACGAGCCGTACGGACCACATCACGCCGGGCCTCATGCGCATCCTCGACCGCCTGGAGGACACCCCCGCGCAGGTCGTCTCGGGTGTGGGCGAGACGCTCAAGCAGACCCACGCGGCGACCGCGCTGCTCGGGGACCAGACCCTCTTCACCGGTCTGGAGCGCAGCATCACGTACCGCTGGTTCGCCGTGCCCGACACCGTGCGCCCGCTCTACCCGGCGGAGGACCACACGCTGCGCGGCCGCTTCTTCGCCTCCGAGTTGCGCGAGGCGTACGCGCGGGAGGGGAAGGGCGGGCGCGCGGAGGAGATCGCGGAGGCGCTGCTCGCACGCAGCGAGGAGTTCGCCGCGCTGTGGGCGGCGCACGAGGTCGGCCTGCCGCAGACCGAGGCGAAGCGGGTGCGTCACCCGGATCTCGGAGTGCTCGACCTGTACTGCCAGGTACTCATCGACCCGGCCCAGTGGCAGGCGCTCCTCGTCTACACCGCGACCCCCGGCACCGACAGCCACGAGAAGCTCCAGCTCCTCAACTCCCTCCCGGCCCGCGCCCCGGGAGCCTGAGCACGACCCCTGGGCGGGGACTCCTGGGCGACGGCTCCTGAGCGACGCCCTCTCAGCGGACGGCCACGGGACCGGCACCTCCCGGAACCGGCACCTCCCGGAACCCGCAGCTCCCAAGCCGACCGCTCCCAAGCCACCCGCCCAAGCCACCCGCCCCCAAGCCCCCCGCTCCCGACCCGACGCCTCACAGCACGCCCGTCTCCCGCGCCCGGAGCACCGTCGCGAGCCGGTCCCTCGTCCCGAACTTGCGGTAGAGGTGGGCGAGGTGGCGGTGGACGGTGCGGGGTGAGATGCCGAGACGCTGCGCGATGGCGCTCGCGGTACGGGCCTCGGCGAGCAGGGTGAGGACGGTGATCTCGCGCGGGGTGAGCCCGAGTTCGGCGGCGCGTTCCTCCCGTACCGCCGCTGCTTCCCGGCCGCCGGGAGGTGTGCGCCAGGCGCGCAGGTGGCCCGCGTGGGCCTCGACGGCGGCGAGTACGGGCTGGGCGCGGCGGGCGTAGGCGAGGTGGGCGGGGGTGAAGGGGTGGCGGCCCGTGCGGTGGAGGAGGCAGCCGTTGATGGTGCCCTTCTCGGGGTGCGGGAGCGGCAGGGCGAGGATGTCGGTGGAGCCGAGCGCGTCGCGCAGGTGCCCGGCGGGTGGGGCGTGGCGCCACGCGTGGGCTCCGGCGGTGGCGCGCGCGGTGAGGGGTTCGAGGGGGTGGCCGGCGGTGTAGTGGTCGACGAAGGGATAGCCGGTGCGGATCACGTCGAGCTGGTCGGGGCCGAGGAGGTGGTGGGCGGGGCCCTCGGGGGTCCAGAGCCGGACGGTGCCCTCGCCCGGTGCCCACTCCCCGGCCTTGCGGACGGCGAGATCGGCGTCGAGCGTGTCGAGCAGGGTGGCGAAGGCGAGGTCCCACAGCTGTTCGGGGCGGGTCTCGTGGAGGGCCGCGACGGCGAGTTCGAGCAGCCGGGCGAGCACGACCGGGTCCACGTCGGCTCCGTCCATCGCGCCGCCCTTTCCGTGAAGTCCGTGAAGTCCGCGAGTTCGCGCGGCCCTTGGCGCTCGCGGCCGTGTGGGTGAGTACAAGTACTCATACCCTGTCGCGCTCGCTCAGGGCATCCTGTCCCGGTGACGACCGTCCGGAACGGGGCGGTGGTACCGGGCTGCCCGCCCGCGCCGGATTCGGGGGAAGCGACGCGGGCGCGCCCGGCACGACCGCCGTCCCCGGGGGAACGCGGACGGTCGGCCACACGACGAAGCGGCACCTCCTGGACCGGGAGGTGCCGCTTCTCCGTGTAGGGGGGCAGGACCGGGCGCGGCCCCGTACCGTCGAGGCCCCCGTAGGCCCCCGCACGCAGCCGGGGCCCGCACGTCCGAAGACGTACGGGCCCCGGGGAACCCTCATCCGAGTCCGGCCGTGCGGCCGGGAGCCGGATCAGAAGTCCATGTCACCGCCGGGCATGCCGCCCGGAGCGGCCGGGGCGGCCTTCTCCGGCTTGTCGGCGATGACGGCCTCGGTGGTGAGGAAGAGCGCGGCGATGGAGGCCGCGTTCTGGAGGGCGGAGCGCGTGACCTTGGCCGGGTCGAGGATGCCCTCGGCGATCATGTTCACGTACTCGCCGGTCGCGGCGTTGAGGCCGTGGCCGACCTCAAGGTTGCGGACCTTCTCCACCACGACGCCGCCCTCAAGACCGGCGTTGACGGCGATCTGCTTGAGCGGGGCCTCCAGGGCGGTGCGGACGGCGGCGGCGCCGGTCGCCTCGTCGCCCTCGAGCTCCAGCTTGTCGAAGACCGCGGTGGCCTGCAGCAGGGCCACGCCACCACCGGCGACGATGCCCTCCTCGACGGCCGCCTTGGCGTTGCGCACGGCGTCCTCGATGCGGTGCTTGCGCTCCTTGAGCTCGACCTCGGTCGCGGCACCGGCCTTGATGACGGCGACGCCACCGGCGAGCTTCGCCAGGCGCTCCTGGAGCTTCTCGCGGTCGTAGTCCGAGTCGCTGTTCTCGATCTCGGCGCGGATCTGGTTGACGCGGCCCGCGACCTGCTCGCTGTCGCCGGCGCCGTCCACGATGGTCGTCTCGTCCTTGGTGATGACGACCTTGCGGGCGCGGCCGAGCAGCTCGATACCGGCATTCTCCAGCTTGAGGCCGACCTCCTCGGAGATGACCTGGCCACCGGTGAGGATGGCGATGTCGCCGAGCATGGCCTTGCGGCGGTCGCCGAAGCCGGGGGCCTTGACCGCGACGGACTTGAAGGTGCCGCGGATCTTGTTGACGACCAGGGTGGAGAGCGCCTCGCCCTCGACGTCCTCGGCGATGATCAGCAGCGGCTTGCCGGACTGCATGACCTTCTCCAGCAGCGGAAGGAGGTCCTTCACGTTGCTGATCTTGGAGTTCGCGATGAGGATGTACGGGTCGTCGAGCGACGCCTCCATACGCTCCATGTCGGTGGCGAAGTACGCCGAGATGTAGCCCTTGTCGAAGCGCATACCCTCGGTGAGCTCCAGCTCCAGACCGAAGGTCTGGGACTCCTCGACGGTGATGACGCCTTCCTTGCCCACCTTGTCCATGGCCTCGGCGATGAGCTCGCCGATCTGGGTGTCGGCGGCGGAGATGGAGGCGGTGGAGGCGATCTGCTCCTTGGTCTCCACGTCCTTGGCCTGCTCCAGGAGCGCGCCCGAGACGGCCTCGACGGCCTGCTCGATGCCGCGCTTCAGGGCCATCGGGTTGGCGCCGGCGGCCACGTTGCGCAGGCCCTCGCGGACCAGGGCCTGGGCCAGGACGGTCGCGGTCGTCGTGCCGTCACCGGCGACGTCGTCCGTCTTCTTCGCGACCTCCTTGACCAGCTCGGCGCCGATCTTCTCGTACGGGTCCTCGAGCTCGATCTCCTTGGCGATGGAGACACCATCGTTGGTGATCGTGGGGGCGCCCCACTTCTTCTCCAGGACGACGTTGCGGCCCTTGGGGCCGAGGGTCACCTTGACGGCGTCGGCGAGCTGGTTCATACCGCGCTCAAGGCCGCGCCGCGCCTCCTCGTCGAACGCGATGATCTTGGCCATGTGAAGTGGTCCTCCCAGGACACGGGGTGGGCTGAGGGACCGTGGTGGCGCCCGCGACGGACGGCCTGGGACCCGCGCCGAATTCCTTGCCACGGCGGGGCTCCGGGCCTCACCGACCCGGTCTCTCTGTCACTCTCACCATCAGAGTGCTAACGCTAATGATTAGCACTCTCCCCCACCGAGTGCAAGCCACTTGAGTGCGTCCTGCCCGACCCGTACCCGTCCCAAGCCACCCGCACGTGTCAGCGCGCGGGCGCGACGGTGACGGACGGGCGGCGTGCCCGGGGACGCGGGCGGGCGGCGGGCGGGTGGGCACGGGCGGGCCGACGGCGGGAGCGCACGCGCGGCGAGGGCCCGCCCCCGTCCCCGGGTGCGGGCCCTCGCCCGTGCTCGTCATGTCGTGCCGTACGCGGCCGTGCGGCCCCGTACCGGTCGGAGCGCTGTTCAGGCGGCAGCGCGGACCATGTCCGCCTGCGGGCCCTTCTGGCCCTGCGAGATCTCGAACTCGACCCGCTGACCCTCCTCCAGGGTGCGGTAACCGTCCATCTGGATCGCGCTGTAGTGGACGAATACATCCGCACCACCGTCGACCGCGATGAAGCCGTAGCCCTTCTCCGCGTTGAACCACTTGACGGTGCCCTGAGCCATGCCTAACTCCCCTATTACTGGCCCTTGCACAGGAACGCACTTCGCGCACCCGGGTCAGACCTCACCCCCGCGGGAATCTTGGGGGGCGTGCGCCGGAACGCGTCGACCGCCGCTGAATGTATCTGCCCAACTGCCGTCCGCAACAGGTCAGTCGGACGAGAATTCGGCCGGGAGCGCATCCCGACATGGCCGGAGGATTCACGGGACTTCCGGACACGTCGGGCCGGGCAAAAGGAACGCAAAGCCGCAAAGAGGCGGCGCGGAAAGCGGAATTGGTTCCCGGGATTCCGGCAGGGGCGCGTGCGGCACCGGGGATTCCTGGGGCCCGCCGTGAAGAAAGGGGCGGAGCAATACCCCGACTCTACTCCTTCGAATCCCATGGAATTGCCCCCTCCGCATGTGGTGCGGAGGGGGCGGGAACGAAGTGGGGGAAGCGGGCGGCCCCGAACGGCCGCCGCGCGGGCGCGGGGTCAGCAGCCGCCGGCGACGGCGGGGATGATCGAGATGCCCGTGCCGTCCGGAGTGGCCGTGTCGAGGCCCTGCTCGAAGCGGATGTCGTCGTCGTTGACGTAGAGGTTGACGAAGCGGCGGAGCTTGCCGTCGTCGTCGAGGACGCGGGCGGAGATCCCGTTGTGCTTGCGCTCCAGGTCGGCGATGACCTCGGCGACGGTGGCGCCCTCGGCGGGGACCTCGGCCTGGCCGCCGGTGTAGGTGCGCAGGATGGTCGGGATACGAACGGAAACGCTCATGGCGTGGCCTTTCTCGGGCAGCGCGGAAAGTTCGGGGGGACGGGGCTCAGCCCGCGAGACCGGCGGCGCGGAAGGCGTCCAGGTCGGGGCGGATCGTCGCGGTGGGCCCGGTGGTCGGGGCGACCGCGTCCAGGGTCTTGAGGCCGTCACCGGTGTTGAGGACGACGGTGGTCAGGGCGGGGTCGAGCTGCCCGTTCTCGATGAGCTTGCGCGTGACACCCACCGTGACGCCGCCCGCCGTCTCGGCGAAGATGCCCTCGGTGCGCGCGAGGAGCTTGATCGCGTCCACGACCTGCTCGTCGTCCACGTCCTCGACGGCGCCGCCCGTGCGGCGGGTGATGTCGAGCACGTACGGGCCGTCCGCCGGGTTGCCGATCGCGAGGGACTTCGCGATCGTCTTCGGCTTCTGCGGGCGCACGACGTCGTGCCCGGCCTTGTAGGCGGTCGAGACCGGCGAGCAGCCCTCGGCCTGCGCGCCGAAGATCTTGTACGGCTTGTCCGCGACGAGACCGAGCTTGATCAGTTCCTTCAGGCCCTTGTCGATCTTCGTCAGTTGCGAGCCGGAGGCGACCGGGATGACGATCTGGTCGGGGATTTCCCAGCCGAGCTGTTCGCAGATCTCGTACGCGAGGGTCTTCGAGCCCTCGCCGTAGTACGGGCGCAGGTTGACGTTGACGAAGCCCCAGCCCTCGCCGAGCGGGTCGCCGATCAGCTCGGAGCAGAAGCGGTTCACGTCGTCGTACGTGCCCTCGATGCCGACGAGCTCGCCGCCGTAGACGGCGGCCATGACGACCTTGCCCTGCTCCAGGTCGTGCGGGATGAAGACGCAGGAGCGGAAGCCGGCGCGGGCGGCGGCGGCGCCGACGGCGCCCGCGAGGTTGCCCGTGGACGAGCAGGACAGGGTCGTGAAGCCGAAGGCGCGCGCGGCCTCGACGGCGATCGCGACGACGCGGTCCTTGAAGGAGTGCGTGGGGTTCCCGGAATCGTCCTTGACGTAGAGGCCGCCGGTGACGCCGAGTTCCTTGGCGAGCCGGTCCGCCTTCACGAGTTGCGTGAGTCCGGGGTTGGTGCTGGGGTGGCTCGCCACGTCGGCGGGCACGGGCAGCAACGGTGCGTAGCGCCAGATGTTCTTGGGGCCGGCCTCGATCGCGCGGCGCAGTTCCTCGACGTCGCCGGAGGGCAGTTCGTAGGCGACCTCGAGCGGGCCGAAGCAGCTCTCGCAGGCGAAGACCGGGCCGAGCGGGAAGCGCTCGCCGCACTCGCGGCACGAGAGCGCGACAGCGGGGCCGAGGTCGACGGCGGAGGTGGTGTTCTGCGGGATTTCGGCGGCTTGCACAGCCATGGGGAGGCCCTTTCTCCTCATCTTCCCCGCGGCGCGTTTCGCCGCGAGACGGAATTGGCACCTTCCCGAGCCAGGGCCTTCGGTGGCGGTATGGAGAAACCGCGCGGAGACTGGCTGGAGGGTTGCCGGGGCTTCAACGGGCCGTATCCCTCTGCCCCTCTGGATGAGCGTTGTGGCACCCGGGCTTCGGGCCCGGGGCGTTTGTGACACAAGGTGACAGCGCACCCCGACATGGGATGGTCACCCGCGTTGTTCAAGACTGTAACCGAAGCCCTGGATCGTGGAGAGAGCCGTCCGTACGCCGAGATGAAGGTCTCATCGGCGTCCTCCGCAAGGGGCGGCAGTCGAAGGGCCCCGGCCCGGGTCCGCACGCACGAGGGGACAGACGCCGTGATCGAAGAGGTGGAACGCTGGCTGGAGCACCGCTCCTGGACCGCGGACGAGTGGCCCGTGGAACGGCTCGCCGCGCTCAAACGCGCCACGGGGGCCTCGGTGGCCGTCGTCCTCCCCGCGCTGAACGAGGAGGAGACCGTCGGTGCGATCGTCGACGTCATCCGGCGTGAACTGGTCGAAGCGGTCCCCCTCGTCGACGAACTCGTCGTCCTCGACTCGGGCTCCACGGACCGCACCGCCGACCTCGCGCGCGCGGCCGGGGCGCGGGTCGTGCACAGGGACGCGGTGCTGCCGCGGCTGCCGGCCGTGCCGGGCAAGGGCGAGGTGCTGTGGCGCTCGCTGCTCGCGACGGACAGCGACCTGATCTGCTTCGTCGACGCGGACCTCAAGGACTTCCGGTCCGCCTTCGTGACGGGCATCCTCGGCCCGCTCCTCGCCGAGCAGGACGTGCACCTCGTGAAGGCGATGTACGACCGCCCGCTCGGCTCCGCGGCGGGCCAGGGCGGCCGGGTCACGGAACTCATGGCGCGCCCGCTGCTCAACATGCACTGGCCGCGGCTCTCGGGCTTCGTACAGCCGCTGGGCGGCGAGTACGCGGGGCGGCGCTCCCTGCTCGAACAGCTGCCGTTCCCCGTGGGGTACGGGGTCGAGCTGGGGCTCCTCGTGGACGCGCTGCACACGGTGGGACTCGACGGGCTCGCGCAGGTGGACGTCGGGGTGCGGGTGCACCGTCACCAGGACGGGCAGGCGCTGGGCCGCATGGCGGCGACGATCTACCGCACGGCGCAGGTACGGCTCGCGCGCGGTCACCTCCTGCGACCGGAGCTGACGCAGTTCGACCGCTTGCCCGAGGGCGGTTTCGCGGCGCACACGCATCCCGTGGACACCGAGGAACGGCCGCCGATGCGGGAGATCCCGGAGTACACGCAGCGGAGGGCTGCGGCCTGAGCGCGGGCCGTCGGGGCACGGCGGGACTCCGCCCGGGGACGACCGGGCGGAGCGGGGGGTGTGCTCCGCGCGCGGAGCCGGGTCGCGCCGGGGCGGCGGAACATGGCGGTGGGGGGCGGATGCCGACTCCCGACCAGTGCGCACGTTTGAGCCCATGATCCCGAGGCGAGGAATTCATCATGCCTACTGACGACCCCACCCGCCCCACCGGCACCGGCACCGGTACCGCCGTCCTCCTCGCCTCCAACCGCGGCCCCGTCTCGTACGCGTTCGACGCGCACGGCGGGCTGACGGCCAAGCGCGGCGGCGGAGGGCTCGTCTCGGGGCTCTCGGCGATCGGGCCCGAGGTCGACGCGGTATGGGTGTGCGCGGCGCTGAGCGACGCGGACCGCGAGGCGGCCCGCCGCTCGGGCGCGGAGCTGGACCCGGCGGACACGGGCGGGCGCCGCGTCCACATGCTGGGGATCGACCCGCGCACGCAGCACGAGGCGTACAACGACATCGCCAACTCCGTGCTGTGGTTCGCCCACCACATGCTGTGGCAGACCCCCCTGGAGCCCGCCTTCGGCCCGGAGTTCCGCGCGCGCTGGGCCTCGTTCGAGTCGTACAACCGCGCCTTCGCCGAGGCGCTCGCGGCGCAGGCGGCCGAGGGCGCGGCGGTGCTCGTGCAGGACTACCACCTCGTGCTGGTGCCGGGGATGCTGCGCGCGCTCCGGCCCGATCTGCGCATCGCGCACTTCTCGCACACGCCGTGGGCGCCGCTCGACTACTACCGGCTGCTGCCCGACGACGTGGCGGAGCAGGTGCTGCGCGGGATTCTCGGCGCGGATCACGCGGGTTTCCTCACGCGCCGCTGGGCGGACGCCTTCACGGCCTGCGCGGACTCCCTCGTCGGCGGTACGGGCCGCACCGAGGTCGCGGTGCACGGGCTCGGCGCGGACGCCGACTTCCTGCGCGAGCGCGCCCACCAGGAGGACGTGGACGAGCGGATGGCGGCGCTGCGGCGGGAGATCGGCGGCGAGGGGCGGCGCACGATCGTGCGGGTGGACCGCACGGAGCTGTCGAAGAACATCGTGCGCGGGCTCCACGCCTACCGGCGCCTGTTGACGGACCGCCCGGACTGGCGCGGACAGGTCGTGCACCTCGCCTTCGCGTACCCGTCGCGGCAGGATCTGGAGGTGTACCGGGCGTACACGGCGGAGGTGGAGCGGGTCGCGCAGGAGATCAACGACGAGTTCGGCACGGCGGACTGGACGCCCGTTCTCCTCAAGGTGGACGACGACTTCGCACGCTCGCTCGCGGCGTACCGCCTCGCGGACGTCGCGCTGGTCAACCCGATCCGCGACGGCATGAACCTCGTGGCGAAGGAGGTCCCGGTCGTCTCGGACGCGGGCGTGGCGCTCGTCCTGTCGCGGGAGGCGGGGGCGTACGAGGAGTTGGGCGCGGACGCGGTGGTGGTGAACCCGTACGACGTCTCGGCGACGGCCGAGGCCCTGCACACGGCGCTCACCCAGGACCCGGAGACGCGGTCGGCGCGCACGAAGCGCCTGGCGGAGGCGGCGACGGCGCTGCCGCCGGCGCGGTGGTTCATGGAGCAGTTGGAGGCCCTGGGCGGCGCGTAGCGCCTGCGGGGGCCTGCCCCGGGGCCCCCAGGTCACCCCCTCACGCCAGCGCCTCCCCCAAGGCCGCCAGGAACGCGACGACTTCCTCCGGTCCTCCCGTGAGGGGGAGGTCGGCGCGCGCGGTGAGTTCGGGGACCTCGGTGCCGGAGGCGAGGAGGAGGCCGGGGCGGGCGGGGCGGCCCGCTTCGACGGCGGCGTAGGCGGCGAGGTCACCGAGGTCGTCGCCCGCGTAGAGGACGGAGGCGGCTCCTACCTCGTCGAGGTAGGTCGTGAGGGCCTTGCCCTTGTCCATGCCGGGCGGGCGCAACTCCAGGACCATGCGGCCGGGTTCGACGATGAGACCGTGGCGTTCGGCGAGCGCCGTGAGCGGGGCGAGCAGTGCCTCGTACGCGCCCTGCGGGTCCTCGGCGCGGCGCGTGTGCACGGCGACGGCCTGGCCCTTGTCCTCGGTCCACAGGCCGGGGAAGTCCCCGTTCCGCTCCAGTACGGCGGGGAGTTCGGCGCGCGCGGCGGTGAGCCCGGGGGGCGGGGGCGGGGCGGTGAGTTCACCGCTCGCGGCCTCCCAGCGCTCGGCGCCGTACAAACCGAGGACGACGAGGTGTTCGAGGCCGGGGACGTTCGCGAAGCCCCCGTAGCGGACGGCGATCTCGGCGGGGCGCCCGGTGACGACGGCGATCGCGCGGACGTGCGGGGCGAGGCGGGCGAGCGCGTCGACGGCGCCGGGGCGGGCGCGGGCGGAGTCGGGGTCCGGGACGATGTCGGCGAGGGTGCCGTCGAAGTCGAGTGCCACGACGGCGGCCGAGGGCTGGTCGAGAACGGCCCGCAGCCCCACCCGCCCGGCCTCGGTCACGGGCTCGGGGAGCGGGGAACGGGAGGAGTGCGAGTCAGGCGCTGCGGTCATGCGCCGACTCTAGGCCCTGCCGGCGCCCGCCTCACCGCTCCGCCCGGCGTGCCTCCCGTACGCGGCGCAGGCGGTGCACGGTCACGGGGGCGTGCGCCTCGGCGGCGGGGTCGTCGAGGAGGGCGTTGAGGAGTTGGTAGTAGCGGGTCGGTGACATGCCGAGGCGTTCGCGGACGGCCCGCTCCTTGGCCCCCGGCCCGGCGAAGCTCTCGCCTTCGAGCGCGAGGACGTCCCGGTCGAGAGGGGAGAGCGGGGCCGGCCCGGACCGGGCGGCGGGGGACTCGCGTACGGTCCCGTCAGCCTCGGCGCCGGGCCCCTCGGCGCCGGGCCCCTCGGCCCCCGCCTCACGTACGGGCTCCTCGGTTTCCGCCTCGCGGAGAGGCTCCTCGGCCCCGGCCTCCCCTGTCGCTTCCTCGTCGTTCATTCCCCGCAGCCTAGGACGCCGCTCCGACACTCTCCGGCCGCGTCCCGGCAACTTCGCCACGCGAATGGACTAGACCTCTCGCAGTTGAGACGCCAAACTGTTTCACGTGAAACATGTCATCGCCCTCGATGTGGGCGGCACCGGGATCAAGGCCGCCCTGGTGGGGGCGGCGGGTGAGCTGCTGCACGAGGAGCGGCGGCGCACCGGGCGCGAGCAGGGGCCGGGGGCGGTGGTCGAGGGCATCCTCGCCTTCGCCGCCGAGTTGTTCGCGTACGGCCGCGAGCGGTTCGGCGAGGGGGCGAGCGCGGTCGGGATGGCGATCCCGGGCGTGGTGGACACCGAGGGCGGGATCGCCGTCTTCTCGGCGAACCTCGGCTGGGAGAACGTGCCGCTGCGTGCCCTGCTGAGCGAGCGGCTCGGGGGTGTCCCGGTCGCGCTCGGCCACGACGTGCGGACCGGCGGGATCGCCGAGGGGCGGCTCGGCGCGGGGCACGGCTCCGACCGGTTCTTCTTCCTCGCTCTCGGTACGGGCATCGCGGGCGCGTACGGCATCAACGGGGTCATAGAGCCGGGCGCGCACGGCTCGGCCGGTGAACTGGGGCACGTCGTGGTGCGCGCGGACGGGCCGCCGTGCGGCTGTGGGCAGCGCGGCTGCCTGGAGCGGCTCGCCTCGGCCTCCGCCGTCACCGCCGCGTGGGCGAAGGCGAGCGGGGACCCGGAGGCGAGCGCGGCGGACTGCGCGAAGGCCGTGGTCGCCGGGGACCCGCGCGCGCTCGCCGTGTGGGAGGAGGCCGTCGCGGCGCTCGCCGACGGGCTGCTCATCGCCGTCACCCTGCTCGACCCCCGGACGCTGATCATCGGTGGCGGGCTCGCCGAGGCCGGGGAAACCTTGTTCACACCGCTGCGCGCGGCCGTCGCCGAGCGCGTCACCTTCCAGGCGCTCCCCGAGATCGTGCCCGCCGCGCTCGGGGACACGGCGGGCTGCCTCGGGGCCGGCCTGCTCGCCTGGGACCTACTCGCCACGGAGGTAAGCGCCTGATGGCTGCCAGCACCGAGTACACCGTCCTGACCGGCGCCACCGTGGTCCTGCCCACGGGACAGGTGCCGGACGGCAGGCTCGTCGTGGCCGGGGAGCGGATCGCGGAGCGCGCTCCCGAAGGTGCCCCGGAGACCGATCTGAGCGGGCACTGGCTCGTGCCCGGCTTCGTCGACCTCCACAACCACGGGGGCGGCGGGGCCGCGTTCGGCGCGGGTGGCGTCGAGGACGTACGGACGGCGCTGCGCACGCACCGCGCGCACGGGTCGACGACGGTCGTCGCCTCGACCGTGACGGGCGAGCTGGACGCGCTCGCGGAGCGCGCGGGGCTGCTCTCGGAGCTCGCGGAGGACGGTGAGCTGGCGGGCATCCACTTCGAGGGGCCGTTCATCTCGCCGTGCCGCAAGGGCGCGCACAGCGAGGCGCTGCTCCGCGACCCGGACCCGGCGGAGGTCGCGAAGCTGCTCGCGGCGGCGCGCGGGCAGGCGCGGATGGTGACGCTGGCGCCGGAGCTTCCGGGCGGCCTGGACTCGGTGCGGCTGCTCGCGGAGCAGGGCGTGATCGCGGCGATCGGGCACACGGACGCGACGTACGAGCAGACCGTGGAGGCGATCGAGGCGGGCGCGAGGGTGGCGACGCACCTGTTCAACGCGATGCCGCCGCTCGGTCACCGCGAGCCGGGCCCGGTCGCGGCGCTCCTGGAGGACGAGCGGGTCACGGTCGAGCTGATCAACGACGGCACACATCTGCACCCGGCGGCGCTGGAGCTGGCCTTCCGTCACAAGGGGCGGGACCGGGTGGCGTTCGTGACGGACGCGATGGACGCGGCGGGCTTCGGGGACGGGCGCTATCTGCTGGGGCCGCTGGAGGTCGATGTCGTGGACGGGGTCGCGCGGCTGACGGAGGGCGGTTCGATCGCGGGCTCGACGCTCACGATGGACCGCGCCCTGAAGCGGGCCGTGACGGTCGACGGGCTCGGCATCGAGGCGGCGGTACGGGCGCTGAGCGCGAACCCGGCGCGCCTGCTCGGCCTCGCGGACCGCGTGGGCTCCCTGGAGCCGGGCAAGGACGCGGATGTCGTCGTGCTCGACGCGGACTTCGACGTGGTGGGCGTGCTGCGCAAGGGCCGGTGGATCGTGGCGCCCGAGCCGGCGACCGCGGCGACACGGGGCTGAGCGGAGGACGGCAGCGGGGCGGCCCGCACGGGCCACGGAGCACCACTCGCCCCCGGCGCGCGCCACCCGTTCTCCCGTACCGCCAGCACTCGCTCCCGCCCCGTGGTCCGCTCGGTTCCCGCCTCTGGGCGGGCGGGGTGCGGCTTTGGCATGATCGGACCTCGTGCCGGTGCCGGGAGGCGCCGGGCCGTGAGGGGGAGGGGGTGCGCGGATGCTGCTGACCGTCACGCTCAATACCGCGCTCGACCTGACGTACCGCGTCCCCGCGCTCGTGCCGGGGGCGAGTCACCCGGTGCGCGAGGTGAGTGAACGCGCGGGCGGCAAGGGGCTCAACGTGGCCCGGGTGCTCGGTGCGCTCGGGCGCCGCGTCACGGTGACGGGGCTGTGCGGGGGCCCCACCGGGGAGCGCGTACGGGAGTTGCTGGCCGGGGCGGACGGGGTCACGGACGCGCTCGTGGAGACCGCGGAGCCGACGCGGCGCACGGTCACGGTGACGACGGAGCCGCGAGGGCGCGTCGTCTCGCGGGCGGCGGCGCGGACCGCGGCGACGGTGCTGCGCGAGCCGGGGCCGCTCGTCTCGGCGGCGGAGTGGGGCGCCTTCCGGCAGGTGTACGCGGGGCTGCTGCCCGCGGCGACGGCGGTCGCGCTGTGCGGGAGCCTGCCGCCCGGGGTGCCTGTGGGGGCGTACGCGACGCTGGTACGGGAGGCGCGGGCGGCCGGGGTGCCCGTCGTCCTGGACACGAGCGGTGAGGCGCTGCGCAGGGGTGTCGCGGCGCGTCCCGACATCCTGAAGCCCAACGAGGACGAACTCGCCCAGCTCACCGGGTCCCGCGAAGCGGCCCGCGCGGCCCGTGACGCCCGCCGCCGGGGGGCGGGCGCCGTGGTCGCCTCGCTCGGCGACCGGGGCCTGCTCGCCGCGACGCCCACGCGGACGTGGCGCGCGGCGCTCCCGCGCCCGCTGCCCGGCAACCCGACCGGCGCGGGCGACGCGGTCGTCGCCGCCCTCCTCGTCGGCCTGGCCGACGCCCAGCCCTGGCCCCTCCGCCTCACCCGCGCGACCGCCCTGGCGGCGGCAGCGGTCTCCTCGCCGGTGGCGGGGGAGTTCGACGCCCGGGTGTACGCGGAGCTCCAGGGCGAGGTGAGGGTGGCGGAGGTGGGGTGAGGGTCCCGGGCCCCTACTTCGTCACGTGCCCCGCCTTCAGCCACACCCGGTCGAAGTTGGCGTCGCAACTGTCTCCCTCGTCGCACGAGAAGGAGATGGCGTTCGTGCCCTTCGTCAGGTTGGTGAAGACGTAGGAGGTGGTCCAGCCCTTCTCCCAGTCGCCCTCGGGGGCCTGCGCCCAGTTCTTCAGGGAGAGGTCGCGGCGGTCGCCGCCGTTGACGTAGAGGCTGGCCTTCTGGTCCTTGCCGGGCACGCCGTAGTCGAGGAAGACGGTGTACTCGCCGGCCTTCGGGACGCTGACGTTCCAGGTGAGTTTCGCGCCGGGCTTGTTGAAACCGGCGACGTAGCCGCCGCCGTCCGCCTTGGCGCCCTCGACGTCCGAGGCGACCGTGGGGCCGCCCGAGAGCTGGAGGGTCTTCGCGTCGGCCTTCGGGAGTTCCTCCGGCTTCTTCGACGCGTCCCCGCCGGGCTGCTTGTCGTCGTCCTCGCCGCCCTGGCCCTGCGAGGCCGTGGCGCTGGGCGCCGAGTCCTTCGCGTCCTGCTTGTCGTCGCCCGAGCCGCCGGTGACCACCGCCACGGTGATGCCCACGGCGACGGCGCACACCACCGCGACCGCGCCGATGAGCAGACCCTTGTTGTTGGGCCCGCGGCCCCGGCCGCCGCCCTGGCCGCCCGCCGCGCGACGGCCGCCGCCGGGCGGGGGCCCGCCGGGCAGGTTCTCCGGCGCGGCGTAGTGCGCGTTCTGCTGCGCGGCGTACGCGGCCGTCGGGGCGCCCTGCTGCGGGGCGCCCTGCCAGCCCTCCTTGGGCGGGTACCCGTACCCGTACTGCCGCTCGCCGACCGGCCTGACCTGGTGGTACGAGCGCGGGCCCGGGTAGCCGTAGCCGCCGCCGGAGGGAGGGCGGGCCCCGGCGGACTGGCCGTCGGCGTACAGGTAGCCGAAGGGGTCGTCCTCCTCGGTGCCCGCTGCCCCCGGGTTCTCGCCCTCGGGCGGGTTCGCACCGTTGTTGCCGGGGGGGCCGGGGGTCATCGCTGGCTCACTCCTTGAGGTGCTGGAACTGACGTGCTGGGACGTGCTGGTCGCGGTACGGCTGGCGTACCGGGGGCGCGCGAGCGGCACCGCCCGGTCCCGGCGAGCCTACCCGCTCCGCCTGGGCCCACCGCGTGGCCGGGACCACACTGTGCCCGGGGGCGTGCGGGTCAGATCGCGCGCCGGTGCTGCCGCGAGCGCGAGCGCTTCTCGATGTACATCCGCTGGTCCGCCGACTGGAGGACTTCCTCCGGGCTCTCGCCGCAGCGCGCCCAGCCGATGCCGAAGCTCGCCCCCACCCGTACGGAACGCCCGTCGGCCCTGATCGGTTGCGTGATCGCGGTGCGCAGTCGTACGGCGAGGTCCTCGGCGTCGCTGCGGCCGACGCCGTCGGCGAGCACGACGAACTCGTCCCCGCCGAGTCGTGCCACGGTGTCCCCGTCCCGCACCCCGCCGCTGAGCCGCCGCGCGACCTCGATGAGGACGGCGTCCCCGACGTGGTGGCCGTAGCGGTCGTTGATCGGCTTGAAGCCGTCGAGGTCGCAGAAGAGCACGGCGAGGCCCTTCACGCCGTTGTCCGGCATCCCGTCGGGGGGCGGGGCGACGGCGTGCGTGTGCGTCGCGTAGCCGCCGGGCGGGGCGGCGAGGTGCGCGGCGGGGTCCTGGCCGAGGTCGTACGTGTGGCCGCCGGAGTCCGTCACGGGGTGCGGCGTGTACGGGTTCGGCGCCTCCTGGGGCGCGTAGGCGTTCGGCGCCTCGTGGGGCGGGTACGGGTTCGGCGCCTCGTGGGGCGCGTAGCCGTTCTGTGCCTCCTGCGGCGGGTACGGGTTCGGCGCCTCGGAGGGCTGCCGCACCTCGGTGCCGTACCCGGTCTCGCCGCTGTACGGGCCGTAGGCTGCGACGCCGCCCGTCCCGTAGGGCTCACTCGCGTAGTGCGCCGCCGCGTACTCCTCGTAGCTCTGGTAGTTCTCGTGGCGCGCGGAGGCGTCCGGGCGGTGGTCGCCGTAGGCGGCGTCGAGGCTCTCGACGGGGGTCGGGGGCCGGGACGAGGGGCGTTCGCAGAGGCGCGCGGCGAGGCGGGAGCGGAGTTCGGCGCTGTTGGGGAGGCCGGTGAGGGCGTCGTGGCTGGCGCGGTGGGCGAGGTGCAGTTCGCGGCGCTTGCGGTCCTCTATGTCCTCGACGTGCGTGAGCAGGAAGCGCGGGCCGTCCGCCGCGTCGGCGACGACGGAGTTGCGCAGGTGCACCCACACGTAGCTCTCGCCGCTCTTCTCGCGGCGCCGCAGCCGCAGTTCGGTCCGCCCGCCCTCGGCGGAGGTGCGCAGCAGGACGCCGACGTCCTCGGGGTGGGCGAGGTCGACGAAGGACCAGCGGCGCAGCGCGGAGGAGGAGCGGCCGAGGAGGCGGCACAGGGCGTCGTTGGCGCGCAGGACGCGGCCGTGGTGCTCGCCGCCGAGTTCGGCGATGGCCATGCCGCTCGGCGCGTACTCGAAGGCCTGCCGGAAGGATTCCTCGCTCGCGCGCAGCGCCTGCTGCTCGCGCTCCAGGCGGACGAGCGCGCGCTGCATGTTCGAGCGCAGGCGGGCGTTGGCGATGGCGGTGGCGGCCTGGGCCGCGTACATCTGGAGCGCCTCGCAGCCCCAGGCCCCGGGGCGGCGGCCGTCGCGTGGGCGGTCGACGGTGATGATGCCGACGAGGTCGCCGGCCTGGCCGGGCTCGTACATCGGGGCGAGGAGCTGGTCCTCGGGGTGCCATTCGTCGGCGAAGCGCGGTTCGGGGCCGGGGGTGTACCAGGTCGGTATGCCGTCGCTCTCCAGCTGGCGGGCGATGTCGTGGCGCAGGAAGCGCAGCGCGCCCCACTGCTCCCCGGCGGCGAGGCGGCGTTCCCAGGCGGTCCGGGAGCCGACGCGGCCGGTCAGGAAGGTGTCGGCCGCCTCGCTCCCGGAGAACGCGGCGACGACGAGGTCGCCGTCGGGCTGGACGATGTTGACGGCGGCGAGTTCCCAGCCGATGCCGTTGACCACGCCGTCGACGACGGCCTGGAGGGTGTCGGCGAGGCTGCGGGCGGTCGCGAGGTCGGAGACCGCCTGGTGGAGCTGGCGCATGGTCGCAAGACGGACGTAGGGCTCCGACTCGGTCTCCATGCTCGTCTACTCCTCGGGGCCTCGACAGCGACTCCAGGACGCGCGCCGCCCCCGGACCACCGGCGGCACGGATCAGAACCCGACGATCCGGGCCGCTGATCGTCCGATCACATCAGCACATTGGCCACTCCCCCACTGAATCACAGTGAGCTGTTCGCCCGGTACACACGGTCAACTAAATGTGAGTGCTGTGACTCAAGTCACAGCGAAATCTGTGGCCTCATGCGCACTCTCTGTACGCCGCCTGTGCGTTTTCGACCGCTTCCGCATCGCTTGGCGACCTCTCGCGACTCCCGCGGGCACACGCCTCGTCCCGCGCGCGCGTTCCCTCCGCCGACGGCCGCACGCACACCCGGTGCGGTCTCAGGACCTGTCTACGATCGCGCCTCTGCCGCGTGGCGGCCCTGCGGGCGACGGGGCGAGATCGAGGACAGGTCCTAAGACTCCCGTTTCGGCCGCTGGTCCGATGCGGGGAGCGCTACCGGCGAGTTAGCGTGCATGACGTGTTCAGGACCGACGCCCCATCCCCCGCCGCCCCCGTCATCCCTCATGCTGTGGAGGTGAGTGACGAGGAGTTCAAGGCCGCGCTCAGCCGGCTGGCGGCCGGAGTCGTCCTGGTGACGGCCCACGAGCCGGAGACCGACCCGGACGCGCCGCGCGGCGACGACGCGGGGATGACGGCGACGGCCTTCCTCTCCGTCTCCCTCGACCCGCCGCTCGTCATGGTGAGCCTGCGCTCCGGCTCCCGGATGGACGACCTCCTCGACGAACAACCCCTGTGGGGCGTCTCCCTCCTCACCCGCAGCCAGCGGCACATCGCGGGCCGCTTCGCGATGCGCGGCCGGGTCAGCGACCGCCTCCTCTTCGAGGACCTCCCCTACCGCCGCGGCGAACACACCGGCGCCCCCCTGATGGGCGGGGCGCTCGCCACGCTGGAATGCCGCACCGAACAGCGCGTGGAGGCGGGCGACCACACCCTGGTGATAGGCCGCGTGCTCAGCGCGGACCTGCCGAGCGAGGGCGGAGAGCCCCTGGTGTACTTCCGGGGGAAGTACCGGGGGCTGGAGTAGGGGCGGGCGGGGGCGGAGCGGCTCCTCGCGGACGCGCGCTACCCCCAGTCCTTGCCCGACCTGCCCCTCTTCCGCTCCCCCCGCTGCTTCTTCTCCCGCAGGCGCCGCTCGTTGATGCCCTTGGGGATCTTGCGCGCGCGGCGGGCCGCCGGGGGCGGGGCCGTCGCCTCGGCGAGGAGCGCGGTGAGGCGCGCGGCGGCGAGTTCGCGGTTGCGCCACTGGGAACGGTGCTCGGAGGCGCGCACGGCGAGGACGCCGCCGTCGCGCAGGCGGGGAGCGAGGCGTTCGAGGGCGCGGGCCTTCCACACCTCGGGCAGCGCCTCGGTGGCGGCGAGGTCGAAGAGCACCTCGACCTGCGTGTCGGAGGTGTTGACGTGCTGGCCGCCGGGCCCGGAGGAGCGCGAGAAGCGCCACTTCAGCTCCGCCTCGGGCAGGACGACCGAGCCACGGATGACATGGGGACCGGACATGCCTCCATGGTCGCGCGTCCCCGGGCGTGCGGCACCCGCATTTCACGCCGGGGGCGCGCGGGAGGGGCGCGCGAGAGCCGTCCGCGCACCGGTCCGCCGAGATTCGTAAAGAAAGCAAAGGAGGCCGGAACCTTGGCAACGTGCCCCCGCGTTCATAGAAATGACGACGGTTCCGCCGAAGGCGCGGGACCGTGATCGTTCGACGAAAGGGACACATCCCATGGCTGTAAGCCTGTCCAAGGGCGGCAACGTCTCGCTGACGAAGGAGGCCCCGGGCCTGACCGCCGTGACAGTCGGCCTCGGCTGGGACGTGCGCACCACGACCGGTACGGACTTCGACCTCGACGCCTCCGCGATCGCGGTGAACACGCAGGGCAAGGTCTACTCCGACGCCCACTTCGTGTTCTTCAACAACAAGCAGACCCCGGACCAGACGATCGTCCACACCGGCGACAACCGCACGGGCGAGGGCGAGGGCGACGACGAGGCGATCAACGTCAACCTGGCGGGCCTGCCCGCCGATGTCGACAAGATCGTCTTCCCCGTCTCGATCTACGACGCCGAGACCCGCAACCAGAACTTCGGCCAGGTCCGCAACGCCTACATCCGCATCGTCAACCAGGACGGCGGCACGGAGATCGCGCGCTACGACCTCTCCGAGGACGCGGCGACCGAGACCGCGATGGTCTTCGGCGAGCTGTACCGCAACGGCGCGGAGTGGAAGTTCCGCGCCGTGGGCCAGGGTTACGCCTCGGGCCTCGTCGGCATCGCGCAGGACTTCGGCGTCAGCGTCTGACACGACGCGTGAGGGGCGGGGGTACGGGCACGGAACGGCCGCCGCCACGGGCACGGCTCGCTCCGTCCCGTACCGCCGCCCCGCCGGTACCCCCGGCCGCGCGTTACCCCCGCTCCTCCGTCGGGCGGTGCAGTTCCTCACGGAACGTGTGCGCCGGGTACACGCCGAGTTCCCGCAACTCGGCCGAGAAGAACGACAGCTCCTCCAGGGCCCGCACGAAACCGGGGTCCTCGGGATGCCCCTCGACGTCCACGTAGAACTGGCTGGCGTAGAAGCTGCCGCCGAGCTGGTAGGACTCGATCTTCGTGAGGTTGACGCCGTTGCTCGCGAAGGCGCCGAGCGCCTTGTAGAGCGAGGCGGGGATGTTGCGCGTGCGGAAGAGCAGGCTCGTGACGTAGGGGACGCCCTCCACGCGCTCCGGGCGCGGGGTCTCGTCGGCGCGGGCGAGGGCGAGGAAGCGGGTCGTGTTGTGGTGCTCGTCCTCGACCTGCTCGGCGAGGACCTCCAGCCCGTAGAGGCCGGCGGCGGCCGGGGGCGAGAAGGCCGCGTGCGCCGGATCGCCCAGCTCGGCGATCTCGCGCGCCGCGCCCGCCGTGTCCTCGGCGACGCGGGCCGTCCAGCCGTGCTCGCGGGTGATCTTCCGGCACTGGCCGAGCGCCTGCACGTGGCTGCGGACGACCTTGACGTCCTCGACGCGCGCGCCGGGCGGGCCGAGGAGGTCGAAGTGGATGGGGTGGAAGTACTCGGCGAACATCCGCAGCCCCGAGGAGGCGAGCAACTGGTGCACGTCGGCGACCCGGCCCGCCGAGGAGTTCTCGATCGGGATCAGCGCGACGCGGGCCTCGCCCTCGTGCACCGCCTGCAGGACGTCCTCGAAGGTCGCGCAGGGCAGGGTCGGCACGCCCGGAAACATCACCGCGCTCACGGCGGCGGAGTTGGACCCTGGTTCACCTTGGTACGCGACGGCGGAAGCGCTGCTCATGGTGCCAACGTACCGAAACCGGGTGGGGCGACGCGGCGCTGTCCACGTGGTGAGGCGCCGGACGCCGGTACGGGGACCTACGCTCCGCCCCATGCTCATCGAAACGCTTCTGCCCGCGGCCGACGACCCGCTCGCGCTGCCCGCCCCCGTCCTGCTCGAACTGACCGAGCTGTACGCGTCGGACAAGGAGTTCCAGCAGCTCGGCGGTGACTTCCCCGACCCGGAGCACATCCGGCCCGAGCAGGTCGCCGCCTCGCTCGCCGAGGAACTCTCGCACCCCGACGCGGAGATCCTCCTCGCCCGCTCGCGCGGCCGGCTCGTCGGCCTCGCCACGACCCTGCGCCACCACCCCTCGCGCCCGGACGACGCGGACCCGTGGATCGGCCTCCTCATGATCGACGGCCGCGCCCGCCGCGAGGGCCACGGCCGCCGCCTGGCCCACGCCGTCGAGGACCGCTTCCGCGAGGAGGGCCGCACGGGCGTCCGCCTCGCGGTCCCGCCCGCCAACGCCACGGCGCTGGCCTTCTGGACCGCCCTCGGTTACGAGGTCATCGACGAACGCCCCGACCCGCGGCGGGGACGGCCGACGTACGTGCTGCGCAAGGACCTGCTGGGAGAGGCGGGGACGGAGACGGGCGGTTCGGCGGGCGGCGCGGGGCGGGAGGGGTAGGGC
>NZ_JOGO01000086.1 GCF_000719475.1 Streptomyces sp. NRRL F-5630 | reverse complement strand
GGGCGGGAGCCGCGAGCGGGGCGGGGCGGGGACGCGAGCGGGGCGGGGCCCGGTGCGGCCGGGCACGGGGCTGGCGAGCTGGCGGTACTGCAGGGGCGGGCGGGGCTGCGGGGCGGGGCCGAGCGGTGGCTGGCGGGCGGGCCGCGTGGCGCGGGTTCGGGGCTGCGTCGGGGGCGAGAGCACGCAAGGGCTGGTGGGGTCGCGGAGCTTGCCGGGGGCGGTGGCTGGCGGACCTGCGGAGCACGGAGGCCGACTGGCGGGCGGGGCTGCGGGGACCCGGTGGCTGACAGGCTCGCAGGACGGCCGGGCTCACGGCGTAGCGGGGCACGGGGGCTGGCGGAACGGCAGGGGCAGGGGGTGATGGGAGCGCGGCCTGCTGGGGCTGGCGGACCGCCGGGTGCACGGGGGCGGGGGGCGAGGCCGGCCGGAGGTGGACCTGCCCGGGCTCGGGGCTGCGTCGGGGGCGAGAGCACGCAAGGGCTGGTGGGCTCGCGGGGCTGCAAGAGCACACGGGGAGGCCGGGTTGGCGCTCCGCACGGGCGGGGACGCGGTGGCTAATGGACGTGCGGGACCGCCGGGCTCACCGGGCGGCGAGGCATGGGGGCTGACGGGGCGGCGGGGACAGGGGCTGGCGGACCGCCGGGTTCACGGGGGCGGGGGGCGAGGCCGGCCGGAGGTGGGCCGCACGGCCCGGGCTCGGGGCTGCGTCGGGGAGGCTCGCGGTACTGCGCCGTCTGACGGAGATGTGGCGTCGAGGCCGGAGTTGTCGGCGCGCAGCCCCGGGGCTGCGCGGCCGTGCGGGCAGGTCGTCATGCCGGGCCGAATCGGCCTGCCTCAGCGTGCTGGTCGCAGGCTTCGCCGTAGCGTGGTGGCCACCTGCCCTCCGCCGTAGCACCCCGGTCGCCCGGAGAGCCAGCTCCCTACCGGTGCCGGGCCGCCGCTGCCGACGGCCAGGCCGTTATCCAGCTCCCCCTGGCCGTTACCGACCGCCCAGACCGTTGGCGCCCCCAGACCGTCGCCGCGTCCGACCGTCGGGGGTCAGACGAGGCGGCGGGCGGCGGCCCAGCGGGTCAGCTCGTGGCGGTTGGAGAGCTGGAGCTTGCGCAGCACCGCGCTCACGTGCGACTCGACCGTCTTCACCGAGATGAACAGTTCCTTGGCGATCTCCTTGTACGAGTGGCCACGCGCGATGAGCCGCAGCACATCGCGTTCGCGCTGGGTGAGCTTGTCGAGTTCCTCGTCGACGGGCGGGACCGTGTTGTTCGAGAAGGTATCGAGCACGAAACCCGCGAGCCGTGGCGAGAAGACGGCGTCACCCTCGTTGACGCGATGGATCGCCGCGACGAGTTCGGTGCCGTTGATCGCCTTGGTGACGTAGCCCCGCGAGCCCGCCCGGATGACTCCGATGACGTCCTCGGCGGCGTCCGACACCGAGAGCGCGAGGAACCTGACCGGCCGCTCCGTGTCCGTGACGAGGTCGGCGCACCGCTGAAGCACCGAAAGTCCTCCGCCACCCGGCAGATGCACGTCGAGCAGCACCACATCGGGCATCAACTCCCGTACGCTCCGTACCGCCGCGTCCGCGTCGGCGGCCTCGCCCACCACCGTGACACCGTGCTCCCCCGGATGATCGATCTCGGCCCGCACCCCCGCACGGAACATCCGGTGGTCGTCCACGAGCACGACGCGTACCACTCCCGCGTCCCGCCCCTGGCCCGGGCCCGTCTTCGTCGGTTCACTCATCCCGCAGTCTCTCCATTTCCAGTTCCACCACTGTTCCCCCACCAGGAGCCGGACGGATCTTCGCCCGTCCTCCGTGGCGCCGCATCCGGCCGATGACCGACTCCCGGACCCCCATGCGGTCCGCCGGCACGGCCTCCGGGTCGAAGCCGGGACCGTGATCCCGCACGGAGACGAATACCTGGCTCGCCTCCACCTCCGCGTACACCTGCACCTCGCCGCCGCCACCGTACTTGGCGGCGTTGACCATGGCCTCCCGCGCGGCCTGCATCATCGCGGAGAGCGCGTCGTCCAGTTCGCTGTCCCCGACGATGACGACCTCCAGCGGCACCCCGTGCTTGTCCTCGACCTCGGCAGCCGCCTTGCGCACGGCGTCGGCGAGCCGTGTCGGCTCCTCCTCCTTCTCCCGCCCGCTGCCCTCCGGACGCCGCAGCCACTCCCGCAGGTCCCGTTCCTGGGCACGGGCCAGTCGCCGGACCTCCTGTGGTCGTTCGGCATGCCGTTGGATCAGCGTGAGCGTGTGCAGGACGGAGTCGTGGACGTGCGCCGCGACCTCCGCACGCTCCTGCGCCCTGATCCGCATGAGACGTTCCTCGGAAAGGTCCTGTGTCATCCGGATGAGGTAGGGGCCGATGAGCAGGACGAGCCCCACGAGCACCGCGAGGGCCGCCTGGAAGGCCGAGCCGAGGTGCTGCGCCGAGCCCTGGAGCACGATGATCACGGAGACGCCCGTGCCGACGAGGACGACGCCGGCCGCCGCGCGCAGCACGTTGAGGGTGCGGCGGCGGCTGCCGATCTCGACCCAGCGGGCGCGCCGGGCGTTGTCCGCCTGCCGCCACACGAGCGCGACGCCCGCCCCGACGAGGAGTCCTGGCACGAGATAGCCGCGCGCCGTCTCTCCGATGTCCGTCCTCACGGCGTAGGCGAGTGCGACGATCAGCATGAGCAGCAGGGCGATGAGCTGGCCACGGTCCCGCGCCGTGCTCTTCGCGACCCGCGCACGCCACGGGACCCGGCCGCTCGTACCGGAGTCGCCGGGCTCGCCGACTCCCCCGGCGCCGAGCGGGACGAAGAACCAGAACGCGGCGTAGAGGAGGGCGCCGAGCCCGTTGACGAGGAGCAGGCCGATGAAGGCGGCGCGCACCCAGAAGACAGGCAGCCCGAGGTGTCCGGCGAGACCCCGCGCCACTCCTCCCAGCAGACGGCCCTCACCGCTGCGATAGAGCTTGCGCGGAGGCCGGTCAGGTGCGCTGGGTACCGAGGTGGCTTCCGACATGGTTCGATCCTCACACGCGAAAACACGCCTGACATCAGGGTTCTCCCCTAGAACAACCCTGAGATTTCCCCCAGAAGCGCCAAAAATCGGCATCCTGTGACCGAGGCCCCCATCTCCCTTGCACGACAAGGAAATTGACCTGCTCCGGCCCGGCGGCCGGCTGTCACCGTGACGGCGTCCGTATCAGGGTGGTCTCAGGGTTTCTTTCAGGGTGATCCCTGATGCCCGGGAGGGTCCGGGGCAGTCACCATGAACACATGACAGATTCCCGGACCGGCGCTCAGCCGCCGCCCCCGCCCACCGAGGCGGGCGGGTCACCGCCTTTCTGGAGCGGGTTCCGCCGCGACCGCCGGCACAAGGTGCTGGGCGGCGTGTGCGCTGGCCTGGGCCGGCAGTGCGGGGTCGACCCGGTGATCTTTCGTGTCGTCCTCTCCGTCCTGGCCGTCGCGGGGGGCATCGGGCTCGTCGCGTACGGCGTCGGGTGGCTCGTGGTGCCCTTCGACGACGAGGAGGAGAGCGAGGGCCGCCGGATGCTCACCGGGCAGGTCGCCGGGCCCGGGCTGGCCGCGCTGCTGTCCGTCCTGGTCGGCTGCGGAGTCTTCCTCTCGACGCTCGGGGACGGTGACGTTCTCTTCTTCTCCGCTCTGGTGCTCGTCCTCACGGCGGGCGCTGGGTACTGGTCGCGGCAGCGCGAGAACGCGGCGGGACACGACGCCTCGGCCGAGGGAGTCGCGGCGGACGCGCCACCGGAGGCGCAGGCCCCGCCCGTGCGGATGGCGCCGGCCTGGTGGCGCGAGCAGGCACCGACCCCCACGGAGGAGGCTCTCGCCGCACGCGTGTACCTGTGGGGGCCGTCCGAGTACGCCCCCGAGGTGCACGTCTCGCTCACGAAGAACGGCGGGACGGGGACAAGCGAGGCGGAGACATCGCGTACGGGCGGGGACGACCGCAGGGGCCCCATCGGGACCGTGCCACCCGTGGGGCCGGGTGACGACAGCCCTCGCGCTCGGCGCTACGGAATCGGCGGCTGGACGTTCCTGGCCGCGCTCGTCGCGGGGGTCGCGGGAGCGGCGTCCACGTGGGAGGGCGAGCCGCTGAGGTCGAGCCTCGTGCTCGGTCTTGCGCTGGCCCTCGCGGTGTTCGGGATCGGCCTCGCGGTGGGGGCCTTCGTGGGCCGGATCGGCGGCGGCACGGTAGTGCTGGCCCTGATCACCTGCGGACTCCTCGCGGCCTCGGCCGCGCTCCCGAGGGACATCAGGACGGACTGGCGGACAGCGGACTGGCGGCCCACCTCGGTCACGGACGTGCGCGGCGAATACCGCCTGGGAACGGGCACGGCCTCGCTCGACCTGCGGGACGTGCCCTTCGGAAAGAACGACACGGTGCGGACTGACGTCGAGGTGAAGGCGGGCCGACTCGAAGTGCTCGTCCCGGCGGGGACGAAGGTGGAGCTGCGCTCCGACATCGGCTTCGGCGCTCTGCACCTGTCGGACCACACGAAGGATCACATCCAGAGTGCCTTCGACGAGCAACAGAAGATGACCCTCCCGGCCCGCGAGGGCGCCCCGACCGAGGGGACGCTCGTACTGCGGGCACGGGTCGAGCTGGGAGAACTGGTGGTGAACCGTGCGCACTGAGTTCCGCCCCGGACGCCTCGTCCTGGGCCTGGGGTTCCTGCTCGCCGCCGCGCTGTATCTCGCGGACCTCGTGGACAACGACGGCCTGCCGTGGTGGACGGTACTGCCGCTGGCCGGCGGCGCGCTGGTCCTCGCGGGGATGGCGGGGCTGCTCGGATACGGGGTACGGCGCGCCCGGAGGCGCCGCGCGGACCCGGTGGACGACCCACCACCGGCGGGCTGAAGGCCGGGGCGGTGAAGAGGGGACGGCTCAGCGCTTCCAGGTGTTACCGAAACCGCCGTTGCGGAAGACGGCCCTCCGGCGCCCGGAGCGGAAGGAATCGAAGGAGAAGTACGGGGTCCCGGCGAGCAGGAGGGGGAGCCAGGCCATGAGGTAGACGAGGTCGTTGCCGTAGTAGTAGGGCGTCGCCGACCAACTCACCGTGAGCCACAGGCAGAGCGAGATCGCCGCGCCGCCGAGGGCGGCGACGCGGCCGAAGACCCCGAGAAGAGTGCCGAGACCGACGAGGAGTTCCCCGATGGCGAGCGCGTAGCCGAAGCCGACCGGGCTGTGCAGAGCGAGGTCCACGAGGGCGGGGACGCCTGCGCTCCCCTTCACGGACCGCAGGAGGTCCCCGAGAGAACCGTTCCCCGAAGAGGAGAGGAAGGCGCTGTCGGTGAGCTTGTCGATACCGGCGTAGACGAAGGTGACGCCGAGAAACACTCGCAGCGGAAGCAGGGAGTACCGCCCGAGCCGCGTGCGCAGGCCGCCGTCCGGCAGATTGCCCACCCCACCACCGGGGCCGGACGGGAGGAGGGGAGTACCGGAGGTCATCGGTTCGCCGCCTTTCAGAGGGACACGGAAGGAACGGAGCGGCGACCGACGGAACCTCAACCCCGCAGCCCACCGCGCCCGACCCTACGCACTCCAGGGGGACTCTTGACCGGGTGGGGCGGTGACCGAAGGAGCAGTCGGGGAGGACGGGACGACGGGGCGGCTCTGCGGGGCGATGGGGCTTCAGCAAACGGTGGGGGCGCGACAGGCGCGAGGGGGCGCCGGGTGAGGAAAGTGCGCCAGTTGATGGGGCCGCGACGGGAGAAGGGGAGGCGACGAGACGGGGGTGGCGCGACGGGTGGTGGAACCGCGCCGGGCGAGGGGGCGTTCTGCTGGGCGATTGAGTCCCGCCGGGCGATGGAACTGCGACGGATGGTAAGGAGACGACGGGACGGGGTGCTCTGCTGGGGCGACAGGTTCCGGGTGGGGCTCCGCCGGGCGGCGGGGGCCTGCTGGTCGGGCGAACGAGGGCCCGGCGTGCGCCAGCCGGGGGACGGGGGCCGACCGGCTCGCGGCCGGACGCGGGCGGAGCTTCCTGAGCGGCGAGGCAGGACGTGGCCCGGTGATGGGGCACGCCCCTCTGCCGGGGCGTGAGGTGGGGTTGTCTCCGCCGACGGGCACGCCTCCTGGCCGGGAAGCCCGAGGCCGGGAGGAGTGAGTCCTGCCGGTAGCGCCCGCTTCCCGTTTCCGGGCAGGACGCGAGCCCGCCGGTAGGGAACGCCTCCCCCGGCGGGAGTGCTGGCTGGGGCGGAACACGTCCCCGTTCGGGGGGCACGCCCGCTCCGCGCCGGACGCCGGGTGGGGCAGAGGGACGACCTCGCCGACAAGGAGTGACACCGGCCCGGACAAGGCGCGGCTCATCGGTGTAGCAGCGCTTCCGGGCAGGGAGCGGTGACTTGGGCCGGCTGGGGGCTGACGCGGGGGTGTGGTCAGGGGAGGTGGCGGTCGGCCAGGTCGAGCCAGGGGGTGGGGCCGGAGGGAGTGGGGTGGCGGATGGCCCAGTCGGTCAGGCGGAGGCTCATGTGGGCCCAGGCGGGGATGAGGATGTGGGCGGGGAGGGTGGCGAGGACGGCGTCGAGGCGGTCGGTGACGGCGGGGGTGGCGTTCGCTGTGTGGAGGCCGAAGCGGAGAGTGACGAGGTCGAAGCGGCGGTCGCCGCGTGCGGCGCCGTCCCAGTCGATGACGCCGGTGATGTCGGGTCCTGTGGCCAGGAGGTTTCCGGGGTGGAAGTCGTAGTGGACGGCGTCGTTGCCGGGGAGGAGAGGCGGGTAGCGGTCGGCGAGGGCGGAGATCCGGCGTTCGAGGGCGGCGGTGCGGGGGCTGTGGCGGCGCAGCGGCTCGTGGAGGCAGAAGCCGGGGCCGTCGTCGCCCAGGTGGAGGGCGGCGGAGGGGATGCGGGGGTGGCCGGTGAGACGGTTCGCCTGCGTCTCGTTGAGGCGCAGCAGTTGGTCGAGGTGCGCGGTCGTGAGACGGTCGATGCCCGTACCGTGCAGGAGCTCCTGCACGGTGACGACCGCGTCACCGATCTGTGCGACGAGGTCGGTGGCGGGTGCGGGGTACCCGGCTTCCCGCAGTGCCTCGACCACGGCGAGCGCGCCGGCCCGTGCCGCCGCGACGGAGCTGCCTGGCCGCCACTTCAGCACCCCGCGCCGCCCGTCGTCCTCCCACCGCACGTACGCCGCACCGACCTGGCCACCCGGACAGGGCCCCTCCACCACGAGCCGTACGCCCCGCGCGCGCAGTTCGTCCGCCATCTGCTCCGCGTCGAGCCGTGCCACGGTCGTCCAGCCGGGAGAGGAGTCAGCCATGTGCCGCATTATCGCGAGCGGTTGAGGCCCGGGGGGACGACATTTCGGGGAACGTCGACTGCCATCAGACGCCTCGCGGCTGCCGTCGGGCACCTCACGACTGCCCTCAGCCACCTCACTGCCGCCGTCGGACGCCCCGGGGACTGCCACCTTCCGCATCGGCGCACGAGAGGCCGGAGAGGCGCGGCCGTTGCTCCCGGCTCCCGGCTCCCGGCTCCCGGCTCCCGGCTCCCGGCTCCCGGCTCCCGGCTCCCGGCTCCCGGCTCCCGGCTCCCGGCTCCCGGCTCAACATCCCACGTCGGCCCGGCTTTCGTCTCCGGGCGGTGGACGCGGGAGGGGGCGGGACTTCGTCGCCGCCTGTTCGCCCCGTCCCGGTCGCGACGGTGGTCGGCCCGGGTCCCACCTCATGGCCACGGGCACGGCCGCCGTCCGCAACGTTCGTCAATCCCCCACCAGGTCCGGCGTTCACCTCCAGAACCGGCGCTCGACCCCGAAGACCTCGCCAGCACCCGCCGAGCCCACGCACCAGTCGCGCCGGTGATCGCAACCGCCCAACTCGGCTTCGTCAGAACGGAGGCGGCCCTCAGAAGCCGCCAACAGCTCCTCCACAGGCGCACATCGCCGTTGGCCGACAGCCCCCAGCCCCCAGCCCCGAGACCGTCCCCGACGGCACCCGCTCAGCGCCAAGCTCACCCACCCGATCGCGCGCAGTCAGCCCCGCACTGACCGCCTCAGCCGGGTACAGCCTCATCGGTAAGGCCGCCCGGCCGCCGCCTCAGGCTCCGCCGCATCGTCGCCCACCCGCACCCCCGACCCAGCCCAGCCCCGCCCCGCCAAGGAAGAACCCAAGCCCGCCACCAGGCCCGGCCCAACACCAGGCCCCGGCTCAGAGCAGGCCCGAAGCCCGGACCCGAGGCAAGCCCGGCTCCCACCCCGGGCCCAGGTGCGGCCAGGGCCCGCGGTCCAATCCGGCTCCGGCTCCGGCGATGAGCAGCACGCGAGCGCCCCACCACCGCTCCACCAGCCCGCCCCCAGCACCCACCCGGCACCACGGCACCCGCCCCCCGTCGCACCGGCCCGGCAGCACTCAGCTCACGCCCCGGCACCCAACCCCGGCATTCAGCCCGCCGCACCCGCACCCACCCCGGAGCGCCCAGCCCCACACCCCACACCCCCTTCGGCCCCCGCAACACCACCCACCCTCAGCTACCCCCAGCCCCGTCCTCGCCCCACGCTCCCCCCGTCGTCAGACGAAGCCCGTCCATGGGGTCGAAGGAGATGACCCTGACCTCCGTGGGTGGGGTGCCGGGGCGGAGCAGGGTGAACCAGGGGTCGGTGTCCAGGAGGAAGGCGAGGACCTCTGTCGTGTCCTCGTCCGGGGTGGTGAGGGTCGCGTGCCAGGTGCCGGGGCGCGTGGTCGCGTGCAGGCGGACGGGGAAGGTCGCGGTGTTCGTGCTGGTGTTGGCGCGCCACTCCAGGAGGGCGTGGTCCGTGTCGGCGTTCACGCCACTGAGCGTAACTCCCGTGGCGGCTTTTGGTGTTCGGTCTGGGCGAATCGATGCCGTACACGACCACTTGCCCCCGTGCCACTGCGGGGATTCTGGTTACCGCCCGTGCGGGGGGCCTCGTCAGTCGACCAGGTCCATGCCCGCCTCGTTGCTCTCCACACCGGCCGCCGTGATGACCTGGACCATGACGCGGCCCGGTTCGGCCTCGGCGGGGATGGGGACGGTGAGGAGGGTGTCGGTCGGGTTCGTGAAGCCGCCCGGGACCGGGATGAGCGGGACGTGCACCTGGACCTGGCCGATGCGGACGGCCATGCGGACGAGGGCCTGCGGGGTCTCGGCGCCCGGGGGGAGGAAGCCGGTGCCGCGGATCTCGATGTCGTCGCCGGTACGGATCGGGGCGTCCAGGTCGCCGGCCTCGCGGGTGCGGACGACGGAGTGGATGACGGGGCCGCCGCCCTCGGTGGCCTTGCCCGCGAGGTAGGTGGCGGCGGAGACGAGGGCGAGGACGGCGAGCGCCCAGGGGAGGTCGGGGAGTTGCTCGGGGCGGCGGGCGAGCCGGACGGCGCAGAAGACGAGCGCGGCGGCGTGCACGAGCACGTACTGGCTGTCGGTGAAGCTGCCGTGCCCGGAGTCGTCGGTGAGCAGGTCGGCGGCGCGCGGCCGGTCGGCGCGCACCTTCTGGAGGCGTCGGCCCCGTACCCGTACGCCGACCGTGTGGCGCACGAGCACGGCGACCGCGCAGCTCGCCGCCAGGACGGTCAACAGGCCGACGCCGCGACCGAGTTCGAGGCCGTCCAGGAGTTCCGCGCGGCGGTCGTGGCCGGAGGCGCCCGCGAGTTCGCCCGCGAGGACGAGGACCGCGTACACGCTGAAGAGGACCCAGCAGGCGGCGACGGTGCGCGAGGTGGACAGGCGCTGGTCCTCGCCGACGACGGGCGCGAGGACGCCGCCGCGCGCACGGTGGAAGTGGGCCGCGACGGCGAGGAGCGCGGCGAGGATGACGGCGGCGACGAGACCGGCGCTGCGGGCGGTGGTCCACCCGGCGCCGAGCGCGGTGAGGCCCTGCACGAGGAGGAGGACGAGGAGGATCACGCCGAGGACGACGAGGGTCACGGGGCGCAGGCGGTGGAGCCAGGAGAGGCGTTCGCTGCGGCCTCGTTCGGCGACGAGGCGCGCGGACTCGGCGAGTTCGTCGGAGACCCACTGGCGGCTCGCGCCCGCGGAGTGCGCGACGGCGGCGGGCAGGCCCTTGCCGTCCGCGAGTTCCTCGCGTCGCCGGACGAACGCGGCGACCGCGCGCTGGTGCCCGTTGCGGGCGCCCGCGGGGCAGTCCGCGCAGGTGCAGCCGCCCTGGTGCCCCTCCCGGCTCGTGTCCTGCTGTACGGCCACCGGCCCGTCCCCGTCCCTACTCGCGAGCCCCGCCGGTACGTGGCCGCGGGGGCCACCGTCCCGCCCTCTGGCGGATGCGCCGAACTCTGCTGTGATGTACGGGAATTGTGCCTTACGTGAGGCGGCGGCGCCCTCCCGGGGGCGCACCTGGGCCCCTCACCCGGCGCACGCGAAGCACCGCGCGCCCCCCGCGTCATCCGAACACCACCGAACAGGCACCATTCCTCCCCAACTTCTGCGGTCCGCCGCGCATCTGAGAGTACGTACGCCGCATTCCGCACGCGGGAAACGCCCCGCTCCTGGAGGAACCCATGCCCGTCCGGCTCCCTTTCACCCTGCGCTGCGCCTCCGTCGCCGCGCTGCTCACGGCTCCGCTGGTCCTCGCACCCGCCGCGGGAGCCGCGCCCCTGGCGGCCTCCGCGCTCCCGGGCGACATCGTTGTCGCGGCTCCGGGCGGTGACTACGTGAGTGTGCTGACGAAGGGCGACCCGGCGCGGCACCGCGAACTGCCGGGCGCGCGACCCGTCGTGCGCGACCTGGACGGCGACGGCCGCAAGGACCTCGCCGTGCAGCGGGACAACGCGGACGGCGGCGGCATCGCCGTGTACTGGGGCACGGCCTCCGGTTACGCGGCCCAGCCGACCGCCGTAAAGGACGCCACTCTCGACTCCGGGCTCACGGCGGGCGACTTCGACGGGGACGGGCACGTGGACCTGGTCGCGGCGGGACGCGAGGGGCCGGACGACGTGCGGCTCTCGGTCGCGTACGGACCGCTGAAGCGGGACGGCGCCCCGGCGCGTACCGCGAAGCTCGACACGAAGGAGACCTTCGCGCCCGACGAGATCGTCTCCGGGGACTTCAACGGCGACGGCAAGGACGATGTCGTCACCGAGCACTCCTTCGAGGAGGCAGGCCACCCGAGCCAGCTGTGGAGCGGGAGCGCGAAGGGCCTCGGCACCACCTCGCGCAAGCTCGCGATCGCGGGCGCGATGGCGGCGGGGGACGTGGACGGGGACGGCGTCGACGACCTCGTCATCCGGGCCGTGCCCGACGGGCTGGTCGAGGAACTGGACTTCGACCACGGGACCGTCCAGGTGCTGTACGGGTCCGAAACGGGGCCGGGAAAGCCCGTCGACTCCATCACGCAGAACACCAAGGGCGTGCCCGGCGTCAACGAGGACGGCGACGGGTTCGGCTCCGCGCTCGCGGTGGGCGACGTGGACGGAGACGGCTTCGCGGACGTCGCGGTGGGTGTGCCGGGCGAGGCGCTGAAGCGCGGCGGCAAGAACCTGGACGACGCGGGGTCCGTGGTGCTGCTGAAGGGCTCGTGGAAGGGCCTCACCGGCGAGGGCGCCACGGCGGTCACCCAGGACTCCAAGGGGGTGCCCGGAGTCTCCGAGGCGGGGGACCGGTTCGGCGCGGCGGTCTCCCTGCGGGACCTCGACGCGAGCGGGCGGACGTCGCTCGTCGTCGGTGCGCCCGGTGAGGACACGGACGCGAAGGACTCGGGGGCGATGTGGGTGCTCCCGAAGGGGGCGGCGAGCGGCGCACGGGCTGTGAACCCGGGGGACCTGGGGCGCACGGGAAACGAGTACGCGCGGTTCGGGGCGGACTTCGGGCGGTAGTCAGGGCCGGGGGCCGGCGCGACCCCGCGCCGACCCCCGAGCCCTCGACCGGGAAGCACCCCGGGGGTGGGCCGTATGTCCCCCGGCCCCCTGGGTCCCCGGCCGGACGGCGTCCCCCAGGAGGGGCCGGGTGTTCAGCCCAGCCCCTCCCGGAGCGTCACTCCCACTCGATCGTCCCCGGCGGCTTGCTCGTGACGTCGAGGACGACCCGGTTGACCTCGGCGACCTCGTTGGTGATGCGGGTCGAGATGCGTTCGAGGGTCTCGTAGGGGAGGCGGGACCAGTCGGCGGTCATCGCGTCCTCGGAGGACACCGGGCGCAGCACGATCGGGTGGCCGTAGGTGCGGCCGTCACCCTGGACGCCGACGCTGCGGACATCCGCGAGGAGGACGACGGGGCACTGCCAGATCTGGCGGTCCAGCCCGGCCGCCGTCAGTTCCTCGCGGGCGATCGCGTCGGCCTCGCGCAGCAGGTCGAGGCGTTCGCGCGTGACCTCGCCGACGATGCGGATGCCGAGCCCCGGGCCCGGGAAGGGCTGGCGCTGGACGATCTCCTCGGGCAGGCCCAGCTCCTGGCCGACCGCGCGGACCTCGTCCTTGAAGAGCTTGCGGAGCGGCTCGATGAGCTCGAACTCCAGGTCCTCGGGGAGGCCGCCCACGTTGTGGTGGGACTTGATGTTCGCCGCGCCCGTGCCGCCGCCCGACTCGACGACGTCCGGGTAGAGGGTGCCCTGCACGAGGAAGGCGACGTCGGCGCCGTCCGCCGCGTTCTCCGCGACGATCTCGGCCTGCGCCTGCTCGAAGACGCGGATGAACTCGCGCCCGATGATCTTGCGCTTCTGCTCCGGGTCGCTCACCCCGGCGAGCGCGTCGAGGAAGCGCTCGGAGGCGTCGACGACCTTGAGCTGCACGCCGGTCGCCGCGACGAAGTCCTTCTCGACCTGCTCCGTCTCGCCCTTGCGCATGAGGCCGTGGTCGACGTACACGCAGGTGAGCTGCGAGCCGATCGCGCGCTGCACGAGCGCCGCCGCGACGGCCGAGTCCACGCCACCGGACAGGCCGCAGATCGCGCGCTTCGTGCCGACGCGGGCGCGGATCTCCTCGACCTGCTCCTCGATGACGTTGCCGGTCGTCCAGTTCGGCTCGATGCCGGCACCGCGGTAGAGGAAGTGCTCCAGGACCTGCTGGCCGTGCGTGGAGTGCAGCACCTCCGGGTGGTACTGGACTCCGTAGAGCTTCTTCTCGTCGTTCTCGAAGGCGGCGACGGGGACGACGGAGGTGGACGCCGTCACGTCGAACCCGGCCGGGGCGGCGGAACAGGCGTCGCCGTGCGACATCCAGACCTGCTGCTCCTCGGGGGTGCCCTCGAAGAGGGTCGAGGCGGGCTTGCTGACGCTCAGCTCGGTGCGGCCGTACTCGCGCGCACCCGAGTTGTCGACGGTGCCGCCGAGCGCCGTGGCCATGAGCTGGAAGCCGTAGCACATGCCGAAGACCGGGATACCGGCCTCGAAGAGCGAGGCGTCCAGCGAGGGGGCGCCCTCCGCGTAGACGGAGGAGGGGCCGCCGGAGAGGATGATCGCGGCCGGGTTCTTCGCGAGCATCTCGGCGACGGGCATGTCGCTCGGGACGATCTCGCTGAAGACCCGGGCCTCGCGGACCCTGCGGGCGATGAGCTGGGCGTACTGGGCGCCGAAGTCGACGACCAGAACGGTGTCGGGGGCGGCGTCGGACGCGGGGGACACGGGCACTGCGGCGGCCTTCCGGCGGGGATGCGGAGTCGGGACAAGGCGCCGGTGCACGGGGTACGGGTCCCGGGCTGCGCCCGGGCGGGCCCCTCGGGTTCCCCCCGGACGGCACGGTGCCTCGTCACTGAGTCTAACGGGGGACGGATGTCACCCATTCTGCCGCAGATCAGGCGGGTGCCGCCCCCCGCCGTCCGGGGGCCGGGTAGGAGGGGGATACTGGCTCCGTGAGCACGCACCACGACTTCCTCTTTACCTATGGCACCCGGTCCGCCGACTGCCATGGTCGTGCTGCTTGAGCACAGCGACGTAACCAGGCGCCCCGGGCCGACAAGGCCCGGGGCGTTCTGTGTTTCCGGACCTGGTCGCCCCGGGGCCCTTCACCCGACCGACCCCGACCAGACGACACGGACGATCCGTCCCCTCCCAGGGGCCCACCGGCCCCGGCACCGAAGGAGCCACCTGCCATGACCCCTCTTCCCGAGACGACGACCGATACAGCCGCCGCCACCGCCTCCCCCGGCGCCCCCGCCGCCCCCGGCGGTGAGGCGGACCTCGGCACCGACGCCACCCCCGCCACCCCCGCCACCGAGGCGGTTCCCGCCGCCACCGCCGTCGAAGCGGTCCCCGCCGTGCCCGCCGCCCCGCAGGGCTGGGCGCGCAAGCGGTCCACCGCGCCCACCGGCTCCATCCCCGAGCACGAGAGGATGATCACCGAAGCGCGGGAGCGGATCGACGCGATCGACGACCGCATCATCGGGCTCATCCAGGAGCGCTCCGCCGTCTCCGCCGTCGTGCAGAAGGCGCGCGTGGAGGCGGGCGGACGGCGGGTGAACCTGTCGCGCGAGATGGAGGTCCTGAGCCACTACCGCGACGCGCTCGGCAAGCAGGGCACCGCGCTGGCGATGACGCTGCTGGAACTGAGCCGGGGACGGGCCTGAGACGCGGCGCCCGGCTGTCCTCGGTGGCGCCGCCCGCGCGTCGCCGGGCGTCCTCGGCGGTGGCGCTCGCGCGTCCTCGGCGGCGCCACCCGTCCGTTCCCGGCGTGGGAACTGGCGAACTGGCCCTCACCGGTGCGTGACCAGTCGGCCGTGGGCGTCGTTGTCCCGTTGACCGCACCGGCCAGGTGCGGGACCGCAACACCACGCGTGGCTTCGCTGGAGCGATGAGACGTACGCCTTGTGCGGTGCGTCGTGGGACCTCGCTTCAGCGCGGTGACCGGCCGGCAGGGGACAGCCGGCCCGGTCACGCGGCGGCCGGTCCCGGGGACGCCCGGGACCGGCCGCACACGGCGGGCCTCGATGCCTCCCCACGAGGGGAGCGTTAAGGTCACGTACGTCCCGGTCGGCACCGTCCCGTGGCGACAGCGCATACTTGAGTACCGGATGCCCTTCATGGCCGTCCGGACAATTCCAGACCAGCGACGCCGTATCCCCCCCTCGGCGCCGCTCCCCCGGTGCCGCCACCGCCCTGGCGGCACCGCAGGCGAAGACCCCGTGGCACCCCGCCCGCCGCGGGGTCTTCCGCTGTCCGCACGCGGACCGAGGGCCCTCTCCACGGTGAGCCGTGAGGCTTTCCCCGCACGCGGACCCGGCGGACCCTCTCCGTCCCGGGACCGGGCGGGCCGGGACGCCTGGCACGGAGGCACACGTGGCGGACCTCACACAACGGCCGTGAGCTTCGCCACAACTCCGGGCCCACAGCGCAGGTCTTCCCCCTCGACATCGCTCCGCCCACCACCCGTCGAGGTCCCATGAAGCTCCGTCGCGCCCTGGTCACGGCCGCGGTGACCACCGCGCTCGCCCCCTTCGCCCCGCTGACCGCGCCGGCCGCGTTCGCGGAGCCCGCGAGCCCCGGACCCGGCACCACGCGGGAGGCGAGCCCTTCGGACGCGACGACGCCCGGGGCGTCCCCGGACGAGACCCCCGGCGAGACCCCGGCCGCGAGCGCCACGGAGTCCGCACCGGAGGAGCCCGCTCCCGGGGAGACGGGCTCGGCGTCCCCCTCCGTACCTGCGCCCGGGATGCCCGGAAGGCCCGGGGGTGCGAGCACGAGCCCGTCCGGCGGCGCGTCCCCGAGCGCCTCGCCCACCGACGACGGTGAGGGCAGGGGCGTGGGCGACTCGTGCGAGGCCGACGAGGAGAGCGACCCGGCTGTGCTCGTGGCCTTCTCCGGCCTGCCCGGGAAGCTCGTCACGGGCAGCGGCTGGCACCCCTTCGAGCTGGCCTTCGTCAACAAGACGAGCGAACCCGTCCACAACCTGGTGGCGTTCGCGGGCGTCTCGGGCGACGCGGAAGGGCTGAGGATCTTCCGTACGGGACAGGTCGCGCTCCAGGCGAAGAACCCCGGCACCGGGGCCTGGGAGCCACTCGCCTTCGGCGAGGAGTCCTTCGACTTCCTCAACCGGGGCGAGGACCTCGCGCCCCACAAGAAGCTGACCTTCGCGCTCCGCCTGGACGTCACGTCGAAAGCCCCGGTCGGCAGCGCCTTCACGCTGGGCGCGGGCGTCTACGACGGGGCCGAGGACCCGGAGTGCGGGCGCGTGAGCAACGGCGGCCACGGCTTCGAGATCGTCGCGCCGGGCACCACGACGGCGGGCGCGAGGCCGGCGCGGGGCGGGTCCGTGCCGCCGCCGGGAGCGGCCACGAGCCCGAGCCCGGCGGCGAGCGCGAGCCCCGCGACGGGCAGCCTCGCCTCGACCGGCGGGGACGGCACCCTGCCCGTGCTCGGCCTCGTGGGCGGGATCGCGGTGCTCGCGGGCACGGGGGTCGTGTGCGCGGTGCGGCGCCGGGGTGGCGCGGCCGTCTGACCAGGTACGAGGGCGGGGCGCCGCCCGGCACGGGGTCACCGTGGCGGGCGGTCGGCCACCCCGGGGCTCAGGCCGCGTCGTCGCGTACGGCGGCGTCGCGCGCGACGGCCTCGTCGCGCGGGCGGGCCACCCCCGGTCCCGCCGCCTCGTCCACCCCTTCCCGTACGGCCGCCGCCTCCTCCCGCGTGGCCGTGCCGACGGGTGCCGCAGCCGCTTCCCCTGCCGCTCCCGCGCCTTCGCGGACCTTCGGCATCCCCAGGAACGGCAGCCGCAGGGCCGCGAAGGCGTCCTCGGGGACGGCCGGGGCGTGCGGGGCGACGGGAGCGAGGCGCGCGTAGGCCGCTCCCTGCGCGGGACGCGGGTCGGGCTCGCCCTTGTTGGGCCACAGGGACATCGCCCGTTCGGCCTGCGCCGTGATCGTCAGGGACGGGTTGACGCCGAGGTTCGCGGAGACCGCCGAGCCGTCCACGACGGAGATGCCGGGGTGCCCGTACAGGCGGTGGTACGGGTCGATGACGCCGTGGTCCGGATCGGCGCCGATGGGGCAGCCGCCGAGGAAGTGCGCGGTGAGCGGGGTGCCCATGAGCTCGCCGATGTTGCTGCCCGCGAAGCCGTTGATGTCGCGGGCGAGGAGCGACGCGGCCTCGGTCGCCGCACGGATCTGGGTCGGGTTGGGGGCGCCGTGGCCCTGGCGCGCGGTGAGCAGACCCTTACCGGGGCCGCGCGGACGGCGGTACGTCGTCAGGGAGTTGTCGAGCGACTGCATGACGAGGCCGATGATGGTGCGCTCGGACCAGCGGCGATAGGAGAGCGAACGGCCCATCAGCACCGGGTGCTTGACAGCGTTGAGCACCCAGCCGAGCGCGCGCGGCAGTTTCTCGGCGTAAGGCACCTGGAGGGTCGTGAGCCCGCCCATGGCGTTCGAACAGCGACCGTAACGGACCGGCTCGATATGGGTGTTGGCGTCCGGGTGGATGGACGAGGTGATGGCGACACCGCGCGTGAAGTCGGGTGCGGTGCCGTGTGCGGAGCGGTAGCGGCGCGGGGTGGTCCGGGCGCCGACGAGGGCTTCGGAGTTGGTCCGCGTGAGGGTGCCGAGCCGGGCCGAGGTGCGCGGCAGGAGGCCGCTGTCCCGCATGCGGTGCAGGAGGGTCTGGGTGCCGTACGCGCCGGCGGCGAGGACGACGTGGCGGGCGGTGTAGACGCGGTGGGCGCCCTTGCGGGGCTTGTCCGTGGGCAGTGTGCCGACCGCGAAGCCGCCGCGCGAGTCCTCGGTGAGGGTGCGCACGGTGGTGAGCGGGTGGATCACGGCGCCGTTCTTCTCGGCGAGGTAAAGGTAGTTCTCGTTGAGGGTGTTCTTGGCACCGTGGCGGCAGCCCGTCATGCACTCGCCGCACTCGGTGCACGCACGGCGCGAGGGACCCTCGCCGCCGAAGTACGGGTCGGGCACCTCGGCGCCGGGCGCGGCCTTGCGGCTGCCGTCGCCGTCCTCGCCGTCCCCGAAGTAGACGCCGACCGGGGCGAGATGGAAGGTGTCGCCGACACCCATCGCCTCCGCCACGTTCCTCAGGTGCACGTCCGAGGGCGTGACGGTCGGGTTGAGGCGTACGCCGAGCATCCGCTGCGCCTGGGCGTAGAAGGGCTTCAACTCGCCTGCCCAGTCGGTGATCTCCTTCCACTGCGGGTCCTCGAAGAAGGCGCGCGGCGGTACGTAGAGGGTGTTGGCGTAGTTGAGGGAGCCGCCGCCGACCCCGGCGCCCGCGAGGACCATGACGTTGCCGAGCAGGTGGATGCGCTGGATGCCGAAGAGGCCGAGCGCGGGCGCCCAGAGGTAGTTCTTCACGTCCCACGAGGTGCGGGGCAGTTCCTCGCGGGCGAAGCGGCGGCCCGCCTCCAGGACGCCCACCCGGTAGCCCTTCTCGGTGAGCCGCAGGGCACTGACGGCGCCGCCGAAGCCCGACCCGATGACGAGGACGTCGTAGTCGTAGCCGTCGGACTCGTCTTCGCGGCCGGGGAGTTGGGCGTCCTGGTCCGTAGCCTCGGCGTTCCGGCGCGGGTCCTCGGCGTCCCGTGACGCGGTTTGGGGGCCCCGTGACGCGGTCTCGGTGTCCCGTCGTGTTGCCTCGGTGTCCCGGGGCGTGGCATGGCTGTCCCGTGGCATGGGCCCTCCTCGTCGAAAGCCGCTGGTGCGTGGGTGGTGGGGGTGGGGCGGTGCCCCGGGCTCAGCGCAGCCGCAGTGCCTTCAGCACCTTCAGGCTGCGGCTCATCAAGGCCGCGTAGGCGGCGTCGTCCATGCCCAGGGACGGGCCCATGGGCAACAGGCGCTGCTGGGCGACGGTCTGGGGCTCGGTGTACTTCAGCAGGCCCTCGGAGCCGTGCCTGCGGCCGATCCCGGACTCCTTCATGCCTCCCATCGGGGCACGCACGCTGCCGTAGGCGGGCGCGTACCCCTCGTTGACGTTGACGGTCCCCGCGCGCAGCCGCGAGGCGACGGCGAGCCCCCGCTTCGCGTCCTTCGTCCAGACGCTCGCGTTGAGCCCGTACGGCGTGGCGTTGGCCCGCGCGATCGCCTCGTCCTCGTCGGTGAAGCGGTAGAGGGAGACGACGGGCCCGAAGGTCTCGTCGGCGCACACCGCCATGCCGGGCTCGACGTCCGTGAGCACCGTCGGCTCGTAGAAGTACGGACCGAGGTCGGGCCGTGCGACACCGCCCGCGAGGACGCGGGCGCCCTTCGCGACGGCCTCGTCCACGTGCGCGGTGACGGCGGCGAGCTGGCGGGGGCCCGCGAGGGAGCCCATGTCGGCCCCGTACGCGAGCGCCGTGCCGAGGCGCATGGCTTTGACGCGCGCCACGAAGCGCTCCGTGAACGCGTCCGCAACGGACTCGTGCACGTACAACCGCTCGATGGACACGCAGAGTTGACCGGCGGAGGCGAAACAGGCGCGGACCGCTCCGGCCGCCGCCTTCTCGACGTCCGCGTCACGCAGGACCAGCATCGGGTTCTTGCCGCCGAGTTCGAGCGAGAAGCCGACGAGGCGGGCGGCGGCGCTGCGGGCCACCTCGCGGCCCGTGCGCGTCGAGCCCGTGAAGGAGACGTAGTCGCCGCGCGAGACGACCTCGGGGCCGACAGCGGGTCCCTCGCCGAGGACGACCTGGAAGACGTCGGCGGGGAGCCCTGCCTCGATGAGGAGTTCACGAGCCCACAAGGCGCTCAGGGCGGTCTCCGTGTCGGGCTTCATGACGACCGCGTTGCCCGCGACGAAGGCGGGCAACGCGTCGCCGACCGAGAGTTCGAAGGGGTAGTTCCACGGGGCGATCTGACCCACGACCCCGCGCGGCAGGCGCTGTTCGGTGACGCGTGTGAGGGTCGGCACGGCGCCGAGGTGGCGCTTCGGCCTGAGGTAGGCGGGGGCCTTGAGGCCGTAGTGGCGCGCGGTCATCGCGACGGCCTGCAGCTCCTCGTGGGCGTGCAGCCGGGCCTTGCCGGTCTCCAGCTGGACGAGGTCGAGGATCTCGGCCTGGCGCTGGAGGACGAGGTCGTGGAACCGGAGCAGGACGGCGGCCCGTTCCCGGACGGGCGTCGCGGCCCACGGCACCTGCGCGGCGCGAGCGCGCGCGAAGGCGTCCTCGACGTCCTCGGGGCTCGCCTCGGGCAGCTCGGCGAGCACTCCGCCGCCGAACGGCGTGTGGTTCGCGGTACGTCCCGAGCCGCCGACGCCCTTGAGCAGCCGCGCGAGCACCTCGGGGGTGACCACATCGGCCGCCGTGCGGACGCCCCGGGGTACGGGGGCCTGAGGGTTCGTGCCAATGCCCTGTGGCACGGGGCCGGTGGGTGCCGCCGAGGCGTGCGTGTCCGTCATGGCCGCGAGCGTACGACTCCGGGCCGGTCTTGGGTACCCGCCGGTAACACTTTCCACGGGGCTTCCACGATTCTGCCAGTGGGTGGTGGCGGCGTGGGGGGTGAGCTGGGGCGGATGGGGTGAGGGGGAGGACGCAAGGCCACGGCGGTCGCGACGGACGCCCCGTTCGCCGCGTGGGCAAGACTTTCGGTGACGCCCGCCTCTGTGCGGCCATCGCGGACACCCTCAGGGGCCACGGACGAGCGGCACCTTGGGGGCCGCCTGCTGCTGCGATCTGGCAGCTGTTCCGGAAGTCGCTGGTGGCGCAGGCATTTGGTTGCTCGATCCCACTGACACCGGCCCGGACGGCGAATGGGCCACCTATCCGTTCGAGCCGAAGGGGCACCTACTCGACCGACTCCTTGTACTCCTCCCGCCCCAAGGTGAGAAGTTCGCTGAAGCTGTCACAAGGATCGGAGAGCTCGCCGTACTTCACCGCAAGGAGATACGCCCGGTACTCGCCGTTCTCCAGCACGTCGCTGGTGTCCAGCAGAAAGACGTCTCCCCCTGGGCGATGACGAGGCCGTATCGGAAGACGTCGTCGCTCCCGTCGCTGTCCTCGTCGAGCCATTCCTCTCCGAAGCGGTCGGTGAACCATTCGATATCGGCGCAGGGGTGCAGTGAATCGATCCACCCCGCGACGCGCCACCAGCCGTTGCTGACGAGAAGGAAGGCCCGCAGGCTCGGCGGCAGGGACACCCCGAGGCGCTCCTCGGTCGCCGCGATCAACTGCTCGTCGGCCGGCTCGTACCCCAGCCAGCGACTGCTGACCTGCTGCTCCGTCAGGCCCGGGCGTATGTCCTGGAAGCGGCGGTCGAGCAGGTCTGCTCGCCCTCGTCCATGGAACGCAGAGCCCAGTCGCTGTACTCCGCCAGATAGGCGCGCCATTCTTCCGGCGTTCCGGGGCACGGGGCGGGCGGCACGCTGCCGCCCTGATCGTCGTCCGTCATGGATTGTCTGCCTTTCCCATTCCTGGGGCTTATGTGGTAGCCCGCATCCAAGACGTCGACAAGACCGTGAAAAGCACCGAGACAATCAAGGAGTACGACCAGCAGCGAGGTTAATCGTCAAGCTGAGCGGTTCGCCAGATTCGCCGAGCTGTTCCACGTCGGCTCGCGACGCGGAAAGAAGCTCGCCGCGGGCGACGCCTCCGACTATCAACGCTTGCTGGCGGCTGGTCCTACGTCGGCTATCGCCGGTACGGCGCCGCCACAGCGGTCCGATGCTCACGCCCGTCGAGCCGGGCGAGTTCGCGTACGCCGTCGACGGTGGTCTCCCCGAAATGGACGGCCGCAGAGCTGAGACAAACTCGTCGCGCACGGACAGCACGGACCGGCGCCGCGGGGAAGTCTTCCTCGGGAGTCCAGGACCCCCGGCCCGGCGAGTCGTCGCGGACGTTCCCGGCCTGGCGGAGCTGGACGAAAGGACCCTGGATCCTGGACGCGGCGGAACGGCACGGAAGGTGCCCAGTCCCGACGGAACAACGCGGACACCACCGGGCGCACCGGAGCCTCCCGCAGGGCGTCCGCCCCGGTCACTTCACCTGGTACGTGGCGAGCGCCTGGTCGTAGTAGCGGCTCACGTCGTCGCGGTCCGCGTCGCGACCACGGATCTGGAGGACGTGGTACTTGCCGTTGACGGCCATGACCATGTTCCTGGCGAAGACGTCACCGTCGTTCCCCGGCCAGGTGAACTGCCCCTCCGCCATCCTCCTGCCGCCCTCCTCGATCTCGCGCATCCCGCTCGACGTGACCCAGCTCGACTCGCGGAAGGGCCGTGTCTCGGGCTCGGACTCGCGCTGGTAGCGGAGCAGGTCGTTGCCGAACTCCGTGACGGAGTCGCGGCCGGGGACGACGATCAGCTCGTAGCTCCCGTGGGTCCACCGCACCTGGCCCTGCGGGTTGCGCGCGTGCCGCGTCCAGCCCTTGGGCACGGCGAGCTGGAATCCGGCCGGGTCCTTGTAGAGGACGAAACCGGCGGGGAGCTTCGGTCCGGAGGGCTTCTCCTCCTTCGCGGAGTGCTCGTCCTTCGGCTTCTCCTCGGGCTGGGCGGCGGGCGAGGAGGCGGGTGCCGCCGAGGTGGGAGCGGACCTCTCCAGGGAGCCGGGCGCGTGGCTCAGCTCGGTGCCCGACCTCGCCTGGTCGTTCTTGTCGGCCTTCGGCAGGAAGACCATGGCGTACACGATCGTGCCCGCGAGCAGCACGAACACCGCGGCGAGCAGGGTCCGGCCGAGCGAACGCGGGGCGCGCGGACGCCTGCTGTCACGAGCGGTACGCGTGCTGCGGGACCGGGCCGCGCCCCGGCTGCGGGCGCCGCGCGAGGCGGTGCGGGCGCTGCCGGGCGCCTCGGGCGGGGAGTACGCGGCGGCGAGCCCGTAGAGCGGGGTCGTCTCCTCGGCGGGCTCGGGCTCGCGCGCCCGGCGGTGACTGCGCGGGACGGGCGGCGTGGGCCTGGGCCGCGCGGGCTCGGCGGGCGCCACCGCTTCCTTCGCGGGCTTCCTCGCGTCCTTCCTCGCCGCCTTCTTCGGGCGCCGCTTGCGCCGTACCAGCTCGCCGCGCCGCCGCTTGATGGGCAGCGCGGCCGGGTCGAAGGGCGGCGCGGGCACGAGATGCGCGCCCGCGTCGGGCTCGGGCGCGGACCGCACGAGGGAGCGCAACCAGCCCCGCAGCTCCTCGAAGTCCGGCCGCTCGGTGGGGTCCTGACGCAGCAGGGATTCCACGACGGGGCGCAGCGGACCGCACTCCTCGGCGAACGCGGGCGCCTCCGCGCACACCATGTGGACAAGCTCGGCGGTGCTCTCCTCCGGGTAGGGGCCGTGCCCCTGCACCGCGCGGAAGAGCAGCACGCCGAGCGCCCACAGGTCGGTCGCGGGCCCCACGGGGGCGGCGAGCTGCCACGTCCCGCGCACGGGCCCGGCCTGCTCGGGCGACCACCGCTCGGTGACGGGCCCGACCACCACCATCCGCACCTGCCGCGCCCGCTCCGCCTCGACGGCGTTGCCGGGCCCGTACTCGGGCAGGGGCGCATCCCAGGCGGAGGACGGGGAGGCGGGTGCGACCGGCTGTGCGGGGTCGTGCGGCTCCGGGACCTGGGGGATGTTCGGCGCCTGGTGCGGCTGCGGTTCCGACGGTCGCGGGGCGAAGCGCTGGGGTTCGGGGGCGCTCGGGCCCGTCGCGGGCCCGCGCCGGTACTCGGGGGGCAGGGGCAGCGGCGGCACGGCCTCGGGGGCGGACCCCGAGGTCGCTCCGGCGGCGTTGCCGGTGCGGGGCGCGGCTCCGTGCCAGTTCGCGGGCGGGAGGTACGAACTCTCCGGAGCCTGGGGCCCTTGCGGAACGTGGGGGTTCTGCGGGGCCTCGGGATTCTGCGGGCCGGCCGGGAGCGCGGGGGCCTGCTCGTCCGTGGGGCCGCTGTACCGGTCGCGCACCCCGTACGGGTCGCTGATCCGGCCGGGGGCCTCGGGCACGCCCGCCCCTGCGGACTCGCCGGGCCGCCCGGGGACGGGCTTCGGGGCGCCCGGGCCGCCCTCCGCCTGCGCACGCGCGGCGGCCCTGGCCCCGGCACGGTAGGCGGCGATGGCCCCGGCACGCGCGGCCCGGGGATCGGTGGACTCGGCGTCGGGCACGGGGGGCTGCGGCGTCGCGGGCCGGTTGACGAAGGCGGGCGGTACGGAGCCGGGGGCACCCCCGGTCCGGGGGGCGGGCGGACCACCGCGGTGCCCCGTCCCCGTACCCGTGTATCCGCCGGGACCGCCCGTCGCGGCCCCGCTCCCCCAGCCGCCCCCGTACGGGGAGGCGTCGATGACACCGCGGGGCCGGGGGCCCTCGGGGCCCGCTCCGTCCTCGACGGCGGAGCGCGGGGGGACGGGGTCGTAGCCGCACAGGGCCTCTTGGGCGGCGCCGGCCGCGAGACCCGCGAGGACGACGCGGCCGTCCTCGGCGAGGAGGACGGTGTGCTCGGTGATGTTGCGGTGGACCCAGCCGCCCGCGTGCAGGGCGCGCAACGCGGTGAGGACGTCGGCGGCGACCTCGGCGGCGCGGTACGGGTTGAGGGGGCGCTCGGCGAGGAGGCTGCCGAGGGTCCGCCCGGGGACGTACTCGCTGACGATCCACAGCGCGTCGTCCTCGGCGAAGACGTCGAAGACCTGGTCGAGGCGCGGGTGGTCGGGGACCTGGGCGGCGGCGCGCGCGGCGTCGAGCGCGCGGCGCACGACGGGGTCGCCGGAGGGGTCGCCAGGACCGGCCGAGGGCCCGTGGCCCGGGAGTTCGCCCTCGACGACGTCGGGCAGCGGGATGCGCTGGAGCCGGACTTCCTGGCCGCTGTACGTGTCGAAGGCGCGCCCCGCCGCGGCCGGGTCCGCGCCGTCCTCGGCGGAGGCGTCCAGCGGTAACCGGTAGCGGTCGGCGAGCACACGCCCCGCGTAGTCGTCCACAACGCCCCCCACCGTGATCACCTGTGTCCGTTTCGGGTCCCGAGCCGTCCGGTACGGTCCCCGTTCTTTCACGATACGTGCCGGGGCCGGGTTTTCCGGGGGAGTTGGGCGAGTTCGCCGCAGCTCCTCCCGGCCTCCTGCCCCCGGTACGCGGGGGGCTCCGGTGACGGCCGGGGGACCCTCATCTCGTCGTGCCCGGCCCGGGGGGCGCTCAACCCTCGGAATGCGGCACAGGGGGTCACGGGGGAGCGCGTGGGGGCGGGAAGGGGGAGTGAGCGGGTGGGGGGATGTCCCCTAGGGGTGTCCCTTACATGCGGGTTCGCCCCCCTGGGGCCGACAACGCGCGAGGTGGCGCGAAGGTTCCCCCGAGGACGCCGAAGGACTGCGGAAGCCCAAGGACGGCGTAGCCCAAGGCGACTGCGGACGCCGAAGGATCGCGGAGGCCCGGGGATGGCGGAGGCCCAGGGATGGCGGAGGCCCGGGTGGCGGAGGCGCAGAATGGCGAAAGCCCCAGGACTAACGAAGCCCAAGGACCGCACAACCCAATGACCGCGCCAGGGACCGCCTAGCCAAGGGACTCCCGGACGCCGAAGGGTTATGACCGCCGAAAGCCGCGTCCACCGAAGGGCTTTGGAGGCCCGCCGGCTCAGGACGCCGGCTTGAAGGTTTCCGTGAAGGTCTGCCAGGTCTCGCGGGCGCGCTTGCCGTCCCAGTCCGAGTCCTTGGTCGTGAACATGAGCCCGTAGCCGCGGTGGGAGTTGACGACCGTGCCCCGGTCGATGCTGTGCATCCGTGTGCCGTCGTCGGTGTACGTGAACTCCCAGTCGGCGGTCTCCCAGCCCCGGTAGTCGACGCGCTTGATCGACACGCGGTGGTAATTGGTGCGGACCATACTCCGCTCCTGCCGCTCCCAGTCGGCGACGGCGTCGCTCTTCGGCGACGTGGTCGTGCCGATGAGGAGCTTCTGCCCGGCGGGCCCCGCGAATCGCACCCCGGCGGCACCGGAGGAGACACGCTTCCACCCGTCGGGCAGTCCTATGGAGAAGCCGGTCGGGTCCCGATGGGTCGTGGTGTCGAGCGGAGCCCCGCTCGTGCCCTCACCCTTCCCCTCGTCCTTCCCCTTGCCGTCCTTCCCGTCCCCCTTGCCGTCCTCCTTCTTGCCCTCCTTGTCCTTCTCCTCGTTCCCCTCACCGCTCCCCGAAGTGGCGGGCTGTCCGGTGGAGGGCGAGGTCTTCGGGCTCTCCTCCTTGCCGCCGTCGCCATGGGTCCCGGAGGAGCCTGCGGCGGAGGCCGAAGGGGAGGTGCCGGCCTTGGCGCCCTGCTTGTCCCCGCCACCGTTGTGGTTGACGACGAGGAACACGACGGTCGCGACCACGGCCAGCACCAGGACGGCGGCGATGACGACGAGCGTGCGGCGCGGGACGACATCGGTGAGCGAGGCGCGGGGACCGGCTGGGACAGGGGCCGCAGGGGTACCGGTCGCGGGGGTGCCCGTCGTGCCGCCGCCCGTGCGAGCGGCACCTGCCGCCGGGCTCCCCGTGCGGGAGGAGCGGGCGAAGCCGCCGGTCCGCGGGGTGGACCAGCCGGTGGCCCGCGACGTCTCCGCGGCGGGAGCGGACGGGAGCGGGACGACGCTGGTCGCGTCGAGCGGCTTGGCCTCGGGCGCGGCGATGACCTCCTGGAGCATCGCGCGGGCGCGGGCGTCGTCGAGGCGCTGGGTGGGGTCCTTGGCGAGGAGCCCGAGGATGACGGGCGTGAGGGGGCCTGCGTGCGCGGGCGGCTCGACCTGCTCCGTCATCACGGCGGTGAGGGTCGCGATCGCGGAGCCCTTGTCGTACGGCGGGACGCCCTCGACGGCGGCGTAGAGCAGCCCGCCGAGCGACCACAGGTCGGCGGCGGGGCCCGGCTTGTGGCCGCGGGCGCGCTCGGGCGAGATGTACGAGGGGGCGCCGACGAGCATCCCGGTCGAGGTCACGGACGGGTCGCCCTCGACCTGCGCGATACCGAAGTCGGTGAGGACGACGCGGCCGTCCTCGCCCGAGATGAGCACGTTGGAGGGCTTCACGTCGCGGTGCAGGATGCCCTCGCGGTGGGCGTCGCGCAGCACGTCGAGCACGGCGAGCCCGACCTCGGCCGCGCGGCGCGGGCTGAGGAGCCCGTCCTCGCGCACGACCTCGGCGAGGGACTTGCCCTCGATCAGCTCCATGACGATCCACGGCCGGTCGTCCTCGTCCACGACGTCGAAGACGGTGACCGCGCCGTTGTTGCGAATCCGGGCGATGGCCTTGGCCTCGCGCAGCGTACGGGTGATCAGCCGGCGCTTCTCGTCCTCGTCGATGCTGCTCGGAAAACGCAGTTCCTTGACCGCGACGGTCCGCCCGAGGGTCTCGTCGGTGGCCCGCCACACCGTCCCCATGCCGCCGCGCCCGAGGACCTCCGCGAGGCGGTACCGCCCCGCGAGGAGACGTCCCTGGGATGCGCGCGCCTGCTCCGATTCCGACATGCGTCCCCTCTGCAACCCGCCCTGACAGAGCATCCATTGTCACCCACGCCGGAACCGCCCGGCGCCCAGGGGTGGCGGGCGGGGGCGGTCCTCGGCCAAGGGGGCCCGGCGCTTCACGACCGGGCGGGAGGGCGACGGGCCGTCAGGCGAGCGGGACGATGTCCGGGGCACCGAGCCGGGCGGCGTCGGCGGTGAGGTCGTCGGGCTGGCGCTGGGACTCGCGCTCGGCCTCGACGCGCTTCTCGTAGTGCTCGACCTCGCGGTCCACCCGCGTCGCGTCCCAGCCGAGGACCGGTGCCATCAGTTCGGCTGCCTCGCGGGCGCAGCGCGTACCGCGGTCGAAGGTCTCGATGGAGATGCGGGTGCGGCGGGTGAGGACGTCGTCGAGGTGGCGGGCGCCCTCGTGCGAGGCGGCGTAGACGACCTCGGCGCGCAGGTAGTCGTCGGCGCCGGTGAGCGGCTTGCCGAGGCCCGGGTCGGCGGCGATCAGGTCGAGCACCTCGTCGGCGAGCGACCCGTACCGGTTGAGGAGGTGCTCGACGCGCACGACGTGCAGGCCGGAGCGCGCGGCGGTGCGGGCGCGCGCGTTCCACCGCGCCGGGTAGCCCTCGGCACCGAGCAGCGGCGTCTCCTCGGTGACGCACTCGGCGACGCGCTGGTCCAGGCCGCGCACCGCCTCGTCCACGGCGTCCTTCGCCATGACGCGGTACGTCGTGTACTTGCCGCCCGCGACGACGACGAGACCCGGCACCGGGTGGGCCACGGTGTGCTCGCGCGAGAGCTTGCTCGTCGCGTCGGACTCCCCGGCGAGCAGGGGGCGCAGGCCCGCGTACACGCCCTGGACGTCGTCGCGCGTCAGGGGGACGGAGAGGACCGAGTTGACGTGGTCGAGCAGGTAGTCGATGTCGGCGCTGGACGCGGCGGGGTGCGCCTTGTCGAGGTCCCAGTCGGTGTCGGTCGTGCCGACGATCCAGTGCCTGCCCCAGGGGATCACGAAGAGGACGCTCTTCTCGGTACGGAGGATGAGGCCCGTACTGGAGTTGATGCGGTCGCGCGGGACGACGAGGTGGATGCCCTTCGACGCGCGCACGTGGAACTGGCCGCGTTCGCCGACGAGGCCCTGCGTGTCGTCGGTCCACACGCCGCTCGCGTTGACGACCTGCCTGGCGCGGATCTCGTACGTACCGCCCGCCTCGACGTCCTCGACCGTCGCGCCGACGACGCGTTCGCCCTCGCGCAGGAAGCCGGTGACGCGGGCCCGGTTGGCGGCCTTGGCTCCGTAGTCGACGGCGGTGCGGACGAGGGTCATGACGTAGCGGGCGTCGTCGACCTGGGCGTCGTAGTACTGGAGGGCGCCGGTGAGGGCGTCCTCGCGCAGGCAGGGGGCGACGCGCAGGGCGTGGCGGCGGCCGAGGTGGCGGTGGCCCGGCAGACCACGGCCGTGCCCGCGGGCGAGGGACATCGCGTCGTACAGCGCGACACCGCTGCCCGCGTAGGCACGTTCCCAGAAGCGGTGCTGGAGGGGGTAGAGGAAGGGAACGGGCTTGACGAGGTGCGGGGCGAGGCGTTCGAGGAGCAGCCCGCGCTCCTTGAGCGCCTCGCGCACGAGCGCGAAGTCGAGCATCTCCAGGTAGCGCAGACCGCCGTGGATGAGCTTGCTGGACCGGCTCGACGTGCCCGAGGCCCAGTCACGGGCCTCGACGATGCCGGTCGCGAGCCCCCGGGTCACGGCGTCGAGCGCGGTGCCCGCGCCGACCACACCGCCCCCGACCACGAGCACGTCGAGTTCGCGTTCCGCCATGTCCGCGAGCGATTGCGCGCGCTGCTCCGGGCCGAGTGTCGCTGTCCTCACTGCTTCCGCCTCCTGAAGGTGGTCCGTGTGGTGCGCGGGTGCCGGAATGCGTGTACCCGGACGAGGGGGGATGGAGCGGGTTGATCAAGTCTGACGGGGGGAGGGCGGTTCGGCCACTGGGCGTGACGCCCGGCCCAGGGAGGGGGCCGCGTCCACCGCGCGAAGGGGGCCGCCGGGTCGGGGCGGGCCGGTGCTTGCCGAACGGTTGGTGGCGGGGTCGGGCCGACCGGTGCCGGAAAGGCTGGTGCCGGTCGGGGAACGGCTCTTACCCAAACGGATAGTGCCGCGTCGGGGACCGGTCCGTACACGCCCGAGAAATGCCGCGCCAATACCACATAACGGTCATATTTACTCGTAGTCTGACAGTGCGCTCGCCAGGAAGGACCCACACCCATGCCCGCAGACCTCGCCGTGATCGGCCTCGGCCCCCTCGGCCTCCCGCTCGCCCGCGCGGCCGTCGCCGCGGGCATCGCCACCGTCGGCCACGACGAGCAGGCGCGGGTGCGCGAACTCGCCCTCGGCAGACCACCGCGAGGCAGCGAGGCAGCGCTGAGCGCCTCCGAACTGCGCCGGATGCTCGCGGGCGGCTTCCGCGCGAGCGCCGACCCCGCCGAACTCGGCCGGGTCCGCACCGCCGTCATCTGCGCCCCGACGAACCCGGCGGGAGACCGCTCCCCCGACCTGAGCGGCGTGATCACCGCCGCCCGCACCCTCGCGGCGCGGCTGCGCCCGCACACGACCGTCATCCTGGAGTCCCCCGTCCACCCCGGCGCGACCGAGGACCTGCTCCGCCCGATCCTGGAACAGGGCTCGGGCCTGCGCGCGGGCCGCGACTTCCACCTCGCGTACTCCCCGGCCCGCCTGGACCCGGGCAACCGCGCGTACCCGTACCACGCGACCCCCAAGGTGATCGGCGGGCTGACACCGGCCTGCACGGAGTCCGCGGCGGCCTTCTACGGACGGCTCACCGACAAGGTGGTACGCGCCAGAGGCCCCCGCGAGGCGGAGACCGTCCACCTCCTGGAGACCAGCTACCGGCACGTCAACATCGCGCTCGTCAACGAGATGGCGGTCCTCTGCCACGACTTGGGCGTCGACCTGTGGGACGTCATCCGCTGCGCCGAGACGAAGCCGTACGGCTTCCAGGCATTCCGCCCCGGGCCGGGCGTGGGCGGCCACGGCCTGCCCCCCGACCCCGAACACCTCCCCCACCCGCACCGCACCCCCGGCCACCCCCTGCGCCTCGTCGGCCTCGCCCGCGAGGTCAACCAGCGGATGCCCGCGTACGTCATCCAGCGCGCGGCGACCCTCCTCAACGAGCACGGCAAATCGGTCCGCGGCGCCCGCGTCCTCCTCCTCGGCATCACCTACAAGCCGGACGTGGCCGACCAGGAGGGCTCCCCGGCCGAGGAGATCGCTACCCGCCTCACCGGCATGGGCGCCACCATCAGCTACCACGACCCCCACGTCCCCCACTGGCGCGTCCTCGGCCACCCGGTCCCCCGCGCCGACACCCTCTACGAGGCCACGGCGGCGGCGGACCTGACTCTCCTGCTGCAACACCACAGGACGTACGACTTGCAGGGGCTGGCGGTGAAGGCGCAGCTTCTGCTGGACACGCGAGGGGCTACGCCGGCGGGGGTGGCGTATCGGTTGTAGGGGGTGGGGGCCACACGGGGTGCGGGGCCGGGGCCTCGGGCGCGGGTGCCGCACGGATGGCGGGGCGCGGGGCCGCGGGCGCGGGTGCCGAACAGAGTGGGGAATGTGAGGAGCGGGGATTCGGGGCGGGGTCCCGAACGGTGTGCGAGTGCGGGCTGGGGCGGGGGTGAGGGGGCGGGGCTATGTGCGGGCGGGGGCTGCTGC
>NZ_JOGO01000085.1 GCF_000719475.1 Streptomyces sp. NRRL F-5630 | reverse complement strand
GCGGGTGAGGGGTGGGGCATGGGGGGGAGGGTAGTTTCGCGCGGCTGAGGACAGTCCCCCGCCCTCCCAGGGGGGCGCCCCTGCATCAATTCTTCCAGCACTCCGACGTCTCCCCCCGCCACCCGCCTCAATCTGTGGATAACTTCGCCGAAGTCACAATCCGTCTCACCCGAAAGCGTGGTGACCGTCCGGAGTAGTCCGCTCCTGGCGTACTGCCCCGCCGGCCCGGGCCCGCCGTCGGTGGTGCCGTCTAGGCTCGGGGGCATGGTGAGCGAGGTGGGGACGGAGTCCGGGAGTGTGCGGGTCGATGTGTGGCTGTGGGCGGTGCGGATGGTGAAGACACGGTCGGCGGCGACCGCGTCCTGCCGGGCCGGGCACGTACGGATCAACAACACCCCGGCCAAGGCGGCGGCGGCCGTCCGGGTCGGTGACGAGGTGCGGTTGCGGCACGAGGGGCGCGACCGGGTGCTCGTCGTACGGGGCCTGCTCCGCAAGCGCGTGGGCGCGCCCGTCGCGGTCACGTACTACGAGGACAACAGCCCGCCCCCGCCGCCTCGCGCGGCCGTCGCGTCGGCCGGCGTCAGGGACCGCGGCGCGGGACGGCCCACCAAACGTGACCGGCGTGAGATGGAACGGCTGCGCGGCGCGGGGCTCGGGCTGCCGCAGCCACCGTCGTACGAGTGGGAGAGGGGACGAGAGCGAAGCTGAGGAAACCTGCGAGCGAGGCCCGAGGGGCGGGCGCCAGTAAGGAGCCGGGGCGGCATCCGCTCGGCACCGCCTCGCCGACGGCACGCGGCCCTCGCCATCCCGCACGCGGCATCCGGCACACGACACACGGCACGTCCCGCCCCCCAGCACCCAACCCTTGGTCCTCATGAACGGCCAGCGGAAGATCACGTACTGCAACGGCAGTCCCGGGTGAGGCACCAAGACGGCCGGCACCTGCCTGAGACGCCTACGTCGGTCGACTTTGACCGGTGCCTCATCGGCCTCACAGCCCGCACTTCCACGACACCGCGCGCTCACGACGAGCAGTTCGATGACGGCCAGCACGCCAACACGTCATCTCGATCGATGAGTCGGCGGTAGCAGACGAGTGTGCAGGCGATGCTCGTGAAGGCCGAGCCAGCCCACAGGGCGTTCGCTTGTCCAGCGGTGTCGGCCGAGGCGTTGGCTGGAGTCTGTTCTCTTGCGGGCGATCAATGACGTGACGTGGCGGTTATGCAGCCAACGGCGCAGAAGGGTAGCCGTAGCCCTCGTCGGAGCCTTCCCGGCCGACGCCGCCGCCGACCGCGCCGGGAGCGGATCGGCGAGGGCCTGGCTGCCGAGGAGGTTGAGGTCGGAGACTCCGACGGACAGGAGCAGACGCACCAGAGGGGGCACCGACCCCCGGACGCGTCCCGGTCACGGCCGAGCACTCCGGCCCGGATCATGATGAACACGGAACCGCTTGAGCCAGGTTGAGGCACCCCTCCGGCCACAGCCACCCGGGCGTTGACACCAATGCCCTCTCATCCGGAAGCCACATCACCGACCGCGTCGCTGGCTGTCTCGTACTGCAATACGGACTGCGAACTGATCGACTTGTAAGCCTCACGACCGAACACGTCCTGGTCCACCCAGAGGAGCCGGGCGTCCTCGGTCTGCAACTCGGACGAGACCCGCTCCGGCTTCGGCCGCGGCTGTCGGCATTGCTCCAGCATCTGATCAACGAACGACGCCCGCCGGCCTCCCCGCTCAGGACCCGTGAGACGCCCTGCCTCTCCCCCCGGCCTCCAACCCGACCAGCCCATGGCCTCCAACACTCCGCAGAGACGACTGACTCGCCGAGGCATCCCCAGCGCCAGCAAGGCCCGCAACGGGGCCCCCAGCACCAGCAAGGCCCGCGACGGGGCCCGGCCCGCCCTGGTCGGCGCCGTCCACTGGAAGATGCTCGCCGATCTCCTCGGCCTCGCCGACGGCACAGCCCACACCTGGTACAAGCTCAACGGGGGAGACCGAGCCGGCCATGTCGCCAGCCGGCTCAAAGCCTCCCGAAATCGAGCACCCACCGAGCCCGAGTAGGGGCCAGGTCCGGCGCGCTTGACGGCCGGCTCAAGAGGTACAGAGGTTTCGTCCTGTTCAGTGCAACGCCGGTCAGCGGCGGGGTAGCACGCCCAGGAGGGTTGCGGTCAAGGCCTGCCTCAAGTAGTCCTTCGGATCCAGGTGGAAGCGCTTCAGGTCGGGCTCGGCCTCGTAAGCCGCCTGCAGGCTGGGTGGGGGCGTGCTGTACGCCGACAGCGCGCCGGCCATGAGCAGGGTCTGCAGGCTGAACAGTGCGGCGTTCTCGTCCAGTTCGGGCAGGTGCTTCTGGAGCAGGGCGGTCATCGTTGTCAGGCGGTCCAGGGAGGCGCGCTTATAACGTGCTACGACCTCGACGGAAACGTTGTGCTCCAGGACGCTGCCCTGTGCGCCGAAGAGCTCGCACAGCACCATTCGGCCGGACAGCGAGCGACTGAGGATCTCGGCCATCGCTGCCGCTCGCTCGGACATGGAGAAGTCTTCGTCGATGCCGGCGGCCAACTCCCCTGTCAGTTCCGTCAGCCACTCCTGCAGGAAGCGGTCCAGCAGTTCCAGCAGCACCGCCTCGCGAGACTCGAAGTAGCGCAGCACGTTCGGCTTCGCCAGGCCTACCCGGCGGCTGAGCTCGTTCAGGGTGACCGCGGCCACCGGCATCTCGACGAGCATCGCCGACGCCACGTCGAGGATCGCCCGTCGACGGATCTCCCGCTGCTCTTCGGTTCGCGCCCGCTGGAAAGTCATGCGCTCCAGTCTAGATTAAGTACCTCCGGTACGTTGACAACGTACCGGAGGTACTTTAACGTCGAAGGCACAAGATACCTTCGGTACTTAAAGAGGCGGAGCCCGGCATGAGTGAAAAGTGGACGACGGCGAACATTCCGGACCAGCGTGGGCGGGTGGCCGTGGTGACCGGGGCCAACGCCGGACTGGGGTACGAGACCGCCAAGGCGCTCGCCGAGCACGGGGCGTCCGTGGTGCTCGCCGTGCGCAACACGGAGAAGGGCAAGCAGGCCGCGGCCCGTATGACCGGCGATGTGACCGTGCAGGCGCTGGACCTGACCTCGCTCGACTCCGTGCGGACCGCGGCGGCGGCGCTGCACTCCCGGCTCGACCGGATCGACCTGCTGATCAACAACGCCGGCGTGATGTACACCCCGAAGCAGACGACCGCCGACAGCTTCGAGATGCAGTTCGGCACCAACCACCTCGGCCACTTCGCGCTCACCGGGCTACTGCTGGATCTCATGCTGCCAGTGCCCGGCTCACGCGTGGTGACCGTCAGCAGTACCGGCCACCGCATCCAGGCCGCGATCCACTTCGACGACCTGCACTGGGAGCGGTCCTACAGCCGGGCCGCCGCCTACGGTCAGTCCAAGCTGGCCAACCTGATGTTCACCTACGAACTGCAGCGCCGGCTCGCCGCGCACGGCACCACCGCCGCCGTCGCCGCCCATCCCGGCGTGTCCAACACCGACCTCATCCGCCACACCCCCGCCGCGCTCCGCCTGCCCGTCACCTGGCTCGCGCCGCTGATCAGCCAGACACCGGCCATGGGCGCCCTGCCCACTCTGCGCGCCGCCACCGACCCCGCCGCGCTCGGCGGCCAGTACTACGGCCCCGGCGGACGCAACGAGATCAAGGGCCACCCCCGGCTGGTCACCTCCAGCCCGCAGTCGTACGAGGTGGCCGTCCAGCAGCGACTGTGGGCCGTCTCCGAAGACCTCACCGGCGTGAAGTTCCCCGTCGCCCAGTCCCAGCAGAACTCGCTTCCCTCCGGATCGGCCATCACGATGTAGCTCGCGCCGGCAGGAAACGCCGACCGTCCGACGCTTTGCCGCCCGGCGGTCGGCGCGATCGAGAAGAGCCGCCACCGGAACACGCGGGAGCTGCGTCCGTGTAGCAGTGGGACGGTGAGCATCCGAATGCTCTTCGCCTTCGATACCGAGCGGCGGCCAGGCCGCGTACAGGCACGCAAGGCGGGTCCCGGCCCGCTGGGAAAAGATCTCCGAGCGGGGGCACTGATGAGTGCCAACTGCGGAATCAGTCCTGGCCAAGGACCTCCGTCGGTGCCCCACACCGGTAGCTGTACCGCTGAGGTAACAGGCCGAGGACGGCTCTCTTACCGCTGACCCGCAGAACTCTTCACCGCCGCGACCAGATCACTCGATCCAGCCGACCGCGGCTGGACCCTGCTTGTCCTGCGCGACCGAGCACCCCAGGCCGCCCCCTGGACGGGGTACCAGCAGGCGGCCCAGCCCATGCGAGCAACCCTCACAAATCGTGACAACCTTTGAGGGCATTTGGCACACCTGAGTGTTGCTCTCCGCCAGCACCCCCGGAAACCGCAAGCACTCAAGCCCTCAAGCGCCCACATTCCAGACGAACCAGAAGCTCAAGCATCTATAAACTGCATGTATACCCGTTGCGTATAGTGCCCCGCATGACGTCCGCCTACCTGTTGCCGATGAAGACAGCGGCAGCACTCTTCCCGCTCCTCGCGCTGCTGCTGTTCCTCCCGACAGCGGTCGTTCTGTACCGCCGCCACGGCACCATGCCGCAGTGGCGCGTCCTGTCGCTCCTCGGCTTCCTCTACTACGCGATCACGGCCCTGTGCCTGACGCTCGTACCGCTGCCGACGCGGACGGCGGACATGTGCAAGAGGTTCGCGGCGGTCGCCCACCCGCAATGGGTCCCGGGCAACACCTTCAGCGATATCTGGAAGGAGGCGCACCACACGGTCACACTGAACGCGCTGGTGCTCCACAACCCCGCGGTCAGCGGTGCGGTCCTGAACCTGGCCCTGCTGCTCCCGCTGGGCGTCTTCGTCCGCTGCCACCTGCGGCGCGGCGTCACCGCCGCGATCGCCGCGGGCTTCGGCGCCTCCCTCTTCTTCGAGGTCACGCAGGGCACCGCGCTATGGGGCACCTACCCGTGCCCCTACCGGCTGTTCGACGTCGACGACCTGCTGCTCAACACCGCGGGTGCGCTCCTGGGCTGGTACCTGGCCCGACCGCTGGCCCGGCTGCTGCCGACAGGGGAGACACCGGACGACGCGACGCTGGCCCGTCGGCCCATCACCCTCGGACGGCGCTTGGTGGCACTGCTGGTCGACCTGATCGGGGTCTCGGCCGTCACCGTCCTCGGGGCTGTCGCCATGGCAGAGGATGTGTACAGCGCATTCCGTTCCGTACCCCGTGTGATGGTCGCGGTCTTCGCCGTGTGGTCCGTCGTACTGCCCTGGCTCACCGGGACGACCCCGGGCAAGCGGCTCCTCCTGCTGAAGCTGGCGCCTGTCGAGGGCGAGGGGCGGCCCGCGCTGTGGCGGAGCGCGGTCCGCGCGGTGCTGCTCGGTGTGGTGACCCTCCCGCTGATGGCAACCCTCGTCACCGCGTCGGTGATTCTCCTGAACGGGCCCTCCTGGGTGGTGCACCGGGTCAGGGACGCGACGGCGGTGGACCACCGCATGATCCAGTGGCAGATGATCGACCACTTCCCGCAAGTGCTGCTGATCGTCTTCGTCGCGGTCCTGCTCGGCGGATACGTGGTGATGACCCGGCGGCGGGAGGCGAACCTCTGGGCCCACGAGCGGGCATCCAGGCTGCGCACCGTGGCCCTCACGCGCACCCGCGCCACGACCGGTCCCCGCATCGGTTCCCAGGTCGCTCCCGACGACGAGTACGTGCGTGCCCACCGGGCCCTTGACCCCTGCCCCTCCCCCGGCCAGGAACCGCAACGCGGACAGCCGCAGCGCCTCTCCCGAACTGCTGAGGGCGACCACCTCGCCAGCGCGGCCCCCGGACATGAGCGGCACACCAGCCGGTGACCGACCACGGCCCGCACGTTCTGAGGTTCTCTCCCGGGCTCGGGACTCACCCGCCGCAGGCGAGGGACAGCGTGGTCGCGGTCAGGATCGGAGTCGTGGAGCACGCCCCCCAGCGGCACGCGAAGATCGCCGCCTGCCGCACGGCGGGCACAGGGCACGGCCCGCGAGAACACCGGCACACGCTCCGGATCGCCGTGCGCAGCACCACGAGCACCCGCCCCGGGGGCTCAGGCCGCCACGGCCCGCCACCAGACACCGTCCGTGCTCAGCCGCTCCACCGGGCGCAGCCCCTCCTCCGCGAGCGCCGCCGCGAAGTCCTCGTCGTCCAGGGGGCGCGAGAGGAAGGTCTGCGTCCAGGTCGCGTCGGGGAAGACGTACTCGGCGCGCACCTGGCGGACGCCCTCGGCGTACGGCACCGAGGAGACGATGCGGGTCGTGAAACCCGGCTCGTGGCGCTCGCGCGGGAGGTTGTCGTGGGCGTCCGCGGGCTCGCGCTGGAGCAGGAGGACGCCGCCCTCCGCGAGATGGCGGCGGCAGGTGCGCAGCAGTCCGCGCCGCACCTCCGGGTCCCCGGCGTGGACGAGGAAGGAGGCGAGCAAAACCACGGGGAAGGTCTCCGCGAGGTCCAGCTCCTCGATCGGCGAACACACCGTGCGCGCCCCGCGCACCTCGGCGAGCATCGCCGGCGACTCGTCCACGGCCGTCACGTCGAAGCCGCGCTCCACGAGAGGGTGGGTGACGCGGCCCGCGCCGCAGCCCAGCTCCAGCAGGCGCGCTCCGGGCGGGGCGACCGCGGCGATGACGTCCGGCTCGTCCCGTACCGGGAGCCGCCTGTACAACTCGACCGAGCAGCCGTCCGGGGTCAGGGCGCCCGGCCCGCTCGCCCCGTACCCCGGCCGGTACCCCGTCGTGGTCCTCTCGCCCGCCATGCGCCCGCTCCCTCCCCCGGCGCCGTCTCTTCGCGCGCCGCTCCTGTCCGGGCAACGGCTCGTCGGCGGGTCCGATTCCCCGTTTCCCTTCCTCACCCGAACGAGGTACACCGGAAAGAGAGCCCCTACGAGGGAGCGGTGAAAGTCATGCCTGCTGGAACGCACCATGTGCACCACCACCGGACCTCCGCAGCCGCCGGTGGCCATCTGACCAGGGCGAACACCGAGCCCCCCGGCCGCAGCGGCACGGAACCGCTCACCGCGCGCAGCCCGCTGGGACTGCGGCTCGCGCTCAGTGTGTGGGGCGAGGTGGTGACGATCGCGGCGACCGTGGCCTTCGTCCTCACCGGTCACCCGGGGTGGGCCGCCCTGAGCGCGGCGTTGTGGCTGCTCGTGACGATCGACCTCGTCGTCGTCTCCGTACGGCTGCGCAAGAAACGGCAGCCGCCCTCCCCCTGGCGCTGAGCCGAGCGGCCGAGTCGGCCCCGTCTGACCACCCGACTGCCGACCACTCGCGCCGCCACCCGTACCGACTGCGCAGAGCCCCCCCAGGACCGGCCACTCCCGGCGCCTCGGAGCCCGGCTCAGCCCTGTCCCAGCCCGTCGGCCTCGCCGAACCTGGCCGCCCGCACGTAGTCCGGCCGGGGGTCCAGGGCGGCGGCGAGGCGGAAGTGGCGCTGGGCCGCCTCCGGGCGGTTGGCGCGCTCGAAGGTGCGGGCGAGGGCGAAGTGCGCGAAAGCGTTGTCCGGTTCACGTTCGAGGACGAGGCTGAACTCCAGCTCGGCGCCTCGCAGTTGCGCCCCCGCGAAGAAGGCGCGGGCGCGCAGCAGGCGCGCGGAGGTGTTCTCGGGGTGCGCGGCGATCACGTTGTCGAGCAGCTTGATCGCGCCGCGCGGGTCCTTGGCGGCGAGCAGCTGCTCGGCCGCGCGGTAGTCGATGACGTGGTCCTCGGGGCTGTTCGCGGGCACAGCGGGTCCTCCTCTCCCGGCACGGGCGCAACACGCGAGCGCCCGCGCGTATTCCTCCCCCGTACGGGGTGCGCTCAGTCCCCCCGCCGGGCTCGCCGCTCCGGCGAGCCCGGTCCTCCACCCTCCAGTACGATCCCCACCCGCCAGTGCGTGGGCGCTCAGTCCCCCGCCGGGCGCCGCTCCGGCGACTGCTCGCGCGCACGCCGCTCCAGCGACCGCCACACCTCGCGCACCCGCTCGGCGAGTTCCTCGCGCGTGCCGTCGTTGGGAATCACGAGGTCAGCGGCGGCGAGGCGCTGCTCGCGCGTGGCCTGCGCGGCCATGCGGGCGCGGGCGTCGGCCTCGCTCATGCCGCGGTCGCCGGTCAGGCGGCTCAGTTGCGTCTCGGGGCTCGCGTCGACGACGAGGACGAGGTCGTAGAGGGACTGGAGGCCGCTCTCGACGAGGAGGGGGACGTCGTTGACGACGACCGAGCCGGGCGGGGCCGCCGCCTGGAGGGCCGCGGAGCGGTCCCGTACGAGCGGGTGGACGATGCCGTTGAGCGTGCGCCGCCGTTCCTCGTCGGCGAAGACGAGGGCGCCGAGGCGCGGCCGGTCGAGGCTGCCGTCCGGAGCGAGGATCTCCGTGCCGAAGGCGGCGACGATCGCGGCGAGCCCCTCGGTGCCCGGCTCGACCACCTCGCGGGCGATCCGGTCCGAGTCGATCAGCACGGCGCCGTACGAGGCGAGCAGCCGGGACACCTCGCTCTTGCCCGCGCCGATCCCGCCGGTGAGCCCTACCGAAAGTACCGAGTGCATGAGCGCAGCCTAGATCCTTCCGAGAGGGCGCCCGCGCGCGGCCCGGTACGCTTTCCCCGGCTGCCAGGCGCCCCCGAGCCCTCAGCCGTCCCAGCCCTCGGGTCCCGGCCCTCAAGCGTCCCAGCCCTCAGGCGTCGCCCTCCCGTTCGGCGAGGAACTGCTCGAACTCGCGGCCGATCTCCTCGGCGGTCGGGATGTCGGCGGGCTCGGCGAGCATGTTGCCGCGCGCGAGGGCTCCGGCCGCGGCGTCGTACTGGTGCTCCAAACCCTGGACGAGGGCGACGAGTTCCTCGTCGCCCTCGCGGACCTGCCGCTCGATCTCGGTCTGGGTGCGGTGGGCGTCGTTGCGCAGGGAGTGGACGAGCCCCGGGAGCACGAGCCCGGTCGCGGCGGTGAAGGCTTCGAGCGCGGTGAGCGCGGCGTCCGGGTACGCGGAGCGGGCGAGGTAGTGCGGCACGTGCGCGGCGATGCCGAGAATGTCGTGCCCCGCCTGGCCGAGGCGGTACTGCACGACGGCGCCCGCGGAGCCGGGGACCTGGGCCTGGTCGAAGGGGCTCGTGTGGCCCGGGACGAGGTCGCTGCGGTTGCCGTGCGGGGTGAGGCCGACGGGGCGGGTGTGCGGGACGCCCATGGGGATGCCGTAGATGTCGGCGACGAGGCGGACGCCGAGGCGCTCGACGATCTGGCCGACGGCCGCGGCGAACCTCTCCCACTCGACGTCCGGCTCGGGGCCGCTGAGCAGCAGGAACGGGGCGCCGGTGGCGTCCTGGACGAGGTGGACCTCGATGGCCGGTTCCTCGTAGTCCGTCCAGCGGTCGCGGCGGAAGGTGAGCAGCGGCCTGCGGGCCCGGTAGTCGACGAGGCGGTCGTGGTCGAAGCGGGCGACGACCTGGTGCGGGAGGGTGTCGAGCATCCGCTCCACGATCTGCTCACCGGTCTCCCCGGCGTCGATGTAGCCGTCGAAGTGGCACAGCATGACGAGCCCGGCGGACTCCTGGGCCAGCGCGGTGTCGACCACCGCCAGGCCCTTCGGCACCCATGAGTACAAATCCTGCGGATCAAGCACGGTATGGCCCTCCGGTCCTCTCTTACTCCGTGGACGAGAACGCCGAGGGGCGCGCGGATCATTCCCCGCGCCGCCTCCTTGTTCACACTTGATCACATCCGGCCGGAATCCCGGCGCGAGGGGACCACTCCGGGGCCGCTCGTCGACGTAGGCCCTGGGCCACCTCGCGCACCGAGGAGAACGCGCCGTGCCGCACCGGGCGTCGGGGGCCGTGCCGATCGCCCGCGAAGTACCTGCGCTCGCAGGCTCGTTGAGCGGCACGAGACCGGCCGCGCGTGGGGCCGGCGAGGTAGCCGCGCCGTTCGCTGTTCGTGGAGGCGCGGTCGGCGCGCCTGCATCTTCCCCGTGTCACGGGTACGACGAAGTCCCGGCCCCACCGGAAGGGGACCGGGACTTCGTACTGCTACTGCCTACCGTTCGCGGCAGTCACCCCGCCGCGAAGCGGAATTCAGCTCTGGCCGCCGGCCAGCTTCTCGCGCAGGGCCGCGAGCGCCTCGTCCGAGGCGAGGGCGCCCGAGTTGTCACCGGTGTCCGAGGAGTACGAACCGCCGGCGCTGCTGCTGCCACCACCGCTGGCACCCGCGGCGACCGGAGTCGCCTCGGTGCCCTCGGCGGCGGCCTGCTCGTCGGCCTCGCGGGACTTGATGACCTGGGCCTGGTGCTGCTCGAAGCGGGTCTGGGCCTCTGCGTACTGGCCCTCCCACTCCTCGCGCTGCTTCTCGTACCCCTCGAGCCAGTCGTTGGTCTCGGGGTCGAAGCCCTCGGGGTAGATGTAGTTGCCCTGGTCGTCGTAGGACGCGGCCATGCCGTACAGGGTCGGGTCGAACTCGACCGAGGCCGGGTCGGCGCCGAAGGCCTCGTTGGCCTGCTTCAGCGAGAGGCTGATGCGGCGGCGCTCCAGGTCGATGTCGATGACCTTGACGAAGATCTCGTCGTTGACCTGGACGACCTGCTCCGGGATCTCCACGTGGCGCTCGGCCAGCTCGGAGATGTGGACCAGGCCCTCGATGCCCTCGTCGACGCGGACGAACGCGCCGAAGGGAACGAGCTTGGTGACCTTGCCGGGGACGACCTGACCGATCTGGTGCGTCCGGGCGAACTGCTGCCACGGGTCTTCCTGCGTCGCCTTGAGCGACAGGGAGACACGCTCGCGGTCCATGTCCACGTCGAGGACCTCGACGGTGACCTCCTGGCCGACCTCGACAACCTCGGAGGGGTGGTCGATGTGCTTCCAGGACAGCTCGGAGACGTGCACGAGACCGTCCACGCCACCCAGGTCCACGAAGGCACCGAAGTTGACGATGGAGGAGACGACGCCGGAGCGGACCTGACCCTTCTGGAGGGTCGTGAGGAAGGTCTGGCGCACCTCGGACTGGGTCTGCTCCAGCCAGGCACGGCGGGACAGGACCACGTTGTTGCGGTTCTTGTCCAGCTCGATGATCTTCGCCTCGAGCTCCTTGCCCACGTAGGGCTGGAGGTCGCGGACGCGGCGCATCTCGACCAGGGAGGCCGGGAGGAAGCCGCGGAGGCCGATGTCGAGGATGAGACCACCCTTGACGACCTCGATGACGGTACCGGTGACGATGCCGTCCTCTTCCTTGATCTTCTCGATCGTGCCCCAGGCGCGCTCGTACTGCGCGCGCTTCTTGGACAGGATGAGCCGACCTTCCTTGTCCTCCTTCTGGAGAACAAGGGCCTCGATCTCGTCGCCGACCTTGACGACCTCGTTGGGGTCGACGTCGTGCTTGATCGAAAGCTCGCGGGAGGGGATGACGCCTTCGGTCTTGTAACCGATGTCGAGCAGGACCTCGTCCCGGTCGACCTTCACGATGACGCCGTCGACGATGTCGCCGTCGTTGAAGTACTTGATCGTCTCGTCGATCGCGGCGAGGAAGGCTTCCTCGTTACCGATGTCGTTGACCGCTACCTGCGGGGTGGTGGCGGTGGTCTCGGTGCTGCTCGTCATGTGGGTAAGGGCTCCGGTACGGACATTGAAGTCGTAGGCACTGCTCGCGCTGGAGCCCATTTCGCACCGTGGAGCCCGAGCGGCACGGGGCCGCCGCACCCAGGGGCCGGCCGCCTCGAACCGCGAGACAAACAACAGATGCGAGCACCGCCTGCTAGGTCTGAGGAGCGCAGGCTCGCAGCGCAACTTGTAGCATACGGGGGCAGCCGGACAGGGTCAATGCGCGAAGGCGCCCACCCGAGGGCGATCCCCGCATTCCCGGCACCCGGCGCCCCCTTGGGGACGCGGCGGCGACGGCTGGAGCGAACAGTACGACGATGGAGCACATCATCCAAGCCCCCGAGAGCCCCTTCGACCCGGCAGGCGAGGCCGCCGGGGACGAGACCGTCACCGCCACGCGGCGTGCCGCGAGCGTCACCGAGAGCAGCCGCGCCAACCGCGGCTGGTGGAACGGCAACGCGGACGAGTACCAGGCCGAGCACGGCACCTTCCTCGGCGACGACCGCTTCGTCTGGGGCCCCGAGGGGCTCGACGAGGTCGAGGCGCAACTCCTCGGCCCCGCGGAGGAACTCGCGGGCAAGGATGTCCTGGAGATCGGCGCGGGCGCGGCCCAGTGCTCGCGGTGGCTCGTCGCGCAGGGGGCACGTCCCGTCGCGCTCGACCTCGCGCACCGTCAGCTCCAGCACGCGCTGCGCATCGCCGAGGAGCACTCCGCGCGCTTCCCGCTCGTCGAGGCGGACGCGAGCGCGCTGCCCTTCGCCGGCTCCTCCTTCGACCTCGTCTGTTCCGCGTACGGGGCGCTGCCGTTCGTCGCCGATCCGGTGCGGGTGCTGCGCGAGGTGCGGCGCGTGCTGCGGCCCGGCGGGCGCTTCGTCTTCTCGGTGACCCACCCGATGCGCTGGGCCTTCCCCGACGAGCCGGGCCCGGAGGGGCTGAGCGTCTCGGGCTCGTACTTCGACCGCACTCCCTATGTGGAGGAGGACGAGGAGGGTGAGGCGGTGTACGTCGAGCACCACCGCACGGTCGGGGACCGCGTCCGCGACGTCGTGCGCGCGGGCCTGCGGCTCGTGGACCTCGTCGAGCCGGAGTGGCCGGAGTGGAACACGCAGGAGTGGGGCGGCTGGTCCCCGCTGCGCGGGCATCTCATCCCGGGCACGGCGATCTTCGTGTGCGAGAAGGACGCCTGAGGGGCGCCCCGTCACCGCTGCGAGACTTGGCCCCGTGATCCGTACCGCCGCGCTCGACGCCCTGCCCGTCCGCACCGCCCTGCCCGCCCTCGCCACCGCGCTGTACGGGCCGGGGGCGGGCGGTACGGCGGTGCTCACCGCGCCCCCGGGCAGTGGCAAGACGACGCTCGTGCCGCTCGCGCTGGCGGGGCTGCTCGGGGACGGGGCGCCCGGGCGCCGGGTGCTCGTCGCGGAGCCGCGCAGGATCGCGGTACGGGCGGCGGCGCGGCGCATGGCGTGGCTGCTCGGCGAGGAGGTGGGCGAGCACGTCGGCTTCCGCGTGCGCGGCGAGCAACGCACCGGGCCCCGTACCCGCGTCGAAGTCGTGACGACCGGTGTCCTGTTGCAGCGTCTCCAGCGCGATCAGGAACTCGCGGGCGTGGACGTCGTGGTCCTCGACGAGTGCCACGAGCGGCACCTCGACGCGGACACGGCGACGGCCTTCCTCCTCGATGTGCGGGCGGCGCTGCGGCCCGGGTTGCGGCTGCTCGCCGCCTCGGCGACGACGGACGCGGAGGGCTGGGCCCGGCTGCTCGACGACGCGCCCGTCGTGCGCGCGGAGGGGGTCTCGTACCCCGTCGAGACGGTGTGGGCGCCGCCGCGGCGGCCCTTCCGGCCGCCGCACGGGCTGCGCGTGGACCCCGCACAGCTCCAGCACGTGGCCGCCGTGGTGCGGCGGGCGCTCGCGGAGCGGAGCGGCGACGTGCTGTGCTTCCTGCCGGGGGTCGGCGAGATCGCGAAGGTCGCGGGGCTGCTCGCCGGGGAGCCGGGGCTCGACGTGCTCCAGGTGCACGGGCGCGCTCCGGCCGAGACGCAGGACGCGGTGCTCGCCGGGCCCGGTGAACGGCGCAGGGTCGTGCTCGCGACCTCGGTCGCGGAGTCCTCGCTGACCGTGCCGGGGGTGCGGGTCGTCGTGGACGCGGGGCTCGCGCGGGAGCCGCGCGTCGACCACGCGCGCGGGCTCGCGGCGCTCACGACCGTACGGGCCTCGCTGGCCGCCGCGGCGCAGCGGGCGGGCCGTGCCGGGCGGGAGGCGCCGGGGACGGCGTACCGCTGCTGGGACCGGGCCGAGGAGCACCGCCTGGCGGCCTTCCCCGCGCCGGAGATCGCCGTCGCCGACCTGACGTCCTTCGCGCTCCAGGCGGCGTGCTGGGGCGATCCGGACGCGTCCTCGCTGGCGCTCCTCGATCCGCCGCCCGCGGGCGCGCTCGCGGCGGCGCGCGCGGTGCTCACGGCGCTCGGCGCGACGGGCGCGGACGGGAGGGCGACGGCGCGCGGGGAGCGGCTCGCCCGGCTCGGGCTGCACCCGCGCCTGGGGCGCGCGCTGCTCGACGGCGCGGGCGAGGTCGGGGGGCGGCTCGCCGCGGAGTTCGTGGCGCTGCTGAGCGAGGAGCCGCCGCGCGCGTACGGGGACGACCTGGCGCTCGTGCTGCGGCGGGCCCGGCAGGGCGGCGACGGCTACGGGGGCCGGTGGCGGCAGGAGGTGCGGCGGCTGCGCGGGGCGTTGCGGCAGGCGGGCGCGGACCCGGGGGACACCGTGCCCGCGCTCGGCGAGGACGCGGCGGCCGGTGTCGTGACGGCGCTCGCGCACCCGGAGCGTGTCGCGCGGGCGCGCGGCGGCGGCTTCCTCATGGTCTCGGGGACGGGCGCGGAGCCGGAGCGGGACTCGCGGCTGCGCGAGGCCGCGTGGCTCGCGGTCGCCGTCGCCGACCGTCCGGCGGGCGCGGCCTCGGCGCGCGTACGGCTCGCGGCGGCGATCGACGAGCGGACGGCCCGCGAGGCCGCCGCGCCCTTGTTCGCGGAGGGGCAGGAGGTGCGCTGGGCGGACGGGGACGTACGGGCCCGGGAGGTGAGCCGTCTCGGCGCGGTCGTGCTGCGGGAGCGGAATCTCACGCGGCCCGAACCCGCGCGCGTGCGGGCCGCGTTGCTCGAAGGGCTCGCGGAGACGGGGCTCGGGCTCCTGGAGTGGACGCGGGGAGCGCGGGAGTTGCGGGCGCGGATGGCGTTCCTGCACGGGGTGCTCGGTGAGCCGTGGCCGGACGTGGCGGACGCGGCGCTCCTCGCGCGGGCGGACGACTGGCTGGAGCCGGAGTTGTCGCGGGCGCGGCGGCGCGCCGATCTGGCGCGGGTGCGGGTCGCCGAGGCGTTGCGGAGGCTGCTGCCCTGGGCCTCGGGCCAGGCGGGGCGGTTCGCGGAACTCGCGCCGGAGTCCGTGGAGTTGCCCAACGGGCGGCGGGTGCGGCTCGCCTATCCGGAAAACGGGGCCGGGGAGCCGCCGGTGCTCGCGGCGCGGGTGCAGCAGTTGTTCGGGCTGCGGCAAACGCCGCGCGTGGCGGGGGTGCCGGTGGTGGTGCACCTGTTGTCCCCGGCGGGACGGCCGGCGGCGGTGACCTCGGACCTGGAGTCCTTCTGGGAGCAGGGCTACCGAGCCGTGCGGGCGGACCTGCGCGGCCGGTACCCGAAGCACGCCTGGCCGGAGCGGCCCTGAGGTGGTCCCGCGCGGGTCGCGGCTCGCGACGGGACCACCGTCCGGACGTGTCTCAGGCGGCCGGGCTCTCGCCCCCCGTGCCGGGCTCCGGGGTCTCCGAGCCGCCCTCGCCGGGTTCCGCGGGCTCCGGGTCCGTCACCGTCAGCGCGATGTCGGCCGTGGCCTTGCCCGCCGTGAACCGCAGGACGTAGGTGCCCGGCTGGTCCCCCGCGTGGAGGTTGGGCAGGTGGAGGACGCCGTCCTTGTCGCTCACGAGGGTGAGGGTGCGGGTCTTCTCCTGCTCGGCGTCGCTGACGTACGGGCCGGTGTTCTCGGCGAGTTCCTCGCCGTCCTTGTCGAGGACGGTGACCGTTGTGCGGACGCCCGCGACGGTCTTCCCGTCGAGGCTCGCCTCCAGGTCGGGGCTCTTCTCGAAGGTTTCGCCCGCCTTCGCCTCGTACGTGGCCTTGTCGTCCACCGGCTTCAGAGTGTCGGCGGCGGGTTCGGTGACCGTGGCCGCGAAGTCGACGGGGCCCGGCTTGCCGGAGGCGAGGCTCGCGCGGACGGTGAACGTGCCGGCGGTCTTGCCCGCGGTGAGGGTCGGGGCCGTCGCCGTGCCCTTCGCGTTGGTCGTGACGACGACGCTCTTCGCGCCGGAGAAGCGGGCGTCGGTGGCGCCGACGAGGCCGAAGGTGACCTTCAGCCCGGCCACGGGCTTGCCCTCGTGGTCGAGGGCGCGCACGGCGGGCCGCACGTCGAAGTCGAGCCCGGTGAGCGTCGCGAGCGTCGCGGGGCCGGTCTTCGTCAGGGTCGTGACGCGCTCGGCGGGGGGCTTCGGCGTGGTGGGCGGCTTCGTGGAGGGTGTGCCCGGGTCCTTGGGCGGCTTCGTCGCGGGGGGCGTGGAGTGGTGCGGCGGCGTGGGCGAGGTGCTGTGCCGGGGCGGCGTGGGGCGCACAGAGGGCGGGGTCGACGGCGGGGCCGAAGAGCTGGGCGCGGACGGGTGGTGGGGGCGGCCGGGCAGGGGCCCGGTGCCGTCGGGGACCTCGTGGGCTCCGTCGCGGTAGAAGTCGTACCAGGTCAGGACCGTCGCGAGGTACTCCGAGGAGTGGTTGTAGCTGAGGATCGCGGCGCGCATGCCGTCGCTCGTCGCGAGATCGCGGCCGTCTCCGCACAGGTAGTAGCCGGCGGCGAGGGCGGCGTCGTAGACGTTGTTCGGGTCCTCGATGCCGTCGCCGTTGCCGTCCCGTCCCGCTCCGGCCCAGGTGGAGGGGATGAACTGCATGGGCCCGACGGCGCGGTCGTGCGTCGTGTCGCCGTCGTAGCGTCCGTGGTCGGTGTCCTTGATGAGCGCGAAGCCCTGCCCGTTGAGCTGCGGGCCGAGGATCTTGCCGATCGTGGTGCCGTCCGCGTCGACCTTCCCGCCGCGCGCGTGGCCCGACTCGACGTGGCCGATCGCGGCGAGGAGTTCCCACGGGAGCTTGCACTCGCCGCGCGTGCGGGCGAGTTCCGCCTCGGCCTTCTTGTACGCGGCGAGCACGGTGGCGGGGATACCGGCCTGCGCCTCGGCGGCGGCGTTGTCGCCGGGCTTCCGGGTGCCCGGCAGGTCGTGCGAGGACTGGGGGTCGCCGGGGCGGATCGGGGGCAGGTCCGTGTAGTAGTGGTCGTCGCTCGGCGGGAGCCGGTCGCCCGCCTCGGCCGAGTGGCCCGTGCCGCCGGGCAGGTCCTTGACCGCGCCGGGCGCCTGTGAACCGGCGAGCGCCGCCATCACCGCCGCCGTCACCGCCGTCGCCGCGGCCCCCTTGCGCAGCCTTATCCCGAATTGCGCCGCCATCCCGGTCCGCCCCTCCCGACCCCCGCCTGCCACGCGCGCAGGCGTGTTGACCCAGGTGACACTACGACAACTTCCCGCACCAAGGCAGACGCGGGTGACCGGCTTTCACCACTTGGCCATAACTCGCCCCCGCCGCTTCGCCCCTCGTTCAGTTGGCGCGGAGACGAGGTGAACGCCCGGACGCGGGAGTACGGGTGGGGTCGCGCGGTGCGGAGGCACGGGCGGGGTCGCGTGGTGCGGCGACGCGGGGACGCGAGTGAGGACACGCCCCGGAACGCCCCGCACCCGCTGCCGCCTTGGCCGCCGCCGCGAATCGTCCCGGTGCCGACTCCCCCGCCGCCCTGGCCCCCGTGCCCCTCGTCGTCAGTGCGCCGCCGCCTCCCAGTTCGGCCCGACACCGACCGAGACCGTGAGCGGGGCGCGGAGCTGGGCCGCCGCGGCCATCTCGCGGCGCAGGATCTCCTCGACCGGCTCGCGTTCGCCCGGGGCGAGTTCCAGGACGATTTCGTCGTGGACCTGGAGCAGTGTCCTCGAGGTCAGCTCCGCCTCGCGCAGCGCGCGGTCCACGCCCAGCATCGCGATCTTCACGATGTCGGCGGCCGTGCCCTGGATCGGCGCGTTGAGCGCCATGCGCTCGGCGGCCTCGCGGCGCTGCCTGTTGTCGCTGTTGAGGTCGGGCAGGTAGCGGCGGCGGCCGAGCATCGTGGCCGTGTAGCCGGTGGCGCGCGCCTCCTCGACGACACGGTGCAGGTAGTCGCGCACCCCGCCGAAGCGCTCGAAGTACGTGTCCATGAGGGCGCGTGCCTCGCCGGGGTCGATGGCGAGCTGCTGCGAGAGGCCGAAGGCGGACAGGCCGTAGGCGAGGCCGTACGACATGGCCTTGATCTTGCGCCGCATCTCGGCGTCGACGGCGGCCGGTTCGACGTTGAAGACGTACCCGGCGACCGTGCGGTGCAGGTCCTCGCCCGAGGTGAACGCGGCGATGAGCCCCTCGTCCTCCGACAGGTGCGCCATGACCCGCAGCTCGATCTGGCTGTAGTCGGCGGTCATGAGGGCCTCGTAGCCCTCGCCGACGACGAAGCCGCGGCGGATCGCGCGGCCCTCGTCGGTGCGCACGGGGATGTTCTGGAGGTTCGGGTCCGTCGAGGAGAGCCGGCCCGTGGCCGCGACGGTCTGGTTGAACGTCGTGTGGATGCGGCCGTCGGGGGCGATCGACTTGATGAGCCCCTCGACCGTGCTCCGCAGCTTCGCCTGCTCGCGGTGGCGCAGCATGATGACCGGCAGCTCGTGCTCCGTCTGCCCGGCGAGCCAGGCGAGCGAGTCGGCGTCCGTCGTGTAACCGGTCTTGGTCTTGCGGGTCTTCGGCAGGTTCAGCTCGCCGAAGAGGACTTCCTGGAGCTGCTTGGGCGAGCCGAGGTTGAACTCGTGCCCGACCGCCGCGTGCGCCTCGCGCACCGCCTGCTCGACCGCGCCCGCGAACTGCCGCTCCATCTCCTCCAGGTGCTCGCGGTCCGCCGCGATCCCGGCCCGCTCCATCCGCGCGAGGAGCGCCGAGGTGGGCAGCTCGATGTCGGTGAGCAGCCCTTCCGCGCCGACCTCGGGCAGGCGCGCGCCGAGCGCTGTGCCGAGGTCGAGGATCGTGCGGGCCTCGACCATGAGCGTGCGCGCCTGGGTCTCGTCGTCGGCGCCGAAGGCGAGCTGCCCGTCCGACTCCTGGGCGGGGACCAGTTCGCGGCCCAGGTACTCCAGGGAGAGGGCGTCGAGCGCGAAGGTGCGGCGGCCCGGCTTGACGAGGTACGCGCCGAGCGCCGTGTCCATCGAGACACCCGCGACGCGCATGCCGTGCTCGCCGAAGACGCGCATCAGGCCCTTCGCGTCGTGCATGACCTTGGGCCGCTCCGGGTCGCCGAGCCAGTCGGCGAAGGCGCGCTCGTCGTCCTCGTCGAGCGCCGAGGGCTCGAACCAGGCGGCGGCCCCGCCCGCGGCGGCGAGCCCGACCTCGGCGACCTCGCCCGCGCCGAGCTTCCACGTGTCGACCGTGGCCACGCCGAGCACCGCGTTGCCGTGCTCCTCCAGCCAGGGAGCGAGCTTCCCGTTCGCCGGGACGAGCGTCGCGTCCAGCGCCACGTCCTCCGTGACGGGCTCCTGCTCCTGCTCGGCGCCCGGGTCGACGGCGAGCAGCCGTTCGCGCAGCGAGGGGTTGCGGATCTCCAGGGTGTCGAGGAGGACGGCGAGCTGCTTGCGGTCGTACGGGGCGCGCTCCAGGTCCTCGGGGCCCTTGTCGAGGGGCACGTCCCTGACCATCTCGGTGAGCCGCCGGTTGAGCTTCACGGCCTCCAGGTGGTCCCGGAAGTTCTGCCCCGCCTTGCCCTTGACCTCCTCGGCGCGCTCGACGAGCTCGGCGAAGGAGCCGAACTGCGTGATCCACTTCGCCGCCGTCTTCTCGCCGACGCCGGGGATGCCGGGCAGGTTGTCGGAGGGGTCGCCGCGCAGCGCCGCGAAGTCCGGGTACTGGGCGGGGGTGAGCCCGTACCGTTCCTCGACCTTCTCGGGCGTGTAGCGGGTCAGCTCGGAGACGCCCTTCGTGGGGTAGAGCACGGTCGTGTGCTCCGAGACGAGCTGGAAGGAGTCCCGGTCGCCGGTGACGATGAGGACGTCGAAGCCGGCCGCCTCCGCCCGCGTGGCCAGCGTCGCGATGATGTCGTCCGCCTCGAAGCCCTCGACGGCGAAGCGGTCCGCGTGCATCGTGTCGAGCAGTTCGCCGATCAGCTCGACCTGCCCGCGGAACTCGTCGGGGGTCTTCGCCCTGTTCGCCTTGTACTCGGTGAACTCCTCGGCCCGCCATGTCTTGCGCGAGACGTCGAAGGCGACCGCGAAGTGCGTGGGCTGCTCGTCGCGCAGCGTGTTCGCGAGCATCGAGGCGAATCCGTAGATCGCGTTCGTCGGCTGCCCGGTGGACGTCGTGAAATTCTCCGCGGGCAGCGCGAAGAACGCCCGGTACGCCAGGGAGTGCCCGTCCATGAGCATGAGCCGGGGACGGCCGCCACCCCCCTTGGCGGGGCTCTGCTCGGCGGTCGCGGACTTCTTCTTCGCTGCTGTCTGTGCCACGCCCCCGATCCTGCCACGGAGCACTGACAGCGCGGACCGCGCGACGCGGACGGCCGGGGGGTCCGGGGGCACCGCCGGACGCTCCCGGACGGCGTCCCGCGCCCGTGCCACGGCGCGCACCGGCCCCGCGCCCCCGCGCGCACCGCCCCGCGCCACCATGCGAACCGGTCCCCCGCCCCCGCGCGCCCCGCGCGTCCCGGCCCCCGCACCCGCGAAAGCCCCGCCCCGGAACCGTCCCGCCCCGCGTCGCCGTGCGAGGATCGAGACGGTACGTACGAGCAGCGGAGGGACCCATGGCGACGAAGCCGCCCGCGAGCGATCCGGCCCAGGACGCACCGCGCGTCACCGCCCCCCAGCACGCCGCGGCCGGGCTGCCCGCCGTCGGGCACTCGCTGCGCGTCGCGCAGCGGCAGATGGGGGTCAGGCGCACGGCGCTCACACTGCTGCGGGTCAACCAGAAGGACGGCTTCGACTGCCCGGGCTGCGCGTGGCCCGAGGGCGACAAGCGGCACACCGCCGAGTTCTGCGAGAACGGCGCGAAGGCCGTCGCCGAGGAGGCGACGCTGCGCCGCGTGGGCCCGGACTTCTTCGCCGCCCACTCCGTCGCCGACCTCGCCGGGCGCAGCGGGTACTGGCTCGGCCAGCAGGGCCGTCTCACCCAGCCCATGCACCTCGCCGAGGGCGCCACGCACTACACGCCCGTGAGCTGGGACGAGGCCTTCCGCGTCATCGCCGAGGAGCTGACCGCGCTCGGCTCGCCCGACGAGGCCGTCTTCTACACCTCGGGCCGCACGAGCAACGAGGCCGCGTTCCTCTACCAGCTCTTCGCCCGCGAGTTCGGCACGAACAACCTGCCCGACTGCTCCAACATGTGCCACGAGTCGAGCGGTTCCGCGCTCTCGGAGACGATCGGCGTCGGCAAGGGCAGCGTCTCGCTCGAAGACCTCCACCGGGCCGATCTGATCATCGTCGCGGGCCAGAACCCGGGCACCAACCACCCCCGGATGCTCTCCGCGCTGGAGAAGGCGAAGGCCGGTGGCGCGAAGATCATCAGCGTCAACCCGCTGCCCGAAGCCGGACTCGAACGGTTCAAGAACCCGCAGACACCCAAGGGCCTCACGAGCGGCACCGCGCTCACCGACCTCTTCCTCCAGGTCCGCATCGGCGGCGACCAGGCCCTCTTCCGGCTCCTCAACAAGCTGATCCTGGAGACCGGGGGCGCGCTCGACGAGTCCTTCATCGCTGAGCACACCCACGGCTTCGAGGACTTCGCGAAGGCCGCGCGCGACGCCGACTGGGAGGAGACCCTCGCGGCGACGGGCCTGGGCCATGCCGATGTCGAGGCGGCGCTGCGCCTCGTCCTCGCCTCCGAACGCACCATCGTGTGCTGGGCGATGGGCCTCACGCAGCACAAGCACTCGGTGCCCACGATCCGCGAGATCGTCAACTTCCTGCTGCTGCGCGGGAACATCGGCCGTCCCGGCGCGGGCGTCTGCCCCGTGCGCGGCCACTCCAACGTGCAGGGCGACCGCACCATGGGCATCTTCGAACGCCCCGCGCCCGCCTTCCTCGACGCCCTGGAGCGCGAGTTCGGCTTCGCGCCGCCCCGTGCGCACGGCTACGACGTCGTCCGCGCCATCCGCGCGCTGCGCGACGGGAAGGCGAAGGTCTTCCTCGCGATGGGCGGGAACTTCGTCGCCGCGTCGCCGGACACCGAGGTCACCGAGGCCGCGATGCGCCGTGCCCGCCTCACCGTGCACGTCTCCACGAAGCTCAACCGCTCCCACGTCGTCACCGGGGCCCGCGCGCTGATCCTCCCCACGCTCGGCCGCACGGAGCGCGATGTCCAGGCGGGCGGCGAGCAGTTCGTCACGGTCGAGGACTCCATGGGCATGGTCCACGCCTCGCGCGGACGCCTCGCCCCCGCGAGCCCCACGCTGCTCTCCGAGCCCGCGATCGTGGCCCGTCTCGCCCGCGCCGTGCTCCCCGCGTCTCCGCTGCCCTGGGAGGAGTTCGCCGCCGACTACGGGCGCGTACGCGACAGCGTCGCCCGCGTGGTCCCCGGCTTCGAGGACTTCAACGCGCGCGTCGCCCACCCCGGCGGCTTCGCCCTCCCGCACGCCCCGCGCGACGAGCGCCGCTTCCCCACCGCCACGGGCAAGGCCAACTTCACCGCCGCGCCCGTCGAGTTCCCGCACCTGCCGGCCGGGCGGCTCCTGCTCCAGACGCTGCGCTCGCACGACCAGTACAACACCACGATCTACGGGCTCGACGACCGCTACCGCGGCATCACCAACGGCCGCCGCGTCGTCCTCGTCCACCCCGAGGACGCGACCGCGCTCGGGTACGAGGACGGGGCGTACGTGGACCTCGTCAGCGAGTGGCGGGACGGCAGCGAGCGCCGCGCGCCGCGCTTCCGCGTCGTGCACTACCCGACCGCGCGCGGCTGCGCCGCCGCCTACTATCCCGAGACCAACGTCCTCGTCCCGCTCGACGCGACCGCCGACACGAGCAACACGCCCGCGTCCAAGTCCCTCGTCGTGCGCCTCGAACCGGCCGGCGCGCAGGCGCCCGCCGACTGAGCGGACGCCGCCACGCGGGTGGGCACCACGCCGGGTCCCCGCCGGTCGGGTCCTCCCCCGTCCCCGCACGTGACCAAGGGCACTAAGCGTTCGCTCAGCCCACCTGATAGGACAGAACCGCACGCGGCACCCGCCGCGGGTGGCGTGGCCGCGCGGGCCACGCGGCGGACGCGAAAGAAACGGAGCCGCACATGGGCGAGCACCGCGGTGTGAAGTTCCCCCAGGAAGTCCTCGACCGCTTCAGCAGCCTCGGCGTCGACCTCCCCTCCTACTTCTCGGCGGGCCACCTCGGCACCCGGATGGGCATCGAGGTCGTCGAGGCCTCCCCCGAGAAGGTCGTCGGCACCATGCCCGTCGAGGGCAACACGCAGCCTTACGGCCTCCTGCACGGCGGCGCGTCCGCCGTCCTCGCCGAGACGCTCGGCTCCGTCGGCGCGATGCTCCACGGCGGTCCCGAGAAGATCGCCGTCGGCGTGGACCTCAACTGCTCACGGCGGGGCCCCCCCCAACACCGGGGGAGGGGCCCCCCGCTCGCATTTCCCCACACGCGGACCCCCCACCCGACAAACCCCCCCCGGCCCCCCCCCCCCCCCCGGGGGGGGCCCCGCCCCAACACCGGGGACGGGCCCCGCCGTTCGCATTCCCGCACACGTGCACCGCCCACCGGACAACCGCCCCGCGGCACCCGCCCGCGACGGCCCGTCGCGCGCCCGTTTCCCGCCCGCCGCCCGTCACGTTGCGTAACACACACGCAATACGGCCCGCACACCCCGTTCACGCACCAAAACGACCCCCACCACCCCCACGGGCACCAGGGGACAGATGTGCGCCAGCACCAAAACCCCCTGAAGTTACTTACATACGCAGGGAGTTCTCAGCATGTGGAACGCGCGCCCCCACTTCCTCGGCTCAACCCCCTTCTCGCATAACAAGACAGTCACATCCTGTCCCCTCTCCACCCCACACCCCTTCGCCTGCGCTTAGAGTCACCGCCAGTCACCATTACGCCGGGCAGCACCACCCCGAGCACCACCGCACCACCGAGCACCACCGTCCTGCCCGGCGCGATCGACACGGCACCTCCAGCGCGGAGGCCGCGCCAGGGAAAGGACCCATCCGTGCGACACCGTTCCTTGCTCATCCTCACCACCGTCCTGACCACCGGGGCACTCACCCTCAGCGCCTGCGGTTCACGCGACGACGACTCCGGCGACGACAAGGGCGGTTCGAGCGGCGGCAAGAAGACCACCGTCGTCATCGGCGTCGACGCACCCATCACCGGCGACCTCTCCGCCCTCGGCCTCGGCATCCGCAACTCCGCCGAACTCGCCACCAAGATCGCCAACAAGCAGGACCTCGTCCCGGGCGTCACCTTCAAGGTCCAGCCGCTCGACGACCAGGCGCAGCCGACCATCGGCCAGCAGAACGCCACCAAGTTCATCGGCAACAAGGACGTCCTCGGCGTCGTCGGCCCGCTGAACTCCAACGTCTCGCAGTCGATGCAGAAGCCCTTCAACGACGCGAAACTCACCCAGGTCTCGCCCGCCAACACCGGCACCGAGCTCACCCAGGGCGACAACTGGAAGAGCGGCGACAAGAAGCGCCCCTTCGCCTCCTACTTCCGCACCGCGACGACCGACCAGATCCAGGGCTCCTTCGCCGCCAAGTACCTCCACGAGACGGCGAAGATCGACAAGGTCTACCTGATCGACGACCAGAAGACCTACGGCGCCGGTCTCGCCGCCTCCTTCAAGGACACCTTCGCCAAGCTCGGCGGCAAGATCGTCGGCGCCGACCACATCAACCCCGAGGACCGCGACTTCAACTCCGTCGTCGCCAAGGTCAAGAAGACCGGCGCCGAGGCCGTCTACTACGGCGGCGAGTACCCCGCCGCCGGCCCCCTGAGCCAGCAGCTCAAGGACAGCGGCGCCAAGATCCCCCTCATGGGCGGTGACGGCATCTACGCCGCCGACTTCATCAAGCTCAACAAGAAGGCCCAGGGCGACCTCGCCACCTCCGTCGGCGCCCCCGTCGAAAAGCTGGACTCCGCCAAAAAGTTCATCTCCGACTACGAGGCCGCCGGATACAAGGACGGCTACGAGGCGTACGGCGGCGGCACCTACGACGCCGCCTGGTCCATCATCGAGGCCGTCAAGAAGGTCGTCGACGACAACGACGGCAAGCTGCCCTCCGACGCCCGCGCCAAGGTCCTCGACGCCATGAGCACCGTCAAGTTCTCCGGCGTCACCGGCGACATCTCCTACGACGAGTACGGCGACACCACCAACACGATGATGACCGCCTACCAGGTCGAGGGCGGCAAGTGGGTGCCCAAGAAGAGCGAGGTCTACAAGCCGTGACCCGCTGAGGTCCGCACCCGCGGCCCCCGAGCGCCCGTCACCCCGCCCCACCCGCCCGGCACCGGGCACCCCACACGCCGCGCGGGATGCACACAGCGTCCCGCGCGGCGTCCCCTTATCCGACCACTCCACGGAGGCCCTGCGGTGCACGAACTGCCGCAACAGCTGGCCAATGGACTCATCCTCGGCGCGATGTACGGACTCATCGCGATCGGCTACACGATGGTCTACGGCATTGTCCAGCTCATCAACTTCGCCCACGGCGAGATATTCATGATCGGAGGGTTCGGCGCCTACACCGTCTGGACCCTCCTGCCCGACGGCTCCTCACTCGCCGCCGTCATCCCCCTCATGATCCTCGGCGGCATCCTCTGCTCCGTCCTCGTGGGCACCGCGGCGGAACGCTTCGCCTACCGCCCCCTGCGCGGCGCACCCCGCCTCGCCCCCCTCATCACCGCCATCGGGCTCTCCCTCTTCCTCCAGCAACTCGTCTGGGCCTTCTACCCCGACGCCAAGTCCGACATCTCCTTCCCCCAGTTCCACGGCGACCCCTTCCACATCCTCGGCGCCACGGTCCAGCGCGGCGACCTCTTCGTCATCATCGCCGCCCCCCTCTGCATGATCGCCCTCGGCTGGTTCGTCAACCGGACCCGCTCCGGACGCGGCATGCAGGCCACCGCCCAGGACCCCGACACCGCCAAGCTCATGGGCATCAACACCGACCGCATCATCGTCATGGCCTTCGCCATCGGTGCCGCGTTCGCCGCCGTCGCCGCCGTCGGCTACGGCCTGCACAACGGCCAGATCGGCTTCCGCATGGGCTTCATCATGGGCCTCAAAGCCTTCACCGCCGCCGTGCTCGGCGGCATCGGCAACCTCTACGGAGCCATGCTCGGCGGACTCGTCCTCGGCGTCGCGGAATCCCTCGCCACCGGCTACATGGGCGACGTCCCCGGCATGGACCTCTTCGGCGGCGGCGCCTGGAAGGACGTCTGGGCCTTCGTGCTCCTCATCGTCGTCCTCCTCATCAGGCCCCAGGGTCTCCTGGGCGAACGCGTCGCGGACAGGGCGTGAACACCATGACCGACACCCACCTGCTCACACTGCCCGCCCCCGCCGCCCGCTACGGCACCCTCGCGGGCGCCCTCCTCGCCTTCGCCGGCACCTTCCTCTCCTGGACGTACACCGAGGAGTTCCCCGGCAACCTCACCGTCAACGGCTATCCCGGCGGCCTCCAGCTCATCACCCTCACCGGAGCCCTCCTCACCGCGCTCCTCGCCCTCGCCGCACTCGGCACCAAGGGACTGCGCTGGCTCACCCCCGGCGGCCCGTACAGCGCCGTACGCCTCATGGCCCTCGGCACCGCCGTCGCCACCCTCTACACCGTCATCGCGATCGCCGTCGAACTCGACGGGCTCATCGCCCTCGACCCCGGCGCCTGGATCTCCCTCGTCGGCTCCCTCGTCGCCGTCGCCGCCACCTTCGGCCTCCCCGACGACACCCCCTACGAGCCCCAGCCGGGCGACACCGCGTTCCACCGCTTCACCCACACCCTCAAGGCCCCGGCCCCCCGCGCCCCCCGCCGCGCCCTGCCGGCCTGGGCCGAGATCCTCGTCATCGCCGTCGCCTTCGGACTCGCGCTCTACGTCTTCACGTACGGCATCGACATCGACAGCGCCAACTCCGAACTCTTCATCGGCTACCTCATCCTCGTCGCCCTCGGCGCCCTCTCCCTGGCACGCGCCGGACTCTTCCGCCGCCTCGCCGCCCTCACCGCACGCCACCGCACCGTCAGCCTCGCCGCGATGTTCGTCGCCGCGATCTGCTTCCCCTTCACCCAGGACAACGACACCTACGCGCTCATCGGGACCAACATCCTGATCTTCGCCACCGTCGCCCTCGGCCTCAACGTCGTCGTCGGCCTCGCCGGACTCCTCGACCTCGGATACGTCGCCTTCCTCGGCGTCGGCGCCTACACCGCCGCCCTCGTCTCCGGTTCCCCCCAGTCCAGCATCGGCGTCCACTTCCCCTTCCCCCTCGCCGTCCTCACCGGCGCCGCCGTCTCGCTCATCTTCGGCGTCGTCATCGGCGCACCCACCCTGCGACTGCGCGGCGACTACCTCGCCATCGTCACCCTGGGATTCGGAGAGATCTTCCGGATCACCATGAACAACCTCAACGGGAACAGCGGCCCCGACCTCGTCAACGGCTCCCAGGGCGTCCCCAACATCCCCGACCTCGAACTCTTCGGGTTCAAGTTCGGCGAGAGCCACGACATCCTCGGCCTCAACCTCGGCAGGTCCGGCAACTACTTCCTGCTGATGCTCCTGTTCACCGCGATCGTCCTCCTCGTCTTCCACCGCTCCGGGCAGTCCCGCATCGGCCGCGCCTGGGTCGCCATCCGCGAGGACGAGACCGCCGCCTCCGCCATGGGCATCAACGGCTTCCGCCTCAAGCTCCTCGCCTTCGCCCTCGGCGCGACCCTCGCCGGACTCGCGGGCACCGTCCAGGCACACGTCAACTACAGCGTCACCCCCGAGCAGTACCAGTTCGCCGGGACCGCCCCGCCCAACTCGGCCTTCCTCATCGCCGCCGTCATCCTCGGCGGCATGGGCACCATCACCGGCCCCCTCATCGGCGCCGCACTGCTCTTCCTCATCCCGGAGAAGCTCGAATTCATGCAGAAGTACCAGCTTCTGCTCTTCGGCCTCGCCCTCATCCTCCTCATGCGCCTGCGCCCCGAGGGCATCGTCCCCGACCGCCGCAAGCAGCTCGAATTCCACGAGAACGACCAACTCGCCGTGCCGGAACAGCGCCTGAACGGGGACAACGCCCCCGAAGCCGCCACCGGCGTCACCAAAGCGGGGGCCTGACCACCATGACCACCACGACGCACACCCCCGCCCCCACCGGCACCGCCGTCCTCGAAGCCACCGGCGTCACCATGCGCTTCGGCGGCCTCACCGCCGTGCGCGACGTCTCCCTCACCGTCAACACCGGCGAGATCGTCGGCCTCATCGGCCCCAACGGCGCGGGAAAGACCACCTTCTTCAACTGCCTCACCGGCCTCTACGTCCCCACCGAGGGCCGCGTCGCCTACAAAGGCACCACCCTCCCGCCCAAACCCCACCTCGTCACCAAGGCCGGCATCGCCCGCACCTTCCAGAACATCCGGCTCTTCGCCAACATGACCGTCCTGGAGAACGTCCTCGTCGGCCGCCACACCCGCACCCGCGAAGGGCTCTTCTCCGCCCTCCTGCGCGGCCCCGGGTTCAAGCGCGCCGAAGCCGCCTCCACCGCACGCGCCATGGAACTCCTGGAGTTCATCGGCCTCGCCCACAAGGCGGACCACCTCTCGCGCAACCTCCCCTACGGCGAGCAGCGCAAGCTGGAGATCGCCCGCGCCCTCGCCAGCGACCCGGGACTCCTCCTCCTCGACGAGCCCACCGCCGGCATGAACCCCCAGGAGACCCGCGCCACCGAGGAACTCGTCTTCGCCATCCGCGACCAGGGCACCGCCGTCCTCGTCATCGAGCACGACATGCGGTTCATCTTCAACCTCAGCGACCGCGTCGCCGTCCTCGTCCAGGGACAGAAACTCCTCGAAGGCACCCCCGAGGTCGTCCAGGCCGACGAACGCGTCGTCGCCGCCTACCTCGGCACCCCCATGGACACCGCCCCCGAGGACGAGGCCCTCGCCGAGGTCCAGGCCGCCGAAGCCGCGGCCAAGAACGAGACCCCCCGCACCACGAAGGAGGACGGCAAGTGACCGCGCTCCTCGAAGTCGACAACCTCCGCGTCGCCTACGGCAAGATCGAAGCCGTCAAGGGCATCAGCTTCACCGTCGAGGCCGGACAGGTCGTCACCCTCATCGGCACGAACGGCGCCGGGAAGACCACGACCCTCCGCACCCTCAGCGGACTCCTGAAACCCCTCGCCGGCACCATCACCTTCGACGGACAACCGCTCCACAAGTACCGCGCCGACCAGATCGTCGCGCTCGGCCTGGCGCACTCCCCCGAAGGCCGCCACATCTTTCCCCGCATGACCATCGAGGACAACCTCCGCCTCGGCGCCTTCCTCCGCAAGGACACCGAGGGCATCGCCCAGGACATCCAGCACGCCTACGACCTCTTCCCCATCCTCGGGGAACGCCGCAGGCAGGCGGCGGGCACGCTCTCCGGCGGCGAACAGCAGATGCTCGCCATGGGCCGCGCCCTCATGTCCAAGCCGAAGCTCCTCATGCTCGACGAACCCTCCATGGGCCTCTCGCCGATCATGATGCAGAAGATCATGACGACCATCAGCGAACTGCGCGAACAGGGCACCACGATCCTGCTCGTCGAGCAGAACGCGCAGGCCGCGCTCTCCCTCGCCGACCAGGCGCACGTCATGGAGATCGGCACGATCGTCCTGAGCGGCACGGGCTCCGACCTCCTCCACGACGAGTCCGTCCGCAAGGCGTACCTCGGCGAGGACTGACCTCCCCGGCCGGGACGGCGAGACGCCGGACCGGTACGCGAAAGGGGCGCCCACCAGATGGTGGGCGCCCCTTTCGCCGTCCGTACCCCGGCGGCTACGCGTCCTTCCGGTCCTTCGCCGCCTTCTTCTCCGCCGCGTCCTCGATCACGGCCTCGGCGACCTGCCGCATCGACATCCGCCGGTCCATCGACGTCTTCTGGATCCACCGGAACGCGGCCGGCTCGGTGAGCCCGTACTCCGTCTGCAGCACCGACTTCGCCCTGTCCACGAGCTTGCGCGTCTCCAGCCGCTGCGAGAGGTCCTCGACCTCCTTCTCCAGCGCCCGCAACTCCGTGAACCGCGAGACGGCCATCTCGATCGCCGGGACGACGTCGCTCTTGCTGAACGGCTTCACGAGGTACGCCATCGCGCCCGCGTCCCGCGCCCGCTCGACGAGGTCGCGCTGCGAGAACGCGGTGAGCATCAGCACGGGGGCGATGGACTCCTCGGCGATCTTCTCGGCCGCCGAGATCCCGTCCAGCACGGGCATCTTCACGTCCAGGATCACCAGGTCGGGCCGGTGCTCGCGCGCCAGCTCCACCGCCTGCTGCCCGTCCCCGGCCTCCCCGACGACGGTGTACCCCTCCTCCTCCAGCATCTCCTTGAGATCGAGCCGGATGAGCGCCTCGTCCTCGGCGATGACGACACGGGTGGTGAGGGGCGGCACATGCGACGACTCGCCGTGGGCGGCGGCGGCAGCGGAAGACGACTCGGGCTGGGGGGCGCTCGGGATTCACTTTCGAGTGAATCCCCGCCGCTTTTCTGTCATCACCTCCCGCACTCCGCACGATAAATGCATGACCTTCCACAGCCTCGAAGTGCGGCGAACAGCCTTGACGCTCCTGCGCGAGGGAATTCCCAACGCAGAAGTGGCCCGACGCCTCGATGTCCCCTACGGCACCATCAGTTACTGGAAGCACAAGGACCGGGCCACGCGGGGCGAATGCCCCGGCAGGAAAAGAAGCACCATCTGCTTCGCCTGCGATCGCACGGCTCCCCTGGACGAACGCGCCTACAGCCATCTGCTCGGCCTGTACCTCGGCGACGGGCACATCAGCTTCCCGAGGCAGCACCCCACACCCAGTCTCACGGTCACTCTGGACGATACCTGGCCAGGCATCCAGGACGAGTGCGAGCAAGTGATACGTCTGGTGTTCCCCGACAGGGCGACGTGTCGCGTACGAAGCAAGGGCTGTCACCACATCAAGGTCTACTCGTCCCATCTGTTCCATCTCTTCCCCCAACACGGCCCGGGAAAGAAGCACCACCGGGAAATCGCCCTGGAGTCCTGGCAGCAGGAAATAGTCGACGCCCACCCCTGGGATTTTCTTCGCGGTCTCATCCAATCCGACGGCTGCCGGATCACGAACTGGACCACCCGCATCGTCGCCGGCGCACGCAAGCGCTACGAATACCCGCGCTATTGGTTCACCAACGTGTCCGACGACATTCGGAAGGTGTACACCGACACCCTCGATCTCCTCGGCATCGAATGGACCGAGTGCTATCGCCACGGAAACCCGTACAACATCTCCGTCGCCCGCAAAGCCTCCGTCGCCCGCATGGACGCCCACATCGGTCCCAAGTACTGAGACCGGTACCGGGACAGCGACCGGGACGGCTGTCGGGAGAGGTGCCCGGGGGAACGACGAAAGGGGTGACCGCGAGCCCGGTCACCCCCGCCTCGCCGCTCTCGGCTACTTCGGGGCGTCGTCCTCGCCGATGTGGTGCACCCGCACCAGGTTCGTCGTGCCCGCGATGCCCGGAGGGGAGCCGGCCGTGATCACGACGACGTCGCCCGGCTCGCAGCGGCCGAGCTTCAGGAGCATGTCGTCGACCTGCTCGACCATCGCGTCCGTGGAGTCCACGTGCGGCCCGAGGAAGGTCTCCACGCCCCACGACAGGTTGAGTTGCGCGCGCGTCGCGGGGTCGGGCGTGAAGGCGAGGAGCGGGATCGGGGAGCGGTAGCGGCTCAGGCGGCGGACCGTGTCGCCGGACTGCGTGAAGGCGACGAGGAAGCGGGCGCCGAGGAAGTCGCCCATCTCGGCCGCCGCGCGGGCGACGGCCCCGCCCTGGGTGCGGGGCTTGTTGCGGTCGGTGAGGGGCGGCAGGCCCTTGTCGAGGATCTCCTCCTCGGCCGCCTCCACGATGCGGCCCATGGTGCGGACGGTCTCGACGGCGTACTTCCCGACGCTGGTCTCCCCGGAGAGCATGACGGCGTCGGTGCCGTCGATCACGGCGTTGGCGACGTCGGAGGCTTCGGCGCGGGTGGGCCGGCTGTTCTCGATCATGGAGTCGAGCATCTGGGTCGCGACGATGACCGGCTTGGCGTTCCGCTTGGCGAGCTTGATGGCGCGCTTCTGCACGAGCGGCACCGCTTCGAGGGGCATCTCGACGCCGAGGTCGCCGCGGGCGACCATGATGCCGTCGAAGGCATCGACGATCTCCTCGATGTTCTCGACGGCCTGCGGCTTCTCGACCTTGGCGATGACGGGGAGGCGGCGGCCTTCCTCGCGCATGACGCGGTGGACGTCGACGATGTCGCGGGCGCTGCGGACGAAGCTGAGGGCGATGACGTCGGCGCCGGTGCGCAGGGCCCAGCGGAGGTCTTCGATGTCCTTCTCGGAGAGGGCGGGGACGGAGACGGCGACGCCGGGGAGGTTGAGGCCCTTGTGGTCGGAGACCATGCCGCCTTCGACGACGGTGGTGCGGACCCGGGGGCCTTCGACGGCGGTGACCTGGAGGCAGACCTTGCCGTCGTCGACGAGGACGCGTTCGCCGGGGGCGACGTCGGCGGCGAGTCCGGCGTAGGTGGTGCCGCAGCTGGTGCGGTCGCCCAGGTGGCCGTCCTCGGTGGTGATGGTGAAGGTGTCACCGCGTTCGAGGAGTACGGGGCCTTCGCTGAAGCGGCCGAGGCGGATCTTCGGGCCTTGGAGGTCGGCGAGGATGCCGACGCTGCGGCCGGTCTCCTCGGCGGCCTCGCGGACGCGGTGGTAGCGCTCCTCGTGTTCGGCGTAGCTGCCGTGGCTGAGGTTGAAGCGGGCCACGTCCATTCCGGCTTCGACCAGGGCTTTGATCTGGTCGTAGGAGTCGGTGGCTGGGCCCAGGGTGCAGACGATTTTCGCTCGGCGCATGGTGCGAGCCTAGGGCTTACCGGCGGGTAGCGGGCTGGGTGGGGGTGACGAGTCAACGGCCTTTGGGTGTAGGGGATTTGACAAGTATTGGATGAGCGGGCGCGCTCTCCGATGAGCGGGTGTCGGGGGCGGGGTGCGCGGGTGGTCATCTGATCGCAACGTGGCGGGGGTGTTGCGGGGTTGGCGTTTCAGGCCATCATCTACGCGCGTTGTTCCGGATTTCGGACGAGAGGGAGTGCGTGATGAGCGTGGAGCGCAGGGTGTTCCTGGGGGCTTCGGCGGCGACCGGGGCGGCGGTGGCGCTGGGCGCCGCGGCGCCGGCCGAGGCGGCGAAGGGGGGCGGGCGGGGCAAGGAGCCGCGTCGGTACGGGTTTTCGGTGCTCGGGACGACGGATCTGCACGGCAATGCGATGAACTGGGATTATTTCACCGATAAGGAGTACGACGACGCGCAGCACAATGACGTCGGGCTCGCGAAGATCTCGACGCTGGTGAACCGGTTGCGGAAGGAGAAGGGCCGGGGGAACACGCTGCTCATCGACGCGGGCGACACGATTCAGGGGACGCAGCTCTCGTACTACTACGCGCGGGTGGACCCGATCACGGCGCGGCGGGGGCCGGTGCATCCGATGGCGAAGGCGATGAACGCGATCGGGTACGAGGCGGCGGCGCTGGGGAACCACGAGTTCAACTACGGGATCGAGGTGCTGCGGAAGTTCGAGGAGCAGTGCGACTTCCCGTTGCTGGGGGCGAACGCGGTGGACGCGCGGTCGGGGCGGCCCGCGTTCCGCCCGTACGTGATGAAGCGCCTGCGGACGCCGCACGGGCGGGATGTGCGGGTGGCGGTGCTCGGGCTGACGAATCCGGGGATCGCGATCTGGGACAAGGCGAACGTGCAGGGGAAGCTGAAGTTCCCGGGGCTGGAGGAGCAGGCGGCGTACTGGGTGCCGAAGCTGCGGTCGATGGGCGCGGACGTGGTGCTCGTGGCGGCGCACTCGGGGGCGGACGGTTCGTCGTCGTGGGGTGATCAGTTGCCGTACGTGGAGAACGCGGCGGCGCGGGTGGCGGAGCGGGTGCCGGGGATCGACGCGATTCTGGTGGGTCACGCGCACGTGGAGATCCCGGAGCGTCGGGTGGTGAACGCGGCGTCGGGGCGTGAGGTGGTGCTCTCGGAGCCGTTGAAGTGGGGGCAGCGGCTGTCGGTCTTCGATTTCTCGCTGGTGTGGGAGCGGGGTCGGTGGTCGGTGGAGCGGGTGGCTTCGCGGGTGCTGAACTCGAACGAGGTGGAGGAGGACGCGCGGATCACGCGGCTGCTCGCGAAGGAGCACCGCGAGGTGGTGGCGTACGTGAATCAGGTGATCGGTTCGTCCGTGGTGGAGATGTCGACGGCGGAGGGGGCGTACAAGGACGTTCCGATGGTCGATCTGATCAACCATGTGCAGGCGGAGACGGTGCGGGGCGCGCTGGCGGGCGGGGAGTACGCGGAGGTGCCGGTGCTGTCGCAGGCGTCGCCGTTCTCGCGTACGGCGCGGTTCCCGGCGGGGGACGTGACGATCCGGGACGCGGCGGGTCTGTACACGTTCGAGAACACGTTGGAGGCGCGGCTGATCACGGGTGCGCAGTTGAAGGAGTACTTGGAGTACTCGGCGAAGTTCTTCGTGCGTACGGCGGTGGGGGCGCCGGTCGATCCGGCGGCGTTGACGAACGCGGACGGGACGCCGGACTACAACTACGACGTGGTGTCGGGTGTTTCGTACGACATCGACATCTCGAAGGAGGTGGGCGCGCGGATCGTGGGTCTGGCCTTCGAGGGGGCGCCGGTGGCGGACGACGCGCGGTTCGTGCTGGCGGTGAACAACTACCGGGCGAGCGGGGGCGGCAATTTCCCGCATGTGCCGAAGGCGACGCAGCTGTGGGCGAATTCGGAGGAGATCCGCAACACGATCATCGCGTGGGTGCGGGAGGCGGGGACGATCGACCCGGCTGATTTCGCGGCGGTGGACTGGCGGTTGGTGCGGGAGGGGACGCCGGTGTTCTGAGCCGGGGTGCCGGTCGTCCGGGCCGAGGCGGCGGCGCGGTGAGCCGGAGTGCCGGAAGTCCGGGGCGGGGTAGCGGTGTTCCAGCGGCCGGAGTGCGTGTGGCCCCGGGGGTCTTCTCCCTCGGGGCCGTTCGCGTGTGCGGTGCGTTCAGGGCTGTTCGTTGAGGCGGACCAGGTGCTGGGGGCGGGGGCTTGGGGCGGG
>NZ_JOGO01000084.1 GCF_000719475.1 Streptomyces sp. NRRL F-5630 | reverse complement strand
ACCCGGAAGCTAAGCCTCAAAGCGCCGATGGTACTGCAAGGGGGACCTTGTGGGAGAGTAGGACGCCGCCGAACAATTCTTGTGGGGAAGCCCCGCACCTTTATGGTGCGGGGCTTTTCCGCGTTTTGAGGCGGGCCGGCGCTGTGCCGCCCCGCCGCGACCGGGACCCCTCGCGCGGTGGCGTCCTGGCCACCCGGTAAAGTCGGGCTGCACTGTTGACGGTTCCCTTCAGGAGGCCCCCGGGTGGAGGTCCAGGAGACCGCGGTCCAGACGGATCGGGTACTCACCATTCCCAACATCCTCAGCGCGGCGAGGCTCGTCGGCGTTCCGCTGTTTCTGTGGCTGATTCTCCGCCCTGAGTTCGGGGGCCCGCAGAGCGACGGATGGGCACTCCTCGTACTCGCGCTGAGCGGGATCAGTGACTACCTCGACGGGAAACTCGCCCGCCGGTGGAACCAGATCAGCAGCCTCGGCCGGGTTCTCGACCCCGCGGCCGACCGGCTCTACATCCTCTCCACCCTGGTCGGTCTCACGTGGCGCGAGATTCTGCCGCTCTGGGTCACCTGCGTGCTCCTCGCCCGCGAGGCGCTTCTCGGCGTCATGGTGCTGATCCTGCGCAAGCACGGATTCCCGCCTCCCCAGGTGAACTTTCTCGGGAAGGCGGCTACGTTCAACCTGATGTACGCCTTCCCGCTGCTGCTGCTCAGTGACGGAAGCGGATGGCTCGCTTCACTGGCGGCGATTTTCGGATGGGCGTTCGCAGGATGGGGTACAACCCTGTATTGGTGGGCAGGAATCTTGTACGTGGTGCAGGTCCGCCGGGTCATCAAGGCGGCGGCCACGGCCGACTGAAGCCGTTCTCCTGAAGAGGCGGCCTGGTCGGTATTCGATCCGTCTCTTCGAGGAGGACACTCCCGCTATGAAGGCCGTCGTGATGGCCGGTGGTGAAGGTACCCGGCTTCGCCCCATGACCTCCAGCATGCCCAAACCACTGCTCCCGGTCGCCAACCGGCCCATCATGGAGCACGTGCTGCGGCTGCTCAAGCGCCACGGTCTCACCGAGACCGTCGTCACCGTGCAATTCCTGGCCTCGCTGGTCAAGAACTACTTCGGCGACGGCGAAGAACTCGGGATGGAGCTGAGCTACGCCAACGAGGAGAAGCCGCTCGGCACGGCGGGGAGTGTGAAGAACGCCGAAGACGCTCTCAAGGACGACGCTTTTCTCGTCATCTCCGGCGACGCCCTCACCGACTTCGACCTGACCGACCTCATCAATTTCCACAAGGAAAAAGGCGCCCTCGTCACGGTCTGTCTCACCCGGGTGCCCAACCCCCTCGAATTCGGCATCACCATCGTCGACGACGAGGGAAAGGTCGAGCGCTTCCTGGAGAAGCCCACCTGGGGGCAGGTCTTCTCGGACACGGTGAACACCGGGATCTACGTCATGGAGCCCGAGGTCTTCGACTACGTCGAGGCCGACACCTCCGTCGACTGGTCGGGTGACGTCTTCCCGCAGCTCATGAAGGAAGGCAAGCCGGTCTACGGCTACATCGCCGAGGGCTACTGGGAGGACGTCGGCACCCACGAGAGCTACGTCAAGGCTCAGGCCGACGTACTCGACGGCAAGGTCGACGTCGAACTGGACGGCTTCGAGATCTCCCCCGGCGTCTGGGTCGCCGAGGGCGCCGACGTCCACCCGGACGCGGTGCTGCGAGGGCCCCTCTACATCGGCGACTACGCCAAGGTCGAGGCCGGCGCCGAGCTGCGCGAGCACACCGTGGTGGGCTCCAACGTCGTCGTCAAGAGCGGGGCCTTCCTCCACAAGGCCGTCCTCCACGACAACGTCTACATCGGTGAGCACAGCAACCTGCGCGGCTGTGTCGTCGGCAAGAACACCGACATCATGCGGGCCGCCCGCATCGAGGACGGCGCCGTCATCGGCGACGAGTGCCTCGTCGGCGAGGAATCGATCATCCAGGGCAATGTGCGGGTCTACCCGTTCAAGACCATCGAGGCCGGCGCCTTCGTCAACAACTCCGTCATCTGGGAGTCGCGGGGCCAGGCGCACCTCTTCGGCGCCCGCGGCGTCTCCGGCATCCTCAACGTCGAGATCACCCCCGAACTCGCCGTCCGCCTCGCCGGTGCCTACGCCACCACGCTCAAGAAGGGCTCCACGGTCACCACGGCGCGCGACCACTCCCGGGGCGCCCGTGCTCTCAAGCGGGCCGTGATCTCCGCGCTCCAGGCGAGCGCCATCGACGTACGCGACCTGGAGAACGTGCCCCTGCCCGTCGCCCGCCAGCAGACCGCGCGCGGGAGCGCGGGCGGTCTCATGATCCGTACGACCCCGGGTGTGCCCGACTCCGTCGACATCATGTTCTTCGACGGGAACGGGGCCGACCTCTCCCAGGCCAGCCAGCGCAAGCTCGACCGCGTCTACGCCCGCCAGGAGTACCGCAGGGCCTTCCCCGGCGAGATCGGGGACCTGCACTTCCCGTCCAGCGTCTTCGACTCCTATACCGGCTCGCTGCTGCGCAACATCGACACCACCGGCATCAGCGAATCCGGGCTCAAGGTCGTCGTGGACGCGTCCAACGGGAGTGCCGGTCTCGTGCTGCCGAGCCTGCTCGGCAAGCTCGGCGTCGACTCGCTCACCATCAACCCCGGACTCGACGAGTCCAGGCCCACCGAGACCGCCGACACCCGGCGCGCGGGGCTGGTCCGGCTCGGTGAGATCGTCGCCTCCGCCGGTGCCGCCTTCGGGGTGCGCTTCGACCCGGTGGGGGAGCGGCTCTCGCTCGTGGACGAGAAGGGCCGCATCGTCGAGGACGACCGGGCACTGCTCGTCATGCTCGACCTCGTCGCCGCCGAGCGGCGCAGCGGGCGGGTCGCGCTCCCGGTGACGACGACCCGTATCGCCGAACAGGTGGCCGCCTACCACGGCACCCAGGTCGAGTGGACGATGACCTCGCCCGACGACCTCACCCGGGTGGGCCGTGAGGACGGCTCGATCTTCGGCGGGGACGGCCGGGGCGGCTTCATCATCCCCGAGTTCAGCAGCGTCTTCGACGGCACCGCCGCCTTCGTACGGCTCATCGGACTCGTCGCCCGCACCCAGCTCACCCTGAGCCAGATCGACGCGCGCATCCCCCGGGCCCACGTCCTCAAGCGGGACCTCGCCACGCCGTGGGCGGTCAAGGGCCTCGTCATGCGGACCGTCGTCGAGGCCGCCGCCGGGCGTTCCGTCGACGTGACCGACGGGGTACGCGTCGTCGAGTCCGACGGACGCTGGGTCATGGTCCTCCCCGACCCGGCCGAGGCGGTCACCCACCTGTGGGCCGAGGGCCCCGACGACGAGTCGGCGCAGGCCCTGCTCGACGAGTGGGCGAGCGTCGTGGACAGCGCGGGACGCTGAGCCGCACCCGGCGGAGGCCGCACCACCCGGACGCCACGCGTACCGGGCGGTGCGGCCTCCGCCGTCGTACCGACACCTCGTGTAGAGCCCGGCAGGAGCGCCGAGACTCACTCGTGCGGGTGAAAGGGGACACCCGAGCGCAGCGCCGGTGGGGCCATTCGGAGGAACGGCCCCCGACATGCGACGATGTGCGGCATGTCGCAGCAGCCCCCCACCCGAGGCGGCGCCCCCTCCCGGCGCCCGGACGCCTCCATGTCGCTGCTGACGAACGTCATGGACCACAGCCTCGACGACGGCTACGCCGAGGCCGCCGCGCGCAAGCGGGCGGCGGGAGGCGCCGCGGGGCTCCCGCGTACCCTGCGCGGCCGGCTGCTCCTCGGCCTGGGCCTCGTCCTCGCCGCCCTCGTCGTGACGGTCGGCGCCTCGCAGGCGCGAGAGAGTGCTCCGGTGCTCGCCAAGGAGCGCGAGGAACTCATCGACCGCATCAACGACGAGAGCGACGCGGCCGATCGCCTGGAGAAACACGTCGAGTCGCTGCGCGACGAGGTGGGCCGGCGCCAGGACGCGGCGCTCAAGGACAACGGCACGGACCGGGTCCGGCTGCTCGGCCTGCTCTCCGGGGCGAGCGCGGCGCAGGGCCCGGGAGTCCGGCTCGTCGTGGACGACGCGGCCTCAGCCCAGACCAGCACAGGCGACGGGCCCCGGCAGACCACCGACTTCTCCGACATCGGACGCGTACGGGACCGCGATCTGCAACGCGTCGTCAACGGCCTGTGGGAGTCGGGCGCCGAGGCCGTCGCGGTCAACGGGCAGCGCCTCACCGCGCTCTCGGCGATCCGGGCGGCCGGGGAGGCCGTGCTCGTCGACAACAAGCCGCTCGTGCCGCCGTACACCGTCCTCGCCCTCGGGGACGGGCCACGGCTGAAGGACCGCTTCGGGCGCAGCGTGGACGGCCGGTACCTGGACCGCTTGCACAAGGACTACGACATCCGGGTGAAACTCTCCGCCGAGGACTCCCTGCGCGTCCCCGCGGCGCCGGCGGTACGGGTGCGCTCCGCCCGCCCGCAGACGCCGGCGGAGAAGCAGCCGGGGGCACAGCCGAAGACGCAGTCGAACACAGAGAATCCAGCAGGGAAGGGCACATCGTGATCGCCGTACTGGGCCTCGTCGTGGGGGTGGTGGTGGGACTCTTCGTCCGCCCCGAGGTGCCCGCCGTCGTCGAGCCGTATCTGCCCATCGCCGTCGTCGCGGCCCTCGACGCCGTCTTCGGCGGCCTGCGCGCGATGCTCGACGGCATATTCGACGACAAGGTCTTCGTCGTCTCCTTCCTCTCCAACGTCGTCGTCGCCGCGCTCATCGTCTTCCTCGGCGACAAACTCGGTGTCGGCGCCCAGTTGTCCACCGGCGTCGTCGTCGTTCTCGGTATCCGCATCTTCTCCAACGCGGCAGCGATCCGCCGCCACGTGTTCAGGGCGTGAGCGCATCATGAGCGAAACGCCCGACGAGCGACCCGGCGAACCGCCCAGGGAACGGCCCCGGATGTGGGCCGCCGAACTGCCCCCGGAACAGCCGCGCGCGCGGATCGGCCACAGGAACGAGGCGCGGCGGACGGCGGACCAGCGGGCCGGGAGGCCCCCGGAGCCGCCGCGCACGCCCGCGGGCGCCGGTCCCGGGCTGACGGGGCGTCAGCGGCTCGTCAAGGGCCTGTGGCCGCCGCGCGTCACCCGCGCACAGCTCATCGTCGCGCTGCTGCTCTTCGGCCTCGGCCTCGGTCTCGCCATCCAGGTGCGGTCGCACAACGACAGCAGCGCGCTGCGGGGGGCACGCCAGGAAGATCTTGTCCGTATCCTCGATGAACTGGATGACCGTACTCAGCGTCTGGAAGACGAGAAGCAGAGTCTGGAGAGCCAGCGCACGGAGCTGGAGAACAGCTCGGACCAGGCGGAGGAGGCACGGAAGCAGACCGTGGAGAAGGAACGCCAGCTCGGCATCCTGGCCGGCACGGTGGCCGCGCAGGGCCCCGGGATCACGGTGACGGTCCAGGACCCGCGGCACCGGGTCAAGGCCGACATGCTCCTCGACACCATCCAGGAGCTGCGCGCGGCGGGAGCGGAGGCGATCCAGATCGGGGACGTCCGGGTCGTCGCGAGTACGTATCTGACCGACGAGGGTAAGAGCGTGCGGATCGACGGGCACAAGATCGACGCCCCCTTCCGGTTCAAGGTCATCGGCAAGCCGCAGGACCTCACGCCCGCGCTCAGCATCCCGGGCGGAGTCGTGCAGACTCTGGAGAAGGAGCAGGCCACCGTCGTGGTACAGGAGGAAAAGAAGATCGTCGTGGACGCCTTGCGGCCCGCGAAGACGCCCGATTACGCTCAGTCGTCCTCGCGGTGAAGCGGTGCGCATGACGATTGCCGCGCGAGGGCAGGAGGAAGCGGGGGGTCGACGCGTCGTCAGACCGGCGCGTAGGGGAAACTGTCCGGTGATCGTGGGCCTCGTGGAGATGTCCCGGACAGTCAGTGAGAGCAATGAGGGTTCGTCCTGCCCCACGGGCGGGTCTGTTTCGGTCAAGGGGAATCGCCCGTGAGTTTTTTTTCGAAGTTGTTCGGCAGGAACAAGCGCGAGGACGGTGCCGCCGCGCGGCACCGCGCCCGTCCCGGCGAGGAGGGGGAGCGCCCGCTGTTCCGTGACGAAGTCGCTGGTCCGGCTGGTGGTACGCAGGGTGGACAGGGCGCGTCGGCTGTTGACCCGGCCACCGCGGACGGCATAGGTTTCGGGCAACCGTCAACCTCAAGTACGGGTGGAGGGTTCGCCCGCGACTCGTATGCGTCGAACGCTTCCGCGGGACAGCAGGGTCAGGAGGACTCGTCCATGGGTTTTCTGGTGTGCGGCAGGTGCGGTCATCAGAACCCACAGACCGGCCGCTTCTGCTCCAACTGCGGTGCCCCGTTGCGCCCCGGCGCGGTGCCCGAGCGCGCCTCGGAGACCACGTCGACCATCTCGATCTCGGGGCTTGAGGCGTACGACCCCGAGGCCACCGGACAGACGGCGCTGCCCGCGCTCTCCCCGGAGGCCCAGGCGGCCGTGGACGCCCTGCCGCTCGGCTCGGCGCTCCTGATCGTGCGGCGCGGCCCCAACTCGGGCAGCCGCTTCCTGCTCGACGGGGAGCTGACCACGGCGGGCCGACACCCGCAGAGCGACATCTTCCTTGACGACGTGACCGTCTCCCGGCGGCACGTGGAGTTCCGGCGGGCGGCGGACGGCACCTTCACGGTCGCCGACGTCGGCAGTCTCAACGGCACCTACGTCAACCGTGAGCGCATCGACTCGGTCGTGCTCGCCAACGGCGACGAGGTGCAGATCGGCAAGTACCGGCTGGTCTTCTACGCGAGCCAGCAGGCACTCTGACCCGCGAGAGCAGGGGGCATGGTGGACAGTGCGAGGGGCGGTGCCGATCTCGACGGCACCGCCACCGAGCGGACTCGCCCGGTGAACACCGTCACCGAGCGGACTCGCCCGGTGAGTATCGGGGCCGTGCTGAACATCCTCCGCGAGGAGTTCCCCGAGGTCACCATCTCCAAGATCCGCTTTCTGGAGGCGGAGGGGCTCATCGAGCCCCAGCGCACCCCTTCCGGATACCGCAAGTTCACCCCGCGGGACGTGGAGCGCCTCGGCCACGTCCTGCGGATGCAGCGCGACCACTACCTGCCGCTCAAGGCGATCCGCGAGTACCTGGACGCCGTCGAGCGCGGTGAGCGCCCGGCGGCACCGCTCGTCGGCCGGCAGAGCGGCCCCCCGCCGCGCGACGAGGTGACCGTGAGCCGTCTCGGCCGTGCCGAACTGCTCGCCGCGGCGGGCGTGGACGAGGCGGAACTCACTGCCTGGGAGTCGTACGGCCTCGTCTCCGCGCTCCCCGACGGGTACTACGACGCGCGCCTCGTGCGCATCGCCCGGCTCGTCTCGGAACTCGGGCGGCACGGCATCGAGCCGCGGCACCTCCGGGCCACCAAGGCCGCCGCCGACCGCGAGGCGGGGCTCGTCGAGCAGGTCGTCGCCCCGCTCGTCCGCCACCGCAACCCGCAGACGCGGGTCCAGGCGGAGGAGCGCACCCGCGAGCTGGCCGACCTGGCGACGGGACTGCACACCGCGCTGGTCGAGCTGGCACTCGACGTACGGTCCTGAGCGCGGCCGGGGCGGGCGCGCCCGGTCGGGGCGAGGCCGCGGCGCACCCACTGTCCCGGAGGGCCGCTTCTCCTGGGGCGTGCCGCGAGGCCGCTTTTCCCAGGTGCGGGCCCTTGCCCCACCGGTTCTCGCGAGCCCTTCCCCACCGGGGCGGTGCGCCTTTCGGGCCTGTGCCTCCCTGCTCGTACGCCCCCGACTACCCAAACCGGCCGGGGACGACCTAGGGTTGGTGTGTGAATGAGCTCGACGTCGTAGGTGTCCGGGTCGAAATGCCCTCCAACCAGCCGATCGTGCTCCTGCGAGAAGTGGGAGGCGACCGGTACCTTCCCATCTGGATCGGTGCCGGCGAGGCGACGGCCATCGCCTTCGCCCAGCAGGGGATGACCCCCGCCAGGCCGCTGACGCACGACCTCTTCAAGAACGTGCTCGAAGCCGTCGGCCAGGAGCTGACCGAGGTCCGCATCACCGGGCTCAAGGACGGCATCTTCCACGCGGAACTCGTCTTCGCCAGTGGTATCGAGGTCAGCGCCCGCCCCTCCGACGCCATAGCGCTCGCCCTGCGCACCGGCTCGCCGATCTACGGTGCGGAGGAACTGCTCGACAGCGCGGGGATCGCGATCCCCGACGAGCAGGAGGACGAGGTGGAGAAGTTCCGCGAGTTCCTCGACCAGATCTCTCCCGAGGACTTCGGGACCAACAGTCAGTGAGGCCGCTCCGTGCCCCCGGTTCCCGTGGAGAACCGGGGGCGCGCAGGCATTCGGCTAGCCCTACCCCCACACACCGCGCGCTAAACCACTCTCTGGGGGAATTTCACCCGGCGTGCCCAGCGTGGCGATCGTTGACGCACCCCGGGTGACTGCCTACCGTCATGTGCCAGGTCGAGGACGGAGGTCGGCGTGAGAAGCAGCGGCGACAGCAGGGTGGGGGGCGTTCCCGGACGACGCCCGAACGGCGAGGCTCCCCTGCCGCTGCGCGGGGGCGCGTCGGGGCCGCAGGCGGTCGTGCCCGCGCCCGCGGTGGGATACCGGGGGCCGACGGCGTGTGTGGCGGCAGGCATCACGTACCGCCAGCTCGACTACTGGGCGCGCACCGGGCTCGTGGAGCCGAGTGTGCGCGCCGCGCAGGGCTCCGGGACCCAGCGGCTCTACAGCTTCCACGACGTCGTGGTCCTCAAGATCGTGCGGCGCTTCCTCGACACCGGGGTCGCCCTCCAGAACATCCGCGGCACCGTGCAGCACCTGCGCCACCGCGACCCCAAGGACCTGGAGGGGATGACCCTCATGAGCGACGGGGCGACGGTCTACGAGTGCACGTCGTCCGAGGAGGTCGTCGAACTGCTCCAGGGCGGGCAGGGCGTCTTCGGCATCGCCGTGGGGGTCGTGCAGCGCGATGTCGAGGCGGCGCTGGCGCAACTGCACGGCGAGCGGGTCGACCTCGTGGGCGAGGGGGAGACGGTGGTCCGCGGTGGCGAGGCCACCGGGGACGAACTCGCGGCGCGGCGGCGCAACCGGGCGGTGTGACCCGGACCTCGCAGGACCTCGTGGCAAGGAGGCGGGCGGCCGGGCGGCTGCCCGCCTTTTCTGTATTCCCTCGCGGTCCCCTGGCGGTCCCGCCCCCCCCTCGGGTACGGGCCGCCCTCAGTAGGCTCGCCCTCTCCAGGTACGGGTCTTCACCGGCGCTCCCGCCCGCCGAGGGCTCCCAGTCCTCCCCGGCGCCCGGCCTTCCCCCGTGTCCCCGGCACTCCGTACCGGGCGTTGTCAGTGGGGTGCGCGAGCATGGGGGTGTGAGACGTGCCCCCACCGTGATGCATCTGGACATGGATGCCTTCTTCGCCGCCGCCGAGCAGGCGGCGAAGCCGAGCCTGCGCGGCAAGGCGGTCGTCGTCGGCGGGCTCGGGCCGCGCGGGGTCGTCTCCACGGCGTCGTACGAGGCGCGCGCCTTCGGGGTGCACTCGGCGATGCCGACCGCGCAGGCGCGCCGTCTCGCGCCGAACGCCGCGTACCTCTTTCCGCGCTTCACGCTCTACCGGAGTGTGAGCGAGCAGGTGATGGAACTGCTCGGGGCCCTCTCGCCGCTCGTGGAGCCCCTCAGTCTCGACGAGGCGTTCGTCGACCTGGAGGCCGGGGGCGTGGCCTCCGACGCGCAGACGGCACGCGCGGTGGGGGAGCGGTTGCGCGCCGATATCAAGGCGCGGACGGGGCTGACGGGCTCCGTGGGGCTCGCGGCCTCGAAGATGCTCGCGAAGATCGGCTCCGAGCGGGCGAAGCCGGACGGGCTGGTCCTGATCGAGCCCGGCACCGAGCGCGAACTGCTCGCGCCGCTCTCCGTGCGGGTGCTGCCCGGGGTCGGTCCCGCCACCGGGGACCATCTGCGCAGGGCCGGGATCAGCACGATCGGGGAGATCGCGGAGGCGGGCGAGGACGAACTCGTCCGGCTGCTCGGGAAGGCGCACGGCGCGGGGGTCTACGCCATGGCGCTCGCGCACGACGAGCGGCCCGTCGTCGCCGAGCGGGAGGGCAAGTCGATCTCGGTCGAGGACACGTACGACGTGGACATCCACGACCGGGTACGGGTACGGGCCGAGGTCGCCGCGCTCGCCGACCGCTGCGTCGGGCGGCTGCGCGCGAGTGGACGCTCGGGGCGGACCGTGGTGCTCAAGGTGCGGCGGTACGACTTCTCGACGCTGACGCGCTCCGAGACGCTGCGCGCGCCCACCGATGACCCGGCCGTCGTGCGCGAGGCGGCGGCGCGGCTCCTGGAGCTCGTGGACACGACGGGTGGGGTGCGGCTGCTCGGTGTGGGGGTCTCCGGGCTCGCCGACTTCACGCAGGAGGTGCTCTTCGCGCGGACGACGACCGGCGAGGAGCCCCTCGCGCGCGCCGCCCCCGCGCCCCTCCTGGTGACCACATCCGTGCCCGTCCCGGCCGCACCACCCGTGCCCCTGTGGCGCCCGGGCCAGGACGTCGAGCACAGGGAGCACGGGGCCGGGTGGGTGCAGGGCAGTGGGCTCGGACGGGTCACGGTGCGCTTCGAGACGCCGTACGACGACCGTCCGGGACGCGTGCGGACCTTCGCCGTCGACGACCCGGACCTGAGCGCGGCGGAACCGCTCCCGCTCGTGCGAGGGGCCGGCGACGGCGAGGTCCGGCCGGGCGCGGCGGAGGCGCGGTAGCGGGCCGTGCCGGAAGGCGCCGGGGTATCAGGACGGCGTACCGGCGAGGCGTGGCTCTCAGGCGTCCTCGCGGCCGGCGACGTGCCCGAACGAGATGTCCTCGTGCGGTTCAGGAGGCCCGGCATCGAGGCCGTAGTGGCGATAGAGCTCAAGCTCCTGCTGCGGGGAGAGGTGGCGGCCGACGCCGAAGTCGGGCGCGTTCTTGACCAGGGCGCGCGCGAAGGGGACGCGCAGGACGCCCGCGACGAGCCGGCTCGGCTCCAGGGGGACGAAGGCGTCCCTGCTGAAGAGGCCGGTGCGTATCGCCGCCCACTCGGGGATCCCGGTGGCGTCGTCGAGGTAGACCTCGTCCACGGTGCCGATCCTGACACCCTCGCTGTCCACCGCCTTGCGACCGATCAGGGCGTGCGGGTCGATATCGGTCTCCACGGCACCTCCTGGTGTCGGCGCCCGCGCTGCGGGGCCGTAGGGCTCGTACCCCTACGTAAAGGCACTTCGGCTCCGGCGGCCACTCGGCGTCCCGCCGCCCCTGACCCGCCCGGCGCGCCGCTGGTACGCTGGCCATTGGCTGCTGACCCTGTGCGGGAGAGTGCCCCGGAGCTGGAAACCGGGGACGCCGAAGGAGCAAATCCTCCCCGGAATCTCTCAGGCCCCTGTACCGCGCGGGTGAGGTCACTCTGGAAAGCAGGACGCGTCCGGCGGGAACGCGGGGCGACGGTCCTCACCGACGGTGAAAGCCTGGCCGGGCGCGTGCGCCCGTGAAGGTGAAGCTCTCAGGTCCGGATGACAGAGGGGGAGGCCGTCCGGGTACCCGCAGGCGGTATCCGGTGCAGGTCGCGCCGACCAGGAGGCCCCCGCAGATGACCGCCCACCGCACCCCGCTGACCCGCCTGGAAGAGGGCACGCCCTTCGCCCAGCGCCACATCGGCCCCGACGCCGAGGCACGGGCGAAGATGCTCGCCCAGGTCGGCTTCGGCTCGCTCGACGAGCTCACCGCCGCCGCCGTGCCCGAGGTGATCCGCTCCGCCGAGGCGCTCCAGCTCCCCGCCGCGCGCACCGAGGCCGAGGTCCTCGCCGAACTGCGCGCCCTGGCGCGCCGCAACGAGGTCATGGACTCCATGATCGGCCTCGGCTACTACGGCACCTTCACGCCGCCGGTCATCCTGCGCAACGTCATGGAGAACCCGGCCTGGTACACCGCGTACACGCCCTACCAGCCGGAGATCTCGCAGGGCCGCCTGGAGGCGCTGCTCAACTTCCAGACGATGGTCGCCGACCTCACCGGGCTGCCCACCTCCGGCGCCTCGCTGCTCGACGAGGGCACCGCGGCGGCCGAGGCGATGGCGCTCTCGCGGCGCGTCGGCAAGGTCAAGAAGGGCGTCTACCTGGTCGACGCCGACACCTTCCCGCAGACCGTCGCCGTGCTCCGCACCCGCGCGGAGCCGACAGGCGTCGAGGTCGTCGTCGCCGACCTGTCACAGGGCCTGCCCGCCGAGTACGCCGAGGGCGGCGTCACCGGCGTCCTGCTCCAGTACCCGGGCGCCTCCGGGGCCGTACGGGACCTGCGCCCCGTCATCGAGCAGGCGCACGCGGTCAACGCCGTCGTGACCGTCGCCGCCGACCTGCTCGCCCTCACCCTGCTCACCCCGCCCGGCGAGCTGGGCGCGGACATCGCCGTCGGCACCACGCAGCGCTTCGGTGTCCCGATGGGCTTCGGCGGACCGCACGCGGGCTACATGGCCGTCCGCGAGGCGCACGCCCGCAGCCTGCCCGGCCGCCTCGTCGGCGTCTCCGTCGACGCGGACGGCGACAAGGCGTACCGCCTCGCCCTCCAGACCCGCGAGCAGCACATCCGCCGCGAGAAGGCGACGAGCAACATCTGCACCGCGCAGGTCCTGCTCGCCGTCATGGCCGGGATGTACGCGGTGTACCACGGCCCCGACGGGCTGCGCGCGATCGCCGAACGCACCCACCGCTACGCGAGCCTGCTCGCCGCCGGTCTGCGCGCCGGGGGTGTCGCCGTCGCCCACGGGGAGTACTTCGACACCCTCACGGTGACCGTCCCGGGACGCGCGGACGCGATCCTCGCCGCCGCCCGCGAGCAGGGCGTCAACCTCTACCGCGTGGACGCGGACACCCTCTCGCTCGCCTGCGACGAGACCACCGACCGCGCCCGCCTCGCCGCCGTCTGGGCCGCCTTCGGCGTCAGCGCGGACATCGAGGCCCTCGACGCGTCCACCGGGGACGCGCTCCCCGAGGCGCTGCGCCGCACGAGCACGTACCTCGACCACCCCGTCTTCCACGCGCACCGCTCCGAGACGGCGATGCTGCGCTACCTGCGCTCGCTCTCCGACAAGGACTACGCCCTGGACCGGGGCATGATCCCGCTCGGCTCCTGCACGATGAAGCTCAACGCGACGACCGAGATGGAGCCCGTCACCTGGCCCGAGTTCGGTTCCCTGCATCCCTTCGTGCCGGTCTCGCAGGCGCAGGGGTACCTGGAGCTGATCCACGAGCTGGAGGAGCGGCTCGCCGAGGTCACCGGGTACGACAAGGTCTCGCTCCAGCCGAACGCCGGTTCGCAGGGCGAGCTGGCCGGACTGCTGGCGGTGCGCGGCTACCACCGCGCGAACGGTGACACGGCCCGTACCGTCTGCCTCATCCCCTCGTCGGCGCACGGCACCAACGCCGCCTCCGCCGTCATGGCCGGGATGAAGGTCGTCGTCGTCAAGACGGCCGAGAACGGCGAGGTGGACCTCGACGACCTGCACGCCAAGATCGACAAGCACCGCGAGGAACTCGCCGTGCTCATGATCACCTACCCCTCGACGCACGGCGTCTTCGAGGAGCACGTCGCCGATGTCTGCGCGGCCGTGCACGAGGCCGGCGGCCAGGTCTACATCGACGGTGCCAACCTCAACGCCCTGGTCGGCCTCGCGCGGCCCGGCCACTTCGGTGGCGACGTCTCGCACCTCAACCTGCACAAGACCTTCTGCATCCCGCACGGTGGCGGCGGCCCCGGCGTCGGCCCGATCGGCGTCCGCGAGCACCTCGCCCCGTACCTGCCCAACCACCCGCTCCAGCCCGCCGCCGGGCCCGGGACCGGCGTCGGCCCGGTCTCGGCCGCGCCGTGGGGTTCCGCGGGCATCCTGCCGATCTCGTGGGCGTACGTGCGGCTCATGGGCGCCGAGGGGCTCAAGGAGGCCACGCAGGTCGCCGTGCTCTCGGCGAACTACATCGCCAAGCGCCTGGAGCCGCACTTCCCCGTGCTCTACACGGGTCCCGCCGGGCTCGTCGCGCACGAGTGCATCGTGGACCTGCGCGAGCTGACGAGGACCACGGGTGTCACCGTCGACGACATCGCCAAGCGCCTCATCGACTACGGCTTCCACGCCCCGACGATGTCCTTCCCGGTCGCGGGCACGCTCATGATCGAGCCGACCGAGAGCGAGAACCTCGCCGAGCTGGACCGCTTCTGCGAGGCGATGATCGCCATCCGCGCCGAGATCGACAAGGTCGCGGCCGGTACGTGGCCGGCCGAGGACAACCCGCTGCGCAACGCCCCGCACACCGCGCGGGCGCTCGCGGGCGAGTGGGAGCACGCCTACGAGCGGGCCGAGGCGGTCTTCCCCGGTCACGTCGACCCGACGACGAAGTACTGGCCGCCGGTGCGCCGGATCGACCAGGCCTTCGGCGACCGGAACCTCGTGTGCTCCTGCCCGCCGCTGGACGCCTACGAGGACTGAGCGGGTCCGCCACCCGAGGGCGGCCTGAGCCACCCGGACGGCGTACGCGGGGCCGGTACGGAGATCGTCCCTCCGTACCGGCCCCGCGTCGTTCGGCCGGGCCGTCCGGGCGGCTCAGGCCGCCGTCGTCACCGTGCCCGCCGTCGGGCGGTGCGGGGCGATGACACTGCCGTCGGGCAGGAGTTCGCCGGTGTCCTCGAAGAGCAGCACCCCGTTGCACAGCAGGCTCCAGCCCTGCTCCGGGTGGTGGGCGACCGGCAGGGCGGCGTCCCGGTCGGCGGAGAGGGCGGTGGGGCAGGGTGGTTGGTGCTGGCACATGGTCCGGGTCTCTCGCTGGCTGGTGGGGCTCGGCCGGCTCGTGACGCCGGTGGGCTCCTCGATGGTCATGACCGCATCCCCCGTATTTCGGTTGCTGCTCCCAGTCTTCCCCTGGGAGGCCGCTCCCGCAGGGATTTCGCGAGAGCGGGCCTCCTCGGACAGGGACGCTTCACCCGTGCGGGCGGTTCGCTGAACGCCCTTGCCCGTTCGGGTGGTTCGCCGTAGTCCCTCGGGACTACGGCACCCGGGCCGTCCTCAGGCGAGGCTGTCGAGCAGCCCGGCGGGGGATACCGGGGGAGCCAGCCTCCGTTCGAGCACGGGCAGGAACTGCGCGGCGCGCAACGGCAGGTACGCGGTGAAGCCGGGCGGGGCCGGAGCGAGCGGCACCAGGAGGTCCTGCTCGCCGAGCGCGCTCTCCGCCGCCATGTCGGCGACATCGGTGTGCAGCCACAGCATGAGCATGTAGAGGGCGGGAACGGAGAGCAGCCGCGCCTGGTACGGGGTGCTCAGGGCGTCCGCCTCGTGCAGGGCCCGGTCGGCGGCGTTGACGTACGGGCCCTCGAAGAAGTGCGAGAAGGTCCACCCGTCCGCCGTGAGCCGTGCCTCGCCCACCGCGAGCGGACGATCGCCGTTGCGAATGGTGAAGCGCCAGGAGTTCAGGCGGGTGCGCCCCGCCGAGCGGGGGGCGGTGGGGTCCAGGACGTGCACCGGGAGGCCCGGCTCGGCGATGAGCGGGCCACGTGCGGTGCGCAGCGCGGGGGTGGGCGCCTCGTGGACGGCGGTCGGCGACGCCAGGGCGGTGCGGACGCTGCGCAAGCTGGCCGCGGGGGCAGGCGGAAGGTGCAAGGGCATGGGCGGGAGCCTCTCTCGTGCGACAGGCTGGTGGAGCGGGCGGTACGACGGCTCTGTCCGCTCGCGCGATACGGAGGATGCTCTCGACTCCGGCGCGCAAGCACCAACTCTCCACCTCGTGCCCAGAGTTTATACGATGCGTGTTCGCCCGGGGTTTCCGCTAGCTGTCGCGCTTATTGCGGGCAAGTCACTATCAGGTCTTTTCCGTGAAGGTTTCACCATTGATTTCGCGGGTACCGCGCCAGTGACCTCGGCATGTGCTCCTGGTGTGGTCGTCCAGTAGTCGTCGGCGATATTCACCAGGACCGCCGGAAGATCCAGAGGCAGAGCGTCGGGAGGCCGGCGGGAGATCGGTGGGAGGGGAAAAGTCCGTGATATCCGGGCGGGCCCCCCGATTTGCCCGGCCATGCCCTGGGAATGTGCCGTACGAGGGTATCTGACTGCCTATCGGCAATGAGATGTCCGCAGGGCGTTACGGATCAGCGGGCCGGGGCATCATCCCCCGTGGATCTCGTGGCCGGAGCACCCGGCCGTCCATTCAGGAGGGGATGCTTCGATGGGGGAGAAGGTCGCGGCGGGCATATTCGACCTGTCCGACCGCCGACGCTACCGGGCGAAGTTGCGGCAGTGTCTGGACGGTCTGGAGCGGCTTCTGCGAGAAGGGAGCTTCGACCGCCCGAAGAACCTCATGGGCCTGGAGATCGAACTCAATCTCGCGGGCCCCGACGGTCTTCCCCGAATGGTCAACGGGGAAGTGCTCGAACGCATCGCGAGCCGCGATTTCCAGACCGAGCTGGGAATGTTCAACCTTGAGGTCAATATCGCCCCGCACCGCCTCGGCGGCCGGGTCCTCGATCAGCTCGCCGAAGAACTCCGCACGGGTCTCGCCTACGCGCACCGGCAGGCCGCGCAGCGGGACGCGGGCGTATTGATGATCGGCATTCTCCCGACGCTCGGGCAGGAACACCTGGTGGAGGCGAATTTCTCCGCCGTCGACCGGTACACCCTGCTCAACGAGCAGATCGTGGCCGCGCGCGGCGAGGACTTCAGCCTCGACATCGAAGGGCCCGAGCACCTCTCCTGCACCACCGGGTCGATCATGCCGGAGGCCGCCTGCACCTCCGTCCAGTTGCATCTGCAAGTGACTCCGGAGCGCTTCGCGGGAGTGTGGAACGCGGCCCAAGCGGTGACGGCGGTGCAGATCGCGGTCGGGGCCAACGCCCCCTTCGTCTTCGGGCGCGAGCTGTGGAGCGAGTCGCGGGTGCCGCTCTTCGAGCAGGCCACCGACACCCGCCCACCCGAACTCGTCGCGCAGGGCGTGCGACCCCGTACCTGGTTCGGGGAGCGGTGGATCGAGGGGCCGCTCGAACTCTTCGAGGAGAACTTGCGCTACTTCCCCGCGCTGCTCCCCATCTTCGACGACGAGGACCCGGGGAAGGTCCTCGACGGGGGAGGGGTGCCCGGGCTCGACGAGCTGTGCCTCCACAACGGCACGGTCTACCGCTGGAACCGGCCCGTGTACGGCGTCGCCGGGGGCGTCCCGCACCTGCGCGTCGAGAACCGGGTGCTGCCCGCCGGGCCGACCGTCACCGACGTCGTCGCCAACGCGGCCTTCTACTACGGGCTGGTCCGTACGCTCGCGGTACAGAGCAGGCCCGTGTGGACGCGGCTGCCCTTCGCCGAGGCGGAGCGCAATTTCCAGGAGGCGTGCCGGCACGGGATCGACGCGCGGCTGCGCTGGCCGCGGCGGGGGCGTGGAGGGCTCACCGAGGTGGACGCGGTGACGCTGGTGCGTGAGGAACTGCTGCCGCTGGCGGCGCAGGGGCTGGACGCCTGGGGAGTGGACCCGGCGGACAGGGACCTGTATCTCGGGGTGATCGAGGAGCGGTGCCGACGACGGGTGAACGGGGCCTCGTGGCAGGTGGCGGCGTACCGGGCGGGGCGCGAGCGGGGTCTGGAGCGGGGGGAGGCGCTGGCCGCGATGACGCGGCGGTACGCGGAGCTGAGCCGGGCGGACGAGCCGGTGCACTTGTGGGAGGCGCGGGGCTGAGCGCGCCTCTGCGCGAGGGCGGGGCCTCGGCTGCACGTGAGGGCCTGGGCCGGGTCCGCGCGTGAGGGCCTGTGCCTCGCCCGCCCGTGAGGGCCTGGGCCGGGTCCTCCGCTGTGGCCCCGGCGAAGGGCGAGTGTGAGCGGGGGCGGTGTTGCGATCCGCTGCCGGCCTCCCCGAGTGCGTCGCCGATGGCCTCGGGGGTTCCGCGCCACGATGCCGGTACCGGCGACTTCCGCCATGACGAGGACCGTGGCCCGCGCGGCCGTTCTTCCCCGGCCGCGGTTCTCGGGCCGCCGCGGATGGCGCGGTCCTCCGCGGCCACCTCATGACGTCTCCGGCCAGGGGTTCCTTCTTCTTCCTTCTCGCTCTCGGGCGCGGCGGCCGTTCGGCTCCCTGGGACGCCACACGTGTGGTCTGCGTCGTGCGCGTGCTGACGCGTGCGGTGGAACGGGCTGGTCGCCCGGCCGCGCGGGACCCCGTGATCCCACAGGGACTCGTGATCCCCTGGAGGCGGCCCGGTGAAGCGCCGGACGGGTCCGCGCGGTGGCGGAGCACCGGCGCGAACCTCACGTGTGTGGTGGTGCGAGCCCCGGGGCTCGGGCGGCACGCCGGCCGGGCGATGATGATGAGGCAGAAACGGTCAACTGGAGGCAGCTGTGCCCGTTGAGGAGGGCCTGGTGGCCGGAACTTTTCCCGGTGAGGGGCCCGCGAGACGAATCATCCGTAACGAGACGCTGCTCGTCCTCGCGCTCTCGCTCGGTGCGAGCGGCGTTTCCGCGCTGATCAGCTTCATCGGTTCGGTGACCCGCCCCGGGGGTCTCAAGGACCAGGCCGCCACGATGAACTCCTCGGCCGCGCCGGGGCGTCCGTGGCTGGACCTGGCGTGGCAGCTCTTCGGGATCGCGAGCGCGCTCGTCCCTGTGGCGCTCGTGCTGCACCTGCTGACGCGGGAGCGGGCGAGCGCCCGGGACCTCGGGTTCGATCTGCGCAGGCCGGGGAGCGACCTCGGGCGCGGCGCCCTGGTCGCGGCGGTGGTCGGCAGCGTCGGCATCGCCTTTTATCTGGGGGCGCGCGGCCTCGGCTTCAACCTCACCGTGGTGCCCGAGGCACTGCCCGACGTGTGGTGGAAGTACCCGGTCCTGGTGCTCTCGGCGGTGCAGAACGCGGTACTCGAAGAGGTCATCGTCGTGGGCTATCTGCTGCGCAGGCTGGGGCAGTTGGGGTGGAGCCCGATGGCGGCGCTCGTGGCGGGCTCGGTGCTGCGCGGCTCGTACCACCTCTACCAGGGAATCGGCGGCTTCTTCGGGAACGTCGCGATGGGCGTGCTCTTCGTGCTCCTGTACCGCAGGTGGGGGCGGGTGGGGCCGCTCGTCGTCGCGCACTCCTTCCTCGACATCGGCGCCTTCGTCGGCTTCGCGCTGCTCGCGGGCCGGGTGGACTGGCTGCCGACGGGCTGAGGGTGCTGGTGGGCTGAAGCTGTCGGCGGGGCTCAGGGCGTCGGCGGGCTCAGGCGGGGAGCGGCACGGGTACGGGGCCGCCCGGCGACCCGCGCGGGAGGGGCCCGGCGCGTGGTGCGCCGGGCCCCTCCTCGTATGTGCTTCCCGTGGCGGTGACGGCCGCAGGGCCGCCGTCCGCGCGGTTCAGTCGGTGCCGAACTCCATCGCGGCGCGGTCGAGCATCTCCTCGTCGCCGTCGATGCCGGTGGTCTCGCCGCGGGCGGCGATCGCCTCGGCGCCCCCCTCGGGGAGCTGCCCGATGAGGCCCGTGGCGGCGGCCTGGGCCGCGCCGAGCGAGGGGGTGCCCTCGCCGGAGCCCGAGCCGATCAGGCCGAGGCCCGCGTACTGCTCCAGCTTGGCGCGCGAGTCGGCGATGTCGAGGTTCCGCATGGTGAGCTGGCCGATGCGGTCGACGGGGCCGAAGGCGGCGTCCTCGGTCCGCTCCATGGAGAGCTTGTCCGGGTGGTAGCTGAAGGCGGGGCCCGTGGTGTCGAGGATCGAGTAGTCCTCGCCGCGCCGCAGCCGCAGCGTCACCTCGCCGGTGACGGCCGCGCCGACCCAGCGCTGGAGCGACTCGCGGACCATGAGCGCCTGCGGGTCCAGCCAGCGGCCCTCGTACATGAGGCGGCCGAGACGACGGCCCTCGTTGTGGTACTGGGCGAGGGTGTCCTCGTTGTGGATCGCGTTGACGAGGCGCTCGTAGGCGGCGTGCAGGAGGGCCATGCCGGGCGCCTCGTAGATGCCGCGGCTCTTCGCCTCGATGATGCGGTTCTCGATCTGGTCGGACATGCCGAGGCCGTGCCGGCCGCCGATCGCGTTCGCCTCCATGACGAGGTCGACCGCGGTGGCGAACTCCTTGCCGTTGACGGCCACCGGGCGGCCCTGGTCGAAGCGGATCGTGACGTCCTCGGGGAGGATCTCCACCTCGGGGTCCCAGAAGCGGACGCCCATGATCGGGTCGACCGTCTCCACGCCCGTGTCCAGGTGCTCAAGCGTCTTCGCCTCGTGGGTCGCGCCCCAGATGTTCGCGTCCGTCGAGTACGCCTTCTCGGTGCTGTCGCGGTACGGGAGGTCGTGGGCGACGAGCCACTCCGACATCTCCTTGCGACCGCCCAGCTCGGTCACGAAGTCGGCGTCGAGCCACGGCTTGTAGATCCGCAGGTGCGGGTTGGCGAGCAGCCCGTACCGGTAGAAGCGCTCGATGTCGTTGCCCTTGAAGGTCGAACCGTCGCCCCAGATCTGGACGTTGTCCTCCAGCATCGCCCGCACCAGCAGCGTGCCGGTGACGGCGCGGCCCAGGGGGGTCGTGTTGAAGTACGCGCGACCGCCCGAGCGGATGTGGAAGGCGCCGCAGGTCAGGGCCGCGAGCCCTTCCTCGACGAGGGCGGCGCGGCAGTCGACGAGACGGGCCACCTCGGCCCCGTACGTCTTGGCGCGGCCCGGGACCGAGGCGATGTCCGGCTCGTCGTACTGACCGATGTCGGCGGTGTACGTGCAGGGGACGGCGCCCTTGTCGCGCATCCAGGCGACGGCGACGGAGGTGTCGAGACCGCCGGAGAAGGCGATGCCGACGCGCTCGCCGGCGGGCAGGGAGGTGAGGACCTTGGACATGGGGAGAGTATGCGCTTCTCCGCATGGTTATGCAAATCCTGCCCGGCGGCGGCGGATTCCGGGGCTCCGCCCCGGGCCCCGTTGGGACAGGGCTCGGGGCTGTGCCCCTGGTCCCGCCGGGACAAGACTCGGGGCCCCGCCCCGGGCCCCGCTCCTCAAACGCCGGAGGGACTGATGTGAAGGCCCGGTGCCTCGAAGGCTGAAGGGGCTGGGCTGGGGCCGCTTCTCGAAAGCCGGAGGGGCTGATTTGGGGCTCCGCGCCTCGAAGGCGGCCCCTTCTCAGATGCCCGAGGGGTTGAGTCGGGGCCCGCTCTCGGCCGCTGGAGGCGCTGGGTTGGGGCCCGGCTTCTTGGCGGTTGAGGGGGCTGGTGTTCGGTCTCAAGGGGAGACGTACTCCCGCAAGTGCTGTGCCGTGAGTGTCTTGCCCGTCGAGAGCATTTCCGTTGGTGTGCCCTCGAAGACGATCTCGCCTCCGTCGTGGCCCGCTCCGGGGCCCAGGTCGATCAGCCAGTCCGCGTGGGCCATGACGGCCTGGTGGTGTTCGACGACGATCAGCGAGGTGCCGTGGTCGACCAGGTGGTCGAGGAGGGTGAGGAGCTGGGCGATGTCGGCGAGGTGGAGGCCCGTGGTGGGCTCGTCCAGGACGTAGAGGCGGGGGGCCTTCTTCGCGCCGAGGTGGGTGGCGAGCTTGAGGCGCTGGCGCTCGCCGCCGGAGAGCGTGGTGAGGGGCTGGCCGAGGCGGAGGTAGCCGAGGCCGACCTCGGCCAGGCGCGTCAGGACGCGGTGCGCGGCGGGAGTGCGGGCCTCGCCCTCCGCGAAGAAGGCGGCGGCCTCGTCGACCGTCATGCCGAGGACCTCGCTGATGTCGCGGCCACCGAGCCGGTGGGCGAGGACCCCAGGCTCGTACCGCTTCCCCTCGCACACCTCGCACGTCACCGCGACCCCCGCCATGATCCCGAGATCGCTGTAGACCACACCCGCGCCCTTGCAGGCCGGGCAGGCGCCCTCGGAGTTGGCCGAGAAGAGGGCGGGCGAGACGCCGTTGGCCTTCGCGAAGGCCTTGCGCACCGGTTCGAGCAGCCCCGTGTACGTGGCGGGGTTGCTGCGCCGCGAGCCCTTGATGGGGCTCTGGTCGACGGTGACGGCCTCCGTGCCCGGCGGCAGCGAGTCGTGCACGAGGGAGCTCTTGCCGGAGCCCGCGACGCCGGTCACGACCGTGAGCACGCCGAGCGGGATGTCGACGTCCACGTCCCGCAGGTTGTGCGTGCGGGCGCCGCGGATCTCCAGGGTCCCGCTCGGCTTCCGTACCTTCTCCTTGACCGGGGTGCGGTCCGCGAGGTGGCGGCCCGTCGTCGTGTCCGAGGCGCGCAGCCCCGCGACCGTGCCCTCGAAACCGATCTCGCCGCCCGCGGCCCCCGCTCCCGGACCGAGGTCCACGATGTGGTCGGCGATCGCGATCGTCTCGGGCTTGTGCTCCACGACGAGGACCGTGTTGCCCTTGTCCCGCAGCCGGAGCAGGAGTTCGTTCACGCGCTGGATGTCGTGCGGGTGCAGCCCGGCCGTGGGCTCGTCGAAGACGTACGTGACATCGGTGAGCGAGGAGCCGAGGTGGCGCACCATCTTGACGCGCTGCGCCTCACCGCCGGAGAGCGTGCCCGCCGGGCGGTCGAGGCTGAGGTAACCGAGGCCGATCTCCACGAAGGAGTCGAGCACCTGCCGCAGCGCGGAGAGCAGCGGGGCGGCCGAGGGCTCGTCCAGCGCCGTGAGCCAGGCGGCGAGGTCGCTGATCTGCAGCGCGGACAGCTCGGCGATGCCCTTGCCCCCGACCTTCACCGACCTCGCCTCCTCGCCCAGCCGCGAGCCCTCGCACTCCGGGCACGTCGTGAAGGTGACGGCACGGTCGACGAAGGCGCGGATGTGCGGCTGCATCGACTCGCGGTCCTTGGCGAGCATCGACTTCCTGATGCGCGGCACGAGACCCTCGTACGTCATGTTGATGCCCGCGATCTTCATGCGGACCGGTTCGCGGTACAGGAAGTCGTGCAGCTCCCGCTCGGTGAACTCGGCGACGGGTTTGCCCGCGTCGTAGAGGCCCGACTCCGTGTACAGCCTGGCGTTCCAGCCGCCGGCCTTGTAGCCGGGGACGAGGAGGGCGCCGTCGGCGAGGGACTTCGAGGCGTCGTACAGCTGTGTGAGGTCCATGTCCGTGACCGTGCCGCGGCCCTCGCAGCGCGGGCACATGCCGCCTGTGCGGTGGAAGGAGACCTTCTCGGCGCGGGCGTGCTCCTTGCCGACCCTGAGCGCGCCGCTCGCCTCGACGGTCGCCGTGTTGAAGGAGAAGGCCGCGGGCCCTCCGATGTGCGGGGAGCCGAGACGGCTGTAGAGGACGCGGAGCATCGCGTACGCGTCGGTCACCGTGCCGACCGTGGACCGCGGGTCGCCGCCCAGGCGCTGCTGGTCGACGACGATCGCGGTGGTCAGGCCGTCGAGCACGTCCACGTCGGGGCGCGCCCGGTTGGGCATGAAGCCTTGCAGGAAGGCGCTGTACGTCTCGTTGATCAGGCGCTGCGACTCGGCCGCCACGGTGTGGAAGACGAGCGAGCTCTTGCCCGAGCCCGAGACGCCCGTGAAGACCGTCAGGCGTCGCTTGGGGATCTCGACGCTCACGTTCTTGAGGTTGTTCTCGCGCGCGCCGACGACCCGGATCAGCGCGTGGCTGTCGGCGGGCGCGGGGGTCGCGGCGGTGCGGGACTGCGTCATGCGGGAGAACTCCGTCCGTGCGGGGCGCGGCGGCGCGGGGCTGGTTCTGCCGACCCTAACGAGTTGGTGCGTGATAGCCGGTGAGGTGTGTTGGCCTTGCTCACGGCGGCCTTCAGATGTTGGCGGTGCGGTCGGAGACGAGGCCGGCGATGGCG
>NZ_JOGO01000083.1 GCF_000719475.1 Streptomyces sp. NRRL F-5630 | reverse complement strand
CATCCCCTCGCGCCTCCCGGCGACGCGGCACCCCTCCCCCGTCCCCCTGCCTTCACCACACCGGCTCGATGAGTTCCACCGCGCGGAGCGCCGCCGCCCGGGTCTGCGGGTCGGTGAGGCCCAGGGCGGGATCGAGTGCCGTGTCCGCGAACTTCACCGCGTGCTCGTCCCCGTGGGCCGCTGCCCGTGCGAACGCCTCGGCCCTGTCGAGGGCTTCGGCCTCCCGCTCAAGGGCTACCCAGGACGCGGCCCGCGCCGGACCGTAGGCAGCCGTCACCGCCGCGCTCGCCGCCCAGGCCGCCGCCACGCTCGGCGCCCAGAGGCCGGCGGGCAGCGCGGGCAGCACCCGCAGCACCGCGTTGGGCGCCGTCGCGGCGTGCACGAGCATCACCGGCTCCCCGTGCGCGTGCGTCGCGTACCGGCGTACGGCCGCGGCGACCAGCTCGCACAGCCGCTCGGCCGCCTCCTCCGGATCACGCGCCTCGGCGGCCGGCCACACCGGGAACGCGTCAAGGCGCGCCAGCCGCTCCCGGATACCGCCGCTCCGGTTCGCGACCAACGGCACCGCGTCCAGCGCCTCGTCCGCGCTCGCGTACGACTCCAACGCCCGTACCGCGGGCAGTAGCTGGCTGCGCGCCGCCCAGTACCCGAGCGCGTGCGCGAGTTCCGCGAGCCGCGGTCCGGGCGGGCCCCCCGCCGCCGCGGACACCTCACCTCCGCCGGGGGTATCCGCCTCCGTCGCGAGCAGCGTCCGCACGGCATGGCCGGTCCGGATCACGGGGTGCGTCGCACCGGCCGCGATCCCCGGCAACAGGCGCGGCCACCACGTGGCCAGCACCGTGCGCCACGGCGCCTCGGCGAGCCGTACGCCGAAGTACGTCGTCCAGTCGGCGACCCGGCGCGGATCGCCCATCGCCTCCTTCCAGTTCTCGTCGGTGACGCGCGCATACGAGGACGGCGCCTGCTCCAGCTTGTCCCGGTAGCGGTCGACCCAGCGGTGCACCGTGCCGCCGTGCCCGCCCCGCACCAGCGCCTCGACCGCCATCGGCGCGTGGTTGCTCAGCCAGCCGTTCCGCTCCGGTCCCGTGGAATGCAAGCGCTCCAGGGCCTCGTCGAGCACCCCGTCGTCTCCTCGGGGGGCGTGCGCTGTGTCCCCCGCCCCTCCTTTCGTCGGCGTGCCGACCGGTACCGCCGCCGGTCGCTCACGGACCGGGCCGGTCCGCCGCTCATCGGTGTCCTGCTGCCTCTGGTGAAGGGCCCCGCCGGGGGCGTCATCGGGAGTCATGACGCCGCACGCTAGGCCGTTCAGCAGAGGAACGTAACGGACCGTAGTCCTAGTTCCCACGTCCGGTGACTTTTTTCGGGTAGACCGGAGGTTCTGGGGCCAAAGGCGGGGGGCCCGCCAGGACCCGTACCGAAACCCCTGGTCAGCGGCCCCAGGCCGACGGGGGACCAGCAACCGGACCAATCGAAGGAGTCTCCATGACGCTCAGCCCGGAGGAGCGCCGCGCCTTTCTCGACGAGCCGCTCGTCGCGACCCTCGCCGTCGCCAGGGAGGGCGAGCGCGCACCGCTCGCCGTGCCCGTCTGGTTCTGGCAGGAGGACAACGGTGACCTGCTCTTCTTCACGGAGGCCGACTCGCTGAAGTCCCGCCTCGTCGAAGCCGCGGGCCGCTTCAGCCTGCTCGTGCAGCGCACGGAACCCACCTACCGCTACGTCTCCGCCGAGGGCCCGGTCGTCTCCGCGACGCCCACGACCCCGGACGAGTCGTACACCGACGCCGCCCGCTACCTCGCCCCCGACAAGGTGGACGCCTACGTCGAGCGCACCGGTGCCACGGGCGACCCGACCGCCGGCCTCGTCACCTACCGCATGCGTCCCGAGCACTGGTTCTCCGCGGACCTCGGCTCGTTCTGACCGCGCCCCCTCCGGGCGGGGGTGCGAGGCGCAGGTCGCCACGGCGGACCGCGCACCGCCCCCGCCCGCGGAACGCGCTACCGCCCGAGGTCCTTCTCGTACCACGCCACGTCCCAGTAGCGCCCGAACTTCCTCCCCACCTCCCCGTACGTGCCCACATGCCGGAACCCGAAGCGGTCGTGGAGCGCGAGCGAGGCCGGATTCGGCAGGGCGATCCCGGCGTAGGCGCGGTGGACGTCCTCACCCGCGAGGCACGCGAACAACGCCGTGTACAGCAGCGTGCCCAGCCCGTGACCAGCCTCTCCGGGCCGGCAGTAGACGCTGACCTCCACGGACGTCGCGTAGGCCGGTTTGCTGCGGAGCGCACCGCTCGTCGCGTAACCGAGCACGTCCGTCCCCTCCGGCCGGCCTGGCGCGTGGGCGACGAGGAGCCGGTGCGGGCCGCCGGTCGGGTGAGCGCGGAACCACTCCAGGCGCTGATCGGGAGTGAACGGAACCGTGTCGAACGTGATCGGCGTCTCTCTCACATAGTGGTTGTAGATCTCTGTGAGCTGCGGAAGGTCCTCCTCGCGCCCCGCCCTGACCTGCACCTTTTCGCCGGATTCCGGCACGTTCCCTCCCTCTGTGGCGCGACAGGGTACTGCATGATCCCGAAGATTGATGCGCTCCCTGGGAATTCTGTCCTGTTTCCAGTCGTTGTTTCCCACAGATGCCGGGCACCCGCGAGGGTGAAGCACTTCCGCGCGAGAGCGTGCCGAGTGCGGCATCCGACAGGGAGTACGTCCACCCACCATCGCAAGGGAGCACGCATGGCAACCCGTGCCGTCGCCCGTCGTCAGTCCGCCACCGGGAGCGGCGCCTCCCAGGCTTCGGGCTCCGGGGAGACCCGGGGTTCCAGGGGTGCCCGCTCCACGAGCGGGGAGATAGCCGACCGCGACCTGGTCGGCATGTACCTCGACGAGATAGCCCGTACGCCGCTGCTGGACGCCGCCAAGGAGGTCGAGCTCTCGCAGACCATCGAGGCGGGCGTCTTCGCGCGCCAGGTCCTCGACGGAGAGACCGACACCAGGAACGAGGCGTCCCGCGAGGAGCTCGAAGCCCTTTGGGAAGCGAGCGAGCGGGCCAAGGATGTCTTCATCCGGTCCAACCTGCGACTCGTCGTCGCCGTGGCCCGGCGCTATCCGCGTGCCGGACTGCCGCTCCTCGACCTGATCCAGGAGGGGAACGCGGGTCTGGTGCGCGCGGTCGAGAAGTTCGACTACCGCAAGGGCTTCAAGTTCTCCACGTACGCGACGTGGTGGATCCGGCAGGCCATCACCCGGTCCATCGCCGACCAGTCGCGCACCATCCGGCTGCCCGTCCACCTCGTGGAGGAGCTGGGCCGCATCCGCCGGGTGCAGCGCGAGTTCAACCGCGAGCACGGCCGCGACCCGGAGCACGCCGAGATCGCCGCCGAGCTGGGCTCGACGCCCGAGCGCGTCTCCGACGTCCTCGACTGGGCACGCGACCCCGTCTCGCTGAACATGTCCGTGGACGACGAGGGCGACACCCAGTTCGGTGACCTCCTGGAGGACACCTCCGCGGTCTCCCCGGAGCAGTCCGTGATGACGCTGCTGCGCAGCGAGGAGCTGGACGAGCTGATCGGCCGGCTCGACGAGCGCACCGCCTCCATCATCAAGATGCGCTACGGCATCGAGGACGGCCGCGAGCGCACCCTGACCGAGGTCGGCAAGCAGCACGGCCTCACCCGGGAGCGCATCCGCCAGATCGAGAAGCACGCCCTGCTCGAACTGAAGAAGCTGGCGCACGACACCGGCTTCGACGCGGCGGCGTAAAGGACACGGACCGCCGCCAGCCGCCCGCCCGCACCCCGGGGCGTACCGGAAGGGCCCGAGCCGCGAGGCACGGGCCCTTCGGCGTGCCATGGGGCGGTGGACGCGAAAGCGCGAGGAGGCGTGAGTGCGCGTGCGACGGGGCGAACCTGGGCAGAAGTGACGTAGGAGATGCGTCACTTCGGGAGAAAGAATCCGTTTTTCCTCTCATTGGTCCGGTGGAGTGAGGTCTACTGAAGCCATGCCTCAGCACGTATCGGTCATGCAGCAGGTCGGGGTGGCCGCCCTGGTAACGGCGGCGGTCGCCTGGGCCGTTGGGCTCGCCCGCGGTTCGCGCGGAGTACGTGGGGCACGGGGCGCCGAGCCCGCCTCCCCGCGCACCGCCCCTACGCTGGCTTCCGTCGGCACGCGACGCCCACGGATACCGCGCCAGTCCGTCCCCGCCTCGGAGAGCGTCGAACTCACCCCCGCCGAACGCGCCGCCTTCGCGGGCCTCGTCCAGCGCCTCGAAGGGCGCGGCTGAAGGCGTTCGCGGGGTGAGGAGCCCCGGCGGGTGGCCCCGAGGTGGGCGTCGTATCAGCGGGCCCGGGCCTGCCTGCGCGCGACCGCCCGGCCGATGCAGATGCTGTCGCCTGTTGTCGTCCCGCTCGGGCTGAGCTGCCCGGAGGGGCCTGCCCCGGCGCTTGGGGCGAGCTCGCGCGGAGGGCCAGCGCGGCGCTGAGGGTCGCCCTGGCGCCGAAGGGCCGGTGCAGCGTGGAGGAGCCAGCCTCGCGCTGAGGAGGGCCGAGCCCGCGCGGAGGGGTCGGCCCGGCGCGAGAGGTCGAGCCATGTGAAGGGGCTGGCCCGATGCTGGGCGCGAGGGACGAGCCCGCGTGGAGGGACTGGCCCGGCGCTGAGGGGCTGGGCCCCAGGAGAAGGCGGCCCCGCGTTGAAGCCCCGACCCCCGGGGGAATCGGTCTCTACGCTCCCGCACGCCGTCCGCTTCCCGTGTCCCGGCGGCCCGGGTCCGGGTGAAGGTCGGCTCGGGACGGCCGACCGCCCCCGTCAGAGCACGCGAGCGCGGCGCTCCATCGCCTCGTGCGCCTCCCCTTCCGTCTCGTAGACCTCGCACATGTGGCGCCGGTCGGGCGTCGCCGTGTGCTCGACCTCCCACAGGGAGACCTCGGTCCCGTCCAGGAGGAGGAACGCGTGCTCGTAGAGCGCGAAGCCGATGCCCGCTGTGGCCCGCAGGCCCGGGCGCGTGAACGCCTGGGTGATCTCGTGCGCGAAGGCGTTCCGCAGAAGGTCGGCGATGTCCTCGCGCGGGCAGTCCTCGTTCTCGGCCCGGCGCAGCAGCCGACGGGCGTGGTCCGCTGAGTTGTCAGGGACGTATTCGCGGCGCGGGACGGATTCCTCGGCGATCAGGTCGGCGGCGGAGTGGTCGATGCCGGACGGCAGTGTGTGCCACTCCGTCGGCCCGAAGGGCGCGCGCGACGCGGCCACCCTGGCCTCCTCGGCGTCCGCGTAGACCTCGTGGAGCGTCTCGTCCCCGGGGACGCCCCTCCGCGTGATCTCCCACAGGGTGAGATCGCTGCCATCGGGAAGCAACCAGCAGTGGCGGTAGGTCTCCTGGTGCAGCGTGGCCGTGTGGTGGGCCGAGTGCAGGGAGGTGTCGTGGGCGAGTGCGGAGTCGAGCCGAGAGAGGATCTCATCGGGCAGTTCGAATGAGTTGAGGGCGCGTCCAAGCAGTCGCATGAGGGGGTTCTCCGGCGACTCAGGTGTCTCGTACGGAACGCTCAAGGCATCTCCCGGCGTTGCTGCATGTCACCTCGTGGGTGCATACCGTAGCCCTATGGTTGGACATCATGTCCGGGAATCGTGAAAACGAACGAAGGTCGCGGAAAGTTCCGCGCGTCCCTCGTCGTAAGCTCCGAATCCGGAAGCGACGCTCGGAAGGTAGCGCCAAGTGCCGCCGAGGCGGAAGACGGCACGCTTGTACGGAAACTGACGCCTCGTCCATCCAAAGGGTTGCCCCCGCCGCTCAAACCCGCGCGGCGCCGCCTAGCACGCCGACTCCCCCTTCCGCTGTGTCCCCGACCGACCGGGTAAGGGCGGTAAGGGCTGCGCCCGGGGAGCCGCGCGGCGCCCCGGTGGGGTGCACGTCGGGGCACGGTTGCGCGGCCCGGCGCGTCCGTGACCGGCACGGGTCGCAGGGTGGTGGTGCGGCATCCGGGTGGTGAGGACGTGCGCACGGAGCGCCAAGGCGGCCCTGGGGGCGCCGGAGCGGGCGCGAGCGCCCCCATGAGGACCCGCACGCAGCCCCGTATGAGATGCGGTCCGACTGGCCCGCTCATCGGCGCCCCTGAGCCCAGACCTCCTGTGCGTGCTCCCCTCTGTCCCGTACCGCTCGCCCGCCGGGAAACCGGAGCACGGACGTACGCTGGGGGAATGAGCGAAACCCCCGAGCCGATGGCCAGTCCTTCCCCGCGGCCCCTCCCGGGCCCGGCGGAGGCCGAGACGCCCGGCCCGGCGAGGACTGAGCCGTCCGGCGGCTCGGCGGAAACTGAGACCTCCGGCTCCCCTGGGACTGAGACGTCCGGCCTGGCGACGACTGTGACGCCCAGTCCGGCGGAGGGCGAGACGGCTCAGACTCCCCAGGTCGCCGCGGCCCCCGGCGAAGCGGCCGTGGCTGCCCCGGACGCGGGTACGGAAGAGGTGGGCGCGGAAACGATGGCGGCCCTTCCGGAAGACGCGGAGACGGCCCGTCTCCGGCGGGCCAAGGCGCGCCTGGTCTTCGACGACCCGCTCTACGGGCGGGGCGGTGACGACTCCGACCGGGGGTGGGGCGACCGCCCGGTGCCGCGTGGTGGTTCGGCGGCCGACCTGGCCCGCTTCCTCGACGAAAAGCCCCCGCACCACATCTGACCGGAAGCGGTCCCGAGACCCGGCCGCGCGCCGCGGTACGCGGCTCAGCCCTTCGTGGGCCCTTGGCCCCCTGACGGGCCTTCCTGTGCTCCCGGCCCTTCCTGCGGCGGTGCGGCGGTCGCCCCGGGCGCCGCCGGCCCGTTCGGCGCGGACTCGCCGCGGGCGATCCGGGCGGCGACGAGCTCGTCCCTGATGTCCTTCAGGACGTCCAGCTCCGAGGCCGGCACCTCGGGTGCGCCGTACTTCGCCTCGCGGCGGGCCGCCAGCCGCGCCAGGTAGCGCGACATGGGCAGCACCATCAGGAAGTACACGACGGCCGCAGTGATCAGGAAGGTGAGGGCCGCGCTGAGGACCGTGCCCCACATGATCTGGATGCCCTCGGCCTCCCTGCCACCGTGCGCCGGCTCGCAGGGGCTTTGCAGGCAGTAGCTGTACTGGTCCAGGTCCTGCGTCCCGAAGGCGCCGACCACCGGGTTGATGACGCCCTTGACCACCGCGTTGACGATGTTCGTGAAGGCGGCCCCGATGACCACGGCGACCGCGAGGTCGATGACATTGCCGCGCATGAGGAACGACTTGAAGCCTTCCCACACACCAGGCTTGCTGTTCTCGCTCACCCAAGGACCTTTCCGTATGCGGATGTTGTGCGGTGCAAACAGTCTCGCAACCTACGACATCCGTCCCGGTCCTTGTCCAATTGCCTCCCCCCATCGAGGGACTTGACACGGCCCGGTCCGCTGTCTCGTGTACGGATCCGCAACCCCGGCCCCGCTTTCCGCCGCGGCCCCGGAGCGCAAGCAGCACTCCGGACACCTTCCGGATCAGGGTCCTCAGCATGCGACCACCGCCAGCGCGGAGGAGGCGGACGCCGCGGCGAGTTCCACCGCCGAGGCGCGCGGCACCGTGAGCACGACGACGGCACCGGAATCCGTCGCGTCCCAGCGCGTTTCCGCGTCGGCCCCCGGCCAAACCCCCGTCTCGGCGCTCTCCGGCGACGGACCCGGGAGGGGCGCCGTCGTACCCCCGGATGGCGAAGGCGTGGACTCAGGCGGGCGCGGAAGGGCGACAACCCGTGCTCCGGCCACCACGACGTGGGCCGCGCGTGGGCCCGTACGCTTCACCGCGATCACGTCCACCCGGTCCCCGGGCCGTACCAGGCGCAGACCCGCGGGCTCCGCGATCCGCACCGCGGTGCGCACGGAGCGCCGGTCGGCCGCCGTGTGCCGTGGCCCGTGGGCCTTGGCGCGTCCCGCCCCGGAGGCGGCCTTCGCCGCCGGAGCATCGGCCCCCGCCGAAGGCACGGCAAGGAGGAGGCCGCCGCAGAGCGCGAGGAGCGCGAGCACCAGACCCCGGCCCGGTGGGCGCCCAGGCCACCACCGCCCCACACCCGCACGTCGTACGGGTAGCGGAGGGAAGAGCGGGACGGTGCCAGTCGGCGGTACTTCGCGGCCCGGCGGTCCCGTCCCCGTACCGCCGCCGTACCCGGCGCCGTCTCTGTCCTGACCGTGGGCCTCGTGACCCGAAAAGCCGTGGCCCGAGAGCTCGTGCCCCACGGACTCGTACTTTGCGAGGCCCTGCCCGAGGATCTCGTGGCCATGGAACTCGTGCCGGACGGGTGTCACTTCGTGCGGCCCCTGTGCGGGCACGTGCGGAGTCCGATCCCGCTCGTGTTGAGCCCCAGCGGGATCGCCAGGCAGGAAGGAGAGGAGGCCGGGAGGCGTATGCGGCATGGCGGAAGGTCCGTTCGTACGCAGGGGTGGGCCCGGTGGTGACACGGGACGTGCCACCACCGCGTCCGCCGCGCGACCGGCCGAGCGCCAGTACGAAACGGACAAGCACACCCTGCCGGAGGCGACCGACACTCGATGAACGCCTGTGGATAACTCGGGGGTTGCCGAGATATCCACAACCCGAACGAGTGATCGCTTTTCCTCCGATTCGACACGTACCGCCCGAGGTGTTCTACGGTTACGGCAACGCGAACCCGGGGTCCCATCCCCCGAGGGCCTTCGTGCACAGGCAGGCCCGGTCCTCCGTAGCCGGAAGATCTGCCACGACGTCGAAAAGGACCGTCCGCAGTCGGTCGACGTTCGCCGCGAAGACCTGCAGCACATCCTGGTGCGAGACGCCCTCCCCTGTCTCGGTGCCCGCGTCCAGGTCGGTGACCAGCGTCAACGAGGTGTAGCAGAGCTCCAGTTCACGAGCGAGCATCGCCTCCGGATGCCCGGTCATCCCGACCACCGACCAGCCCTGCGCCGCGTGCCAGCGTGACTCGGCACGGGTGGAGAACCGCGGACCCTCCACCACGACGAGCGTTCCGCCGTCCACCGCGTCCCAGTCGTGCCGCCTGGCCGTGGTGAGTGCGACGGACCGGCCCGTCGGGCAGTACGGATCGGCGGGGGAGACGTGCACGACGTTCGGCACGGCGCCGTCCGGACGTGGCTCGCCGTCGAAGTAGGTCTGGGCCCGGCCCTTCGTACGGTCGACGAACTGGTCGGGAACGAGCAGGGTGCCAGGACCGTACTCGGGCCTGAGCCCGCCCACCGCGCAGGGCCCGACCACCTGCCGCACGCCGACCGAGCGCAGGGCCCAGAGGTTGGCGCGGTAGTTGATGCGGTGGGGCGGCAGGTGGTGGTCACGTCCGTGCCGGGGCAGGAACGCGACCTGCCGGCCCGCCACTTCGCCGAGGAAGAGCGAGTCGCTCGGCGGGCCGTACGGAGTCTCGACCGAGACCTCCGTGACGTCTTCGAGAAAGGAGTAGAAGCCTGAACCGCCGATGACCCCGATATCGGCCTGGGGCCCCGAGGAGGCCGCGGCACCGGGCCCAGCGGGGCGGGTGGAGGTGGTGTTCGACATGGCGGCACAGTATCGGGACACCATCAGGGACCGGTCCGGCCCCGCCCCTCCGGCGGAGCGGAGGAACAGGGCCGGACGGGAAAGCGGAAGGGTCGTCGCTGTCACTGCGGGGCCGGCTCAGGAGGGAAGGAGTCGGCGATCCCGGCCGAGGCCGGAGGCCGCGCGCAGGCGCGAGCTACAGGTGACGTACCTGTCCGCGACCCGGAAACACCCTGTCCACGGGTGCGGGCATGTCCGCACCGCGACGGGAACGGGCCCGTCCGCACTGCGGGGGACAGACCCGTCCGCGGCAGGAGCTGCCGACAGGACTCAGGCGGCGGGCGCCGGCGAGCTGCTGCTGGAGGAGCTGCTGCTCGACGAGCTGGAACCGGCGTCCGACTTCTTCTCCGCCGCGGGCTTCGCGGCGGTGTCCGAGCCGGTCGAGGGCTTGGTCGCGGGCGAGCTGCTGCTCGACGCCCCCCGGCTGTCGTTGCGGTAGAAGCCCGAGCCCTTGAAGACGATGCCGACGGCGGAGAAGACCTTCTTCAGGCGGCCCCCGCAGTTCGGGCACTCGGTGAGCGAGGCGTCCGTGAACTTCTGGACGGCCTCCAGGCCCTCACCGCACTCGGTGCACTGGTACTGGTACGTCGGCACTTGCTTCCTCCTGGCACTCTGACTCGATGAGTGCTAACGACACTCCATAGTGACGTATTCCGCGCCGTCAGTCCACTGCCGACAAACCCCGGTGACCGATCACACGCCGGGCGCGGGCTCCTCGGCGGCCTCGGCCGGGGGCTTCGCGGTGGTCGGCACGAGTCGCCCGCGCAGGACCGCCAGCGTGAGGAGGGCGGCCAGGGCCCCGAGGGCCGGGACCAGGAAGCCGGCCTGTGAACCGTGCGCGTCCGCGAGCCTCCCCGCGGCCGTCACCGCCGCCGCCTGCCCCAGCGCCACCGCACCGGTGAGCCAGGTGAACGCCTCCGTCCTGGCCCTGGCCGGCACCAGCGCGTCGACCAGCGTGTACCCGGTGACCAGGGAGGGCGCGACGCACAGCCCCGTCAGGAAACCGACCACGGCGAAGAGGGGAACGGAGTGCACGGCCCACAGGGTCGAGGCCACGACGGCGAGCGCCGTGTAGCCGACGAGCAGCCGGCGGTGGGCGGGCCGCTTCCAGGCGATCGCGCCCACAGCGGCGCCCGAGAGCATGTTCCCGCAGGCGAAGATCCCGTAGAGGAGGCCGTTGACACCGGAGTGACCCGACTCCTCGGCGAAGGCCGTGAGAGACACCTGCATACCGCCGAAGACCACCCCGATCCCGAGGAAGGCCACGACCAGCACCCGGACGCCCGGCACCCGCAACGCCGAGGACGGTCCGGCCGTCTCCGTTCGGGGCCCCGGGCCGCCTGCCCCCGACTGCCCCGCCGCCGCCCGGCGCGGCGTGCTGCCGCTGTCCGGTCCGGTGGCGGGGTTGTGGTGGCCGTCGCCCGGCAGACCCGCGCGCTGAACGGCGAAGAGCAGGCCGCCGACGAGGGTGAGCGTGCCCTCGGCGGCGAGACCGGCGACGGGGTGCACGCCGGTGCAGAGCGCGGTGGCGAGGACCGGCCCGATGACGAACGTGAACTCGTCGGTGACCGATTCGAAGGCGGCGGCCGTGGGGAGCAGCGGACTGCCGGCGAGCTTGCTCGCCCAGCGTGCCCGCACCATCGGGCCGACCTGCGGCACCGAAGCGCCCGCCGGGACGGCCAGCAGGAACAGCGCCCACAGCGGGGCATCGGCGAGAGCGAGGGCGGCCAGCGCGGCGACCGAGGCGGCGTGGAGGAGGACACCGGGGACGAGGACGGCGCGTTGTCCGTGGCGGTCCGCGAGCCTGCCGTTCTGCGGGGCGAAGAGCGCCATGGAGACACCGGTGACCGCGGCGACGGCGCCCGCGCTGCCGTAGGACCCGGTGGTGTGTTCCACGAGCATGACCATGGCCATGGTCAGCATCCCGAAGGGCTGCCGGGCGGCGAAGCCCGAGAGGAGGAAGCCCGCGACACCGGGGGTGCGCAGGAGCTGTCCGTAACCGGGACGGCGCGAAGGTGCGCCCTTCGGGGAGCCGGTGCCGGACGAGGAGGCGACCGTGGTTGCCACGGCGCTGCCTTTCTGCCGCCTGGTAGCGCCTCAGCGGGGGAGGCGCCGAGAGCTGTCCACTCGCGCGGAACTGCGGTAGATGCCAGCGCCCGGGAGGGCGTCACGGCCGCCATACGGTCGCGCCAGCTCTGCGTCAGGCAGAGTTGGTCGGTCAGTGATGCGGACCCATCGTATGACGGGTGCGAGCGTCGGCGCGCCTCGCCGCAGGTGGCAGGCCACCTGCGGCGGAGCGATGGTCAGCGGCGGCTCAGGCCGGATCCCGCTCCTCGTCGGGCTCCCCGACGCCTGCCGTCTCGGCCTGGCGCTCCTCCGCCGGACGGAGCCGCTCCGGGGTGGCGTCGTCGGCTTCGGCCGCGTGGCGTGCCGCCTGCTCGCGCGCCTTCTCGCGCGCGGAGGGGGCGGGCGGCAGCGGCGGCACGGAGCCGGTGCCCCGCCGCTCGGCCGCCGGAGCCTCCCGCTCCTCCGGCACGAAAGCGCCGCCCGAGCCACTGCCTGTGCCGCCCGTGCCGCTCCTGCCGGCCGCGTTCCCGACGCCTGAGCCGCCCGCAGCGCCGGTCCTGAGACCCGCGTCCGTTCTCCCCGTGCCCGCGCCGCCCGTGCCCGCGCCGCCCGTGCCCGCGCCGCCCGTGCCCGCGCCGCCCGTGCCCGCGCAGCCCGCACTCGCGCCCCGCACATCCGTGGTGCCGGCCCCCGTACCGCCCGCAGTGGCCGGTTCGCCGTACTCCGGGCGGACCTTGCCCTTCTCGCCGCGTCCACTGACGTCCGCCGACCGGCTGAACCGCAGGCGGCCCAGCGAGCGGCCTCCCGCCTGTCCCGCCCCCGGCTTCCCCGGGGCGACCTCCCGCGCGGTCGCCCCGGGCCGCCCGACACCGCCGCTCCCACGCCCCGTACCGCCGCCCGCACGCCCCGAGCCCGTGTCGGCCCGTCCCGCACCCGTACGACCGCGCCCGGCCCCGGTCCGTCCCGCACCGGCTCCCGCTCGTCCCGTACCGTTCCCCGCTCGTCCCGAGCCGGCGCCCATGCGTCCCGCCGTGGCGACGGCGCCCGAGATCGGGCCGTCGTCCTCCTCGTGTCCGAGCCAGCCGGCGAGCTTGCCGCCGTGGGCGACGGCGCGGAGGCGGCCCTCCGCGGCCTCGCGGACGGGGTCGGTGGCGACGACGAGGAGTTCGTCGCCACGGCGCAGGGTCGTGGTCGGGGTGGGGACGAAGCTCGTGCCCTCGCGGACGACGAGCGTGACGGCGGAGCCCTTCGGCAGGCGGAGTTCGCTCACCTCCACGCCGTGCATCCGCGAGTCGCCGGGGATCGCGACCGACAGGAGGTGGCCGCGCAGGCGCTCCAGCGGCGCGGACTCGACGCCGAGGTCCGCGGTCTCGGCGCGGTTGCCGAGCCCCAGGCGGCGGGCGAGCCAGGGCAGGGTCGGGCCCTGGACGAGGGTGTAGACGACGACGAGCACGAAGACGATGTTGAAGATGTGCTGGCTGTCCTTGATCCCGCCCACCATGGGGATCGTCGCCAGGATGATGGGCACGGCACCGCGCAGCCCCGCCCATGACATGAGCGCCTGTTCCCGCCACGGCCGCCGGAAGGGCAGCAGGCTCAGCAGGACCGATGCCGGGCGGGCGAGGGCGGTGAGGATGAGGCCGATGAGGAGCGCGGGCACCATGTCCGAGGCGAGTTCGTGCGGGGTGACGAGCAGCCCGAGCAGGACGAACATGCCGATCTGCGCGAGCCAGCCGAGGCCCTCGGCGAACCCTCGGGTCGCCGGCCAGTGCGGCAGTTTGGCGTTGCCGAGCACCATCGAGGCGAGGTAGACGGCGAGGAAGCCGCTGCCGTGGGCGAGGGCGCCCGAGGCGTAGGCGGTGACGGCGATCGCCATGACCGCGATCGGGTAGAGCCCCGAGGCGGGCAGGGCGACGTGGCGCAGCCCGTACGCGCCGAGCCAGCCGACCGCGAGCCCCACCGCGGCGCCGATGGCCAGTTCGAGCACGATCTCGCCGAGGAGTACGTACCAGTGCTCGACGGGGCCCGCCGTCGAGAAGGCCACGACGAGGATGACGACCGGCGCGTCGTTGAAGCCCGACTCCGCCTCCAGCGTGCCCGTGATGCGGGAGGGCAGCGGCACCTTGCGCAGCACCGAGAAGACCGCCGCCGCGTCCGTGGAGGAGACCACCGCCCCGATGATCAGCGCGGGCCGCCAGTCGAGACCGACCACGTAGTGCGCCCCGAGCGCCGTGATCCCGACGCTGACCCCGACGCCCACCGTGGAGAGCACCGCCGCGGCGGGCAGCGCCGGGCGGACTTCCTTCCACTTCGTGCCGAGACCGCCCTCGGTGAGGATCACCACGAGGGCCGCGTAGCCGATGACCTGGGTGAGCCGGACGTCGTCGAAGGACACGTTGCCGAGTCCGTCGGTGCCCATGACGACACCGATGCCGAGATAGACGAGCAGGCTCGGCAGGCCGCTGCGCGAGGAGAGGCGCACGGCCGCGACGGCGACGAGGAGGACGACGGCGGAGACGAGCAGGAGCTGGTTGAGGTGGTCGACAGTCAGGGGCCGGTTCCTTTCCGCGGGGGCGGGCACCCGCGTCCACCGGGGGCGGACGGGGGGAGACGCCGGCAAGGGGTACGAGCCGGGCGGAGGGGCGGCTCCGGAACAGAGACGACCCGGTTACTTCGTTACCTTACCTAATCGTTAACGGTTTCTTGATGCGTCTTCGCGAACCGGCTCTCTCGCCCGAGTGCGTCTGATCATGCGGAGATACGACCGCCTTGCACCGGAGAAGTCGGCACACAAGGGGCAAGCCGGTCGGGTGGGGGAGTGCTCAAGTGCCGTGCGAAGCGGGGCGAACGGGCCCTCGGTCCCGGCCTCCGCCGCCGTACCGCGTCCTTGGCCTACAGGCGCTGCGCCTATGGTTGCTCCAGCGTTGGGGTGACTCTCCGCCCGGACGATTCCGCCCGCTCGGCCGCTCGAAGGACAGCAAGGACAGCGATGCCCGCGAATACAACCCCCTCTTCCGGTCATAAGTCCGGCAAGAAGAAAGGGCGTCGAGCCCGCCTCCTCGTGATTCTCCTGGTCCTCGTCCTCGTGGCGGGCGTCGGGTACGGCGGGTGGTGGGGAGTGAGCACCGTCCGGGCCTCGTACCCGCAGGCGAGCGGGACGCTGCAGCTCAAGGGTCTGAGCGGCAAGGTCGAGGTCCGCCGCGACGGCTACGGGATTCCGCAGATCTACGCGGACAGCGACGCCGATCTCTTCATGGCGCAGGGCTACGTCCAGGCCCAGGACCGCTTCTGGGAGATGGACGTGCGCCGCCACACGACCTCCGGCCGGCTCTCCGAGATGTTCGGCGACGGCCAGGTCGACACCGATGCGTTCCTGCGGACGCTGGGCTGGCGGGACGTGGCGCAGAAGGAGTACGACACCAAGCTGTCGGCCGCCACGAAGCGCTCGCTCGACGCCTACACCAAGGGTGTCAACGCCTACCTCGCGGGCAAGGACGGCAAGGACATCTCGCTGGAGTACGCCGCGCTCGGCTTCACCAACGACTACAAGCCGCAGAAGTGGGACGCGGTCGACTCGGTGGCCTGGCTCAAGGCGATGGCGTGGGACCTGCGCGGCAACATGCAGGACGAGATCGACCGCTCCCTCATGAGCAGCCGCCTCAGCGCGAAACAGATCAAGGACCTCTATCCCGCGTACCCGTACGAGAAGAACGCGCCGATCATTCAGGGCGGCGGCGTCGACCCGGTCACCGGCAAGTACGACCCCGACTACAAGGGGTCCCCCGCGGGGACGGGCACGGGCGTCGGCGACGGCACCTCGATGGGCACGGGCACGGGTACCGGCGGAACCGGGACCGGCGGCACGGGCACCGGCGGCACCGGGACGGGCACGAGCGCCGACGGCACCGGGACCGGCGCGGGCACGAGCACCGGCACCGGTACCTCAGCGGGCGCCGGTACCCAGGGCAGCTTCGGCTCCACCGACGCCCAGGCCATCAGCGACAAGCTCACCGGCGTCTACGACGCTCTCGACCGCGTCCCGGATCTGCTCGGCCCGAGCGGCAACGGCATCGGCTCGAACTCCTGGGTCGTCTCCGGCAAGTACACGACGACGAACAAGCCGCTGCTCGCCAACGACCCGCACCTCGCCCCGCAGCTTCCCTCGGTCTGGTACCAGATGGGGCTGCACTGCCGCACGGTCTCGGCGAAGTGCCAGTACGACGTCTCCGGGTACACCTTCTCCGGCATGCCCGGTGTGATCATCGGCCACAACGGCGACATCTCCTGGGGCATGACGAACCTGGGCGCCGACGTCACCGACCTCTACCTGGAGAAGGTCACGAGCGACGGCTACCAGGTCGACGGAAAGATCAAGAAGTTCAAGTCCCGCAAGGAGACGATCAAGGTCGCGGGCGGCACGTCGAAGGTCATCACCGTCCGTGAGACCGACAACGGACCGCTCATCTCCGACCGCGACGGCGAACTGACGAAGGTCGGCAAGAAGGCGCCCGTCGCGAGCGCGGCGCCCGACCGGGGCGACGGCTACGGCGTCTCGCTGCGCTGGACCGCGCTCGACCCGGGCCGTTCCATGGACGCGGTCTTCGCGCTCGACAAGGCGAAGGACTTCAAGGAGTTCCGCTCGGCCGCCGCCCTCTTCGAGGTGCCCTCGCAGAACCTCATCTACGCCGACACCGAGGGCCACATCGGCTACCAGGCACCGGGGAGGATCCCGGTCCGCGCCAAGGGGGACGACGGCTCGCTGCCCGCGCCCGGCTGGGACTCCCGCTACAGCTGGCAGGGCTGGATCAAGCAGGACGAGCTGCCCTGGGAGTACGACCCCGCGCGTGGCTACATCGTCACCGCCAACCAGGCTGTCGTCGACAAGGACAACTATCCCTATGAGCTGACGAGCGACTGGGGGTACGGCACCCGCAGCCAGCGCATCACCGACCTGATCAAGTCGAAGATCAAGGACGGCGGCAAGATCTCCACCGACGACATGACCTCCATGCAGAGGGACAACAGCAGCGAGATCGCCCGCCTGCTCACGCCCTACCTGCTGAAGATCGATGTCAAGGACCCCTACGTCCGCGAGGCGCAGAAACTCCTGGAGGGCTGGGACTACACCCAGGAGCCCGACTCGGCGGCGGCCGCGTACTTCAACGGCGTGTGGCGCAACATCCTGATCCTCGCCTTCGGCCAGAAACTGCCGAAGGAGGTACGGGTCAAGGACGAGTGCCTCAACGTCGAGCCGGCCGGCACCACGGGCCCCGTCGACGAGGACACGCGGGTCCGCGAGTGCGGGCAGCGCGACGCGGACAGCGCGCAGCCCGACGGCGGCGACCGCTGGTACGAGGTCGTCCGCAAGCTCGTCAAGGAACCGGAGAGCGAGTGGTGGTCCTCGCCCAAGACCCGCAAGGACAAGGCGACCGCCACGCGTGACGGCCTCTTCGCGCGCGCCATGAAGGACGCCCGCTGGGAGCTGACCGCGAAGCTCGGCAAGGACATCGACACGTGGAGCTGGGGCCGCCTGCACCAGCTCACGCTGAAGAACCAGACGCTCGGCACCGAGGGCCCCGGCTTCCTCCAGCGGATGCTCAACCGCGGCCCGTACAAGCTGGGCGGCGGCGAGGCGGCGGTGGACGCGACCGGCTGGAACGCCGCGGGCGGTTACGACGTCGTCTGGGTTCCGTCGATGCGGATGATCGTGAACCTCGCCGACCTCGACAAATCCCGGTGGATCAACCTGACGGGCGCCTCGGGCCACGCCTACAGCGCCCATTACACCGACCAGACGGAGAAGTGGACCGAGGGCGAGACGCTGCCCTGGGCCTACAGCGACGCGGCGGTGAAGAAGGCGACCAAGGACACGCTGATCCTGAAACCGTGAGCCGCACGCGCGGCGGTAAGAGGCCCGCGCGACGATGACGGGTGAGGGGCGCCCCCACGACGGGGGCGCCCCTCACGCGTATGGCCCAGCGGAAGCGCCCCTCGCGCGTGCCGCGGACGGACGCCCCCGAGCCGCGCGCCCACGGGGCCGCCCCACCCGTACCGCCGCCCTACCTCCCGAACCGCCGCACCCCCGCCGGGGTCACCGCCGCGTGCACCGGCCGGTCGTGCGGCTCGGCGGGGACGGTGTCGCGCACCTCCTCCTCGTACAGCAGGACGAGGAGGAGCGGCTCGGCGCCCGAGGCGGCGAGCCGCGTCAGCACCCGGTCGTACGAGCCGCCGCCGCGCCCGAGCCTGCGCCCCGCGCGGTCCACGGCGAGCCCCGGCAGCAGTACGGCTTCCGCCTCCGTGACCGCGCCGGGCCCGAGCCGCGACCCGACGGGCTCGCGCAGCGTCATGCGGCCCGCGCGCCGCACCTCGCGCAACGACGCCGGGCCCTCGTAGACGGCCCAGTCGAGGTCGTCGTCGGGCAGCAGCACCGGCAGCAGGACCCGGACGCCGCGCGCGTGCCACAGCTCGATGAGCGGCCCGGTGTCCGGCTCGCCGCCGACCGACACGTACGCCGCCACGGTCCGCGACCCCTCCAGCTCCGGGAGCCCCGAGGCGACCTCGGCCAGCGCGTGCCCCAGGCGCCGTACCTCGGCGGCCGGCCTGGCGTTCCGCTCCGTCAGAAGGGAGCGGCGCAGGACCCTCTTCGCGTCCTTCGTTTCCTCTGGCACTGGGCTCACTGCGCTCCTTATTACGTCATATCAGTCAATATGACCGCCACCTGTGGACAACTTCGCGGGCGGCGGCAAAGCGCTGGCTATGGTGGCGCCATGACTTCCGCACACTCCCGGATCACGAAGGTCGTGATCCCCGCCGCCGGTCTCGGGACGAGGTTCCTCCCGGCGACCAAGGCCACCCCGAAGGAAATGCTGCCGGTCGTGGACAAGCCCGCGATCCAGTACGTCGTGGAGGAGGCCGTCTCCGCGGGTCTGAACGACGTCCTCATGGTGACAGGCCGCAACAAGCGCCCGGTCGAGGACCACTTCGACCGGAACTACGAGCTGGAGGAGGCGCTCCGCCGCAAGGGCGACGGCGACCGCCTCGCCAGGGTGCAGGAGTCCACCGACCTGGCGGACCTCCACTACGTGCGCCAGGGCGACCCCAAGGGCCTCGGGCACGCCGTGCTCTGCGCGGCGCCGCACGTCGGCCAGGAGGCCTTCGCCGTGCTCCTCGGCGACGACCTCATCGACCCGCGCGACCCGCTCCTCGCCCGGATGATCGAGGTCCAGGCCCGTGAGGGCGGCAGCGTCGTCGCGCTCATGGAGGTCCCGCCCGAGCAGATCCACCTCTACGGCAGCGCGGCCGTCGAGACGACGGACGACGACGACGTCGTCCGCATCACCGGGCTGGTCGAGAAGCCCAACCCCGCCGACGCGCCCAGCAACTACGCGATCATCGGCCGCTACGTCCTCGACCCGCGCATCTTCGACATACTGCGCAAGACCGAGCCGGGGCGCGGCGGCGAGATCCAGCTCACCGACGCGCTCCAGCACCTCGCCGAGGACGAGAGGGCGGGGGGCCCGGTGCACGGCGTCGTCTTCCGCGGCCGCCGCTACGACACCGGGGATCGCGGCGACTACCTGCGCGCCATCGTCAGGCTCGCGTGCGAACGTGAGGACCTTGGCCCGGACTTCCGCGCCTGGCTCCGCAGTTACGTCGACGAGGAGATGCAGCCGTAGTGAGCACGACGACGCAGCCCCAGGGCCCCGAGGCCCCCTGGCCGGTGACCGCGCACCTGGACGACATCCTGGCCACGGTGCGCCCGCTGGAGCCGATCGAGCTCCAGCTGCTCGACGCCCAGGGCTGCGTCCTCGTGGAGGACGTGACCGTGCCGCTTTCCCTGCCCCCCTTCGCCAACAGCTCCATGGACGGGTACGCCGTCAGGGCGGCCGATCTCGCGGGCGCGGGCGAGGACGCGCCCGTCACGCTCAAGGTCGTCGGCGACGCGGCGGCCGGGCCGTCCCCCGGCCTGCCGGTCGCGGAGGGGGAGGCGGTCCGCATCATGACCGGCGCCCCGCTGCCGGAAGGCGCGGACACCGTCGTGCCCGTCGAGTGGACCGACGGCGGCCTCGGCGCGGGCCCCGTCGACCGCATGACCCCGCACAGCACCGCGCCCGAGGGCGCCTCGGGCACGGTCCGGGTCTTCCGCTCCGCCGAGCCGGGCGCACACGTACGCGAGGCTGGCAGCGACGTGCGCGAGGGCGATCTCGCGCTCGCGGCGGGCACCGTGCTCGGCCCGCCCCAGCTCGGCCTGCTCGCCGCCTTGGGGCGCGACACGGTCCGCGTACGCCCGCGCCCGCGCGTCGTCGTTCTCGCCACCGGCAGCGAACTCGTCCAGCCCGGCGAGTCCCTGGCGCCCGGCCAGATCCACGACTCCAACAGCTTCGCCCTCACCGCCGCGGCCCGGGACGCGGGCGCGATCGCCTTCCGGGTCGGCGCCATCGGCGACGACGCCGAGACCCTGCGCGCCACGATCGAGGACCAGCTCATCCGCGCCGACCTCGTCGTGACCTCCGGCGGCGTGAGCGTCGGCGCCTACGACGTAGTGAAGGAGGCCCTGACCGGCTGGACGGGGCTGCCGGAGACGACCGCCGAAGGTGAGGGCGAGGATGTGGGCACGGGCGAGGACGCCCCGGCGGCCCAGAACCGAACCGCCGCCGACAACGTCCCCGCCGCCGAGAGCGTCCCCGAGGCCGAGGCCGAGGGCGCCCGCGCCGAGGCGCCGCGCGGTGTCGCCTTCCGCAAGCTCGCGATGCAGCCGGGCAAGCCCCAGGGCTTCGGCACGATCGGGCGCGACGCGACGCCCGTCCTCGCCCTTCCCGGCAACCCGGTCTCCGCGTACGTGTCCTTCGAGCTGTTCGTCCGCCCGGCGATCCGGGCCCTCGCGGGCTTCACCGACCTGCACCGCCCCACCGTCCGCGCCGTCGTCGATGCCCCCAAGGCCCTCACCTCGCCCGCGGGCCGCCGCCAGTACCTCCGCGCCCGCCACGCGGACGGCCGCGTCACCCCCGTGGGCGGCGCCTCCTCGCACCTGGTCGGCGCCCTGGCGCGGGCGGACGCCCTCCTCGTCGTGCCCGAGGAGCGCACCTCGGTGGAGCCGGGCGAGGAAGTGGAGGTCGTCCTGCTCGGCTGAACGGCTCCGGTACGGGGCGGGTCCGCGCGGCGCGTGGGGCGCCCCGCGACCGGTGCTGCCCTGATTCCACCGGTCCCGGGCGAGTACCGTGGCTGCCCGACACCGGCCCGCGCGAGACGCCCGCGAGCCCACAACGGGAGCACCTTCGCCTCATGACCGCCACGCCCGCGGGGGCCGCCGCCCCCGAGCCCGCGGACCCGCCGCCCGGCGGGCTCACGCACCTCGACTCCTCGGGCGCGGCCCGCATGGTCGACGTGACCCGCAAGGACATCACCGCACGCACCGCACGCGCCACCGGACGCGTCCTCGTCACCCCCGAGGTCATCGCCCTGCTCCGGGGGGAGGGCCTGCCCAAGGGGGACGCCCTCGCGACCGCCCGTATCGCGGGGATCATGGGTGCCAAACGCACCCCGGACCTCGTGCCGCTCTGCCACCCCCTCGCGCTCTCCGGCGTGACCGTGGACCTGGAGGTCACCGACGAGGCCGTCCGGATCACCGCCACGGTCCGCACGACCGACCGCACGGGCGTCGAGATGGAGGCCCTCACCGCCGTCTCCGTCGCGGCCCTCACGGTCGTGGACATGGTCAAGGCCGTCGACAAGGCCGCGACCATCACCGACATCCGCGTCGAGACCAAGACCGGCGGCAAGTCGGGCGACTGGCACCGCGAGGGGGCGTCCGCCGGTACGGGCGGGGCCGCCCGGGAGCGTACGCGCGCGGTGGCGCCCCGTCCCCCGGCCGGGCCGCGTACCGCGCTCGTCGTCACCGCGTCGAACCGTGCCGCCGCCGGGGTCTACCCCGATCGCGGCGGGCCGCTGATCGCCGAGGCGCTGCGGGCCTGGGGCTTCGCGACCGAGGGGCCGCAGGTCGTGCCGGACGGGGCACCCGTGGAGGCCGCCCTGCGGGCAGCGGTCCAGACCGGCTACGACGTCGTCGTGACGACGGGCGGCACCGGGCTCACGCCCACCGACCTCACGCCCGAGGCGACGCGCGCCGTCCTGGACCGCGAGATCCCGGGCGTCGCGGAGGCGATCCGCGCCGAGGGGCTCGGCAAGGTCCCGAGCGCCGCGCTCTCGCGCGGGCTCGCCGGGGTCGCGGGGACCACCCTCGTCGTGAACCTGCCGGGCTCCACGGGCGGCGTCCGCGACGGACTCGCCGTCCTGGAGCGCTGGCTGCCGCACGCCGTCGACCAGGTCCACGGCGGCGACCACCGCCCGGCCCCGGAGCAGACCGGCGCCGGCACCGACCCGGGCCCGGGCACCACCGGCCCCGCCGAGAACGCCGGGAGCCCGAGCTGAACGGGTATCTGTCCACGTGGCCCGTCGTGCTGACGGAGGGCGACGTGACCTTGCGCCCGATAAGACAGCGCGACCAGAGCGCCTGGCGCGAGGTGAACCGGCGCAACCGCGACTGGCTGCGCCCCTGGGAGGCGACGATCCCGCCGCCGACCCCCTCGGGCCCCATCACGCACCGCCCGACCTACCGTCAGATGGTCCGGCATCTGCGCACGGAGGCGAAGGCGGGCCGCATGCTGCCCTTCGTCATCGAGTACCAGGGGCGCCTGGTCGGTCAGTTGACGGTTGCGGGGGTCACCTGGGGCTCGATGTGCTCGGCGCACATCGGGTACTGGGTGGACCAGGACATCGCCGGACGGGGTGTCATGCCGACCGCCGTGGCCCTGGCAGTCGACCACTCCTTCTTCCGGATGGGCCTGCACCGCATCGAGGTCTGCATCCGTCCGGAGAACGGCCCGAGCCGCCGCGTCGTGGAGAAACTCGGTTTCCGCGAAGAGGGCCTGCGCCCCCGTTATCTGCACATCGACGGCGGCTGGCGCGACCACCTCGTCTTCGCGCTCACCGCGGAGGAGGTGCCGCACGGCTTGCTGGCGCGGTGGCGGGCCCGGCGCAGCTCACAGGGGGAGACGCGGGGTGACGCACGGGGTGAGGCGCGAGGCGAGCGCGGGGAGTGGAAAAGCTCTTCCTCATAATTCGAAAAGTTATTCGAATAGCAGGGTGATCTGATCCGTACATACCATTCATGCCTTTCTGTTGATCAGATCGTTCCTAAAAATGCCCGTGTTATCAGTCGGTTCGTGCGACACACCGACTCAATTGGCGGATCGCCTGGCGAAAACCCCTCTACCGTGTGAGAGGTGAGCAGCAGTGGCCTCATTTACGCAGTCATCGTCGGGGCCTGGGCGGCCTATCTGGTCCCCATGTGGCTTCGCAGGCAGGACGAGCTGAACGAGGCCCGTCCGACGGAACGTTTCAGTACCGCCATCCGGTTGCTGTCCGGACGCGCGGGGATGGAACGCCGTTACGCCAAGGAGTTGCGGGAACGCGCCCCGGGCGAACCGGAGCAGGCCCCGGCGGGCGAGGCGGAGCCGACCGAATCGGTCGACGTCCGCGCCTTCGCCGCGCCCAGGACCGTCCTCCGCGAGACGCCCCAGCAGCCGCCCGCCTCCGTGCCGTCCTCGCCTCCGGAAGCTCCCCGCGAGCCGCTCGCCGAGGAGCCGCGCGGACGGGAGCACGCCCGGCACGCCGAGGCGGCGCGGGGAGCGGCGGAGCCCGAGGCCGAACGGGACGAGCGGCCCCGGACCGTATGGAGCCCCGACGCCGCGGAGGTGCAGGCGCGCGCCCGCCGCACCCGCGTACTCGCCCGCCGTCGGCGCACGACGGTGCTGCTCTTCCTCGTCTTCACGCTCGGCTCGGTCGTCGCGGCGGTGTGGGGACTCGGCTTCCTGTGGGTGCCCGCCGTCCCGGCCGTGCTGCTCAGCGCCTACATCGGCGCCACCCGGCTCCGGAGCGCCACCCGGCTCCGGAGCGCCACCCGGCTCCGGAGCGCCACCCGGCTCCGGAGCGCCACCCGGCTCCGGAACGGCGTCCCGCGCCCGAGCGCCGGTCCGCGCCCGAGCGCCGGTCCGCGCCCGAGCGGCGTCCCGGGGCGGACGAGCGTCCGACCGAGCTGATCGCTCCGCAGCCCGAAGCGCCCGCGCGCCGCGCCCCCGCCGAGGACGCCCGGCGTCCCGAGCCCGCCGGGCACCCCGATGCCTCGGCGCTCGCCGCGGACCGCCGCGCCCTGGTGGAACAGACCGACCACGCGGAGTGGGTCGACCAGCAGCGCGCCCCGGGCAGGGAGCCGCGCGGCGCGGGCTGGGACCCGGTGCCCGTACCGCTGCCGACCTACGTGACCGCACCCGTCGCCCCCCGCGCGACCCAGGACGTGGACCTGGGCGCCCCCGACGTCTGGTCCTCGGCCCGCTCCACCCCCGCGGAGCCCACCCCGCGAGCCGAACCGGAGCAGGCGGTGGAGTCCCGCCCCTCGCGCCGCACGCGCGGGCGCCGCCGCAACACCCCCCTCTTCGACCAGTACGAGGAGAAGCCCCCGCCCCGCGCGGCGGGCGAGTGAGCCGGCGACCGCGCAGGGGCCCCTGACCTGTGCGGAACGGATTACCGAGCACCCCTTCGGGGGTGCTAGAGTTTCACTCGTCGCAAGGGCCTGTGGCGCAGTCCGGTAGCGCACCTCGTTCGCATCGAGGGGGTCAGGGGTTCGAATCCCCTCAGGTCCACAGCAGCTCAAAGCCCCTCCCGGGTTCACTCGGGAGGGGCTTTCTGCTGCCGTACAGCAGCGGAGTACAGCAACCGCTACGACTGCCGTCCCAGGTGCTTGCCGAGCTTCCGCAGCGCCTTGCGCGTCGCCTCGGACGGGACGTGCGTGTAGACCTCCATCGTTACTGCGATCTTGCTATGGCGAAGGATCTGCATAGCCACGCGAGGATGCACGTCCAGAGCGGCAAGGAGCGAGCCGCACGTGTGCCGGGTGTCGTGGAGGCGTATACCCCGGACGCCCGCCTTCTCGGTGCGATTGGCGAACGAGCGGTTGAAGTTCCGGGGTTCCACCGGCGTCCCGTACCGCGTGGTGAAGACGAAATCCGAGTCGGCCCACAGCTCACCGGCGGCGAGTTGCGCCCGCTCCTGTTCCTGCCTCCGCAACCTCAGGGCGTTCACGCAGATCTGCGGCAGCGGGAGCGTGGCCGAGGAGGCTTCGGTCTTGGTCTCGTCATGGACCAACTGGCGGCGGATACGCTGGAGCTGGAGTTGCACTGTGATTTCTCCGCACTCCAGGTCCACGTTTCCCCAGGTGAGACCAAGCACCTCACCACGCCGGAAGCCGAGCACCAGGATCAGGACGTAGGCCGCGTAGAGCGGGTCGTGCGCCGTCTGGGCGGCCTCCAGGAACCGCCGCGCCTCCTCGACCGACCAGGGCTTGCGCTGGACCTTGCGACCGGACCGCACCTTGACGAGTCCGGCCACGTTCTTCGTGATCAACTCTTCGGTCATCGCGTTGGTCAGTGCGGACCGCAGCACGGCGCGGGCGTCCTGAATCGTTCGGCGGGAGGCAACCTGTCGGCAGCACCGACCCACAGCGCAGCAGCGGGGCTTGTCGCGTCGCGCGTCCTTCCCCTGCGCGCAGCACTGGCACTCGTCTAGTAGGCGATTCACCCAGGTCCGCACGTCCCGAACCGTGAGCTTGTCGAGGCGCTTGTCCCCCAGGCCGGGCGTCAGATAGAGGCGCACGTGCATGGCGTACGTCTCCGCCGTCTTCGGCTTGAGGTCCGGCTCGACCACCTCCTTCACCCACCGCGCGAGGTAGGCGGCAAGCGTCGGCACCGAGGTAGCCACCGGGCCCTTCTTCGCCTCCGCGTGCAGTTTGATCCACTTGTCGTGGACCTCTTCGCGGGTCTTGCCGTAGACGTACTTGCGGGCGCGCTTACCGTCCGGTTTGGTGACCCAGACATAGGCGGCGTGGCCGTTCCTGTACGGGTAGATCGAGCCCTCACCGTTGCCGCGCTTGCCGCTCATGCGGACCACTCCTCAGCGGCCTCAGCGCAGCGGCTGACGTACTCGTCCACCCAGGCCGGGAGGATGCGGCGGTTGCGCCCGATCTTCACCGAGCGGATCTCTCCGGTGAGCACGAGCATCTTGGTCTTGGACAGGCCGAAGCCGAGCATCTCGGCAACCTCGGCGGTGGTGTGCCACTTGCGCTGGATCACGACAGCGGCCATGCCATGTCCCCTTCCTCATGGGCGAGTTGGGCAAGTTCTTCGCGGGCGGTTTCGCGGTTGGTGCGGATCTCGTGGGCGATGCGGGCGGTGAGCCAGGATTCGCCGGGGGTGTGGCCGTGTCCGGCGTAGACCCAGTGGGCGAGGGTGAGCGTCGAGGCGTCGGGGTGGTCGTCCGGGTCCGGCAGGCCCCTCTCGTGGCGTTCCTGGCGGGCGCGGTATTGCGCGCGGGTGTGGCGCAGGGCGCCGAGGGTGGTGGAGTAGCGGCGGGACTTGGTGGAGAAGTGGCCCCGGAAGCCGAGCATGTGGGCCCACTGCCAGAGCTTGCGGTCCGGGTAGGCGTCGTCGAGGCGGTAACAGGCTTCGATCAGGTGGCGGGTGTGCTGCGGGAGCTCCCGGAACCTGTCCAGCTCTGCCAGCTCCCCGATGCGGCGATCGACCGTGCCCGTGGTCTCGGCGGCTTTGGTGGCGTACTTGGCGACGTAGGCGGCCACGGCCTCTTCGCTCAGCTCCGTGTTCGCGCTCGCCGCACCGATCGGGCGCACATCCACCTGCGCACCCCAGCGCAGGACGCGGGCCGGGAAAGCGCCGGCGGGGGCGAGCGGCACAGCGACCCGGCGGGCAGCGGCCGGGATCGCATCCTCCAGGAGCCCCGTGGTCGCCCAGGCGGGGGGCGGCTCGTCGGGACCTTCGGGGCCGTCGAGGCGGACGATCGCATGGAAGTGGATCGCGCCCCGTTTCTGGAACTCGGCGACCTTCCCGAACGAGATCCGGCACACCTCGCCCAGGGCGGACTGGGTGAGCCCGGCGCGGCGGGCGATCTCGCGGCGCAGGTAGATCGTGAAGCGGCGCCACAGGTCCCCGGCGTGGTTGTTCCACAGCACCGCGCCCGCGTAGTCGTACGTGGTCGGGTCCAGGGCCGTGCCCAGGGCGGGTGAGTCCTCGGGGTGCTGGGTGCCGCAGCGGCAGGTGCCGGAGGCGGGCCGGTTGTGGACCGGGCCGAAGCTGGGGGCGGTCAGGGTGGCGAAGACCTTCGGGTGCGCGGCCACCGTGCGCGGGGTGCCCTTGTTCGGGTCCCCAGACAGGCCCGCGCGGATCAGGTGGAAGGTGTCGCCCGCGTACGTCCAGGCGCACGAGGGGCAGCGCGAGGCACGCCGGTTGCCGCACGCCACCCGCAGCACCCCGCCCGGCTCGTGCTCGGTCGAGTACGAGTACAAGACCTGTCCCGTGCTCTTGTCGCGGGTCACCGTCTGGCCTGACAGGCGGATCGGGTCCGAGCAGCCACCGGTGCGGCGCACCTGTTCCTGCCAGCGCTCGAAGCCCGGCAGGTTCGCCACCCGCAGCAGATCAGCAAGGGTCGTCGGGGCAAGGCCAACGGCCGCAGCGGAAGAGGCCACGGCCGAAGGCTCGACGGGGAAGACCGTCACCGAAGGTCCTCCCCCGCGTAACTGTGCCCGGCCGGGGGATAGAGGCCCCAGACCTTCGCTCTCTCCTCCGCGTAGAGCGCGTCATCCACAACGGTGAAGAACTCCGTGTGCGGACGCACGTCGTGCGCGTCGAGGTACGAGGCGATCAGTTCCATGCGCTCTTCGTCGGCCACCTCAGCGGCCCGCAGCGCGTCATCGAAGGCGCTCACGAGGCCACCGCCAACGACGGCTGGTGCTGCGGGAGAAGGGCCACCAGGCGCGCCACCACGGCGGCATAGCGGTCCTTGGCGTCCTCGGTGATCTCGTCCGGGGTGATCTCGCCGGGGACGTACTCGATCAGGCCGGAGCCCGTGCACACCGGGCAGAACACGTCCAAGGGCGAGTAGTCCCCGGCGAAGCCGGAACCCGCGCAGATGTTGCAGTCACCCCACAAAGAGGACGTCAGGACGTTCAGGCACTCCGCCGGGTCCGGGCACCGGCGGTGACCACACGCCGGGCAACCACGGTCAAGCGAGACATGCGCGGTACGAGCAGATGCAGGCATGATGGAAGCTCCCTCAGTGGGATCTAGGCGCGGTGCGTTGCTGCCAGGCGGGCACCGCGCCTTCTTCATCTCCGACGAAGTTCTCCGGAGAACTTCGTTCAGAATGAGGGAGTTCTCCGGAGAAGTCAACGGCGTCAGAGCTTGGTTCTCCAGAGAACGTGGTTGAAGATGGGTACATGGACCACCTCCCAGATCTCCTGACCGGCGACGATCGCCCCATCTACGTGCGGATTGGGGCCGTCCTACAGCGCGCGATCGAGTCGGGAGAGATGGAACCGGGCGAGCGGGTGCCTGGCGAAAATTCTTTGATGGATCACTACGGCGTGGCTCGGGAGACTGCCCGCAAGGCGCTCGATGAGCTAGCCAAGGCTGGCCTAATCACCAAGGTGCGGGGGTCGGGGACCTACGTACGCGAAGAGCGCCGTCTGACCCGGAAGCCTCGTCGGTATCGCAGGCAAAAGCAGCTCGGGGAGTTCGCAACAGACGCTATGGACGCGGGACGAGATCCCAATGTGCAAGCCTCTAGCGTTCATGTCGTTGCTACATCAAAGGTCGCGGAGCGACTGGCAATCCGAGCGGGTGACCCCGTGATGAAGACGGAGTATCTGTTCCTGGCGGATGGGGAGCCCATCCAGTCATCCATCTCCTATGAGCCACTTGAACTGACCGGTGGCACAGAGGTGGAGTTTCCCGAAGAAGGCAGGTACGCCAACGCGGGCGTCATTCCCCGGATGGACGCCATCGGAGCACACATCACTCACGTGACCGAAGAAGTCACCGTGCGCCCGCCGCGAGCTGCCGAGGTCAACGCTCTCCGCATCGAGTCAGGCGTACATGTCTTCTGTATCCGGCGCACCTTCCGAACCGATCAGCGCCCGGTAGAGACAGCCGACATCATCCGGCTGCGCTCCGCTCCGCCGGGCGCGCTCCCGGCTCCACCGGGGCGCCGCTCCTGCCTCCGGCCCGCTCCGCCCCGCTCCGCCGACGCGCGCCCCTGCAATTCCATCCCGCCCACCTTCGGCCCAGCCAGAGGCGAGCAGCCACGGCCCAGGGCGTCAAGGTCGTTCGTACAGTGGCGCGCTCCACCTTGACGCCCTGGGCCGCGCCCGCTCCACGGTGTGTGGGCCGAAGGCGGACGGGATGGAAGCAGGGGAAGTGGTGGGTTGAGGTGGGATGTGAGTGCAGCGGTACAGCAGCGAAGTACAGCAACCGCAGCGAACTTGACCGGCCGTAAGCGGCCTACTGTGACCGCTTCACCATGTGGGCGACCCGTTCCGACCGCCACGCCCGTAGTTCGCATCGAGGGGGTCAGGGGTTCGAATCCCCTCAGGTCCACAGATGACTGTTCCCGAGTTTGCTCGGGAAGGGTTCGCGAGATCCCGTCCGATCTGATGATCGGGCGGGATCTTTGCGTGTGCAGGGCCTGTTGGAGGTGGTGGCCGCGTGCCGGTAGGCGGGCCGTTCCTGTGAACGCGTCAACGCTCGCTCGCGTCGGGCCCCGTGCCGGGGCGGGTCGCCGAAGGGATCCGCGTCATCCGAAAGATACTGATGGCGCTGCCGATCCCTCCGTGCCCGTGTCATCGGCCGGGAAGCCGCCGGAGCATCCGGCCTGCCGGCACATCATGGTGGGTTCGCCGCAGCCGATGCCCCGCTGCGGGCTCGGGCGGTCTGCGAGGCGCTGGGTCTGGAGATCGCGCCCGGCAACGTCAACAAGGTTCGGCTGAAGCTCAAGTGGTTGGTCGAACGGGGGAGCTCGACCGCACCTGAGCAGGGATAGTTCACCCGGCCACGGCCTTGGCCGCCCGGAGAAGCCGTCGTCGGCCCGACAGCCCCCCCGCAAGCGCGAAGCGGGCAGCACGTCACTTACCGCCTCTGGGCCCTCGCAAGCGGTCCCTCTCGGGCAGTGGTGCGTTGCGGTGGACCCTGCGGTTCTTTCCGGCTTCGAGGATGGAGAGGGTCGGGGCACGAGTGAGGCCCCTGCCCCCGGCCGTGGTGTAGGCGCGTCGTGAACGGTGAGGTGCGGACGTGCCCGCCTTCAGTGGGTTCCTGTCACAGCCCTGTTAGTGCTGCTTGGGACGCAGGGTGCTGTCCGGGCGCAGGGTGCCGTCGTCGTCGAGGTCGTCCAGTACGGCGGGCAGGCCTTTGGTGAGCATCTTGGCGCGGACGGTGCCGAGGATTTTGGCCATGAAGAATCCTCCGGTGCCAGTGAAGCCGGTGTGGTGGTAGGTGAAACGTGTCCCGCCGCCGTGCGGTGCGAGGTGGTAGGCGACCTCGGTTACCTCGCCGCCGCCCTCGTCCTGCCAGGAGTAGCGCAGCAGCGAGGGTTCACGGGCCTCCAGGACCTCGCACAGCACCACGCCGCTCCACCCAGGCTTCGGCTTGGCGATGAACTTGAACGTGGTGCCGACCGTGGCCGTGAAGCCCTCCAGGCGCGCGCCGGCGCCGGTGGCCGTCCACAGCGGGATCAGCTCTGGATCGGTCACGGCGCGCCAGACCTTCTGCGGCGGGTGAGGGTAGTCGCGGACGATGTGGATGGTGCTCATGGCGGGGCTCCTCTGGGCGGGTGTCTAGCGCAGCATACTTACAGTCAGTGGAAATTTATAGCCACAGAAATTTTACGCAGGCTGGATTAGTCTGCATCCATGAGCATGCGCACTGTGGACTGGACGGCTTTGCGCCGTCGTGACGCGGAACCCGCCGCTGAGGGCCTGCGGGAGCGCAAGAAGCGGCTGTTGCGGCGGCAGCTGTCGGATACGGCCACCGAGATGTTCATGGAACGGGGCTTTGACGCCGTGCGTGTCTCCGAGATCGCCGATGCCTGTGGGGTGTCGGAGAAGACCGTGTTCAACCACTTCCCCACGAAGGAGTCCCTCGTCCTGGACCTGGGCGAGGCCACCTTGGACTCCCTGCGGACCACGCTGGCCGATCCGGAGCTGTCGCCGGTCGAGGCCGTGCTGAAGATCTTGTCCGGCGAGCTGGCGGGCATCACGTCCTGGCTGACCGAACAGCACGATTTGGCCCAGGCGAAGACCATGCTTCTGCGCTTCGGCATGCTGATCGGATCCACCCCGTCCCTGCGGGCCTATCAGCGCGACATGGCTGACCAGCAGGTCGCCGTGGCCGCCGAAATCCTGGCCCGGCGCAACGGGATGAGCCCGCACGACCCTGAACCACAGATCGCCGCGACCGCCCTGCTCGCCCTGTGGCCCCTCCAGTTCCAGGCGCTCCGCAGGCACCTGAACCGCGCCCAGACACCCGAGCGGTTGCACGACATGGTGAGCGCCGACGTCCAGCGCGCGGCCCGACTCATCGAGACCGGGCTGGCCTCGCTCGCCCCCGCCCGGCACAGCGAGTGAAACGACCAGCCGGTCTCGGGTAGCGCACGGTGTGCCCTATACCGGCGGTGCGCCCTACACCGGCGGTGCGCCTTCCCGGCAACCCACCTACCGCAACGGCCATCGCGGACGGGCTCTTGGGTCTGTCTGGTCAGAGCACTACGAGCCCCGTCCTCGGCGTGCCCACAACCCAGGTGACGGCTCCGGCGAAGGGGTCCGGGCCGGTTGCTCCCCTGTGTGCGCGGGGCGGTTCGGTGTGGCGGGCGGTGGTCTGTCCGGAGCTTCCCGTTCTCCCTACGGTGGGACGACGTACGAGAGCCGGTCCCGGCAGCGGGTCCGGCACGGCTCCGGCATGGGGGAAGGAGAAGCGATGGACGTGAGCCTGCTGGCCGGTGAAGGGGCGACCGCGCTCGTCGGGCTGATGGTCGCCGACGGGTGGGCGGCCGTCAGGGAGAGGGTGGCGCGGTTCTTCTCGCGCGGCGACGACGCGGGGGAGGCGGAGCGGGTCGAGGCCGAGTTGGAGGAGGCCCGGCGTGACCTCGTGGAGGCGAGTGAGGACCCGGGGATCGCCGAGGACGTCGAGGCGGCGTGGCGGCTGCGGTTCCGGCGGGCGTTGCGCGAGCACCCGGAGGCGGTGGGCGAGCTGCGCGCACTCCTCGACGAGCTGGTGCCGGAGCAGGAGCGTACGGGGAGCGGGGACACGTACAACTCGGTGAGCGGCACCGTGAACGGCGGTTTGGTGGTGCAGGGGCGGGACTTCGGGGCCACGACCATCGGGCTTCCGCGACCGGCTCCGCGCGGAGAAGGAGGAGCAGGCGGAGAGGGGGCGTCTGGCCGCTGAGGGCGGCGGGTGAGGTGCGGGGGTACGGCGAGGGGTGCCGGGCCGGAGGTCGGGGTGGGGCCTCCGGGGGGTGGCGTCGCGGGGTCGCGGGGAGTGGCGCGGGCGGGGGGCGCCGGGTGCCGCGTCAGGGGCGGAGGGACTTCACGTAGCAGAGGCTCGTGTCGTACTCGCGGTACAGGCCGAACTTGGCGGGGGCCGGGGTGTAGCCGCTGGAGAGGTAGAGGGCGACGGCCTCGGGCTGCATCGTGCCGGTCTCCAGGACCATGCGGGTACGGCCGGCCTCGCGGGCGTCCTCCTCCAGGAGCGCGAGGACGCGGCGCGCGAGGCCGAGGCCGCGGGCCTCGCGGATCACGTACATGCGCTTGAGCTCGGCGTCGCCGTCCGTATACCCCTCCTCGTTCGTGTCCTGGCTGCGCCAGCCGCCGGTGGCGACGGGGCGCTCGCGCTCGTCGTAGGCGAGGAGGTAGAGGCCGCGGGGCGGGGTGAACATCGCGGCGTCGAGCGGGGTCATGTCGCCGTCGTCACCGTAGCGCTCGGCGTATTCGAGCTGGACCTGGTCGTTGAGCTTGACGGCGTCCGGGTGGTCGTACGGGACGGGGCGGATCTGCATGAGGATGATCGTACCGCCGGTCGCATCTGTGGATAACTCCGGACGAATGTCCGAGCGTGTGCTCTAGGGTTTCGGGTGTGCTGATCGTGACGAGTGTGAACGTGAACGGGCTGCGTGCCGCGGCCAAGAAGGGCTTCACCGAGTGGCTGGCGGGGACCTCGGCGGATGTGGTGTGCCTCCAGGAGGTACGGGCCGAGGCCCACCAGCTGCCGGAGGAGGTGGCCCGCCCCGATGGGTGGTTCAGCCTGCACGCCCCGGCGGTCGACAAGGGGCGGGCCGGGGTCTCGCTCTACACGCGGCGGGAGCCCGACCGGGTGCGGACGGGCTTCGGCAGCGCGGAGTTCGACGGCTCCGGGCGCTACGTGGAGGCGGACCTGCCGGGCGTCACGGTGGCGAGCCTGTATCTGCCGAGCGGTGAAGTGGGGACCGAGCGGCAGGAGCAGAAGTACCGCTTCATGGACGAGTTCCTCACGTACCTCAAGGAGCTGCGTGAGCGGGCGGCGGCGGAGGGGCGCGAGGTGCTGGTCTGCGGGGACTGGAACATCGCGCACACCGAGGCCGACCTGAAGAACTGGCGGGGCAACCGCAAGAACGCCGGCTTCCTGCCCGAGGAGCGGGAATGGCTGTCGCGGGTGCTCGACCCCGCGGACGGCGGTTACGTGGACGTGGTGCGCGCCCAGCACGCGGGGGTCGAGGGACCGTACTCGTGGTGGTCGTACCGGGGGAGGGCCTTCGACAACGACACGGGGTGGCGGATCGACTACCACATGGCGAGCGCGGGGCTCGCCGGGCGTGCGGTGAAGGCGGAGGTCGAGCGGGCGGCAACGCACGCGGAACGGTGGAGCGACCACGCGCCGGTGACGGTGACGTACGAGGTGTGAGGAGGGGGAGGGGCAAGGGGGAGGAGCGGTTGGGGCGGTTGGTTCGGGCGGGGGAGGAGTGTCGCGG
>NZ_JOGO01000082.1 GCF_000719475.1 Streptomyces sp. NRRL F-5630 | reverse complement strand
GAGGGCGCGGAGAAGCCCGTACCCCGCAAGCACATCGAGATCGTTGTCTTCGAGGGCGAGGAGATTGAGGTACGCCTCGGAGTATGGACCAGCAACGTGAAGAGCCGCTTCGGCACGCTGAGCGCCGAGGAGCGCGCGCAGCTCGCCGCACTCCGCGTGCCCTGGGCTTGACCGAGGCATGTCCGGCTGTCCGTGGTGGGCGGCTGGTGCTCACTGCCTTTCTCGGGGTGGTGTCGAGGACGTCGCACGCGCCCAGCCCGACCGTTGGTCAGCGCTTGTGCAGGTCAGGGGTGCAACACGCTTCGGATGTTGCAGCGGATACCCAAGGGCCGGCTACCGGCGGCGCGGGATGGTCATCCGGGCCTCCGCCAAGACGACGCCGGTCACCGAGGGGCGCTCTGTGCGTCGACGCAGGGCCCTTGGGCGCGGAAGCGCGCGCGGGTTTCCGGCCAGGGCGTCGCGCTGTCGTGGCCGGAGCAGCCGGCGCCTCCGCAAAGGGAGCGTGAGCCGGGCATTGGCTTTCCGTTGTGCAGTGCCACCCGCCCGTACGCCTCGTAACGCTCCCGGCCGTCCTCGCTCTGCACCAGATCGTTGGCCAGATCCTGCTTGGTGCAGCGTGCGAGATCCGCGCGCGAAATGCGCCACCTCCTGAGGATCATGGCCATGATCTCCGTCTTGGAGTGATTGTCCATCAGAGCGTTCCTGCGCTGCAGGAGTTCGTTGGCGAGCTCGACTTCGGCTGCGGGAGTCGGCGTGACCGCCCTGCGGATGCTCTCAGGGTCCTCGTCCGCGGGAAAGAGCATGACGCAGTGATCGTGCGGCACGGCAACAGCGATCAGGCCCGGATTCTCGGCCTGCGCCTCGGCGGCATCACGTACCCAGTTGAGGGCTTCGTGGTAGCGGAGGTCTGTGCCCTGCTCGCGTGCGGTGCGTTGGAGTTCGCGGGCGCGCTGCTGCTCGGTGGTGCGCTTGGTCATGGACTGGTCCTCTCGGCACCGGGTCCTCGCCCCCACACGGCAACCCGGCTCGATGGATCGTCAAGGTGCTCGTCAAGCGGTCCGTCGATCCCGGAAGACCTTCCACCAGTGGTCCGGGCAGTGTGGGTGTCCGGGTGCGGTGTGGGCGTCGGCGAAGCCCAGGGCGTCAGCCCCGCGGGCAGGATACCGGCTCGGCCGCCGGCTCGGTTTGCCCAGGGCGGCGAGAAGGTCGTGGGCGAGGCCGGTCTCGCTGGTGGTGCCCCGGGCCGGGGTGCAGGGCGATCCGGCCGGATGGTAGGTGGTGGGGGGCCAGGGCCGTGTGCGTGTGCAGCGCGTCGTCGTGGCGGTCGAGAACCACGGTGACAGGCGGTAGCGGCGGGGCAAGAGGCATGGGCGGTGGGGTGTCAGGCGAGGCGGCTGAAGGCCCAGCGCAGCAGCTCCTGATCGACGCGGGGGCGGCCTGTGCGGGCCAGGGCGGTGCGGGCATGGGCGGTCAGCTGGGCCCAGGCGCGGAAGTTGCCGTGCGCGGCATGCTGGTCGGCGAAGGCGATGTCGTCGGGGTCGGCGTCGGCCCAAAACGGGGTGGAACAGCGGGATGACGTCGAGGACCTCGCCGGGGGTGAGACGGGTGAAGTGCTGCCAGATGAAGATGCGGGAGGAGAGCATCGGTTCGCGGCGCAGCACGGTGTGGCAGCCCTCTCCGCCGACAAAGATGATCGCGAGCTGGGTTGAGGGTTCGTCCCAGAGGTAGCGGAAGTACTCGAACGCTTCCCCGTTGAGCCACTGGGCCTCGTCGACGAGGACGGTACGGGGGCGTTCGGCCAGAGCGGTTTTCAGCAGTCGGTCGAATTCGCTGGGGTGGCGCGGTGGCTCGCCGGCCAGGTCGAGTGCGGTGAACAGTTCGTAGCGCACCGCACGGGCGGTGGGACGGGCCCGGAAGGTGACCCGGCGGACGTCCTCGCCGGGTTCGAGTTCGCGCAGGCAGGTGTTGACGGCGAGGGTCTTGCCGAAGCCGGCGCCGCCGTGGATGCACATCATGGCGCGGGCGGCGACGGTGTCGGTGATGTTCTCCCGGGCGGTGAGCAGGGCGCGGGTGGTGACCACGGAGGCGTCGGGCAGGTCGACGTACTGGTAGGTGGCCGCGGTCATCAGGCGTCTCCGTCTTTGTCGGTGGGGGGAGGTGCGGACCGCCCGTCGCGGCGGTCCGGGGCAGTTTCTTCATCGCTGCCGGGCGGGAGCGGGGCGGGCTGGCCTGATGTGGTCAACGCGGTCAGGGATGCAGGAGTGCGCCACCCGGCCGGCGGCGCGGCCGGCGGGATGAGGTCAGGCAGCGCCAGGTCCGACAGGTCGGTGTCGGTGGCCTGGGCGAGTTCGGCCCCGGCCTGGGCGGTGGTCAGGGCGCCGAGCCGCTGCGGGGCCTCGGCCTGAGTGGTGGCGGCGTAGCGCTCACGCTGGGAAGCCTCCAGGTCCTTCTTCAGACGGCGGGCACGGGCGGCCCGGGTTCTCCGTACGGCGCTGATCTGTTCCTCGGTGGCCTGGTCCGCCAGGTCCGCTGGGCCGAGGTAGCGGCCGGTGGCCGCGTGGTAGACCTCGATACGGTGAGCGTGGTGGGGCATGAAGCGGACCCGGACCTGAATCCCGGCCTGCCCGGTCATCCATGCCCCCACGTAATCGCGTCTGCGGAAGCGGATGCCGCGGGTGGTCAGCGTGCGGGTGCCGGCGTCTTCCAGGGTGAACGTCCACAGATCCGCGGCCGGCACGTCCCGCAGCGGGGTGGGATCGTCCCGCCATGCCTGGAGCGGGGTCTTGCCCCGTAGCGGTGCGGGGCAGTGCTCGGTGTTCCACCACCGTGTCCAGTCCAGCAGCCGAGCGGTGAAGTCTTCGAAGCTGAGCAGCACCTCGCCCTTCGGCCGGGAGGGGCGTTTGCCGGGACGGGGCTGGCGGGCGTAGCCGGGCAACGCCGCCAGGAACATGCTCTCCACCGCCCGGTTCAGGCCCTCCACGGTGCCTTTGAGGTGAGGGGTGTAGGCGGGCAGGTCCTCCACCGTCACGTCCAGGACGTCGAACGCGGCGGTCACCGTCCGGGATAAGAAGTCCTTGCCGCGGTCGACACGTACTTTCTCGGGCAGGCCGCCGAAGGGGCCGTAGGGGTCCTCACGCAGGACCGCGGAGCGCAGCGCGGCCAGCACCGACTCCCGCGACGGATGCACCGGCGTGACGGCAACGCCGGTGATCGCGTTGATGGCACAGTCGGTGAACCAGGTGATCCACGGCCTGCGGGGCTTGCCGTCGACCTCGACCAGAACCGGAACCTGCATGTGCTCGGTCTCCCACACCTGGTTACGCCAGCCCCGCGGCCGGGCCAGGAACACATCATGCTTGCGCGCCGCCCGCTCGCCTCCCGCAAGCCCGGCCCGCTCCCCCGGCGTGAGATCACGGCGGATCGCCCGGTGCAGCGTCGTCAGCGACGGTGCGCCTGCAGGCGGAGACTGCCGGGCAGCACGCAGGACCAGTTCGCGGTGGACCGCCCGCACGTTCCCCTTCCACAGCGCCAACAGGCTCCGGACCTCGGGCGTGACCGTGAACCTTGCGTCGACCCGGGAGCGTGCGCCGGGGTAGGCGGCCGCGGTCTCATCGCTCTGAGCGGTGGCCAGCCAGCGCCACACCGTGCGCTCCGACACCCCAAGCGCGTCCGCGGCCACCCGTACATGGACTGCTGTCAGCTTCTTGGCTGCCCGCAGGGCGAGCAGCCGCCGCACGGCCGGACCACGCAGCGCCGTCCTCGACGCCGCAGGCAGCCCGCCGTTAGGACGGATGACGTCGCCGTCCTTCATCTCAGCTCCCTCACGCGGGTGGGACTTCGTGTGCTTGCCGGTGGCCGGGAGCAGGCAATCGCCCTCCCGTCTCTTGCAGGAGCGCTTTCGTTCACAGTGGCGGCGCGACCCGCTTAAACAGCAGCCTCAGCAAGGCCCGGTCGACGACTGCGTCAGCGGTGGTGAGCAGCGCGTTCTGCAGGTGCGCAGTCAAAGCGGCCCACGTGCGGAACGTGCCGTGCGCGCACGAGTGGTCGATCCACGTCAGGTCCGGGGCCGGGACGGTGCGCCACAGCGGATGGAAGCCGGTCACCACACTCGCCACTTCCGCTCCGGTCAAGCGTGGAACCTCCTGCCACGCCACCACCCGCGATGCCAGCTGCGGCAGCCGGGACAGCGCCCGCTCGCTGCCCGCCCCGACCAGCACCAGCGTGATCCGGGTACCGGGGTGATCCCACAGGCTCTGCAGGTACTCCAGGCACGGCACGGGCAGGCGCTGCGCCTCATCGACCACCAGCACCCGCGCCTCACCCAGAGCCCCCGCCACCGCGGCATCGGCCCGCGCCGACGTGTGCGGGAAGCGGCCCGCCAGCGCCAGAGCGTCGAACACCGCACGCCTCATGCCGGCCACCGACGGGCGTACCGGTACCGGCACCCACGTCACCTTCCAGCCCGGGGGCACTTCACCAAGCGCCATCCGCACGGCCGCGGTCTTGCCTCGGCCCGCGTCGCCGAACACACACACCGCGCCCTGAACCGCCATCGCCTGCCCGACCGCCTCGGCCACCGCCCGCACCCACGACGTCCGCACCAGCCGCGCGCCCGCCGGCAACGCCACACCCGCCAGCGCACCGCTCTGCCCCACCGGCAAGCCGCTGGTCGCCTCTGGTGCGAGACGCGGCAGCCGGCGCGCAGCCACTTTCGCCGCGCCTGCCTCACTCGGTCCGGCCAGGGCGAGGTCAGCCAGTGCCTGCCGCGTTTGGTGCTCATCCCGCTCCCGCCGCGCCACCGCGCGGTCCGGCAGGACCCTGCCGGCCTGAAGGTCCCGGCGCACCACCCGGTGCAACGACGCCAGGGAGGGCACCTCACCGCCGGTCGCCTTCAGATGCCGGTGCAGCGCCGCCACATTCCCGCCCGCCTGCGCCAGCACCTCCCACATCTGGTCGGACAACTCCAGCCGGGCCCGCGGCCTGCGCTCCATGCGGCCCTCCGTCCGCGCCGCATCCAGCCAGCGCCACACCGTACGCACATTCACCCCACCGACCTGGGCGCCCGCCCGCACATGCGCCGACGTCAACGCCCCGGCCGCATCCAGCTCCAGCAGCCGCGCAACCAGCACCGGCCTGGACACCCTCAACCCCGCCGTGACCTCACCCCACGCACCCGGCTCCCCCACCCCACACCCTTCCGCCCGCGCAAACCCCGTCACCGGCCACCGTGCCGCCGCGCAGCCCTCGGAAGGATCAGAAGTGCCGTTCTCAAGACAGTGGAGCGCAGTGGGGTGTACCGCCTCGTGACAGCCGCGGCCGCCGCACGCACTGCCCCACGGCAGTGATCCCGCCCTTCCTCAACACCCCACCAGCGAAAACGCCCAGTTCTGGCGTGCCGTCACTGACACCCACCCACCGACACCAAACCGGCACATCGCAGCTGGGCGGGCGCATCGCACATACCCGCGCTGGCGGCACAGCCCGACTTCCACCTGGCCGGTGTGGCGACGCGGCACGAGGAGAGCGCGCGCGGCGCTGCCGAGGCGTTCGGCGCCGAGCGTTGGTACGCGGACCCCTACGCGCTCATCGGTGACCCTTCGATCGACGTCGTCACCGTCGCGGTGAAGGTCCCGGCTCACCGCGAGCTCGTCCTGGCGGCCCTCGCGGCGAACAAGGCCGTGTACGCGGAGTCGCCGCTGGGCGCGACCGTCGCACAGACGGAAGAGATGGCTGAGGCGGCCGGCTCACTGCACACCGCGATCGGCCTGCAGGGCCGGCTCAACCCCTCGGTACGCCGCGCGGCGGAGATCATCGCTGAGGGCCGGCTCGGGCGGCTGCTCTCGGCGCGAGTCGCCGCGACGACCTTTGGCAACGGCCCGGAGTCGGTGAGCGCGTACGAGTACTTCGACAAGGCAGCGTCCGGAGCCGGTTTCCTCACCATCGCCGCGGGCCACGTCCTGGATGTGGTCGAGGCCGTTCTCGGCGACATCACCGAGATCGATGCCCGCACCGAACTCCTTTGGCCCCAGGTGAAGTTGGTCGACACCGGCGCGATATCCGTCCGCGAGGTCCCGGATCACCTCGACGCCATCGCCAAGACTTCCTCGGGGGCGCCGGTCGGGGTGCAGATCCTGGCGAGCGTGCCCGCCTCCGACGCCCACTTCAGTCTGGAAGTACGCGGATCGGAGGGCTGGCTCAAGCTGACGGGCGACCACCCCGCGGGCGTTCAGGTCGGCGACCTCACCCTCTCGTCGAGCGTCGACTTCACCGCGCCCGACCGCCCGGTCGCCACCGGCACGGGACCCACCGCCGCCGACATCTGGACGGGCGCCTCCATCAACGTCGGCGAGGTCTACGCCAGCCTGGCCCGCGACCTCACGAACGGCACCCACCACACCCCGGGTTTCCAGCACGCCGCCCACAACAGCCGTCTCATCGCCCGAGTCGAACAGGCCGCCCGGACCGGCGTCCGGCAGTGACGCCACCGCACCTCGCGGCACCGTGCCCTACTGCCGTGACGGATACGGCGACCGATCCGCGGGCACGGGCGGTCGACATAGGTTCGGACTCGCTGAAGGGTTCCTGAGGCCCACCCCCCTATCAGGGAGTCGTTGATGATTTCAGTCCCTCGTCACCATGGCCCTCGCGGCGCTTCGCGGCAGGCTCACGCCGTATGACCACCTCCGCGCGCGCCGCTGTTCTCGAAGCGCAGGACGGGCCCTTCGAGTTCCGCGACATCGAGATCGAGGACCCGCGGCCCGACGAGGTACTCGTTCGCATGGTCGCGACCGGAATATGCGCGACCGACGCTCACGTGCGGGCACAGCGAATGGCGACGCCGTTGCCGGTGGTGCTGGGGCACGAGGGAGGAGGAGTCGTCGAACGCGTGGGGGCCGCCGTCACCACCGTCGAGCCCGGTGACCACGTCGTCCTCTCCTACCACTCGTGCGGCCGCTGCAAGCCGTGCCTGTCCTCGCACGCCGCCTACTGCGACAACGTTTGGGCGGCCAACTTCGCAGGGGCCCGCCTGGACGGCTCGAACGGTCTCCACGTCGCCCGCGGTGCTGAGCCGCACGGTCACTTCTTCGGCCAGTCCTCCTTCGCCACCCACGCCCTGACGCACCAACGGAACACGATCAAGGTCCCCCGCGATCTGCCCCTCGATGTCATGGCTCCGCTGGGGTGCGGGCTGCAGACAGGCGCGGGGGCCGTACTCAAGGCCCTCGCCGTGCCGGCGGGAGCGTCCTTCGCGGTCTTCGGCGTGGGGGCGGTGGGCCTGGCGGCGGTCATGGCGGCACATGTCGCGGGTGCCACCACCATCGTCGCCGTCGATGTCGACGCCGGCCGCCTCGGTCTGGCCCGCGATCTCGGAGCGACGCACCTCGTCGACCCCGGCCGGGTCGAGGATCTGACCGGCGCGCTCCGCGCCGTCGACGAACGCGGTCTGGAGTACGTCCTCGACACGAGCGGCCGCGCGGAGAACCTCGACGCCGGGGTCGGCGCCCTGGCGCCGATGGGCCGATTCGGCTTCGTGGCGTTCCACGAAGGAGCGGGCGCCGTGCTCGACGCCGGCCGGCTCACGCTCGGCCAGTCGCTTCAGGGCATCATCCAGGGCGACGCCGTCTCGTCGCTCCTGATCAACGACCTTGCCCAGCTCTATCGAGCGGGCCGGTTCCCCATCGACCGACTGCTGTCCTTCTACGACTTCGCCGATATCAACACCGCGTTCGAGGACGCGGGCTCAGGCCGCGTCACCAAGGCGGTCCTCCGATTCACATCACCGGGATAGACCACCCGTTCGACAGCTTCCCAAGAACACAGAAAGGCGTCCCGCGGATGTGCCAGAGCAGTCAGATACCCATCAGCGTCGAAGAAACCCCGAGCTTCTACGGGATCGACCACTATGGATTCCCCCGCGCGGGGGCGGACGACCCGTTGGACCCAGAGGGCTATTACCCCCCGTATTTCCAGAGCGAGCACTTCCAGAAGTACGGATACCACGTGGAAGAACTGCGCGGCGGCTTCTACTGGGTCACCAGTGCCGGCTACGACGCCGCATTCGTGGTGACCGAGGAGGGCGTGGTCGCGATCGACGCACCCCCGACGCTGGGCGAGAACATGCTGGCGGCGATCGAGGACGTCACCGACCGACCGGTGACCCACGTCATCTACAGCCACTGGCACGCCGATCACGTCGGCGCGGCCTCCGTGTTCGGTCCCGACGTCGAGATCGTCGCCCACCGCATCACCAAGGAACTCCTGGAGCGCTTCCCCGACCCGAAGCGTCCCCTGCCGACAAGGACGTTCGACGACGAACTCGTCCTCGAAGTGGGCGGCGTGAGCCTGCAGCTCTCCTACAAGGGGGAGAACCACTGCCCCGGCAACATCTTCATCTACGCACCGCGGCAGAAGGTGCTCACGGCCGTGGACATCGTCAGTCCGGGAAGCGTCACGTTCATGCACTGCGACGCCTCGCAGAACATCTCCGGCTGGTACGAGGCTCAGTCCCAGATCCTCGAATACGACTTCGACTACTTCGTCGGCGGGCACCACATGCATTACGGCACCTACGAGCAGGTGAAGCTGTGCGTGGAGTACTTCACCGACGTGCTCGAGGGGGCGACTGCGGCGGTCGAGCGGTTCAGCCGCTCGGACGCGCTCGCCGACATCGTGACCGGCACCGGCTGGAACAGGATCTTCGTCGGTACCGAGAACTGGATCAGCTCCATGGCGAACTACACCACCCGCCACGTCCTCGAGAAGGAGACGAGCGACGGCCGGCTCTGGTGGGAACGGCTGGCAGGAGCCACCACTCAGACCAAGTACCACGCGTACACCGTGCTGGAATCGATCCGCCTCGAACGGCCCCGGCCCGACTACCGCCTGCGGGGCGAGAATCCGCCCGTCTTCCTGACCTGACACCGTTCTGAACGGTGCGAGCAAATGACCCTTACCGGACCTGCGTGAGCGGAAGTGCCGCCGGCTCGGTTAGAGAAAGAGAAAGATCACCATGAAAGCCGTCGTCATCACCTCGTTCGGCGGACCCTCCGTGTTGCGGGTCGCGGAGGCTCCGCGACCGGTGCCGGGTCCGGGTCAGGTATTGGCGCGGGTTCACGCCGCGGGGGTGAACCCGGCGGAGATCCAGGCACGCGCCGGAGCGTTCCGCCTGCGTGCTCCCGCCATCATCGGATTCGAGTTCGCCGGCGTCGTCGAGGCGGTCGGCCCGGGCGTCGACGAGGGCGTGGTCGGCGACCGCGTCGCCGGGTGGCCGGACTCCCCCACCCAGGGCTCCTACGCCGAGTACACGGTCAGCAGCAACTTCGCGACGATCCCCGACGGCGTTTCCTTCGAGGAGGCCGCGGCTACTGTCATCGGCGCCGACAACGCGGCGAGGGCTCTCGGGCTTCTGCACATTCGCCCGGGTGAGACGCTCGTGGTCACCGGCGCGAGCGGTGCTCTGGGCGGCGCTGCCGTGCAGTTCGCGCGACAGCGCGGTATGACGGTGATCGGCGTCGCCGGGACCGCCAACGCCGACTTCGTCAGGAGTCTCGGAGCGACCCCTGTCACCCACGGCCCGGGCCTGGTCGATCGCATCCGTGCCGCCGCTCCGGGCGGGGTCGACGCCGCGCTCGACACCGCCGGCAAGGGGCTCCTTCCCGCCCTCGTCGACCTTCTCGGCGGCCCCGACCGGATCGTGACGCTCGCCGACCGCGATGCCGCACAACACGGCGTCGTATTCAGCCCCGGGGGCAGCGGGAACCGCGACCGCGGCCCTGTCCAGGAAGCGCTGAATCTGATCGCCGCCGGCGCTTGGACCGCACGCATCGGCCGGAGCTTCCCACTCGACGAGGCCGCGGACGCTCATCGCCTCGTCGCCACCGGCCACACCCACGGCAAAGTCATCCTCCTTCCCTGATTCGGCCGACCGGCCATTCAACCACGACAACAAACAATTGGAGAACCCGAAATGCCTGCAGTCCTCATCCATGGCGTACCTGATACCCACCGGATTTGGGACACCGTCCGTTCCCATCTTCAACGCGAAGATATTGTGACGATCGATCTCCCCGGGTTTGGCGTACCCCTGCCAGCGGGATTCACGTCGACGAAAGAAGAGTATCTCGATTGGCTCATTGAGAAGATCGACGAAATCGGCGAACCCGTCGACCTGGTCGGTCATGATTGGGGGTCTCTGCTCACGGGCCGTCTCGCGTCTCTCCGGCCGGATCTGGTGCGGACATGGACAGGCATCAGTGGACCGATCGATCCGGAATATCCGTGGCATTACCTTGCCAAGATCTGGCAAACGCCGGGCGAGGGCGAGCAATGGATGGCAGACCTCGACCTCGAGGAGTTCGCAGCAAGTCTCAACGAGGCGCAGATGCCGCGCGACGCGGCAGACGAATCGGTCCGGCATATCGATGCCACTATGAGGGCAAGCATTCTCGCCCTTTACCGTTCGGCGATCGAGGTCGGGGCGGAATGGAAGCCAGGTTTGAGCAAGGTGACCGCACCAGCGCTAGTGATCTGGGGCCTGGACGATCCCTTCCTCCCTCACCGCTTCGCCGACGAGCTCGGTAATGCCACACGCGCACGTGCCGTCTTCAAGCTGCGCAGCTCGCACTGGCCGATGATAGAGCGTGCGGCCGATGTCGCGCGCGAACTCGAGGCCCACTGGGCTCACGCGTAAAACCGGCGCTTGGGTCACTCGGGCTCAAACCCCGCGGCCGCTACGCGAACGGCAATAACTGCTCGCTCGCCATGGTGAGCCCGAGTGGCCACCCTTTTGTCCGGTAACGAATCATCGTGACGCAGCCCGGAGAGCGTTTCCGGGCTGCGCACGGCAGGAGCATCCTCATGACGAATTCAGCACATACCCAGATCGGCGTCGGTATTATCGGGGCTAGTTCCGATCGGGGTTGGGGCGGAATTGCTCACGTCCCGGCGCTGCAGGCGCTCGACGCGTTCCAGATCCGCGCCGTCAGTACAACTCGTATGGAGAGCGCGAACGCGACCGCCCGTCGGCTGGGCGCCGATCTCGCCTTCCACACACATGAGGCTCTGGTCGTGCGACCGGAGGTCGACCTGGTGGTGGTTGCGGTCAAGGTGCCGGAGCACAAGCAGATTGTTTCCGACGCGCTGGCCGCGGGCAAGATGGTTTATTGCGAATGGCCGCTCGCAACAAACCTGTCGGAGGCCGAAGCGCTGGAGGGGTTTGCCCGCGAGCGGCGGCTGCGGACGGTTGTCGGGTTGCAGGGCGGCCTGCACCCGCCGGTCCTCTTCCTTCGCGACCTCATCGCGCAAGGCGCGATCGGCAAGCCGCTCAGCACAAGCATCCGAGCGCATTTGACCGACGACATGTGGGCCGGCCGATATGACCCGCCGGTCGAGTACATGGCTCAGGCAAAGCATGGCGCCACGCTTCTGAGCATCATGCTCGGCCACGGGCTCGAACCACTTGCGCGCGTGCTCGGCACGTTCGAGAGTCTGTCCGCCGTCGTCGCCAATCAGCGCGGTGACGGCGTCCGCCTCTCCGATGGCGCGTCGCTGCCAAAGGACACGCCGGATGAGATCGTCGTCGCCGGCGTTCTCGAAGGCGGGATCGTCACTTCGCTGCACTACAGTGCCGGGCAGCCTGCCGGCTCGGCGACGGTATGGGAGATCCAGGGCACCGAGGGCAGTGTGCGTGTGGAGTCGGCGTCGGGCTACCTCCATTTCACCGATTTCACCATCACGCTGCGCCGCGGCAGCGAGCCTGTCCAAGTGCTACAGGTCCCCCCCCCGCTTATGCGGCTCCTGACCTGCAACTCGACGCACCCGCAGCGGGGGTCGCCCGCCTCTACGCCCAGTTCGCCGCCGACCTCCGCGACGGAACCGCCGATGCGCCGGATTTCGCGGTCGCACTCGATCGCCACCGGGTACTCGAGGCGATCACACGGGCCGCTGAAACAGGTCATCGGCAGCACCTGTCCCGGCCCAACCGAATGAATTCCAGTCTTTGAACCCGGGACGGGCACTGCCGCAGGACCCGAGGAGATGGCGATCCGCGAGCTGACCCTGACTTGATCACACAGAGCTGACTCGCACCGTGTCGAAGAACTCTGCCGACCAGCGGGGCCTCGCCCTCCATCCCTCTCCTTCAATGCGGCCGCCGACTGTGTCGCTCGCCCACCGCTTCTCCCGCGCCGTGCAGCGCTCATCCGCATCGCCGCATCGTGCCGATGTGTACCCCACGACGCGGGCTGCTCAGGTCGCATTCGACGCCAGCCGGCCGCGAAGGCACAGCTGCAAGACGGCGCGGTCCCCCCGTTATCTTCTTCGCGGTCCTGCAAGAGGGCCGCTGGCCTCCGGGCCTGGCATGACTTTTGCCCCCTGTCGATGGGATGACCTGGGGGTGGTGTCACCGGGTCCGAGGGGTGCCGTCACAGACGCTGATCAGAGGTCCGACTACCGCCGGGCCGGGCGCAATGCCCAGCCGTTTCCGGGCGGCAGGTCCGCATAACGTGGATGCGCGCGAACGGCCCAACCGCCGGGGCCGGCACACATCGACACATGTGGGGCACAGTGATCAGCATCGACCAGGTGGGCGTCTTCCTGGGCCTGGACGTCGGCAAGCAGGCGCATCACGGCCACGGGCTGACTCCGGCCGGGAAGACGGTCCTCGACAAGGCTCTGCCGAACAGCGAACCCAAGCTGCGGGCCGTCTTTGACAAGCTCACGGCCAAGTCTGGCACCCTCCTCGTGATCGTGGACCAGCCCGCCTCCATCGGCGCCCTGCCGCTGACCGTCGCCCGGGACGCCGGCTGCCAGGTCGCCTGCCTGCCCGGACTGGCCATGCGACGGATCGCCGATCTCTATCCCGTCGAGGCCAAGACCGACACGAAAGACGCGGCCGTGATCGCGGACGCCGCCCGCACCATGCCCCACACCCTGCGCACCCTCGGCCTCGCCGACGAGGTCACCGCGGAGCTGACCATGCTGGCCGGCTTCGACCAGGACCCCGCCGGCGAGGCCAACCGCATTTCCAACCGCATCCGCGGCCTGCTCACCCAGTTCCACCCCAGCCTGGAACGGGTCCTCGGGCCGCGTCTGGACCACCCGGCAGTGACCTGGCTCCTCGAGCGCTACGGATCCCCTCAAGCACTCCGCAAAGCGGGCCGCCGCAAGCTGGTCGAGATCATCCGCCCGAGGGCCCCGCGCATGGCCGAAGGACTCGTCCAGGACATCTTCACCGCGCTCGACGAGCAGACCGTCACCGTCCCCGCCACCGGCACCCTCGACGTGATCGTGCCTTCGCTGGCGAAGTCGCCGGCCGCCGTCCACGACCAACGCCGGGCCCTGGAGGCCCGGATCGAACAGTTGCTGGAGGCCCACCCTAATGGGCAGTGATGCGGGGCACCGCCAGGCCCACCCCGGTCCTTCGAGGCCCTGAAAGAGACTGCGGGCCCCACATCACTCGTGGTGCTGGTCGGTTCCGGAGAAGCCGCACACACCCCCTGAGACTCGATCTTGGTCAAGAGCCGACCTCCGGGACCGTCCGGCACCACGTCGACCGCATCCAGTCCGATGATCGGATCGTTGAGGGTCGTGGTCCGAGCCGCCCGCAGGAGCCACCTCTCACCACGCCTGGAGCCGCCGAGCTCTGGAGCAGACCGAGGGCCTTGCGGGCCGCTGGGGTCACGAACGGCTGATCGGATGCAGGGCCATCGAGCCCTTCCATTAGGGAGACGCGTGCCCCCGCACGGCTGCGACCAGCAGTATGCCCCGGCCGAGAGGACGAACACGACACGGTGATCGTCACCTGCGGAATCGACTGGGCCAGTGATCACCACGACGTCGCCCTGGCTGACCACGAGGGCACCCGGGCCCGGATCACCGACGATCTCGACGGGCTGCACCAGCTCCGCGAGTCCTCAGCGCCCACGGCGACACTGCGAACGCCCCGATCCCCGTCGCGATCGAGACTTTCCGTGGCCTTCTCGTCGCCTGCCTCCGTGCCACCGGCCGGCCTGTCTACGCCATCACCCCGATGGCTGCCGCCCGTTACCGCGACCGCGACACCGTCACCCGCAAGAAAGCCGGTCACCTCGACGCGATGGTGCTCGCGAACATCCTGCGCACGGACAAGGCCGCTCACTGCCCTCTGCCCGACGACAGCGAACTCGCCCTGGCCATCGCCATCCTGGCCCGCGCCCCAGGACGCCGTCTGGGACCGCACTCAAGCAGGCAACAAACTCCGCTCCCACCTGCGCGAATACTTCCCCGGCTTCCTCGCCGCCTTCCAGCGCAACCGCGAGGGGATCAGCAGCAGCGTCGCCCGTACCGTGCTGGCCGCGGCCCCCACCCCCGAACAGGCGGCCAAGCTCACCCGCACCCAGCTGCGCTCACTGCTGAAGAAGGCCGGCCGCCAGCGCGGCATCGAGACGGAAGCCGAACGGCTTCGAGACGCACTGCGCACCCCTCATATGCACCCATCCCCGCAGGTCGAGCAGGCCATGGGCCTTCGCCAGCCTGACCGCCTCACCGGGAGCCCGGGCCCACTACGACAGGCGACGAGCCGACGGAGATCGCCATACCGCCGCCCAGCGCAACCTCATCAACCGCATGCTCGGATGCCTCCACCACTGCCTCACCAAGGGCACTGTCTATGACGAGGGCACGGCCTTCCCCTCCTCTGGGGCTCCTGCGCTGAGGGCCGCCGCTTGAGGCTTTCAGTGCGGCAGGGGAAGCAGTCTGCCGCTCCAACGCTCGTCGTCTACGTCGTCTGGCTGCCTCAGCCGGATGTCAAAAGTGTTCTCTACCAGTGCCAGGACGCTGTGCGGGGGCGCGACCTGGCCAGGGATGAGCCCGAGGGGCCTCATGGCGTCATCAAGTTTTGCCGGGTCCTGCCCTGCCGGTTCGATCGCCTGGAGGGTGTGGAGGTCGACGATGATCTCGCCGCCTACCGCGTACTTGAACCATGCATCGGCTTCTCGTTGTAGTGGAGCACGACGGCCTCAGTCCCCACGGAGACGTGACTCAAGATCCTCTCATCGAGTCCGTGCACGCCGCCCTGTTCCCATGCCATGTCCACGAGCCATCGATGCCGCTGGTGACGACTGGTTCCTCACCATCAAGAAGGTCGTCGCCCATGTCGTCCGACAGGTCCATGGCGTCGCGAAGCACCAGTGTCTCCGGATCTACCCCCATGCGGGTAAGCAGCTCCGCAGGGGGCAAATCCCGCACGAAGGTCAGCGTAGAGATGGGGAAATCGCCCTCTCGGAGCAAGTCCAGTCCGCGACCTGTCTCGGTACTCGTCTCGCTGCGGATGCTGCCACGCACCACCGACAGACTTCCCAGGCTGCCAGCCTTGACACATCGACTGCATCGGACGTCTCTTTCCCAGGTCCTGATCTCGATGCCCGGCATCGGCGTCAGGACCGCCGCAGTCCTCCTGACCACCCTCGGCGACGGCAGCTCCTTCCCGAGCGCCGCCCACCTCGCCTCCTACGCCGGCCTCGCCCCGTCCACGAAACAGTCCGGCACGTCGATCCACGGCGAACACGCCCCCAGAGGCGGCAACCGGCAACTCAAACGGGCAATGTTCCTCGCCGCGTTCGCCGCCCTGCACGATCCCGCCTCCCGCCCCTACTGCGACCGCTGCCGAGCCCGCGGCAAAACCCACACCCAGGCCCTCCCCCGCCTCGCCCGCCACCGCACCGGCGTCCTGTTCGCCATGCTCCGCGACGGGACCTTCTACGAGCCGAGGAGCCGCCGCGTCGTTTGACCAAGGACATAGAGGCCCCCCGGGGGCCGCGTCATCGCGTCGGTCCCTCGCGCGCGGTCGAGGCGGCGGCATAGAGCCAGCGGCGAAGGACGAGGGTCACAGCCGGCATCATCAGGTACGTCATCAACGTACTGAACAGCAGCGCGAGCATCAGCACCCGCGCCACAAGCGGCCAAGCGCGGAGCGCCGGCCCCAGAAGACCGTTGCCGAGCAGGGAGATGGGGAGTACGGCCGCGAAGGCGGCGAGCGCCATCTTCCACCGAGGCGGCGCCGTCGTGGGCGTGTCGTGCGCAGTGGTGAACAGGGTCTCCATGCCGGAGAGTTCGCGACGCGCCACCTCGCTCTGATGATGACCCTCGCAGTGGTCGAAAAGCGCGGCCCGCTCAGGTGACGTCGTCCAGTGCCGCGCGGCCTCCTGGTCGCGGAACCGGTGGATCAGAACCCATGGCCCGGCGGCCGTGGCAGGGCGGAACAACCCGTCCCCCAGGTGCCCGGGAAACGCTGAGGCGGTGTCGGTCACCCGCCCGAACCACTCCCTGAAGTCCTGTTCGTAGCCGGGTTCCACCACGCGGGCGGTCAACAGGGTGACGTCGGCCGGGCCGACGTCGTCCGTCTCGGTCATCGATTTCTCATTCCGCCGTCGAGAGCTCTCAGAGCTGCGGTGCCACATGCACGAGGTGCTTGGTCTCCTGGAATTCCTCGATCCCGCGGATGCCGTTCAGGCGGCCCACTCCCGACTGCTTGAAGCCGCCCTCCTCGAACTGGTCGTGGACCAAGGCCCAGGTGTTGGTCCAGACGGTCCCGGCCTGCAGTTCGCGGCCGACGCGCAGGGGGCGGTCGACATCACGGGTCCAGATGCTCGCGGCCAGGCCGAACTCGGTGGCGTTGGCACGCGCCACGGCGTCGGCCTCGGAGTCGAACACCTCGAAGGTGGCGACCGGCCCGAACACTTCGCGCTGCACGATGGGCGAGGACACGTCGGCGACCTCGATCAGGGACGGGCCGAGGAGCGCCCGATCCCGCTTGCCCCGCACGAGGACGGTGGCGTAGTCGGCCGCGGCGGCCACGGTCTGTTCGACCCGTTGGGCGTTTCCTTCGTCGATCATGGCGCCCATCTCGCTGGCGGGGTCGTCCCCGGGCCCGACCCGGACCGTTTCGAGGGCGGCGACGAGCCGCCGCCGGAGTTCGTCGGCCACGCCGCGCTGGACCAGTATCCGGCTGCCCGTCATGCAGAACTGGCCCGCGAACATGGTGACGGCCTTGGTGAGCACGGGCACGACGGCGTCCAGGTCGGCGTCGTCGAAGACGAGCATCGGCGTCTTTCCGCCCAGCTCCATGGACAGCGTTTTCAGCGTCGGGGCGGCCTGTTCCATGATCACGCGGCCGACCGCGGTGGAGCCGGTGTAGCTGATCACGTCGACGTCCGGAGAGGAGACCAGCTCTGGAGCGCCGGCGTTTCCGCTCTCGGTGAAGACGTTGAACACACCCGGGTCCAGGCTCGGCGTGTCGGCGATGATCTCGCTCAGCACTCCGTTGACGAGGCCGGTCTGCGCCGGCATCTTCATGACCACGGTGCAGCCGGCGGCCAGGGCGGGTGCGAAGGATCGCGCCGAGAGGATGACCGGTGAGTTCCACGGCACGATCACCGCGGCAACGCCCGCGGCTTCGCGCAGGGTCATCGAGTACATGCCGGGCCGCACTTCCCCGGCCCTGCCGTGGTCGGTGAGGGCAAGCGCCGCGTGGTAGCGGAGTTTGGGGATGGTGCCTCCGACTTCGAGGGCCGCCTCGGCGAGTACTTTCCCGTTCTCCCGCGCCAGGAGGGTGATCAGTTCGTCCTTGCGCTGCTCGAGCCGGTCGGCCAGTTCGTGCAGCGCTGCCGCACGCCGGTGGCGGTCGCGGGACCAAGCGGTGGAGTCGAAGGCCTTTCGGGCCGCGGCCACGGCGGACCTCGCCTCCCGCGCACCGCCGTCGGCGAAGGTGCCGAGCAGGCCGTTGGTCGCGGGGCTGCGTGACTCGCCGCGGGAGCCGGAGTCCTGCCACTGGCCGTCGATGTAGTGGCGCGCGTGGGGCAGGGTTTCGGATGTGGGCATGAGTGACCTCTCGTCATGCGTGGTACGGCGTTTCGCCGCGGGCGCGGGACGACGTCAGCGACGCTACAAAGCAGGGCCGGTGAGCGAATCGGGCGAGCAATCCGTCGTTTCCGCCGAAGGCGTCGCGCGCCCGCGATCGGCCAGCGGTCGCAGCAGCCGTGCAGCCCCGCGAAAGCCAGGTCCGACTCGGGCCGGGTGGCTCAGCCGGACGAAGTCCGCAGCCTGGGCCGTGCACGTGGTGAAGCGGAGCTGTCTCGCAGATACCCGGCTCGCCCCACACCGCGAGAGCGCCACCGCTTCCGCCGCGGGCCTGCGCAAGCAGCCCGTCGAGAACCGCGGTCTCTTGGCGGCGCCCGAACAGTTCTGTCGGCGCTGCCGCTGTCGCAGTTCCGTCACCGGGCCCGCCACGCGCCCACCGCATCACGTCACGCGTTCGGACTGGACGAGTTCGCGGGCGCGCGGTGCGACCTCGTGGCCGAAGAGGTTCAGGTCGGCAGGCTCGTCCGAGGCGAGGATGAACCCGGATACGCCGTACCGCAGGGCGAGGTCGGCGATCTGTTCGGCCCAGTCGCCGGGAGTCCCCTGCAACAGGCCGCCGCCGGCGCCGGACGTGAATCAGCCGCTCAGGTTGAGCAGGCGGCTGATCGCCGCGGGCTCTCGACCGGCGGCGGAGGCGGCCTCGTCGATCTGTTGGTTCATCGCGCGCAGCGATGCGGGGCCCTCGGGCAGGAATCCCAGGGAGGGCAGCCAACCGTCGGCGATCTTGCCCGTCAGCCGGAGCATGCGCGGCTTGTAGGCACCGATGCGGATCGGGATGCGATGGGCGGGTGCCGGGCCGCGCTTTGCGCCGTTCAGGGTGTAGAACTCCCCGGTGACACGGAAGGGCCCGGTCTCGTCGGTGGCCCACAGCCCTCCGATCACGTCCACGGCTTCCTCCACCGCCCGCACGGCCTGGGCCGGTTCGAGCCGGCGGCCTCCCATCGCGACGATGCCGTCCCAGAACGCGCCCGCGCCGATGCCCAGTTCGACTCGCCCGCCGGTCAGCCGGTCCAGGCTCGCGGCGGCGCGGGCCAGCACGGCCGGGGGCCGCAGCGGAAGGCTCAGCACGTTGCCGCTGATCCGGATCCGTTCGGTGCGTGCGGCGACGTACGACATCAGGGTCCATGTGTCCTGGAACGCCGACTGGTAGGGGTGGTCCTGGAAGCTGACCAGGTCGAGGCCGGCCCTCTCAGAGGTCTGGGCCAGCTCGACCGGCGCCTGAGGCGGGCGGGCGATGGGGGTGATGAAGCTGCCGAACCACAGTTCGTGGCCGTAGTCGCTCACGGGGTGTTTCCTCCGGGGTGGTTCGCGGCGGGCGTGAGGGCGAAGTTGTCGCCGAACACGCCCTCGGGGTCGTAGACGCTCTTCAGCTCGCGCAGACGCGAGAGGGTCCGTGGGGGCCAGGCCGCGGCGATCCGCTCGGGCCGGAGGCTGGACTCGAAGCTGATGTAGAGGCCGTCGAGGAAGGGGCTCAGCCGGTCCCAGGCCCGGTCGACCACCTCGTCGGCACCGCCCATCACCACGAGCGAGAAGTTCGCGTCGCGGTGGGCGTAGGCCGTGGCGTCCGCGGGAACATCGGCGACGGCGCCGCCGACCGAGCGGAGCTGGAACCATCCGAACGCGCCGCTGCGGATCATGCGAGCCGCCTCCGCGGCGAACTGCGGGGTCACGTGCCGGAGCAGACCGCTGCGTGAGACCGGTTCGCCGTGGGAGACCGGTGGGTCGTCGCTCGCGTTGTCCATCACGGCCGCGTAGGAGGTGATGACGATGTCCTGGGCGTACATCGCGGAGATCGCGGCCAGTGGCTCCAGCCGGGCGCGCACGGTCCCCGGGTCCGAGGAGTCGACCATGGTGCGGCTCACCGCGAGCGCCGGTCGTCCGCCGCGCGGCGGCGCCACGATGAGGAAGCTGGTGAGGTCCCGCGGTGAGTCCTCGACCGCCCGGCCCCACTCGACGAGGTAGCGCTCGAGGTCGCTCGCGTCCTGGGTGAGCCGGGCGAAGGCGACCGCGCCCACGTCGTCGGCCTCGAACTCGAAAGCGGTGACAATCCCGAAGTTCGCGCCCGCCCCTCGCACGGCCCAGAAGAGATCGGGGTTCTGCGAATCGTCGGCCCGCACGACGGAGCCGTCCGCGAGCACCATCTTCACGGCCCGCAGGCGGTCGATGGTCAGTCCGTGCCCGCGCGCGAGGTACCCGATGCCCCCCGCCGTGGCGAGGCCGCCCACCCCGACACCCCCGTAGTCGCCCGAACTCAACGCCCAGCCGTAGGGCTCCAGTGCGGCCGCCACCTCGGCCCAGCGCGCACCCGGGCCGATGCGCACCCGGCGTGTCTTCCTGTCGAGCACCTCGATCGCATTCATCAGTGACACGTCGATGACGATCCCGCCGTCATTGGTGGAGCGGCCGGAGACCCCGTGCCCGGCGCTTCGCCGAGAAAGGGCCACGCCGGGGTGCCGGCGGGCGAACGCGAGCGCCTGGGTCACCTGCTCGTTCGTCGCCGCCCGCAGGATGATCCCGGGCGCACCGCCGCGCAGGTATCCGGACCGCAGCCGGGCGTAGGCGGGATCACCGGGCTCGACGACCTCGGCCATCTCCGGCGGAGCGCCCTCGTAGTCGATCCCCGGCCGGCGCCTGGCGCGCACGGCAGAGCGCCGGACCCGCGCGCCCGACCATCCGCGCGGAAGCACCGCGTCCGCGGCCGCCCGCAGGGCCGGGGCGACCTCGCTCGCGAAGCCTGCCGCGACGTCTCGCTCCTCGGTGTCCAGCACGATGGTGCCCGCCCCGTGCTCGACGACGAGTGGCAGCAGGTCGTTCACCCAGTCCGCGGCGGTCCCGGTGAACCTGCCTGTCCGCTCGCCGAAGCCACCGCGGATCGTGACCCGTCTGCGGATCTCGCGGGGATCGCGGCCTGCCGCTCGGGCCGCCTCGTCGACGGCGCGGTTGCCCTGCGCCAGCGTGGCGGCGTCACACCCCGTCGACCATTCGTCAGCCCGCAGTCCGACCAGCCGGAGCAGGTCTTGGCCCTCGCCGTCCACGGAGATCGGCACGTCGTGCGCCGGCGCGGCCTTCTCAGCTCCCGCGAGACGGTAGAAGCGGCCGGTGAACCGGCCGAGGCCACGGTCGAGGACATTCCAGAGCTCGCGAACGACGGTGATCGCTTCGCCCAGTGCCGCGACCGGATCGGCTCTCCCGGACGCGGCGGCCGACGGGCCCGCTCGGAAAGCCAGTTCGACCCTGCCTTCGGTGAGCCGATCCAGGCTCGCGACGGCTCGTGCGAGCATCGCCGGATGGAGGGTGGCGGGGCGTGCCTCCAGCACCAGTCCGAGAGAGACCGTCGCCGCGGCGATCCAGGACGCCACAGTCGACGGTTCGAGATCGTCGCCGGCGGTTCCGGCCGGGATGACCAGCAAGTCCAGTCCCCACTGCTCGGCCAGGCCCGCCACCGCGACCAACCGGCCGGGCCCGCAGTCGGCGCCAGAGGGCAGGTGCAGCCCGAACCTCAGCGCGTGCCCGTAGTTCATCGCGCGTGGTGACAGGGCGAGTGTGCGTTCATGGGCCAAGGCTGCACGGCGATGATCACAGACAACAAGCGGGACATGACCAGGTCATCAAGAGTGACATGCTCCAGTATCGTGACCGTATGACCGGTCCTCGACAGCCCGATGATCCCTCCGCCACCGCGGGCCGGAGCCGCCCGGAAGCGGGCTACGAACACATCGACGACGACGTGTGCCGCAGTTTTCAGCGCTCGGTCGAGATCGTGGGCAAGAAGTGGAGCGCCGCGGTGCTCCTGGCGGCGATGCGGGGCGCGCGCCGATTCGTCGACTACCGAGCGCGGATCCCCGGAATCTCGAACCACCTTCTGTCCCAGCGCCTGCGTGAGCTGGAGGGTCACCGGCTCATTGAGCGGCTCGTGGTACCGACGACGCCGGTCCAGATCACGTACCGGCCCACCGAACGAGGCGCCAGCCTGATGCGTGTCCTGCATCCGCTGATCGAATGGAGCGCCAAGAACGAGGACGTGGACACCTGACGAGGTGGTCGCATGCCGCCCGCGCACCCGATCCGTTGCGTACTGGGACCGGTGATTGCGCGGGCGGCCGCTGGCAGTGTGGCTTCAGCGGTGCGGGGACAGGAAGGCGTTACGGGACCAGGACGATCTTTCCCGTCGTGTGGCCGGCCATGATCTCGCGATGGGCGGCGGCGGCCTCGCGCAGGGGGTAGCTGCCCGCGATCACGATGCGCAGGCGGCCTGCTGTCGCCGCTTCCGTGAGCGGCAGGCGGGCGGCTTGGCGGATCTCGGTACCGGGATCCGCGCCCGGCACACCACCCAGAAGCTTGATTCCCGCGCGAGCCCCACGCTCGTGGCCCGCGATGGTGGCGATACGCGAGCGGTCCGGCACGAGCTCCACGGAGACGTCCACCGCCTCGTCGGTGCCCACGAGATCGGCGGCCGCGTGCGCACCCTCCGGCGCCACCGCGCGCACCCTGTCCGCCAGTCCCGGCCCGTAGACGACCGGAATCGCTCCCAGCTCTCGCAGGAGGTCGTGCTTGGCCCGGCTCGCCGTGGCCACGACCGTCGCGCCGCGTGCCACCGCGAGCTGCACGGCCATGAGACCGACGCCTCCACCGGCACCGTGGAGCAGCACCGTATCGCCCTTGCCCAAGCCGATCGCCTCAAGCGTGTGTACGGCGGTGACCCCGGCGGCCAGCAGCCCGCCGGCCTGCTCCCAGGACAGGGCGACGGGCTTCGGCACCACGGACCGGGCGGGCACGACGATTTCGGCGGCGTAGGCACCCGGCGCGGAGTAGGTGATCACTTCGTCACCCACTGCGATCGCACCCGCGGGGCCGATCGCGTCGGTACCGACGGCTGTCACCACGCCCGCTGCCTCGACACCGAGCCGCACCGGCAGTCTCTCGGGATCGGTACCAAAGGCACCGCTGTACGACTGGTAGTCGAAGGGATTGACGCCGGCCGCGCGGACCTTGATCCGTACCTCGTTCGGCCTCGGCTCCGGGACGGCGACGTCGATCACCGACAGGACCTCAGGGCCGCCATACGCGCCCGCCACTACTGCGATTGTTTCGCTCATACGGGAGAACAACAGGTGCGCGAGGTGTCCCATTCCTTCGGTCCAAAGGGACCGATCACCCGTGTCAGGCACCTGCCGGAAGGCTGTTGTGAGGATGTGTCGGCCTTCGAACAGCTAGACGCACCAGCCGTGCTCCAACCAGGCGAAACCCTCCGCACCAGATGGGCCGTGTGGAAGAAACGCGCCGAGGAGCCAGACCGCGCGAGTGTGACCATCCGCCTGCCGGAAAAGGGCCTCGACTTGGCGCGGCGCGTCCCCGACACCCGCATCCACCATGTCTCCGACGGGGAAAGGCTCGTGCGTCGTCCTGCGCTACCCCGACACCAAGTCGGAGCGTCAGCTTCTTCAGTTCGGCGACCCCATCGAGGTGCCCGCCCCTGAGACGGTGTTCCGGCCGCCGTGGACAGGCGGATCCTTCACGCCCTCGCGCGAGCGGAACTTCGCGGTGCGCTTCAGGTAATGCGGAACCGTCCCCAAGATTAATTCTTTTCCATGATCATCCCAAAGCGCCCGGACGGCGAGGGAGCGGCGCGGCAAACCGTTGAATCTCCGAGCGTGGTTTCTCTAGGCTCCATCAGGTCGAACTCAGATGGCGGCACGGCCGGTTCGGAAAAACAGGCCGATGACACGTGCGTGATGGCCGGCGAAAAAGGCGACGGGGAATTCTGACGTCACTCGTATCGGCTGGACGGACGGGTCTTCCGACGAAGGCGGGAAGAACTAGGTGGAGGAGATCGACTTTCCACCGGACGTCCGGACGATGCTCTGGATCCTGCTGGGCGAAATGCCTTTGCAGGCCAGGGAGAATCTGGCGTGGGAAAGT
>NZ_JOGO01000081.1 GCF_000719475.1 Streptomyces sp. NRRL F-5630 | reverse complement strand
GCCCCGTCCTGCTCCACCCCACTCCGTCCACCCCCGCCCAGTGCGATCCGCGCGATCCGATCCGGCGATCCTCGCGACACGCCGGGAGGGGAGAAGTAATACCGGATAGGTCCCCTTTGGGGCGCATCTTCGCTTTGTCCGCAGGGCAGTGATCAGCCAGGTGGCGCAGCGCACGCCGCTCAGCAGGTCAGCCATACGGTCCGGACCGGCCCGGCGCCCGCCCCAGCGGGTCGCCCGCCGGGACGGGCCCAGGTCAGCAAGCCAGTCCAGCACCCAGTCCACGACCACGCCTTTCGGCTCCGTGACCGGGACCGCGACCGCGACCACGACCGCACGACCGACCCCGTGAACCGAGCGCGAGCGCGCTCGCGAGTGACGGAGGAGGCCGAGGGCCGTCCCGCGGGCGCGGCCCGGTGGCGGGTCAGGCGTACTCATTGGGGGTTACACCATGGCCGCGAGGCCGCTAGTCGCACGCCAGCCGAACGAACGGCTCCAGGCGCTCATCCAGGAGGCCGGCTGCTCCAACGCCGGTCTCGCCCGCCGGGTCAATCTCTGCGGGGCCGAGCACGGACTCGATCTGCGGTACGACAAGACGTCCGTGGCCCGTTGGCTGCGGGGCCAGCAGCCGAGGGGCCGCGCGCCCGCCGTCATCGCCGAGGCCCTCGGGCGCAAGCTCGGGCGCACGGTGACGATCGACGAGATCGGCATGGCCAACGGCAAGAACCTCTCCTCCGGGGTCGGCCTCCAGTTCTCGCCGACCGTGCCGGGGGCGATCGAGCAGGTCTGCGAGCTGTGGCGCAGCGACGTGGGGCGCAGGGACTTCCTGACCGGCTCCTCGGTCGCCTCGTCCGCGCTCGTCGAGCCCAGCAGGGACTGGCTCATCTCGATGCCCGACAGCCAGGTCGCGCGGAGTGGCGGCCCGCGGGTCGGGGCCTCGGACGTCGCGGCGGTCCGGGCCATGACGACGGCGCTCGACCGGCTCGACCACAGTTACGGCAGCGGGCACGTGCGGCCCGTGGTCGTGCACTACCTCAACAGCGTCGTCTCCGGGCTGCTCGCGGGTTCCTACCGGGAGCCGGTGGGGCGCGAGTTGTTCGCCGCGGTCTCGCGGCTGACCGAACTCGCCGGCTACATGGCCGTCGACACCGGGCAGGCGGGGCTCGCGCAGCGCTACTACATCCAGGCGCTGCGGCTCGCGCAGGCCGCGGGGGACCGGGCCTACGGCGGGTACGTGCTCGCCGCGTCGATGAGCCACCTCGCCGCCCAGCTCGGCAATCCGCGCGAGATCGCGCAACTCGCGCGGGCCGCGCAGGAGGGCACGCGGGGGCAGTCCACGCCCCGCGCCCGCTCGATGTTCCACGCCGCCGAGGCGCGCGGGCACGCCCTGCTCGGCGACCGGCGCGCGGCGCACGAGGCGATCGACCGCGCCGAGAGCGAACTCGCGCGCTGCGACCGGGACAGGGACAGCGACCCGGAGTGGATCGCGCACTTCGACGAGGCGTATCTCGCCGATGAACTCGCCCACTGCTACCGCGATCTGGGCGAGCCGGAGCAGGCGGTGCGCGCGGCGTCGCGTGCTCTCGCGGGCCACCCGGAGAGCCGCACACGACGCCGGGCGATCGGTTACGTGCTGCTCGCGACGGCGCAGGTCCAGCAGCGCGAGATCGAGGAGGGCTGCCGCACCGCGCTGCACGCCGCCGAACTCCTCGCCTCGCTCCGCTCCGACCGCGGCGCCGAGTACCTGGAGGACTTCCGGCAGCGGCTCGATCCCTACCGGGAGGAGTCGGTGGTGCGGGAGTTCGGGGCGCGCCTCGATCTGCGCGCGGCGGCCTGAGGAGGCAGCGGCCTGGACGGGCCGCGGCGTCAGCGCGCACCGGCGTCAGCGCGCACCGGCGTGCGCGTGGCGGCATGCGCGCGCCAGCGTGCGCGTGGCGGCCGTCCGCCCGGAGACGGGAGGACGGCCGTCCGGTCGGAGAGAAGGGCGGTGGCTCCGTTGCGCAGGGGCCCGCCGTCCTCCCCACTGGGGGTCCGCTTCGGCGGCCACGCAGCGGACCCTCGGCCCACCGCACGGTGACCCCCACCGGCCCCGGTCGGCGCCCCGGCCGCGCTCCGTGGACACGTGGCTCGTCAGCTCGTCAGCTCGTCATACCGGCCGGGCCGTTGCCCATGACCGGCCGCCCGTTGATGCCTCACGGTCGCCCGTGTCCCGTTGCCTGCCGGGCTGTTGACGGCCGAAAGGCAGGCGGTTGACGGCGCCGCGCCGTCCGTCGGACACCCGCCGTTCCTCCCCTGTTCCCGCACCGTGCCCACCCTGACCTGCGGTGAAGGACGGGGCCGGGTGCGTGCGTGGCCGGGGTGCGGAGAGACCGGGTAGCGTGAGCCGACGATTCCCAGGGTCCCCCATTCGTAGGAGTTCCGGTGGCGCAGAGCGGTCATGGCGGGCAGCCGCATCCGTCCGAGGGCGGAGGTGCCCCGTATCCCGGCACCTCGGGGACCTCCGCCGACGGCACACCCTGGGGACCGCAGCCCGGCTACGACCAGTACGGGTACCCGCAGTCCCCCGCGCAGTCCGGTGGTTACGGCTATCCGCACACCCCGGCCCCCGCGGGCGGCTACGGCTACCCGCCGCCCTTCGAGTCCCCGCACGGTCCCCGGAGCGGGGGCGACGCGGAGGCCACGCAGTTCATCCAGCCCATCGGGCCCGGCGGCGCCGACAACCAGGCCACGCAGTACATCGCGCCCATCCCGGGGAGCGGCCCCCTGCCTCCCGAGCCGGCGCGGCAGGACAACCCGTACTACGCCGCCCCGCAGCCCCCCTTCCCGGCCCCCGCGGATCCCGACGCGCAGGCGACGCAGTACATCGCCCCCGTGCAGGGCGGCGGCCCGCAGTACCTGGGGCAGCCCGCCCAGCCGCCCGCTCCGGCCCCCTCCCCGGCCCCGTCCCCCTCCCCGTACGAGGAAGCCCCCAGCCGGCCGCCCGCCGAGTTCGACAGCCTCTTCCGCAGCGACGACGAGGGCGCGACGGCGCAGATGCCGGCGATCAAGCCGCAGTCGCCCCCGCCCCCCGCCTACGGCTACCCGCAGCGGGGCGGCGCCCCCGGGCAGACGCCGCCGCCCGCCGCGTACGGCAACGGCTACGGCGGCCAGGGCTCCGGCGCGGGCGGCTACGACAACGGGTACGAGAAGCCTCCGCGCGGGGGCGGCAACCGCAACAAGGGGTTGCTCATCGCGATAGGCGGCGTCTGTGTCGTGGCACTCGGCCTCGGCGTCGGCGCGCTCGCCGGGAGCGGCGGGAGCGACGACAAGGCGAAGCCCGCGCCGGTCTCGGCGACCGCCTCCACCGGACAGCGGGACGGCGACGGCGCGAAGGGCGACGAAGAGAGCACGAAGCCCTCGCCCTCCGCCGACCCCGTCAAGGAGCAGGCGGCCGGCCTCGACAAGCTTCTCGGCGACTCCAACAACAGCCGTGACGCCGTGGTCCGTTCGGTCGGCAACATCGGCTCCTGCAAGGACCTCGGCAAGGCGGCGGCGGACCTGCGGGACGCGGCCCACCAGCGCGACGACCTCGTCAAGCGGCTCGGTCAGCTCCCGGTCGACAAGCTGCCGCAGCACGACCAGCTCAAGACCGCCCTCACCCGCGCCTGGCACGCCTCCGCCACGGCCGACAACCACTACGCGGCCTGGGCCGACCAGACCGCGAAGCACGGCGGCTGCCCCGGCGGCCACGCCCGCTCGACGAACCAGCGCCACGCGGGCGACCGCGCGAGCGGTCAGGCGACGAACGCGAAGGAGCAGGCCTCGAAGCTGTGGAACGCGATCGCGGCGAAGTACGAGCTGACGCAGCGGGACAAGAGCCAGCTGTAGGGGCCGGCGGGAGCGCGGAGGCGGGCCCGCCCCCGCGCGGCCGAAGGCACCGCCCCCCTTACCTCCTGCCGGTCGCCTCCGCGCGCGTTCCTTCCGCCCGTTACCGCCGCGCCCTCTGCCTCCTGCCCGTCGCCCCCGGGCCCCTTCACTCCTGCCCGTCGCCTCACGCCCCCTTCACTCCTGCCCGCCCTCCACCGGCTCGCTCTCCAGGGCCTTCCGCGCGTCCCCCGTCGCCCCCGGGCCGTCTCCTGTGCCCCCGGCCGCGACCAGCCGGCCGTCGCGGACCTCCAGGTGGGTCACGCGCGTGTTGGCCGCGCGGGGGTAGCCGATGACCGAGCGGGCGTAGTCGTCGCCCCAGCTCAGGGTGGGGGTGAGGCCGCCCGTCGTGACCTTCGTGCCCGTGTCGAGCGCGCCGCGCACGGTCCGCGCGGTCACCGGGCCCTCGCCGAGGGACGCCACGATCCGGCGCAGCGCCGTGTACGCGATCCACGTCGTCTGCACGCCCGCGTCCGCCGGGTCGATCGTCTGGTCACCGAAGGCGTGCCGCGCGATGACCTTCTTCATCGTCGCCCAGCGCGGGTCGGACGCCGGGGGGTACCAGCCCGTCACCGCCGCCCCCTCGTACGGGCCCGAGGCACCCCCGGACCGGTCCACGAGGCGCTGGCTCACGCTGCCGAGCACCGAGCCGAGCCGCACGGCGGGCGCCGCCCCCGTGCCCGTACCGCCGGCGGGTGCCAGGCGGCGGAAGGAGTCGACGAACGCCGCGGTGCTGTCGCCGAGCGCGACGCTCACGCAGCGGCGCCCCGCCGGGGCGGGGGCGAGCCGGTCGAGCACCTGCCCCGCCTGCGCGGTGTAGTCGCTGGAACCGGCGGCCACGGGGAGGTCGACGACCTCGCCCCTGCCGCCCGCGCCCCGCAGCCCCGCGCGCAGCAGTTGCGGCCACGCGTCCCCCGGGACGCCCTCCGGGCGGACGAGCGCCACGCGGTCGCAGTGCGGGGCGAGTTGCGCGCCCTGGGCGGCGACCAGGGCGGGCAGCCCGCCGTTGACCGGGTACGAGTCCGGGTTGACGAACTCCTCGTGCGTGAGGCCGTACCCGCCGAGGTAGGGGATGCCCGCGAGCGAGATGGGCGAGAAGACCGCCGCGTCCTGCTCGCTGTACGAGCCGACGACGGCGACGGCCTTCTCGCGCACGGCGCGCCTGGCGCACTCCGCCGCCGCGACCGACTCGTTGCCCTCGTCGCACACGAGGACCCGCAGCTTCCGGCCGCCGATGCCGCCCGCGGAGTTCACCCACCGCTCGTAGGCGCGCGCCATCGCGGTCATCCCGGGCGCGTTCGTCCCGGTGGTGCGCAGCGGCGCCCACGTCATGACGGTGACGGGACGGTCCTCGTCCCCGCCGCCGGGCAGCAGCCCGCAGCCGCTCGCGAGCAGCCCGCCGAGCGCCGCCGCGAGCGCGGCGCGCGAGGGGGCGCGCAGGGCGGAGCGGGTCCCGGGGCGCCGGGCGGGCGCGGGGCGGGTAGGTGCCGGGAGCGGGCCGGTGGTCATGGGGCCGCAGCCTTGCCGCCGCGCGCCAACCGGCGCGCTACCCACGGTCAACGGGCGCTGACGGACGGGTGAACAGCGGGGGACCGGTTCGGCGTGTTCCGGGCGGAACGTACGATCACTGACCGTGCAAAGCCCGGAGAACCCTTCACGCCGCAGCCGCCGCTCCTCCACCATGGGGGACATGCCACTCAACGACATGCCGTGGTGGCGCTGGCGCAGCACCGTGCGTTCCGCGCTGCACATGCTCTCCGACCCGGCGTTCCAGCAGGAGTACTGGCTCGCGGGCCGCGAGGAGTACGGGGACGTGACCGACGCCGTGTACCGGCTGGTCGAGGACACCTGGCTCGACAACTGGCCCGCCGAGCGCTACCTCGGCTCGGTCTTCCGCGACAGCGAGGAGACGACGCTCGTCGACGCCGCCGTGCTGCGCGTGCTCCGCATCCTGCACCAGGTCGGCCCCGACGCCCCCGCCGCGGCCTACCTCCAGCACCCCGACTGGCCCGAGGCCCTCGCCGCCTGCCGCGCGGCGCACGTCCGCCTCGCCCTCGCCGACGGCGACGACCCCGAGCAGCCCCCGCGCACGCTGGGCGAACTGCGGACGCTCCTGCGGACGGCCTGAGGAAGCGGGCGGGCGGCCCCGCGCCACCCGCCCGCGCCCCGCGCGCGGGCGCCCCGCCGACCGGTCATCCGCGCCCGGCCCCCGCGCGCGGGCGCCCGGTCCCATGGGGGAGTGGCCCGGCAGCCGTCCGCCCCGGTCCCGCCTCGCGGACATCCGCGCCGTATCCCCCTCCGGTGTGAAACGCTGGTCCGCATGACTGAGCAGCCCGCAGCCGTTGTCGGCTCCGCCGCCCTCGCCGCGCCCATCTCCAGTTACGTGCTGACGCTGTCCTGCCCGGACAAGCAGGGGATCGTGCACGCCGTCTCCAGCTTCCTCTTCATGACCGGCGGGAACATCGAGGACAGCCAGCAGTTCGGGGACGCGGACACGGGCCTGTTCTTCATGCGCGTCGGCTTCTCGGTGGGAGCGTCCGGGCAGGACGGCGAGCCGATCGGGCTGGACAAGCTGCGCGCGAGCTTCGCCGCGGTCGGCGAGCCGTTCCACATGGACTGGCGGATCCACCGGGCCGGGGAGCGGATGCGCGTCGCGATCCTGGTGAGCAAGTTCGGCCACTGCCTCAACGACCTGCTCTTCCGCTCCCGCAGCGGCGCGCTCCCCGTCGAGATCGCCGCCGTCGTCTCCAACCACCCCGACTTCCGCGAGCTGACCGCGAGCTACGGCGTCCCCTTCCACCACATCCCCGTCCCCAAGGACGGCAAGGCCGAGGCGGAGCAGCGCTTCCTCGACCTCGTCGCCGAGGAGGACGTCGAACTCGTCGTGCTCGCCCGCTACATGCAGGTCCTCTCGGACGACCTCTGCAAGAGGCTGAGCGGCCGGATCATCAACATCCACCACTCCTTCCTGCCGAGCTTCAAGGGCGCCAAGCCCTACCACCAGGCGCACGCCCGGGGCGTGAAGCTCATCGGCGCGACCGCGCACTACGTGACCGCCGACCTCGACGAGGGCCCGATCATCGAGCAGGAGGTCGAACGCGTCACGCACGCGGCGACCCCCGCCCAGCTCGTCGCCACGGGCCGCGACGTCGAGTGCCAGGCACTCGCGCGCGCCGTCAAGTGGCACGCCGAGCACCGCATCCTCCTCAACGGCCGTCGCACGGTCGTCTTCGCCTGACCGGAGCGCCCTCCCGCCCGGACGGGGGCCCGGACGCCCCAGCGGCCCTCGCTCCGAGCGGCTCCGCCCGGCCGCGCGGTCCTACACCCTGCTCAACGCCGCCGTCGCCCGCAGCACGCGCAGGATCGTCGCCCGGTCGCCCTCCTGCCCGAGCGCGGCCTCCTCCGGGGCCAGGCGCCCCGCGGCGACCTCGCAGAACTCGACGCCGTCGAGGCGGACCTCGGCCACGTCCTCGTACGGGCCCTCCCCGCTCTCCGCCTTCGGGTCGACGCCGATCCGCCAGACCCCGCGGCCGGGTCCCTCTATCTCCAGGCGGAGCGTGCGCCGCACGGCGGGAAGGGGCTCCGCGTCCTGCGGCGGGAACGCCGCGAGGGTCTGCGGGACGAGGCGGGCCGCGAGGTCGATGAGCAGCCGCAGATGCGGGCCGACGGGGGGCTCGTACGGGTACGACACGGCCTTCGCGATGTCCCGGGCGTGTATCCACGTCTCGAAGGCCCGCTCCAGCAGGGCGTCGCGCAGCGGGAGCGAGAAGCCGCCGTACGGGACGGGGAAGCCGTCCGGGCCGGTGTCCTCGCCGTCCGCGAAGCCGGTCGTCCGCACGAGCGCGTGCGTCTGCTCGCGCCACGGCGCGTGCTCGGCGCGGGTCGGCGGGGCACCGAGGGCGGCGAGGTACCGCTCGGTGCGTTCCCCGGGCGTCAGGGGCATCTCCGGGGCGTGCGCGCCGAGCGGCTCGGGCAGGCCGAGCGCCGCGGCGACGAGCCCGTCGACCGCGAGCAGGTGCGCGATGACCCCGGCGACGGTCGTCCGGCGCACGGCGGGGCCTTCGGGCGTCCACCAGCGCAGCCGCACCGGCGCGTGCCAGTCGGCGTCGCCGATGCTCTGGAGGAGGGCGTCGAGGCGCGCCGTCTCGGTGTCGTACGGCGCCGCCCAGGCCGGTACGGGGACGCGCGCCGGTCGCCGCTCCAGGCAGCGCGCGAGCACCCGGGCACGGAGCGAGGGGTCGAGGTCGAGCGGTTCCTGCGGGTGCAGGAGCCCCACGGCGTCGCGCAGCCGCAGCGCCTCGTCCGCGCAGGGCCCGCACACCCCGAGATGCGTCTCGACGGCCAGGGCCTCCTCGGCCGAGCACGCCGCGAGCGCCCAGGCCCCCAGCAGGGACCGCAACCACCGGTGGTCCCCGGGCGGCGGACCGGCCCCCGAGTCCCCCGAGGAGGCGGGCGGGACGGGCGAGGGTCCCGTGGTGCCGTCTCCTTCCCGGTGCTCACCCATACCTTCCGCCTGCCCGCCCGCCCCGTCCCGCACGCCGGGCCCGCCGGACGCGGGGCCTTCCGCGCGCCGCTCGCTCACCTCCCCGTCCTCCTCCCACCCGGCCCTCCCCGGCCCGGTCACGCGGGGGGCTCCCCGGTGCCGGGCACCGGGTGGTCGTGGGCGGTGGAGAGGAGCTGGAGGCCCAGGCGGAGGCGGCGACGGGCCTCCTCCGCGGTGATGCCGAGGTCGGCGGCGGTCTGGCGGTAGTCCCTGCGGTGCGCGTACGCCTGGTCGAGCGCCTCGCGCAGCGGGCGCGGCATGGCGCGCGCGATGTAGTCCGCGCGAGCGGCGGCCGCGGCCCGGCGGACGCGGATCTCGGCCGCCTCCGCGCGGGCCTGCCCCTCCTCCGTACCGGCCCCCGCGCCCAGCAGCGCCTCCGTCTCGGACTGCCGCAGGCGCCGTACGGCCTCGACGCGCGCCAGCGCCGCGAGGTGGGAGCGGAGCGGCTCGCGCGCGGGCTCGTACCGCCCGGGCTCCTCCCAGAGCCGGGCGAAGACGTCGTGCGTGACCTGCGCGGCGGCCTGGTCGTCGTCGAGCACCCGGCGGGCGAGGCCGTGCACGAGCGGCGCGAAGCGGTCGTACAGCTCGCCGAGCGCCGCCGCCTCCCCGCGTTCGAGCCGCTGCCGCAGCCGCGCGTCGCGGCGGCGTGCTTCGTCCATCGGCCGAAGACCCCCTGGCTGTCCGGGTGCGACCCCCGGGGACCGGCTTCGCACCGCTGTTCAGCCCATCATCCCCTTCCGCGCCCCGAATGTAAGGGTCTCCCCTGCTTTCACGTGCTCCTTTACGGCAATGTGCGCCCTCTGCGAGCCTGGAGGTGGTAAAGGGCGGACGAATTGCCCGGTTCACCCCCGCACGCGACAGAAGCGGGGAAGTCCGGTGAACCAGGCCCCCGCCGCCTGCGTCCTTCCCGGGGGGCGCCGGGGCGCGGGGGTGCGCGGTGGAGGTGTGACCGCGTACACGTCGGTTTCGGGGAAGGTCCCCGGGGTAGCGGCGGGTTCACCGAAGAGCAGAAGCGGAACGGGAGCTTCCGGCATACGGAGGCGGAAGTCGAGCGGAAGGCGTAGGACGTGGAATTCCAGGTCACCGACGAGGAGCGGGACGGCTGGGCCGTGCTGCGCGTCGCGGGAGAGATGGATCTCGTCTCCTCGCCGTCCGTGCGGCAGCGGGTGCACGACGCGGTGGCGCGCGGGCGCCACAGCGTCGTGCTGGATCTCTCCGAGGTCCACTTCTGCGATTCGAGCGGGGTCGGCGTGCTCATCGCCGCGCGGCGGCTCATGCGGTCCTGCCACGGCCGCCTGCGGATCGTGCTGCCGGCGCGGGGGGCCGAGGACGGGTCGCACGTGAACCGGGTGCTCGCGGCGCTGGGCGTGCGGCGGCTCTTCGAGGTGTACCCGGACGTCCGGGCGGCGCTCCTGGAGGACGTGAGCCCGCTCACGGCGTGAGCCGGCCCGGTCCCCGCGCCTGCCCCGGGCCTCCCTCCGGCGGCCCGGCGCGCCACGCGCCCGTCACCTGGTGAACACCTGCGCGCTTCGGGGCCGTGTCCTGCGGGGATGGAGCGGGCGTGCTCACGCTGTGTCGTCGCGGAGTGGCTTCGGGTGCCCGCTCCGGTACCTTCGGTGCAATGCGAGTGGTACGGGGGCCCCTGGTGGGCCGAGCAGGGCGGACCGGCGCGGCGCCCTGTTCGACTCCCCGCGCCGCGCGTCGCACAGTATGCCTTAGACGTACTCCTTCGCGCGGGAATATGCCCGAAGCGCTTGTTGGGGTGACGGAACGTCAATCATGCTGTCTCTCCCCGGGATCACGGTCGGTGATCCACAGTGCCCAGCGGCGGCGGACCCCGCGCCCGCCGGTTCGGATGGTGTGAGCGGTGCAGGTGCTTGAGGTGCAGCTCGAAATCGGTCCCGATCCCGCCGAGGTGGGCCGTGCCCGCAGATGGGTGCGCTCCCGGCTCGCCGGTTCGGGCATAGGGGCGGACGAGCCGGTCGCCGAGACCCTTCTCCTGCTCGTCTCCGAACTCGTCACGAACGCCGTCGTCCACACGGGCCGCCCGGCGCTGCTGCGCATGTGCCTGCCGGACGTCCCGCGGCCCGCGGTCAGCACGGTACGGGTCGAGGTCTGCGACGAGTCGCCGCGCGCCCCGCGGCCGCGGCACGCCGCCGAGGCGGACACCAACGGGCGCGGCCTGGAACTCGTCGAGTGCCTCGCGGACCGCTGGGGCTGGAGCCCGGCGCGGGCCGGGAAGAGCATCTGGTGCGAGGTGGACCGTCAGGCCCCCGCCGCCTGCCTGCTCGCGGCCCGCGCCCTGTCCGCGGGCTGTGGACGCTCCTCGGCCTGAGCGCCCCCGGCCGGGCCGCCGCCCGCGCCGCCGGTGACCGACCCGCCGCCGCCCGTACCGCCGCCGCCCGCGCCGCCGCCCCGGAAGGTGCGGCGGTACGCGGTCGGGGTGACGCCGAGCGTGGCGCGCAGGTGCTGCCGCAGGGACTGCGCGCTCCCGAACCCGCAGGAGGCGGCGACCCGTTCCATCGGCAGCGCGGTCGTCTCCAGGAGGTAGCGGGCCTGCTCGACGCGCTGCCGGGTCAGCCACGCGCCGGGGCTCTCGCCGGTCTCCTCGCGGAAACGGCGCGTGAAGGTGCGCACCGACATCGCGACCCCGGCCGCGAGCCGGTGCAGCGGCAGCGGTTCGTGCAGCCGCTCCAGGGCCCAGGCGCGGGCCGGTGCCGTCGAATCGCCGCGCGCGGCGGGCACCGGCCGTTCGATGAACTGCGCCTGCCCGCCCTCGCGGTAGGGCGGAACGACGGTGTGCCGGGCGACGGCGGCGGCGACGGCCGCGCCGTGGTCGCGCCGCACGACGTGCAGGCACAGGTCGATCCCGGCCGCGACGCCCGCCGAGGTGAGCACGTCCCCGTCGTCGACGAAGAGGACGTCCGCGTCGACGGCGACGCGCGGGAAGAGGCGCTGGAAGCGCGCCGCCGAACTCCAGTGCATGGCGGCGGGGCGGCCGTCGAGGAGCCCGGCGGCGGCGAGCACGAAGCCGCCCGTGCAGATCGACATGAGGCGCGCGCCGGGGCGTACGAGGCCGAGCGCCGCGCTGAGCCCGGGGGTGAGACGGCCCTCCTCGTACACCGGTCCCAGTTCGTGGCTCGCGGGGATCAGCACGGTGTCGGCGGTCGCGAGGGCCTCGGGGCCGTGGGCGACCAGGAGCGTGAAGTCCGCCTCGGCGCGGACCTCGCCCGGCGGCCGCACGGAGCACGTCACGACCTCGTAGAGCGGGGCGCCGCCCGCGTCCTTCGCGCGGCCGAAGATCCGCTGCGGGATGCCGAGTTCGAAGGGCAGGACGCCGTCGAGTGCCAGGACGACGACGCGGTGCGGGCGAGGGGCGCCGGGCGTGCTGCGCATGGCCCGATCCTAGCGAAGGGTGTCCCTCGGGCCAATGGTTCCCGGCGCGCGCCCACGCGATGCTGGCCGCATGACGCAGACAGAGGACCTCGCGCCGCCCGAACCGCCCCGCGGGTCAGGGCGCCCGTCCCCCCGGGTGCACCGGGCGTGGTGGGTCGCCGCCGTCACCTTCGTGACGATCGTCGGGGCCGCCGCCTTCATGTCGGTCCCCGGGCTGCTCATCGACCCGCTGCACGGCGAGTTCGGGTGGTCGCGCGGCACGATCGGCTTCGCCGTCTCGGTCAATCTCGCCCTCTACGGGCTCACCGCGCCGTTCGCCGCCGCGCTCATGGACCGCTTCGGCATCCGCAGGGTCGTGGCGCTCGCGCTGCTCGTCATCGCGGGCGGCTCGGCGCTCACCGTGACCATGACGACCTCCTGGCAACTCGTCCTGTACTGGGGCGTGCTGGTCGGTCTCGGCAGCGGCTCGATGGCCCTGGCCTTCGCCGCGACGGTCACCTACCGCTGGTTCGTCGCCCGGCGCGGCCTCGTCACGGGCATCCTCACGGCGGCGGGCGCCTCGGGCCAGCTCGTCTTCCTCCCCTTCCTCTCCTGGATGATCGAGCACCACGGCTGGCGCCCGGCGTCGGTCACGGTGGCGCTCACGGCCGCCGCCGTCGTCCCGCTCGTCTGGCTGCTGCTGCGCGACCACCCGGCGGACGTGGGGCTCTCGCCGTACGGGGCCCGGGAGTTCGTACCGAAGCCGCCGCCCGCCGTGGGCGCGGCGCGGCGCGCGGTGACGGTCCTCGTACGGGCCGCCCGCACCGGCCCGTTCTGGCTGCTCGCCGGGTCCTTCGCGATCTGCGGGGCCTCGACGAACGGCCTCGTCAAGACGCACTTCGTGCCAGCCGCGCACGACCACGGGATGCCGGTGACGGGCGCGGCCTCGCTGCTCGCGGTGATCGGCCTCTTCGACGTCGTCGGGACGGTGGCCTCCGGCTGGCTGAGCGACCGCTTCCCGGCCCGCCGCCTGCTCGCGGTCTACTACTCGCTGCGCGGACTGTCCCTGCTCTTCCTCCCGCTCCTGCTGCGCGCGTGGGACGAGCCCCCGATGCTGCTCTTCATCGTCTTCTACGGCCTCGACTGGGTGGCCACGGTCCCGCCGACCGTCGCGCTGTGCCGGGAGCACTACGGCGAGGACAGCGCGATCGTCTTCGGCTGGGTCCTCGCCGCGCACCAGCTCGGGGCGGCGCTGGTCGCGTGGCTGGGCGGGGTCGCGCGGGACGCGTTCGGCTCGTACGACGTGGTGTGGCTGGCGTCGGGCGGCCTGTGCGCGGGCGCCACGCTGATGGTCCTGGCGCTGCGGGCGGCGCGGGAGTGACGCGCGCCGCCGAGGAAGGCGTGCCCGGCCGGAAGGGGGCAAGCCTTAGCGGGACTTGGCGATCCTCGTCGCGATGCGCTCGGCGTCCAGGGCCAGTTCGCGGAGCGTCCCGCTGATCGGGTTGGTGTAGCCGGTGAAGTAGAGACCGGGCGCGTGCTTCGCGGTGCGCGCGCCGTGCGCGCGGGGGCGCCCGTCGGCGTCCAGGACGCCGAGGTGGCCGACGAGCGGTTCGAGGCCGCGCCGGTAGCCGGTGGCGGCGATCAGCGCGTCGGGCCGTATGCGTGAACCGTCCGCGAGCACGACCTCGCCGTCCGCGAACCCCTCGACGGCGGCGACCGGTTCGACCGACCCGGCGCGCACCGCGTCGACGAGCCCGACGTCCTGCACGGGTATCGCGCCCTGCCGGGCCCGGGTGCGGAGCCCGCCACGGGGCCGCGGCAGGCCCTTGTCACTGAGGTCGGGCACCGAGAGCCGGCACACCGGGTCGGCGAGCAGGTCGACGAGCTTCACCGGCAGCCGCCGGATCAGGATGCCGGTGCGCTGCGCGGGCCAGCCGAGCGTGGAACGCCGCAGGATGTACGGGGGAGTGCGCACCGCGAGCCGTACGCGCGCGGCCCCGCCCTCGGCGAGGTCGACGGCGATCTCGGCGCCCGTGTTGCCGGCGCCGACGACGAGCACGTCCTTGCCCCGGAAGGGCTCCGGCGCGCGGTAGGAACCGGCGTGCAGCACCTCGCCCCCGAAGGAGTCGATACCGGTCCACTCCGGCACGTAGGGCGTGTGGTTGAAGCCCGTCGCGACGACGACGGCGCGGCCTTCGAGCACCCGCCCGCCCCCGGCCCGCAACCGCCAGCCGCCGCCCTCGGGGAGTGCCTCGACACGCTCGACGGCGACCCCCGTCAGGACGTCCAGCTCGTGGAACTCGGCGTACTTCTCCAGGTACGCGACGACGTCGTCCCTGGCGACCCAGCGCCCGAAGCGGCGCGGCATCCGCAGCCCGGGGAGCGAGGAGAAGGCGCGTGTGGTGTGGAGGTGGAGCCGGTCGTAGTGCCCGCGCCAGGAGTTGCCGACCTTGTCGGCCTTCTCGACCACGACGGCCGGCACCCCGCGCCCGCGCAGCGCCGCCGCCACCGCGAGCCCGCCGGGCCCCGCGCCGATGACGTAGACGGGGGCGTGCGCGGCGGCGGTGGAGGCTTCGGGCATGTACCGGAGAGTAGTGTCCGGGGCGGGCGTTGGGGGCGGTGAGTCCGCGAAAGCGATTGCGAACGGGTCACGGCCGCGCCCCCTACGGCCACAGCAGTTCGCGAGCCCACCCGTCCGCGTGGAGCGTGTACCGCACCCTCACGTGCCGCCTCGCCTGCTCGCCCTGGAAGAACTCGATCTCCTCCGGGGCCAGGTGGTAGAGCGTCCAGTCCGGGGCGTCCGCCCGCGGGTCCTCCTGGGCGCGCGTCCAGGCGGCCTCCGCCGCCGTGCGGAGGCTGCCGGGCGAGTCGAGGGGTTCGCTCTGGCGGCCGGTGAGGGCGGCGGCGAGGGCGCCGGGGGAGTGGGCGTGGAGGTCCGCGAGCGCCTCCGCGTGCGGGGCGGGGGCGACCGGGCCCCGGACCCGGACCTGGCGGCCCAGCACGGGCCAGTAGAAGCACAGCGCCGCGTACGGGCGGGCGCCGAGCTGGCGGCCCTTGCGGCTGTCGGCGTGCGTCGCGAAGGAGAAGCCCCCGGGGTCCTCGGCGCCGTGCAGCACGACGATCCTGACGTCGGGGGTACCGTCCGCCCCGGCCGTCGCGAGGGGGACCGCGTGCGGCTCGGGCTGGCCCGCGTCGGCCGCCTCAGCGAACCACTGGCGGAAGAGCGGCAGCGGGCGCCCGGGGACACGGTCCGGGTCGAGCGCGGGGAGCGTGGTGCGGCGGGGGTCCCAGACGCGCTGCTCGTGGAGCAGGGCGCGGAAGGCCTCGGGTCCTGGGTCGACGGCGTCGTCGTGTGCGCTGGCGGACATGACGACGATTGTGCGGCACGGGGAACGGTGGGAGCGGCGCGGGTGCGGGAGACCCCGCTCCGCCGTGTCCCGGCTCCGGGACGGGCTCGCGCGGCCGGTCAGGGTGGCCGTCCGAGCGGCCCGGCCGGGCGAAGCGCCCCGTGCGGTGGTCAGCGGGTGGGCTTGCGGCCCGTGACGCCGAGGTAGACGAGTTGAGAGAGCGCGGGCCGGATCTCGGCCTGCTTGGCGCCCCAGGAGCTGAGGCCCTTCTGGTGCGAGGCGACGCCCGCGAGCATCGTGACGAGGGCGCCCGCCGTCGCCGCCGGACTCACGTCCTTGTCGACGCGGCCCTTCGACTGGAGGTCCTTGATCGCCGCCGTGAGCGAGGAATGCGCGGAACCGAGGATCTTCACGCGCAGTTTGCCGAACCGCTTGTCGCCCTCGGCCGCGCCGAGATCGACGACCCGCAGCAGCGCCTCGTTCTTGCGCCACAGGTCCATGAACGCGTCCACGAGCTCCTGTGCGGTCTGCCAGCCCGTCTTTCCTGTCCAGCTGCGGCCGTCCAGGGAATCCGAAAGCCCGGAACTCTCGCTCGCCAATTCGTCGGCGAGTTCCAGGACAGCGCCTTCCACGTCGGGAAAGTACTGGTAGAAGGTGGCGGGAGAGGTGCCCGCCTTGCGGGCCACATCGATGACCTTCACATCGCGGTAGGGCGATGAGCCGAGCATCTCGCTGAGGCAGTCGAGCAGCTTCTGACGCGTCGCCTGCCCGCGCTCTCCGGCCACGCGGCCGTCGACGGTGCGTACGTTTGCTGTCATACCGTCAGCTTACCGAGACCGGCGTGTCGCGCTATTCGGCCGACTGCAAATGGGGAGCGGGCCCCGGAATGCGCGCCTTGCGCTCTTTCAATTCCCTTGCGGATAAGGGGGGAAGGGGCAGTGAGGCGATTTCCGGTGATCTTGGTGCGGGAATTAGGGGAGCCCGTCGACAGGGGTTTTCGCGGCGTCCTCCAATCGGGTTCTCCGGTCCGGGATGCGGGAATCGGAAAAGGCGAATAGCGTGAGGGTGACGTGTGCCGGGAGGTGGTCGGGATGGCGGATTTCGCCGAGGGCGTGCCCTGCTGGGCGGACTGCGCGCTGCCGGACGCGGCCGCGGGGCGCCGCTTCTACGGGGCCCTGTTCGGCTGGAGGTTCCGCGAGCCGCCGGGGGCGGGCGAGTCGTACGCGTACGTGGGCCCGCACCCCGTCGCGGGGCTCTACCGCAAGCCGGACGGCCGCCTGCCGACCGCCTGGACCGTCCACTTCGCCACCCCCGACGCGGGCCGCCTCCTCGCCCGCGCCGTCGCGGCGGGCGGCACCGGGGCCGGCGGGCCCGACGCGGTGGGGGAGCGGGGCGTACGGGCGCTCGTCGCCGACCCGGACGGCGCCGTGTTCGGACTCTGGCAGCCCGGCACGGACAAGGGCTTCAGGGAGCTGACCGCGCCGGGCGCGTACGCGTGGAGCGAGGTGCGGACGCGCGAGAGCGCCCGCGTCGACCCCTTCTACGAGCACGTCTTCCGGTACACGGGGTACGACGTGCCGGGCGCGAGCGGCGAGCGGCTGTGGTCCCCCGAGGGCTCCGAGCCCGGAATCGACACGGCGGTCCTCGGGCGCGCGGTGCTGGAAGCGGGCGAGGTGCCCCCGGAACTGCCCGCGCACGTGCTCGTGCAGTTCCGGGCGGAGGACTGCGAGGAGACGGTGCGCGCGGTACTCCGGCTCGGGGGCAGGCTGCGGGACGGGCCGCGCGCGACGCCGTACGGGACGTTCGCCGAGCTCGCGGACGACCAGGGGGCGGTGTTCGGGGTGGTGGCGCGGTAGCCCGTACCGGCGGTACGCCCCGCCCGGGACACTCCGGGACGCCACCCCGGTTCGCCAGGGCGGGTTTCGGAGGCAACAATCAGGGGGCACCGTGTGGCGGTGCACCGGGGCGGGCGCTGCGCAGGTGCCGCGCTCGTGGTCCCGGACGGGGAGGCGGCTGAGGAAGAGATGGACCAGCTCACACAGCACGATCCGCGACGCATCGGGCAGTTCGAGGTCCTCGGAAGGCTCGGCGCGGGCGGCATGGGCCTCGTGTACATGGCACGGTCCGCCTCGGGGCGGCGGGTCGCGATCAAGACGGTGCGGGCCGAACTCGCGCAGGACCAGCTCTTCCGCGTGCGGTTCACGCGCGAGGTCGAGGCCGCCCGCGCCGTCTCGGGCTTCTACACGGCCGCCGTCGTCGACGCCGATCCCCGTGCCGCCGTGCCCTGGCTCGCGACCGCCTACGTCCCCGCGCCCTCGCTGGAGGAGATCGTCAACGAGTGCGGGCCGCTGCCCGCGAACGCGGTGCGCTGGCTCGCCGCGGGCGTCGCCGAGGCCCTGGAGTCGATCCACGGCGCCGGGCTCGTGCACCGCGACCTGAAGCCGTCGAACGTCCTCGTCATGCACGACGGCCCCCGCGTCATCGACTTCGGCATCGCCTCCGGCGTCTCCAACACCCGCCTGACGATGACGAACGTCGCCGTCGGCACCCCCGCCTACATGTCCCCCGAGCAGGCGAAGGACTCCCGCAGCGTCACGGGCGCGAGCGACATCTTCTCGCTCGGCTCCACGCTGGTCTTCGCCGCGACCGGCCACGCGCCCTTCCACGGCGCCAACCCCGTCGAGACCGTCTTCATGCTGCTGCGCGAGGGCCCGGACACGGAGGGGATGCCGGAGGAGCTCCAGCCGCTCATCGAGTCGTGCATGGGCATGGAGGCGGCGATGCGCCCGAGCCCCGCCGACCTCCAGGCGTCCCTGTCGCCGCACCTCTTCGCCGCCGGCGCCGACGACAGCGGCACCGCCTCCGCGTGGCTGCCGCCGCGCGCGGTCGCGCTCATCGAGTCCAAGAGCAGGACGGGCATGGGCCCCCGCCAGCCCGCGCAGCCCAAGCCCCCGCCACCGAGCCCGCCCGTGCCGCCCCGGCCCGCCGTCGAGCCCGCCGTCCCGCACCAGCCCGGCAAGCACGCCGCCGAGCCCGAGGTCATGCTGCCCGGCGCGCGCGTCCCGGTCCGCGAGGGCCCGCGCGTCGCCGAGGCGCGCGCGGCGGGCGAGGCGGAGCGGCAGGCGGGGCACCTCGCGCTCGCCTCGCGATGGACCCGCGAGTCCAACCGCCGCGCCCCGGTCGCCGCCCCGCCCACGACGGCGGCCACCGAGCAGCGCCCGGGCGGCTCCGGGCAGCCGTGGCGGCCTTGGCGGTTCCGCATGTCGAACGACGTGTGGGGCACGCCCGTGCTCGCCGACGACCTCGTGTACGTGACGTCCTTCGAGGTGCACGCGCTCGACGTGGCGACGGGCCGCCGCCGCTTCAAGACCCGAGACGTCGCGCTCGTCATGGCCGTCGACCAGGGCCGTATCCACGCCTCGGACGGGCCCGGCGTGCACGCGCTCGACGCGCGCACGGGCGACGAGATCTGGCGCGCGTCGGCGCCCGGCTGGGTCTACGGACTCGCCGCCGGACGCGGCACCGTGCTCACCGCGAGCCGGGGCGGCACCGTGCGCGGCTGGGACGCGGCGAGCGGCGAACGGCTGTGGGAGGCCGGGGGCCTCCAGACCGACTTCGAGACGACCGAGGCCGCCCCCGTCCTGCACGAGGGCACCGCCTACCTGTGGCAGGACGCCAGGCTGCGCGCGGTGGACGCCCGCACGGGCGCCGAGCGCTGGTCGTACCCGGTCGGCGACGTCAGCGCCTGCGGCGGCGTCCCGCCGCGCGTCACCCCGGCGGCGGACGGCAGCGTGTACGTGTGCGCGGGCACCCGCGTCCTCGCGATCGAGGCGCACGGAGGACGGGTGCGCTGGCAGTTCGAGGCTCCCGCGCTCTTCCTCAGCCCGCCCGCCTTCGCGCCCGGGCCCGCCGTCACGGGCGGCGGCGTGTACGTCGCGGACTACCACGGCGCGGTGTGGGCGCTCGACGCCGAGGACGGGCGCGACCGCTGGCGCATCGCGACCGAGGCCCGCTCCTCGGCCGACCCGGTGCTCGTCGCGGGCGGCCTCGTCCACGTGGCCTCCGGCAACGGCATGTACACCCTCAACGCGGTGCACGGCACCCCCGCCTGGCGCTTCCAGGCCGGGGGCGACATCGTCGGGGCGCCGGTCGCCTCGGGCGATCTGCTGCACTTCGGTTCGGCGGACAACTGCCTCTACACGCTGAGCGCCTCGGGCGGCCAGCTGCGCTGGAAGCTCCTCACCGGCGGCGCCGTGACCGGCTCCCCGGTCGTACGCGGCGGCGTCGTCTACGCGTGCAGTGGCGACCGGTGCGTGTACGCGCTGGACGCCAAGGAGGGGACGGGGACGCAGGCGGCGCAGGGCCGCGGCTGAACCCGCCCCTCCCGGCGGCCGGTCACCGGTCCTCGCGGCGGATCGTCGGCAGGGGAGTCGTCGGCTCGGGCTCCGGGCTGGCGTACGGGCCCGGACGGCTCGGCCCGTACGTCCCCTCGGTCCCCGGGGAGCCGTAGGCGGGCGGGCGCCCGTCCCCGGCGGGGCCGTCCTCGAAGACCGGCGGCGGCGGGGGCGGTACGGGCACCGGAGCGGGCGCGGGAGCGCGGCGCACCCGGCCCGTCATGATCCCCGCGGCGAGCAGCAGGAGGACACCGCCCCCGGCCGCGCCCGCGAAGCCCGGCCGCAGCCCGGAGCCGTCGGCGGCGACGGTGAGCGCGTCGCCGTTGGCCTGAGCGACCCGTACCGCCCACAGCACCGCCGAGCCGAGCGCGAGCACCCCCGCGAGCACGAGCACGGTGCGCAGCCGCGCGAAGAGGCCGAGGAGGGTCAGCGCGGCGGCGAGGAGGAACGGCAGGAAGAGCGACCACAGCAGATTGGGGTGCGCCGCGGTGATCCCGCCGGAGGCGAAGAGATCGCAGAGCCGGTACTCGCGGCCGAGGCGCGCGGCGTACCAGGGGCGGAAGGGACTCGCGACGGCGCCGGCCGCGCCGAGCACGGCGAGTGCGCCCCCGAGGACATCGCGGACCATGGCACGCCTCCCTGTCGACCGTCCTGTGTCTGACTCCCGTCTACCCCCGACCACGGGCGGCAGACGCGGGTTCCGGTCAACAGGCGTACAGAGCAAGGATATTGGGGCGGAAAGGCGGGCTTGTGGTGTGCGGCAGGGCCTGGCGGGCGGGCGGTGAGCGGGGCGGCGTCGCGGGTGGGCAGACGAGTGCACCGGCCGCGGCGGTCTTCCCCCGATGGCCGCCACGGCCGGTGCGTTCCCCCCTTTTTCTTCCCCCCGGGCCCGGCGACGGCCCCCCAGCCCTCGCCGTCCCGTTCCGGCGGAACGCCCGCGCGCACGCCCCCGTACGTCCCCCGTACGCCGTGCGCGTCCCCCGTGCGTTCCCCCGGTCAGGGGCCCCCGTACCCGGTGCCGCGCCCTCGTGGGCGTGAGAGCACCGGGCAAGGTCAGTCGGTCACTTGGTCTCGCCGGTGGCGTGGACGTCGTCCGGCCGGGCCGGGCCGCCCGTCGCGTGCACGTCCTTCAGCGGCTTGAGCGGGATGCTCGTCGCGTGCACGTCCTTGGTCTCGACCTCGGTGCCGTCCACGGTGCCGCCGGTGGCGTGGACGTCGCCGTCCGGGTTCGCCGGGCTGCCGGTCGCGTGCACGTCCCCGTTGGGCTGGACGACGTTCTCGGGCTGCTGCGTGTCGGCCATCTCGTGTGCTCTCCCTCTTCGTGGGGGACGTCGGTGCGGTCCGCGCCCGTGGGCGGGGTCCGCCCGGCCACTCCCCCCGTCGGTGGCCGGGCGGTCGATACCGGGTGGCTCACCCTCTCACGGTGAACGCGGCCCGGTCCCCGTGCCGTCTGCCCCCCGACGCGACGGAACGGTTGGCCTCAGCATGACGGGAGGCGATAAACGAACGATGAACGCCGCGGGGCGGCCCCGGAGGCCCTGCGGGAGGCCCGCCGCGGCACCCGACGCGGCGGTGCTCCGTCCGGTCTCTCGCGGCCCCAGGTCTCGCGGCCCGCTCAGCCGACCGGCAGTGCCTCCCGCAGCGCCCGCACCCTCGCCGCCTCGGCACCGGCGGACTGCTCCTCGTAGATCCGCTCGGCGTCGCTCCAGCACACCCGCGCGCGACCGGCCTGCCCCGTCCTGGCGAGCGCGCGGCCGAGCACGGTGAGGATCTGCGCGCGCCGCCACTCGCCGCCGATGCCCCCGAGCACGGTCAGCGCGTTCTCCGCGTCCGCCGCCGCCCGCACCGCCGCGTCGGGCTCCGCGAGCCGCGCCTCGGCGAGGCGGCACAGCGTCATGCCCTCCCACAGCCGCTGCCGGTTGGCGCGGAAGACCCCGAGCGCCTCGCCGAGCCGTTCGGCGGCCTCGGCGGTGCGGCCCGCCTCCGTGAGCGCGAGCCCGAGCGCGTACCGCCCGTTGGCCCCGCGCAGCGCGTTGCCCGCCGCCTCGTAGAGCGCGGTGCCGCACTCGGCGAGCGCGATGGCACTGTCCAGTCGCCCCGTCGCGAGATGGACGCGGGAGAGGTTGCACTGGGCCGCCGCCTCACCCGCCTGGTCGCCGAGCGCGCGGAAGTGCTCGACGGCCGAGGCGAGATGGTGCTCACCGACCTCGTACTCCTCGCGGTAGAGGGCACCCACGCCGAGGATGTTGTGCGCCCACGCCACCACGAGCGCGTCCGGCTCCTCGCCCGCGCGCGCGAGGATGCGCTCCGCGCTCTCCCGCACCCCGCCGAGCCGGCCCGCCGCGTGCTCGGCGTCCGTGAGGACGAGCAGCGCCCGGTTGGCCACCGGGCCCGCGCCGCTCTCCTCGGCCCGCGCGAGCGCCGCCCGCACGGTCTCGCGGTACTGCCGTGTGTTCGCCCCCGACTCGCTCAGGTCCTTCGCGACCCACAGCAGGTCCACGGCGGCGGGCAGCGACTCGGGCCGCTCGGCGGCGCGGCGGGCCGTCGCGAGCAGGCTCTGCGCCTCCGCGTACAGCCAGTCCTGCGCCTCCTCGGGCGCCGTCAGCTCCAGGCCCGGGTAGCGGGTCGTGGCGAGGTGGTCGACGAGCCGGTCCCCGGGCCGTTCCAGTGCGTACACGCGGGCCGCCGTCGCGAGGTAGAAGTCGAGGAGCCGCCCGAGCGCGTCGGCGCGCACCGAGGCGGGCTGCTCGTCGCGCTCGGCGCAGGACCGGGCGTAGAGCCGCACGAGGTCGTGGTAGCGGTAGCGGCCCGGCGCGGCCGATTCGAGGAATGAGGTGTCGACGAGGGATTCGAGGAGGTCCTCGGCCTCGTACCGCTCCATGCCGAGCAGCGCGGCGGCGGCCGCGAGGGAGATGTCCGGGCCCTCGACGAGCCCGAGCAGCCGGAACGCGCGCGCCTGGTCCGCTTCGAGCTGCCCGTAGCCGAGTTCGAAGGTCGCGGCGACGGCGAGGTCCCCGGCCTGCAACTCGTCGAGCCTGCGCCGCTCGTCGGCGAGCTTCGCGGCGAGCACGGAGACGGTCCAGGTGCGGCGCGCGGCGAGCCGGGACGCGGCGACGCGGATCGCGAGCGGCAGGAAGCCGCAGGAGGCGACGACGTCGAGCGCCGCCTCGCGCTCGGCGTGCACGCGCTCGGCGCCGACGATGCGCGTGAAGAGCGTGAGGGCCTCCTCGGGAGCCATGACGTCGAGGTCCACGAGGTGCGCCCCGGCGAGGCCGACCATGCGCTGGCGGCTCGTCACGAGCGTCGCGCAGCCCTCCGTGCCGGGCAGCAGCGGGCGGATCTGCGCCGGGTCCTTGGCGTTGTCGAGCAGGATGAGGACGCGACGGCCGTCGAGCGCGGAGCGGTAGAGCGCGGCGCGTTCGTCGAGCGAGGCGGGCAGCGCGGTGTCGCGCACGCCGAGCGCGCGCAGGAAGCCGCCGAGCACGGTCTCCGGGTCGACGGGGTGCGCCCCGGCACCCTGGAGGTCGGCGTAGAGCTGACCGTCGGGGAAGGCGGCGCGGGAGCCGTGCGCCACGTGCACGGCGAGCGTGGTCTTGCCGACCCCGCCGATGCCCGCGACGGCGGAGACCGCCATGACCTGCGAGCCCGCGCCCGCGAGGGTGTCGCTCAGCTCCTTGACGAGGCTCTCGCGGCCCGTGAAGTCCGCTACGGAGGCGGGGAGCTGCGCGGGCTTGAGCGGGGGCGGGCCGCCGCGCGGGGCGGGCTGCGGGGAACGCGCCAGCTCCTCGTCGCCCGCGAGGACGCGCTGCTGGAGGCGGGCGAGCGCGGGCCCCGGATCGACGCCCAGCTCCTCGGCGAGCAGGCGCCGGGTGTCGGTGTAGACGGCGAGGGCCTCGGCCTGGCGGCCGGAGCGGTAGAGGGCGAGCATGAGCAGTTCGCGCGGGCGCTCGCGCAGCGGGTGGGCCGTGGTGAGCGCGGTCAGCTCGGAGACCGCCTCGGCGTGGCAGCCCTGCTCCAGGTCCATCGCGAAGCGGGACTCCAGGACCTGGAGCCGCCACTCGGCGAGCCTGGCCCGCTGGTTGGCGGCGTGCGGCCCCGGCACCTGGGCGAGCGGCTCGCCCTCCCACAGCGCGAGGGCCTCGTCGCTCAGGGCCCGCGCCCGGCACAGGTCCCCGTCCTCCCGGGCGGCCTCGGCGGCGGCGACGAGTTCCTCGGCACGGCTGAGGTCGAGCGCGTCGGCACCGAGCGCGTCGGGGTGCAGCGCGTAGCCGCCCGCCTCACTGCGCAGCACGCTCCCGCCGAACGCCTTGCGCAGCCGGGAGGCGTACGTCCGCAGCGCGGCGAGCGCCTGCGCCGGCGGCTCCTCGCCCCACACGGCGTCGATCAGCTCGGGGGCCGTCGCGGTACGGCCCGCGCGGAGCAGAAGCACGGCGAGGAGGGCACGCTGCTGCGGGGACCCGGTGGAGAGCTGCTCCTCACCGCGCCAGGCCCGTACGGGGCCGAGGACGGCGAAGCGGAGGGGGGCGGTGGGGGGTGAGGGTGCGGG
>NZ_JOGO01000080.1 GCF_000719475.1 Streptomyces sp. NRRL F-5630 | reverse complement strand
CCACGCCCCCCAGGACCCCCTGCCCCCCGTCCCGTTGGACCCCGGACACCGCAGCAGCGAGGTGGAACGGACCGCCTTCCGCGCGCTCGCGGAGGGTATGTGGGACCGGCACGGCGCCGCCGTCGCCCGCTCCCTCGCCCGGATGCCCGCGCTGCGCGGCAGGGAACAGGAGGCGGCTCGCGCCGATCTGATCGCACTGCGCATGTATCTGCACACCTCCGAGGGCCCGTTGAGCCACGGCGCGGTGACTCGCGCCCTGCGCGACTACGATCCGGGGATGTTGCCGTACGGAGCCTGCGTGGCCTCGGCGCTGACCCGGCTGCCGTCCTACCGGGGTGCTGTGCTGCGCGGCACGGGCAGTGACCCCACCGCCGGCGGCTCCGGCGTCCCCGCCCTGCCCCGTCGCGGGACGTTGCTGCGCGACGCGGCCCTGCTGAGCACCACGCCGCTCGATCCCACCCGTACGGCCATGATGCCGGGCGGGAGCTATGTCATCTGGTCGGTGACCGGCCGTCGCGTACGGCAGTTGTCCGACCACAGCCGTGGGCCCGAGGAGGTGGTGTTCGCCCCGGGGACCCTCTTCCGGGTGCTGGACGTCCGCCGCGACGGGCCTTCCGTACAGATTTTTCTGCGTGAACTGACCGGTCCCGCCACGGCGGCCACGCCCGATCCCGAAGCGGATCGGGCCGTGCTCGCCCGGCTGGACGATGTCGTGCGCGGGCGCTCGGCGGCACCGGAGGGCACCGGCCACTGGCCGGAGCGCTGCGTCGGCGCCGTGGGCGCCGGGCCGTGACGCGACACCGAATCCAGACATGAGTAGGGAAGTTGCATGGCACCTCAACATGATCCTTCCGACCGGATACCGCCGCGCTCCGGCACCTCCGCCGACGCAGGCGCCTCCGGCAAGCCCGGAAGCTCGCCGGTGTCGGTCCGCAGGGCGGTGACGATGGGGGGAGCGGCCGGGGACCCGGGCGGCGCTCTCGCCCCCGGCGGCGCTCTGACGCCGGGCGGCGGACAGCGGGGCCGTACGCACGCGTCGCCCGCCGAGGCCACCCCGGACGCCCATGCCCGTACGGAGCGCAGCGGACCGACGAGCGACGGGCCGAAGGGCGACGGGCCGAAGGGCGACGGGCCGGAGAACAAGGGTCCTGAGCACGACGAGCCGGAGAACAAGGGCCCGGAGAACAAGGACGCCCGGAAGAAGGCCACGGAGCCTACGGACGCCGACGGGGTCACCGGCGCCGCGAGAGGCATCGGCGCCCCGAAGCCGTCGGCCGCCGCCCCGGCCGGGACCAAGGCGGCGGACAGGGCGGCGACCCAGGCCGCGGTCCAGGCGGCGGCCAAGGGCGGGGCCGGACCGGCCGCGTCCGCGCCCGACTCCTCGGCGTCCTCCGCGTCCGCGTCCTCCGCGTCCGTGTCCTCCGCGACTGCTTCCTCCGCCTCCCCCTCGGCCCCGACCACCGTGCTGGCGACCGTCGGCAGCGCCGGGGGCTCGGCGCCGGACGCCGTCGCGGCGGCAGCGGCGGGCAGCGGCGGCGCGGGCACGAGCACGCGCGCGGGCGACGAGCCGCCCGGCAGCCGCCCCAAGAAGCCGATGCTGGCGGCGGCGGCGATCGTCGGCGCGATACTGATCGCGGTCCCGTTCCTGGTGGCCGGGCAGGACGAGCGCGAACCCGAGCGGACCCGCACGCAGAACGCGGCCGACACGGTGCTCGACACCGAGCGCTCCGCCGTTCCGGACACCTACACGAGCGAGTCACCGACTCCCTCCCCCAAGCCGAGCAAGGAGAAGAAGGAGAAGCCGCCCGCGCCGGTGGTCCACAAGCAGACGTTCGCGCCCTCGCCGAGCGCGTCCGAGAAGCCCAAGGAAAAGCCCAAGCCCAAGCCGAAGGTCAAGGAGCTGACCGCGGCCGAGAAGCTCCGCCAGTGGGCCAACGGCCGCTCCGGCGTGCAGAACACGGTGATCAAGAACGCGGACACCGGCCAGTGCATCGACATCGGGGGCTACGACAAGGGCAAGATCAACGATCCGGTCAACCAGTTCCCGTGCAACGACACGACCGTCGACAACCAGTTGTGGAACCTGGACATCGTGGATAAGAACGGTGGCCCCCAGAACGCCCCCCTCTTCCTGATCCGCAACAGCAAGGACGGGCTGTGCCTGGACCTGGGCTACTACAACGCGAGGTCGGCGGGGACGAAGGTCAGCGAGTTCCACTGCAACGCGACCGGCGACAACCAGCTCTGGTGGCTCGATCCCCGCGGGGACGGGACCAACTGGATCCGTAACGCCGTCAGCAACGACCTGTGCCTGCGCCCGACCGACGGAGCCTCTGCGGGCAACGACGCGCGGCTCGAAATCGCCATGTGCGGGTTCGGTGACCGCTGGATCGTCTGAGGACGGACCCGCTCCGGCGGACCCGGCGTCCCCGTTCCCGAGGTGTACTCAGCTACGCCTCGGGAACGGGGACGTTCTCTTTCTCGTCGAGGCGATGGGCTCCACCGTGGCGGTCGCCGGCGGTGGGCGGACGGCGGGCCGGAGGGATCAGAGAACACCGCGCAGATCGACCAGCGATCCGTTCTCCGTCAGGTGGTCGCGGTGGCGGCCTTCGGCGAACAGTTCGCGGAGGTACATACCGGGGTAGTCCAGGACCTCGTCCCGGTCGGCCAGGGTGAGGCGGGCCCGGTAGGGGGTGTCGCCGTCGCGGACCAGGACGTCGCACCAGTGCGGCTCGGGGGCCTCGACGCCCGCCAGCGCGACGTCGTCCGCCGCCATCTGCCCGGCCCAGGCCGCGAGGTCGTCCAGGAGCCAGGCCATGTTCATCCAGGACGGCGCCCCCGCGGCCGGCCGCCAGTCGTACACGCGGCGCGCCTCGCGGCCGGTGCCTGGTGGCGCGCCCTCGCGGCAGACGGGCGGCTCCGCCGGGCCGCCCGTCTCGGTGAACTCGACGGCCCGGGACCGCATCCTCAGCGCGGTGAGGCGGAAGCGGTCACCACCGAGATCGAAGGCGACCTCCGCCGCGTGGGTGAGGAACTCGCTGTCCGGATCACCGGTCACGCGAGGCCCCTGCCGGGGTGTGGCCGCGAACGCGCTCGTCACGAGCTTCACCCGGCTCATCCCGTTCTCCCCCTTGAAGGTTCGCGCTCCCGGTCGGAGGGCGGCGCAAAGGGGACATTACTGTCGCTCGCGGTGAACGGGGCGGCCTTGGTGAGGTCCTGGGGGGCGCGGTGGTGCACAGGGGTGGTGGGCAGGGGCGGTCGTGGGCAGGGTGGAGGCATGACCTCTTCGCCGGAGTCCGCGCCCGCTCGGTTCAAGGACCTCTGTCTTGACGCACGGGACCATCAGGCACTCGCCGACTGGTGGTGTGCCGCCATGGGCTATGTGCGGCGAGGTGAGGGGGAGCCCGCCGGGCGGCCCGTGGCGATCGTCGATCCGGTGGGGGGCGGGCCGTTGATCTGGGTCGTTCCCGTGCCCGAGGGCAAGGTCGTCAAGAACCGGATGCACCACGACGTGTACGGGGACGTCGAGCGGCTGCGCGGGCTCGGGGCGCGGGTGGTCCAGGAGCCCGACGCCGCGAAGGGCATCCCGTGGCACGTCATGCGGGACCCGGAGGGGAACGAATTCTGCGTGTTCGCTCCGGCGGGGTGAACAGGCGTTCCGGCCGTCCGGCATGCGGGGCGCCGCGCGGGCCCGCCGCGCGGCCGGGGAGGCGCGGGTGTCAGCCGTACATCCTCCGCATCGCGTACTCGACCATCTCCTCGACCGCCTTCGCGTCGAAGACGATGCGGTGCTCGCCCTCCATGTCCAGGACGAAGCCGTAGCCCGTGGGGAGGAGGTCCAGGACCTCCGCGCCCGTGATCACGAAGTACTTCGAGTCCTTGCCGGCGTAGCGGCGGAGTTCCTTCAGCGAGGTGAACATCGGGATCACCGGCTGCTGCGTGTTGTGCAGGGCGAGGAAGCCCGGGGTGTCGCCGCGGGGGCAGTAGACCTTCGACGCGGCGAAGATCTGCTGGAAGTCGTCCGAGGTGAACTGGCCCGTCGTGAAGGCGCGGACCGCCTCCGCGAGCGACGGGGGGGACGGCTCGGGGTAGAGCGGGGGCTGCTGCTGGCCGTACGCGTCCGGCTGCTGCTGCCCGTACGCGCCGGGCTGGGGCTGCTGCGGGGCCTGCGGAGGCGGGGCGTACTGCTGCTGGGCGCCCGCGTTCGGGTCGTAGCCGTACATGGGGGAAAGAGTACCGAGGCGGCACGGGGCCCGGGAGGGCCGTGAGGGGGGCGGTGCGCGGCCCCGGAGTGACGACTTCCTCATCCGCGGGGGCCGCCAGGGCTTGCGCCTTATTACTCGCGGGTAGCATCATCGTAGCTACCGGCCGGTACTGGTACGCGTGCGCGTGGGCATCCCGTACTGATATCGGCTTGTATGTCTGATACGTCCGGGTGGAGGGCAGCCTCCCCGTACCGCGTAAGGGAGCCGTCGCCGTGGGGCACTACAAGTCGAATCTCCGAGACATCGAGTTCAACCTCTTCGAGGTCCTGGGCCGCGACAAGGTCTACGGTTCCGGCCCCTTCGCCGAGATGGACGCCGACACCGCCAAGTCGATCCTCGCCGAGCTGGCGAGGCTCTCCGAGAACGAGCTGGCCGAGTCCTTCGCGGACGCGGACCGCAACCCGCCCGTCTTCGACCCCGAGACGAACACGGCGCCCGTCCCCGAGACGTTCAAGAAGTCCTACCAGGCCTTCATGGACTCCGAGTACTGGCGCCTGGGTCTCCCCGAGGAGATCGGCGGCACCACCGCGCCGCGCTCCCTCATCTGGGCGTACGCGGAGCTGATCCTCGGCGCCAACCCCGCCGTCTGGATGTACTCCTCGGGCCCCGCCTTCGCCGGCATCCTCTTCGAGGAGGGCAACGAGGCGCAGAAGAAGGTCGCCGAGATCGCGGTCGAGCGGCAGTGGGGCTCGACCATGGTCCTCACCGAGCCCGACGCCGGTTCGGACGTCGGCGCCGGTCGCACCAAGGCCATCGAGCAGGCCGACGGCACCTGGCACATCGAGGGCGTGAAGCGCTTCATCACGTCCGGCGAGCACGACATGTCGGAGAACATCCTCCACTACGTCCTCGCGCGCCCCGAGGGCGGCAAGCCCGGCACCAAGGGCCTCTCGCTCTTCCTCGTGCCGAAGTACGAGTTCGACTGGGAGACCGGCGAGCTGGGCGAGCGCAACGGCGTCTACGCGACGAACGTCGAGCACAAGATGGGCCTCAAGGCCTCCAACACGTGCGAGATGACCTTCGGCGACCGCCACCCCGCCAAGGGCTGGCTCGTCGGCGACAAGCACGACGGCATCCGCCAGATGTTCCGCATCATCGAGTTCGCCCGCATGATGGTCGGCACGAAGGCCATCGCGACCCTCTCCACCGGCTACCTCAACGCCCTGGAGTACGCCAAGGAGCGCGTGCAGGGCCCCGACCTCGCGAACTTCACCGACAAGACCGCGCCCAAGGTCACCATCACGCACCACCCCGACGTACGCCGCTCGCTCATGACGCAGAAGGCGTACGCGGAGGGGATGCGCGCCCTCGTCATGCACACCGCCGCGGTGCAGGACTCGATCGCCGTCAAGGAGGCCGCGGGCGAGGACGCCGCCGAGCTGCACGCCCTCAACGACCTGCTCCTCCCGATCGTCAAGGGCTACGGCTCCGAGAAGTCCTACGAGCAGCTCGCGCAGTCGCTCCAGACCTTCGGCGGCTCCGGCTACCTCCAGGAGTACCCGGTCGAGCAGTACATCCGGGACGCCAAGATCGACACCCTCTACGAGGGCACGACGGCGATCCAGGGCCAGGACTTCTTCTTCCGCAAGATCGTCCGCAACCAGGGCGCCGCGCTGAACTCCGTCGCGGAGGACATCAAGAAGTTCCTCGCGGTCGGCCCCGGCGGCGAGACGCTGGCCGCCGCGCGCGGCGAGCTGGCGAAGGCCGCCGGTGAGCTGGAGGCCCTCGTCGGCGCGATGCTCACGCAGCTCGCCGCCACGCAGGAGAACGCCCGCGAGATCTACAAGGTCGGCCTCAACACCTCGCGCCTGCTGCTCGCGGCCGGTGACGTCGTCGTCGGCTACCTGCTCCTGCGCGGCGCGGCGGTCGCCGAGGAGAAGCTCGCCTCGGCCTCCTCGAAGGACAAGCACTTCTACGAGGGCAAGATCGCCGCGGCCAAGTTCTTCGCCGCCAACATCCTGCCGCGCGTCGCGATCGAGCGCGCGCTCGCCGAGTCGACGGACCTGGAGCTGATGGACCTCGCGGAGGAGGCGTTCTGAGCCCCGTGCTCCCGGAGCGCTGATCCTTCGGCGTACGGCCCGTCCCGCTCGTGGGGGCGGGCCGTTTCGCGTGTGGGGGCGGGCTGTGTCGCTCGTGTGGGGCGGGCCGTGTCGTTCGTGTGGGGCGGCCGTGTCGCTGGTGGGGGGCGGGCCGTCTCGCGGGTGTTCGCTTGCGACCGGGCCTGTCGTCTTTCCTTCGCCTCGTTCGCGCACAGCGGTATCGCGGGGACACTCGCCACCCGGGAGGGTGAGGCGTGTGGTGACTTCGGCGAAGTTATCCACAGAAGGGGCGGGAGGGGCGGTGGGGGGTGGCGGGGTGCGAAAGAATGGTGTCAGGGGAGCCCCCCGGGTGGGTGGGGGTCTGTCCCGCGCAGGCTGACCCGGCCGTGCTGGACCTCCCCCGCACAGGAGGGCCGGTGCGTGCTGCCCTCCCCCGCACAGGAGGGCCAAGGCGTGCTGACCTCCCCCGCGCAGGGGGCCGGTGCGTGCTGCCCCGCCCGCAGGGTGACCCGGCCGTCCCCGGCCCCTCCCACCACCCGCTCGTTAGGCTCTCCCCATGACGACCAGCACCGCCGCCCCCGCCTCCGCGCCCTTCGACCGCGCGCACACCGACGACCTCCTGACCTTCCTCGCGGCGTCCCCCACGCCGTACCACGCCGTCGCCGAGGCGGCGCGGCGCCTGGACGAGGCCGGGTTCCGGCAGGTCGCCGAGGAGGCGGCGTGGGAGGGCACCCCGGGCGGCACGTACGTGCTGCGCGGTGGCGCGCTCGTGGCCTGGTACGTCCCCGAGGGCGTCGAGGCGCACACCCCGTTCCGCATCGTCGGCGCGCACACCGACTCCCCGGGGCTGCGCGTCAAGCCGCGGCCCGACTTCTCCGCGCACGGCTTCCGGCAGGTCGCCGTCGAGCTGTACGGCGGCCCGCTGCTCAACTCCTGGCTCGACCGCGACCTCGGCCTCGCCGGCCGGCTCAGCCTGCGCGACGGCTCGACGAAGCTCCTCACCGTCGACCGCCCCCTGCTGCGCGTCCCGCAGCTCGCCGTCCACCTCGACCGGGGCGTCAACGACGGCCTCAAGCTCGACCGGCAGCGCCACCTCCAGCCGGTCTGGGGCCTCGGCGAGGGGCACGAGGGCGAGCTGATCGCCTTCGCCGAGCGCGAAGCGGGGCTCGAAGAGGGCAGCGTCACCGGCTGGGACCTGCTCGCCCACCCCGTCGAGGCGCCCGCCTACCTCGGGCGCGAGAACGAGTTCGTCGCGGGCCCGCGCATGGACAACCTCCTCTCGGTGCACTCCGGCGTCGCCGCGCTCATCGCCGCCTCCCGCTCCGGCGAGCTGTCCTCGATCCCGGTCCTCGCCGCCTTCGACCACGAGGAGACGGGCTCCCAGTCCGACACCGGCGCCGACGGCCCGCTCCTCGGCAACGTCCTCAAGCGCTCCGTCGCCTCGCGCGGCGGCTCCTACGAGGACCGCGCCCGCGCCCTCGCCTCCTCGGTGAGCCTCTCCTCGGACACGGGCCACGCCGTGCACCCCAACTACGCCGAGAAGCACGACCCGACCCACCACCCGCGCGTCAACGGCGGCCCGATCCTCAAGGTCAACGTCAACAACCGCTACGCCACGGACGGCGCGGGCCGCTCCGTCTTCGTCGCCGCCGCCGAGCGCGCCGGGACCCCGTACCAGAGCTTCGTCTCGAACAACTCGATGCCGTGCGGCACGACGATCGGCCCCATCACGGCGGCCCGCCACGGCATCAAGACGGTGGACATCGGCGTCGCGATCCTCTCCATGCACAGCGTCCGCGAGCTGTGCGGCGACAAGGACCCGTACTACCTGGCGAACACGCTCGCCGCCTTCCTGGAGGGCTGAGGCCCCGGCCGTCCGGTTCCGGTACGGAGCTGTCTCGGGGCGCACGGCAGTGTGCGGTGCGCCCCCGGGGGTACGCGGGAGGCACGGACGGCAACAAGGAGGCTCGTCATGGGACTTGGTGGATGCATCATTCTGATCGCGATCGGCGCGATCCTCGCGTTCGCGAGCGACTGGCACGTCAGCGGGCTCGATCTGAGCCTGGTCGGCGTGATCCTCATGGTCGTCGGCATCATCGGCGTCGTGACGTTCACCAGCATCGCGCGCAAGCGGCGCATGATCACCACCACCGGTGGTGCGCCGATCGTCACCTCGCAGCCGATGACCGAGGAGGAGCGCATCCGCCGTGAGCACGGCGGCTACTGACGGGCCCTCCGTTACGCAGCTCCTGCCGCTCCCTGCCCGGCCGTCACCGCCAACGGTGGCGGCCGGTGGCATGTCCGGGGCGATGACCGATGGCGGGACTTCAGGGGGCGCCCCCCGAAGCAGCGCGCCCAGCCGGAAGCCGGGGGTCGGGAAGCCGGAAGCCCGGGACGGGCCGGGGCGGGCGCCAGGCACCGCGCGGCGGTGCCAGGCCCGGCGCGCCGATCGCGGTGCGCCCCCCTCCCTCAGCCGTCCAGCCCCGCCAGCACCAGGGCCAGCCGGGTCTCGCCGCCCTCCGCGACGAGCTTCACCGGCACGCCCCAGTCCTGCTGGTGCACGTGGCACGCGGGGTATTCGCCCCCGGCCTCGTCGCAGGAGGCCGCCATCGCGGAGACGTGCAGGACGCCCTCCGGGATCTCCGGGTTCAGCTCCAGGTCGCGGGCCAGCCCCGTGCCCGCGCCCTCGCCCGCGCGCAGCAGTTCCGGGGGCGTCGACGAGACCAGGAGGCGCGTCGAGGGGCCGTAGCGGGTGTCGAGCTTCTGGCCCGTCGGGGCCTGGAAGACGACGTCCAGGGCGAGCTTCCCCGCGGCCACCTCGGTCGCCGCGCGCCGGGTGCGGTGGGCGACGGCCTCGACCCGTACCGCCTCCTCGGGCAGCCGCAACCGCGTCAGCCGGTGGCGGGCCGACTCGACCACGACGATCTCCTCGCCGTCCACGACCGCCGCGCTCGCCTCCCGCAGATCGGTCGCGAGCGTCGTCACCTCGTCGCTCGCCGGGTCGTAGCGGCGCAGCGCGTGGTTGTACGTGTCCGCGACGGCCACCGAGCCGTCCGGGAGCGCCGTGACCCCCAAGGGATGCTGGAGGAGCGCCTGCCCGGCCGCGCCGTCGCGGTGGCCGAAGTCGAAGAGGCCCGTGCCGACCGCCGTGCGGACCGTGCCCGCGCGGTCGATCCAGCGCAGCGCGCTCGTCTCCGCGTCCGCGACCCACAGCCGCTCGCCGTCGTGGCTCACCGCGAGCCCCGAGGGCTGCGCGAACCACGCCTCGGCCGCCGGGCCGTCGACCAGCCCCTCGTTCGTCGTGCCCGCCGCCGCGCGCACCGTGCCGCTCTCCGGCGCGTACGTCCACAGCTGGTGCACGCCCGCCATCGCGATCCACACCTCGCCGTCGAACCACGCCACGTCCCACGGCGACGACAGCGAGACCTCGCGCGCCGCGCCCGCGACCGGCTCGCCCTGCCACCACTGCCGCCCCGTCCCCGCGAGCGTGGTGACCTCACCGCTCGCGAGATCGACGCGGCGCAGCGCGTGGTTCACCGTGTCCGCGACGACGACCGCGCCGTCCGGGAGCAGCGCGAGGCCCTGCGGCTCGTTGAACCGCGCCCCGGCCGCGTCCCCGTCGACGAGCCCGCGCCCCGCGCCGCCGATCCGCCGCCGCACCGTCTCGCCGTCCGCCTCCAGCTCGACGAGCGCGTGCCGCGTCGTGTCGCTGACCAGGAACGTCCCCCCGGGCAGCCGCAGCGCCTTCCCGGGGAAGCGGAGGTCGGTCGCGACCGGCTCGGGCGGTACGTAGGGGCCCTCGCCGCGCCGCAGCGTGCCCTTCGCCTCGTGCTCCGCCTCCAGCTCGTCGACCAGCGTCGCGAGCGCGTGCGCGTGCCCCTCGCCCGCGTGCTGCGCGACGACGTAGCCCTCGGGGTCGATCACGACGAGCGTCGGCCAGGCCCGTACCGCGTACTGCTTCCACGTGGCCAGCTCCGGATCGTCGAGCACCGGGTGCTCCACCCCGTACCGCTCCACCGCGTCCACGACGGCCCCGTGCTCCGCCTCGTGCGCGAACTTCGGCGAGTGCACCCCGATGATCACGACCGTGTCCCGGTGCTTCTCCTCCAGCGCACGCAGTTCGTCGAGCACGTGGAGGCAGTTGACGCAGCAGAAGGTCCAGAAGTCGAGGATCACGATCCGGCCGCGCAGATCGGCGAGCGAGTACGCGGTGTCGCCGGTGTTGAGCCAGCCGCCCTTGCCGGTCAGCTCGGGGGCGCGGACACGGGCACGGCGGGATGCGGGAGCTGCGTCGTTCATGGTCTCCAGGGTGCCACTTCACCTGCGGTGATCCGCGATCCGGATGTTTCACGTGGAACAATTCCCGGCGCCCGGCGGGCCGGGGTGCGGCGAGGGGAGGTGCCCCGTGGAAGCCCGCTTTCGGCCCCGTACCGGTGTTTCCGGGGGAACGCGGCCGGGCGCCGCCGCTTTCCGGCGGGAAAACGGGTAGCCGTAGGGCCATGAGATATCTCGTGCGGGAGCGGTTGTTCTCCCTCGGTGACGACTACTGGATCGAGGACGAGTCGGGGCGGAAGGTCTTCCTGGTCGACGGGAAGGCGATGCGGCTCCGGCAGACCTTCGAGCTGAAGGACGAGCAGGGGCGGGTGCTCGTCGACATCCACCAGAAGCTGCTGAGCCTCATGGGGGAGATGATCATCGAGCGCGAGGGCGAGCACCTCGCCAAGGTGAAGCGCAAACGGCTCTCGCTCCTCCGCAACCACTTCCGCGTCGAGATGGCGGACGGGACCGAACTGGACGTGAGCGGCAAGATCCTCGACCGCGAGTTCGCGATCGAGTACGACGGCGAACTGCTCGCGCAGATCTCGCGGCGCTGGTTCACCGTCCGCGACACCTACGGGGTCCAGGTCGTGCGGGAGGACGTGGACCCCGCGCTCCTCATCGCGGTGACCGTGTGCGTGATCGCGCTCGCGGAGGGCAACGACGGCTGAGGCCGCTCACGGGCGCCAGCGCAAGGGGTGCCTCTCCGGTACCTCGATGACCGCGATCCGGACCCCGTCCGGATCGCGGAGCCACATCTCGACGAGCCCCCACGGCTCCTCGCGCGGCTCGCGCACGATCTCCACCCCGGCGCGGCGCAACTCCTCGTGCGCCGCCGCCGCGTCGGGGACCTGGAGCCAGATGCCGAGCGCGGGTGACGGGGGTTCGGTGGAGCGGCCGGAGACCTCCAGGAAGCCGTTGCCCAGGAAGTAGACGACGCCGCGTTCCTCGCCCGTGCCGAACTCCCTGTGCACGGCGAGGCCGAGGCGGCGGCCGTAGAAATCGCGGGAGCGGCCGGGGTCAGTGGGGCGCAGCAGAATCCTGCTGCTCAGTACCTGCACCATGCCCACCGAGCTTAGGGGAGTGGGGCCTTGGGCGCGCGGAGGCGGACGGGCGGCGGGCGCCGGGGCGGGCATATGCGCGCCCGCGAGCGGTCCCCGGCGGGCGCCCGTACGGGGCGCACGGGGTGCGGAGCCTCGTGCGGCGGCGAACCGTACCACCGCTGTGTGGGTCGGGACGTCAACTCCGGCCTACCATCGTCACTCGAAAGCACTGCCAGGGCGACACCCGGCGGCGTACTGTGCTCTTCCGGGGGCTCTCCCCCCGGCCCCCGAGCACCCGCGCACCGTCCGGCGCCGCACTGCCGTCGCCGCCCTGACCGCCCGCCAGCCGTCCCTGACGACCCGATGTCCTGCCGCGGCGACCGCCGCGCCGTACCGACCGCACGAGGGGTCCCGTGAGCCTCCATCCCAGCCTTCAGACCTATGCCGACGCCTGGTCCCACTCCGTGGAAGCGATATCCGCGCTGGTGCAGCCCCTCGCGGAAGCGGACTGGAACCGGGCGACACCCTGCCCCGGCTGGTCGGTGCGGGACCTGATCTCGCACGTCATCGGCTTGGACTGCGAGATCCTCGGCGATCCGCGCCCGATCCACACGCTGCCGCGCGACCTGTACCACGTCCGCACCGAGCACCAGCGGTACATGGAGATGCAGGTCGACGTCCGCCGTCATCACACGGCCCCCGAGATGCTCGGGGAGCTGGAGTACACGATCATCCGCCGCAACCGGCAGCTCCGGAACGAGAACAGGCAGCCGGACGCGACGCTGCGGGGGCCGCTCGGCACCGAGCAGACCCTCGAAGTCGCCATGCGGCGGCGCGCGTTCGACGTGTGGGTGCACGAGCAGGACCTGCGTGTCGCGCTCGGGCAGCCGGGGAACCTCGACTCGCCCGGCGCCCATGTCGCGCGGGACGAACTGCTGGGCGGGCTCCCGAAGGTCGTCGCGAAGCGGGCGGGGGCCCCGGCGAACAGCGCGGTCGTCTTCGACGTGAGCGGTCCCGTCGAGTTCCTGCGGACCGTGCGGGTCGACGCGGAGGGGCGGGGGAGCGTGGACGGGGCGCCGTCGCTCGGGCCGGTCGCCACGTTGAGCATGGAGTGGGAGACGTACTTCCGCTTGGCCTGCGGGCGGATTTCCGCGGAGCGGGCGGCGGCTGACGTGAAGTCGGAGGGGGACGAGGCGCTGGTCTCCGCGATCCTGGCCCACTTCGCCCTGACACCCTGAGGCGGGGCGGGCCCCCTGGGGGGGCTCCGCCCGCGCCTCCGCGCCCGCGCCCTGCGCACCCGCGTTCAGCCCTGCGCCTCGCGCCTCCGCGCCCGCGCCCTGCGCACCCGCCGCGCTCCGCCGCTCCGCTCCTCAGGCGCCGGAGGGGCTGGACTGCTGCGGCACGTGGACCGTCTCGATCCTGCTCGCCACCAGCCGCTCCCGTTCCCTGCGGAGCGCGCGGGCCCGCAGGCGCAGGATCTGGGAGACGCCCAGGGCCTCCACCGCGAAGATCGCGCAGAAGGCGACGCGGTAGTCGTCGCCGGTCGCGTCGAGCAGGACGCCGATGGCCAGGAGCAGGAGCATGCAGGCGCTGAAGCCGCCGATGTTGACGATCCCCGAGGCCGTGCCCTGGCGTTCGGGCGGGTTGGCCGGGCGGGCGAAGTCGAAGCCGATCATCGAGGCCGGGCCGCAGGAGCCGAGTACCACCGTCAGGGCGATCAGGAGCCACATCGGGGCGTGCGGGCCCCAGCCCAGGACGAGCGCCCACAGCAGGGCCGTCGCGCCCACCGTGCCGAGCACGAGCGGGACGCGGGCGCCGTGGTGGCGGGCGATGAGCTGTCCGTAGACGAGCCCCACGACGATGTTCGACAGGATGACGGCCGTGAGCAGGTCCCCCGCCGTGCCGCGCGAGAGGCCCTGCTGCTCGACGAGGAACGGCATCCCCCACAGGAGGAGGAAGACCATCGCGGGGAACTGCGTCGTGAAGTGCGTCCACATCCCGAGCCTGCTGCCCGGCTCGCGCCACGTCGCGGCGATCTGCGCGCGGACGTAGGCGGCGCCGCGGTGCGCGGCGGGCAGGGGCGGCGGCTCGTGGCCCTCGGGGTGGTCCTTGAGGAAGAGCAGCGTGACGACGAGGACGAGGACGCCGAGTCCCGCGCTGCCCGCGAAGGCGGCCGTCCAGCCGATGCCGTGCAGGAGCCGGGCGATCACGAGCGTCGAGACGAGGTTGCCCGCCATGCCGACGAGGCCGGCGAGCTGGCCGACGAAGGGGCCCCGCCGGGCCGGGAACCAGCGGTTGCCCAGGCGCAGCACGCTGATGAACGTCATGGCGTCGCCGCAGCCGAGCAGGGCCCGCGAGAGCAGGCCCGTCGCGTAGTTGGGCGAGAAGGCGAAGCCGAGCTGGCCCAGGGTGAAGAGGACGGCGCCGAGGCACAGCACCTTCTTCGTGCCCATCCGGTCGACCATGAGGCCGACGGGTATCTGCATCCCCGCGTAGACCAGGAGCTGGAGTATGGAGAACGTCGAGAGCGCCGAGGCGCCGACGTGGAAGCGGTCGGCCGCGTCGAGCCCGGCGACGCCGAGGGACGTGCGGAAGATGATCGCGACGAAGTAGACGGAGACGCCGACGCTCCACATCGCGACGGCCGCCCGGCCGCCGGGCGGATCGCCGGGGAGCGTGGCGCGCGCGGGCACGGACTGCGCGGTCATCGCACCTCCCCGCGGGCGAGCGTGTGGAACCAGCCCACGTGCCGGTCGACGACGGCGACGGCCGCCTCGGCGTCCCCCGCGCGCAGGGCGGCGAGGATCTCACGGTGCTCGTGCAGGCTCTTCTGGATGCGGTCCGGGTGCGAGTACATGACCGCGACGCCCATGCGGAGCTGGCGGTCCCGGAGCTGGTCGTACAGGCGCGAGAGGATCTCGTTGCCGCCGCTGCGCACGATCTCCGCGTGGAAGCAGCGGTCGCTCGCGGCGGCGCCCTCGTAGTCCCCGGACTCGGCGAGCCGCTGGTGCTCGGCGATCAGCTCCTCAAGACGCGCCAGGAGCACGGGCGAGGCGGGCACGGCCTTGCGCGCCGCGTGCTGCTCGACCAGGAGCCGCGTCTCGACGACGTCCTCGATCTCCTGCGCCGAGACGGGCAGGACGAGGACGCCCTTCTTCGGGTAGAGCTTGAGCAGCCCCTCGACCTCCAGGCGCAGCATCGCCTCCCGTACCGGGGTGCGCGAGACGCCGACCTCGTCGGCCACCTCGCCCTCGGTGAGGAGGGTGCCGCCGGCGTAGCTGCGGTCGAGGATGCGGTGCTTGACGTGGGTGTAGACGCGGTCGGCGGCGGGCGGCTGCCTGGTGGGCCTGGGCTCGGCGGAGAGGGCTGCCGTGGGGACGGAGGACATGCGCACAGCATAGATACAAGATGCGTACGCCCTGGGGTTTGTCCACGAACTGGACAGGGTGCGGGAGGTGTGAGGCGCGTGGGGCGGGGCACGCGACCGGCGTCAGCGATACGGCTCACAGCCCGAAGCGAAGGAGCACGATCATGGCCGCCAAGCACGGCAGGCACGCGCACCGCGCGGACCAGAGGACGACCGCCCGCGTGGAGCGTGTGAAGGGCGCCGCGAAGGAGGCGGCGGGCAAGCTCGTCGGCAACGAACGGCTCCGGACCGAGGGCGGCGCCGAACGCTCCCGCGGCGACCTGCGCGAGGCCAAGAAGAAGGCGAAGGACGCCTTCCGCCACTGACATCCTCAGACCTGGACCGGGGCGATCCCTGACCCGAGCGGCCCCGCGTCCACTCCAGGAACCGGGTGCCACCGCGGCCACGCCCCCCTCGGGCTCCGGTGCGCACCCGCCCCCGAAGCGAGACCCCCGCCCCTCCCGGGCGGGGGTCTCGCTGTGCCGCGCCCCGGCCGGGCGCCTGCCCTCTTCCGGGTCCCCGCCCGGCATGGCACCCGCCGACGCCGCCCCGCTCCGTGGTCCGCTGGGTCCATGCCCGTACCGTCGCCGTCCGCCAAGCCCCTCGCAGACCTGCTGCCCGAGCCCCTGCGCAGACTGGGGGCCTGGTGCGTGCTCCTCCTCCTCGTCGCCGGGGTCGCCGGGGTCGCGATCTGGCTGTGCGTCGAGCTGAAGACCGCGGTCACGCCGATCCTGCTCGCCGTGCTCGGGACCGCGCTGCTCCGCCCGCTCTACTCGCTGCTCGTGGGCCGCGGGCACGTGCAGCGCTCGCTCGCGGCCGGGATCACGTGCGCGGCGGTCGTGGCGGCGGTCGGCGGGGCCGGGTACATCGTGACGAGCGCGATCGTCGACAACGGGCAGCAGATCCTCGACTCGATCCGCAGCGCCTTCGAGGACGCGGCCTCGTGGGTCGGTGCCAAGAACACCTCGCTCGACGACATCACGCACAACGCCCGCCAGTTGCTCGACAAGTTCGGCGGCACGGCGGCGACCGGGGTGATCAACGGCCTCAGCGTCGTCGGCAGCTTCGTGGCGACGGCCGTCCTCGCGCTGCTCCTGATGTTCTTCTTCCTGCGCGACGCCGGCCGCGCGCTGCGCGGGCTGCGCGAGCTCTCGCCGGGCGACAGCTCCGACCTCGTGGAGGCGATGGCGCGACGCGCGTACCAGGCCGTCGCGGGCTTCATGCACGGCACGACGATCATCGCGCTCATCGACGCCACGTTCATCACGATCGGGCTGCTCGTGCTGGGCGTGCCGGGCGCGCTCGGCCTGGGCGCGCTCGTCTTCCTCGGCGCCTACATCCCCTACCTCGGCGCGTTCATCTCGGGGGCCGTCGCGATCCTCGTCGCGCTCGCGGACCGGGGCTTCGTCATCGCGCTGTGGGTGCTCGGGGTCGTGCTCGCGGTGCAGGTCCTGGAGGGGCACCTGCTCCAGCCGATCGTGCAGAGCCGCACCGTGCAGATGCACCCCGCCGTCGTCATGGTGACGATCACGGCGGGCGCCTCGCTCGCGGGCATCCTCGGGATGCTCCTCGCGGTCCCGCTGACGGCCGCCGCGTTCGGGATCTTCCGGGAACTGCGGCAGCGGTACGGGGACGGGGGCGGCGCGAGCGCGGGCGAGGCGGGCGCGAAAGGGACGGGGGCGGGAGACACTCCCTGAACGGTTCACCGTTAAATCACATAAAACGGTCCGTAACGCTCTACGGTGTGGCCAGGGGGTCCGGGACCGCACGGGGGTCCCGGGCCCCCGCCCCGTCACCGCGCCCCGCCGCCCTCGCCCTCGTCCTCCTCGTCCCCTTCGCCACCCTCCTCGTCCTCCTCGTCCTCCTCGCGCAGCTCGAACCAGATCGCCTTGCCCTCGCCCCGCGGGGACACCCCCCAGTCGTCCGCGAGGAGTTCCATCAGCACCAGGCCCCGCCCCGAGGAGGCCAGTTCGCCCGGGTCACGGCGGTGCGGGAGGGTGTCGTCGTCGTCCAAGACCTCGACGCGCATCCGGCGGGCCCCCGGCGGGCCCGTCACGGAGGCGATGAGAAGGGCGTCGCCCTCGGTGTGCACGAGCACGTTCGTGAGCATCTCGGAGCACATCAGCACCGCCGAGTCCACCTGGTCCCGCTCCGGCCAGTCGTGCAGCAGGTCGCGCAGTTGCCGCCGCGCCCCCGCCACCCGCTCCGGCTCCGCCTGCGCGACGGAGAGGATCGCGCGGCGCCCGGGCGGGTGGCGCAGCCGGCTGGAGGAGCCGATGAGCGCGCGGCGCAGGAGGAGGAGGGCGATGTCGTCCTCGTGGAGCGGGCGCAGGGGCCCCGTGTCCTCCTGGGCGCCCGGCCGGTGGACGGCCCCGAGCAGCGCGTCCGCGAGGCCCTCGACGTCGTCGCCCTCGTACGACTCGACGGCCCGCCGCAGCCGCTTCCAGCCGGTGTCGAGGTCGTGCCCGCCGGTCTCGACGAGGCCGTCGGTGCACATCACCATCGTCTCGCCGGGTTCCAGGACGAGCCGCGTCGTCGGGTAGTCCGCGTCCGGGTCGATGCCGAGCGGGAGGCCGCCCGCGACGGAGCGGCGCAGCATCGTGCCGTCGGCCATCCGGACCGCTGGTTCGAGGTGCCCCGCGCGGGCGATCTCCAGCGTCCCGCTCGCCGGGTCCACCTCGACGTAGAGGCAGGTGGCGAAGCGCGGGTCGTCGTCCGGCGCCTCCAGTGCCTCCGTGTCCTCCACCGCCGTCGCGTCCATGCCCCGCGTCTCGCCGATGCCGTGCAGGAAGCGCGTGGCGCGGGTCAGGACCGCGTCCGGGCGGTGCCCCTCGGCCGCGTAGGCCCGCACCGCGATCCGCAACTGGCCCATGAGCCCGGCCGCGCGCACGTCGTGGCCCTGCACGTCGCCGATGACGAGCGCGGTACGGCCCGAGGGGAGCGGGATCACGTCGTACCAGTCGCCGCCGACGCGGAGACCGCCGCCGGTCGGCACGTAGCGGGCGGCGAGGCTCATGCCGGGGATCGCGGGACCGAGGCGCGGCAGCATGGACCGCTGGAGCCCCTCGGAGAGTTCGCGCTGCGAGTCGGCGATCCCCGCGCGGCTCAGCGCCTGCGCGAGCATCCGCGCGACCGTCGCGAGCACGGAGCGCTCGTCGGCCGTGAAGGCGACGGGGTAGGTGAAGGCGGCGAGCCAGGCGCCCATCGTGCGCCCGGCGGCGACGAGCGGCAGGAAGGCCCAGGACTTGCGGTCGAACGCGGCGGCGAGCGGCCATGTCGCGGGGTAGCGCTCGCGGTACTCCTCCGGTGAGGAGAGGTAGACGGCGCGGCCGGTGCGGATCACCTCGGCGGCCGGGTAGTCCGCGTCGAGGGAGATGTCGGCGAAGGGGGCCGCGGCGTCCCTGCGGTGGCCGTGGTGGCCCACCACGGTGAGGTGGTCGTTCTCGACGCCGAAGACGGCGAGGCCGTCGGGCGAGAAGCCCGGCATGGAGAGCCCGGCCGCGACGCGCAGGACCTCCGTCGTGGAGCGTGCCTCGGCGAGCGCGCGGCCCGCGTCGAGCAGGAAGGCCTCGCGCGAGCGGCGCCAGTCGCCCGTGACGGGCGCGCGGGCGACGGTCTCCGGCGAGGGCTCGGTGATCTCCTGGAGCGTCCCGACCAGGATGAACCCGGGCCGGGAGCGGTCCGAACGGCCCGCCGCCGGGGCGGTCACGCCGCTGCCGAGCCACGTCGCGGAGGTATCGGCCGCGTCGTGCTCGGCCTCCTTTCCGCCCGTCCCGGGCGGGGCGACCGGGACGGTGGGCCGCGAGCGGGTGCGGACCACCCGGACGACGTTGCCCTGCTCGTCCATGACCCGCAGCCGTGCCTCGCCGAGGGTCTCCTCGGCGGCGGCGAGCGTGATGACGCTCTGGATCTCGTTCCAGTCCGAGGGGTGGAAGCGGGCACGGACCGCCGCCTCGGAGAGGGTCGCCGGGCGCGCGGGCAGGCCGAGCAGCCGGGCCGCCTCGGCGTCCACGGCGATGGTCCCGGCCGCGTCGTCCCACCGCCACAGACCCGTGCGCAGCGCGGCGAGTGTCTCGGTGGCACTGGGGGCGACGTTTTCGCTACCCATTGTCTGATTTTACGTGGATTATGCGCGGGGCAGCCAGTCGGAAGCGGGCGCGGAGGGCGGGGCGGGGGCCTTGGGGCGGCGCCCCGGGGGCGTACGGGACGGCGGTAACCTTGACCCGGATAATTTGACGCACTACCCCCCGAGCGACTGGATAGAGATGCACCGGTACCGGTCCCACACCTGCGGCGAGCTCCGCGCCTCCGACGTCGGCGGCGACGTCCGGCTGAGCGGCTGGCTGCACAATCGGCGCGACCTCGGCGGCATCCTCTTCATCGATCTGCGTGACCACTACGGCATCACCCAGCTCGTCGCCCGCCCCGGGACGCCCGCCTTCGAGACGCTCGACAAGCTCTCCAAGGAGACCGTCCTGCGGGTCGACGGCAAGGTCGTCTCGCGCGGTGCCGAGAACGTCAACCCGGACCTGCCCACCGGCGCGGTCGAGGTCGAGGCGGGCGAGGTCGAGGTGCTCGGCGAGGCCGGCCCGCTGCCCTTCACGATCAACGCCGAGGACGGCGTCAACGAGGAGCGGCGCCTGGAGTACCGCTTCCTCGACCTGCGCCGCGAGCGGATGCACCGCAACATCATGCTGCGCACCGCCGTGATCGCGGCCGTGCGGCAGAAGATGGTCGCGCTCGGCTTCAACGAGATGGCGACGCCGATCCTCACCGCGACCTCCCCCGAGGGCGCCCGCGACTTCGTCGTCCCCTCGCGCCTGAACCCCGGCAAGTTCTACGCGCTGCCGCAGGCCCCGCAGCAGTTCAAGCAACTGCTCATGGTCTCCGGCTTCGACCGCTACTTCCAGATCGCGCCGTGCTTCCGCGACGAGGACGCCCGCGCCGACCGCTCGCCCGGCGAGTTCTACCAGCTCGACGTCGAGATGAGCTTCGTCGAGCAGGAGGACGTCTTCCAGCCGGTCGAGAAGCTCATGACGGAGCTGTTCACCGAGTTCGGCGGGGGCCGCGAGGTCACCTCGCCGTTCCCCCGCATCCCGTTCCGCGAGTCGATGCTGAAGTACGGCAACGACAAGCCCGACCTGCGGGCGCGGCTCGAACTGCACGACGTCTCGGACGTCTTCGCCGGTTCGGAGTTCAAGGCGTTCGCGGGCAAGCACGTGCGCGCGCTGCCCGTGCCCGACACCGCGAAGCAGTCCCGCAAGTTCTTCGACCAGCTCGGCGACTACGCGGCCGAGCAGGGCGCGAAGGGCCTCGCGTGGGTCCGCGTCGGCGAGGACGGTCAGCTCGCGGGCCCGATCGCGAAGTTCCTCACGGCGGACGACGTGAAGGCCCTCACCGAGCGCCTCTCGCTGGCCCCCGGGTACGCGGTGTTCTTCGGCGCGGGTGAGTTCGACGAGGTCTCGAAGATCATGTCGGCGGTGCGCGTCGAGGCCGCGAAGCGGGCCGGGCACTTCGAGGAGGGCGTCTTCCGGTTCTGCTGGGTCGTCGACTTCCCGATGTACGAGAAGGACGAGGAGACCGGGAGGATCGACTTCTCGCACAACCCGTTCTCCATGCCGCAGGGCGGCATGGACGCGCTGGAGCACAAGGACCCGCTGGACATCCTGGCCTGGCAGTACGACATCGTCTGCAACGGCATCGAGCTGTCCTCCGGCGCGATCCGCAACCACGAGCCCGCGATCATGCTGAAGGCGTTCGAGATCGCCGGCTACGACCGCGAGACCGTCGAGCACGAGTTCGCGGGAATGCTCCGCGCCTTCCGCCTCGGCGCCCCGCCGCACGGCGGCATCGCCCCCGGCATCGACCGCATCGTGATGCTCCTCGCCGACGAGCCGAACATCCGGGAGACGATCGCCTTCCCGCTCAACGGCAACGCCCAGGACCTCATGATGGGCGCCCCCACGGAGCTGGACGAGACGCGGCTGCGGGAGCTGAACATCCAGCTCAGGAAGCCGGTCCAGAAGTAGCGGTACGCGGCAGGCGGAAGGGCCGGACCCCGGGGACGGGGCCCGGCCCTTCCGCGTCCTCCCGCCCGAGAGGCCCGCACCGTCACCCGATGGGGGGATCGTCCGGCGCAGAATGGTTTTGCCGGTGGTGGCGCTCCCTACCGTGGCGGGCAAGACTTGCCGTGAGTGTGGAGGGGCCGCCGTGAGCACCGCTGTGAAGGAGTGTTCCGTCATGGACACGAGCGCGAGTCCGCTGAGCCAGGAGGACTTCGAGGAGATCGCCCGCGCCGCCGCGCGGACGAACGAGTCGGTCCGGCTGGAATTCCTCGACGGGAAGATCAGGGAGAAGGCCGTGCCGGACGGCTACCACGGGCGCATCATCGAATGGCTCACCAAAGTCTGTCTTCAGGCTCGACCGGAGCTGTGGCTCTACGGAGACCAGGGCCTGCACGTTGAGGCGTACCGGCGGGGCAACGCCCGTCCGGATGGCTGTCTGGCGCGCTCGGGAGCTTTCGAGGGCGTCGGAGAGTGGGCGGGCACGGAAGACGTGCGGATGGTGGTTGAGGTGACTTCCCGGGACCGTGACACCAACCAGCGCGACCGCATCGAGAAGCCCGCCGCCTACGCCGCCGCAGGAATCCCCGTCTACCTCCTCGTCGACCGGGGCAACCAGTCGGTGAAGGTGCACTCCGAGCCCGAGGGCGGACGGTACGCGAAGGTGAACGAGGTGGCTTTCGGCAAGAGCGTCTCCCTGCCCGAGCCCGTCGGTTTCGACCTCGACACGGCGCCGCTGCTCGACTGGGCGGGCTGATCCCGTACGCGGCGAGGGCCGCCACCCGTGCCCGGGTGGCGGCCCTCCTGCGACCGGGACCGGAGGCTCAGTCCTCCGCGCCGCCGAAGCGCTCCTTGAAGACCTCCAGGTCGTCGTCCGTCAGCTTCGCGAAGAGGACCGGCGGGACGATGAACGGCGTGCCGGCCGGGACCGCGTCCAGCGCGTGGGCCTCGGCCGCCGAGATCCACGTGGCCTTGTCCGCGTCCAGCCGGAAGGCGGTCCGCATCGCCTTCGCCGTCGTCGGGACGAACGGCTCGGAGACGACGGCGTAGAGGTGGATCAGGTTCATCGCGGTCCGCAGGGTCAGGGCCGCCGCCTCCTGGTCCGTCTTGATCTCCAGCCAGGGGGCCTTCTCCTCCAGGTACGAGTTCCCCGCCGACCACAGCGCGCGCAGCGCCGCCGCCGCCTTGCGGAACTGGAGCGCCTCCATCTGCTCCTCGTACTCGGCGAGCAGCCGGGCGATCTCCTCGCCGAGCCTCGTCTCCGCCTCGCCCGCCGTCCCGCCCTCCGGCACCGCGTCGCCGAAGCGCTTGCGCGAGAAGGACAGCACGCGGTTGACGAAGTTGCCGAGCGTGTCCGCGAGGTCCTTGTTCACCGTGGCCTGGAAGTGCTCCCAGGTGAAGGACGTGTCGTCGGACTCCGGCGCGTTCGCCATCATGAAGTAGCGCCAGTAGTCGGCCGGGAGCAGTTCGAGCGCGTCGTGCGTGAAGACGCCCCGGCGCTGCGAGGTCGAGAACTTGCCGCCGTAGTAGTTGAGCCAGTTGAAGGACTTCAGGAAGTCCACGCGCTTCCACGGCTCGCGCGTCCCGATCTGCGTCGCCGGGAACATCACGGAGTGGAACGGCACGTTGTCCTTGCCCATGAACTCCGTGTAGCGCACGTCGTCGGCCCCGTACCACCACGACTTCCAGTCGCGGCCCTCCGGCCCGGACTCGGCCCACTCGCGCGTCGCGCCGATGTACTCGACGGGCGCGTCGAACCACACGTAGAAGACCTTGCCCTCGGCGGCCAGCTCGGGCCACACGTCGGCCGGTACCGGCACGCCCCAGTCGAGGTCACGCGTGATCGCGCGGTCGTGCAGGCCCTCGGTGAGCCACTTGCGGGCGATCGAGGAGGAGAGCTGCGGCCAGGAGTCGGCCGTCGCGTCGATCCACTTCTCGACCTCGCCCTGGAGCTTCGACTGGAGCAGGAAGAGGTGCTTGGTCTCGCGGACCTCCAGGTCCGTCGAGCCGCTGATCGCCGAGCGCGGGTTGATCAGGTCCGTCGGGTCCAGGACGCGCGTGCAGTTCTCGCACTGGTCGCCGCGCGCCTTGTCGTAGCCGCAGTGCGGACACGTGCCCTCGACGTAGCGGTCGGGCAGGAAGCGCCCGTCGACCGGCGAGTACACCTGCCGGATGGCGCGCTCCTCGATGAAGCCGTTCTCGTTCAGCTTGCGCGCGAAGTGCTGCGTGATCTCGCGGTTCTGCGCCGAGGAGGAGCGGCCGAAGTAGTCGAAGGCCAGCGAGAAGCCGTCGTAGACGGCCTTCTGCGCGTCGTGCGCCGTGGCGCAGAACTCCGCGACGGGCACGCCCTGCGCGGCGGCGGCCAGTTCGGCCGGGGTGCCGTGCTCGTCGGTGGCGCAGATGTAGAGCACCTCGTGCCCGCGCTGGCGCAGGTACCGCGCGTAGACGTCGGCCGGGAGCATGGACCCCACCATGTTGCCCAGGTGCTTGATCCCGTTGATGTACGGAAGGGCGCTGGTGATGAGGTGTCGAGCCATCGGGGGGCTGCTCCCAAGTCGCTACGGAAGGTGAGGGGCGGAGGCCGGGGGGTGTGTCCGCCGGTCACCTGTTATCCCGGAAATCGTAGCCGAACGGGCGAGACGGGCTCCGGGGGTTTCTCTCCGTGGACACCGCGCGGGGCACGGCGGTACGGCCGGGGAGCAGGCGGTCACCCCACGTGACGCGGCCGGGTCCCGGTCCCGGGACCCGGCCGCGTCCGTCGCCGCGCTCAGCCCTGGGGCCGCCAGTCCGCGAGCAGTCCGCCGAGGACCTCGGCGTCGGTGAGCTCCTTCGGTACGGGACCCGCCGCGAACCAGCCCGCGTTGGCCGCCTTGAGCCGCCGCAGGTAGTCGAAGTTCTTCGACTCCGTCTCACCGAAGGAGACGAACTGCCAGCGCAGCTCGGGCTGTTCGGCCTCGGCCGTCTTGAGCGCCTGGGTCGCGGCGGTCCGCACGTCCGGCGGGCCGTCCGTCTGGAAGACGACGAGGCCCGGCTCGCCCGCCGCCTCCTTCGCGTGCAGCGCGCGCACCTCCTCGATCGCCAGCGCGTAGTTGGTGCGGCCCATCCGCCCGGCGCCCGCGTGGAGTTCGTCGACGACGCCCTCGTACGCGTCGAGCGCGAGCGTGCCCACGGCGTCGATCGCCGTCGAGAAGAAGACGACGCGCACGACGGCCTCGGCGTCGAGGTGCGCCGCGAGCGCGAGCACCTGCTCGCCGAGCGCCTGCGCGCTGCCGTCCTTGTAGTACGGGCGCATCGAGCCCGAGCGGTCGAGCACGAGGTACACGCGCGCTCGCGTCCCGGTGAGCCCGGCCGTGCGCAGGGCGGCACCGGCGCTCTTGTGCGCGGGGGCGAGGGCGGGGGCGAGGCGCTTGACGCGGGCGGCGGGGACGGCAGGGGTGGGGGT
>NZ_JOGO01000079.1 GCF_000719475.1 Streptomyces sp. NRRL F-5630 | reverse complement strand
GACCGGGGGCAGGGCCGCCGGGCGGTGGAGGGCGGGGCGAGCCGAGGGGAACGGCGTCAACAGTCCGTGACCGGGGCCGGAGGGGTCGACCGGGGGCCGCGGGCGGGGCGACGGGGTTCGGCGCCGAGGCCCGGAGCGCCGGAAAGGCGCTGCCCGGCGCTGGGGGCGGCGCCGCGCGGGACCGTCGGCCGGGTGCGGGGCGCGGGCGTGGTCGTCGCCCGCCGGTGGGGCGCGCCCTGCCACGGGGAGCGGCAACAATCTCGCCATCCGGAACCGCCGCTCTTAACGCTTGGGATGCGGGGAACTACGCTGGGTTTACCAATGCCGCACGGTTATGCCGGAGCGGCGGGCGTCTGTGTCGAGGGGTGGCGCATGTCCAGGGAGCAACGCGGACCGAACGAGAAACTCGGTGCCGTCCTCGCCCTCGCGGGCATCAGCAACGCGGGGCTTGCGCGGCGTGTGAACGACCTGGGTCAGCAGCGGGGGCTGACCCTGCGTTATGACAAAACCTCGGTGGCGCGCTGGGTGTCGAAGGGGATGGTGCCGCAGGGCGCCGCCCCGCACCTCATCGCGGCGGCCATCGGGCAGAAGCTGGGCCGACCGGTCCCGCTGCACGAGATCGGCCTCGCCGACGCCGATCCGACGCCGGAGGTGGGCCTCACCTTCCCGCGCGATGTCGGCAGGGCCGTAAAGTCGGCGACCGAGCTGTACCGGCTCGACCTCGCCGGGCGTCGCGCCGGGGGAGGCATCTGGCAGTCGCTCGCCGGGTCCTTCTCGGTGAGCGCCTACGCCACGCCGGCCTCGCGCTGGCTCATATCCCCGGCGGACGGTTCGGTGGCGCGCGAGCCCGCCGCCGCGGGGCCCGGGGAAGGGGGTGACACGGCCTTCCGCGTCGGCCACAGCGATGTGCGCAAGCTGCGCGAGGCCGCCGAGGACGCGCGGCGCTGGGACTCCAAGTACGGGGGCGGCGACTGGCGTTCGTCGATGGTGCCGGAGTGCCTGCGGGTCGAGGCGGCACCACTCCTGCTCGGCGCGTACTCCGACGACGTCGGGCGCGCGCTCTTCGGCGCGACCGCCGAGCTGACCCGGCTCGCGGGCTGGATGGCCTTCGACACGGGGCAGCAGGAGGCCGCGCAGCGCTACTACATCCAGGCGCTGCGGCTCGCGCGTGCGGCGGCGGATGTGCCGCTGGGCGGGTACGTGCTCGCGACGATGTCGCTCCAGGCCACGTACCGGGGCTTCGGGGACGAGGGCGTCGACCTCGCGCAGGCCGCCGCCGAGCGGAACCGGGGGCTCGCGACCGCGCGCACCATGAGCTTCTTCCGGCTCGTCGAGGCGCGGGCGCACGCGCGGGCCAAGGACGCCCCGGCGGCCTCGGCGGCGCTGCGTGCGGCGGAGAGCTGGCTGGAGCGGGCGCGGCCGGGGGACGAGGACCCCGCGTGGCTCGGGTTCTACGGCGAGGACCGCTTCGCCGCCGACGCCGCCGAGTGCTACCGCGACTTGAAGCACCCGCGCCAGGTGCGGCGCTTCACGGAGCAGGCGCTGTCGCGGCCGACGGAGGAGTACGTGCGCTCGCACGGCCTGCGGCTCGTGGTCTCGGCGGTCGCCGAGCTGGAGTCCGGGAACCTCGACGCGGCGTGCGAGCAGGGCTCGCGGGCGGTCGAGGTCGCCGGGCGGATCTCGTCCGCGCGAACCAAGGAGTACGTGAAGGATCTGCTGCGGAAGCTGGAGCCGTACGGGGACGAGCCGCGCGTCGCCGAACTGCGCGAGCGCGCGAAGCCGCTGCTGGTGGCGCCGGCGTAGGGGCCGGGGGCGGGGGCGGAGGTACGGGACGCCGCGCGACCTCGGCGGCATGGGGTGACGCGGGATGTACGGGGCGGCTCGGCGGCCCCGTACGTCCGCCATCGCCCGACCCGCACCACCGCCCGAGCCGCACCACCGCCTGACCCGCACCACCGCCCGGCCCGCACCACTCCGCCACCGCTCGCCCCGTACCGCCGCAGGGCGCTCGCAGCACAAGGAGGGGCGCAGAAAGCGCGGGCAGCGCGAAGGAGCGCAGAGGCGTGCGGCTATCCACAGACTGTGGACAATCACACCGCCTCCGCACTCCACCCGCCTGCTCCCGCCGCCCGCCTCTGCCCACTCCACGCTCCACCCGCCCCCGCACTCCCCCGTGTCCCCTCTCCGTCCGCCTCCGTCCGCCGCCCCGGTTCCGTAGAATCGACGGCATTGTGTCCGAGCACCCCACCACCCCCGCGCCGACCGCGAGCCCCACAGCCGCCGAGTCCGCCACGCCGACCACCGAGCCCGCCCCGCGCCCCGGCCCCGAGGCCCTGCCGCCCCGTACCCGGGCGCAGGGGCGGATGTTCGTCGAGGGCGTGGGCCCCGCCGCCGACCCCTCGCGCGCGCTGGGCGAGCGCCGTATCAAGAGCTTCACGCCGCGTCGCAGCCGCGTGACCGCCGCGCAGGCCGAACACCTGCGGCAGCACTGGTCGCGCTGGGGCCTGGACGTCGACGGGCGCGACGTCCTCGACCTCGAAGCCCTCTTCAGTGGGCTGCCCGTCGTCCTGGAGATCGGCTTCGGCATGGGCGAGACGACCGCGAAGATGGCCGCCGCCGACCCCGCGACGGGCATCCTGGCCGTCGACGTGCACACACCGGGGCAGGGGCAGTTGCTCGGTCTCGCCGCCGCGAGCGGCCTGGAGAACGTGCGGGTCGCGAACGGTGACGCGGTCGTCCTGCTCCGCGACATGCTGCCCGCCGCCTCGCTCGCCGGGGTGCGGGTCTACTTCCCCGACCCCTGGCCCAAGACCCGGCACCACAAGCGCCGCATCATCCAGCCTCCCTTCCTCGACCTCGCGGCGAGCCGCATGGCGGAGGGCGGGGTGCTGCACTGCGCGACCGACTGGGAGCCGTACGCGGAGCACATGCTGGAGGTGCTGAGCGCGCACCCGGCCTTCGACAACACGGCGGCCGGGGGCGGCTTCGCCGAGCGGCCCGCCTTCCGGCCCGAGACGCGGTTCGAGGGCCAGGGGCTGCGCAAGGGGCACGTGGTGCACGACCTGCTGTTCCGGCGGAACGGCTACGAGGTGGCGCAGCCGGAGCGGGTGGGGGCCGCGCCCGAGGAGGGGTGAGCCGCGGGGGCCGCGTCACGGCCGGGGGCTGACCGCGGCGGCGCACCGCCGAGGGCGAACACGCGTTCCGGGTTCGTCTGTCGGTGCGGGTCGTTAAGGTCAAAGGTGTGAACTCTCCGCCTGCCCCGCCCGCACCGCCAGGGCTACTGACGCCGCGACGGCCGCGCTGGTGGCGACGCCGGGGCGTGCAGCTCACCGGCCTCGCCGTGCTGCTCGCGCTGTGCGGCCTCGTGATGCTGGGGCTCGTGCGGGAGGAGACGGGGACCGAGGCGTTTCTCGTGGGCCTCTTCCTCGCGGTGCTCCCGGCGCCCGCCGTGGTGCTCGCGTTCCGCTGGCTGGGTCGCGCGCACCCGCTGCCCTGGCGCACGCACGCCTTCGTGCTCGCCTGGGGAGCCTGCGCGGGGACGCTCATCGCGCTCGTCGCGAACAGTTTCGCGGCCGTGTGGCTCGCCGACGCCTGGGCGCACCCGGTCGACCCGGACACGCTCGCCGCGCTCGCGGTCGCGCCCGTCGTCGAGGAGAGCGCGAAGGCGGCGGCACTCCTGCTCGTCCTGGTCTTCCGCGGTCGCCTGATACGCGGGCCCGTCGACGCGGTGGTCCTCACGGGCCTCACGGCGACGGGCTTCGCCTTCACCGAGAACATCCTCTACCTCGCCAAGGCGTTCGGTTCCGACCGCGAGGAGGGCACGGGGGCCGCCATCACGGTCGCCACCTTCTTCGTCCGCGCGATCTTCTCGCCCTTCGCGCACCCGCTCTTCACCTGCATGACGGGCCTCGGCGTGGGTCTCGCCCTGCTGAGCAGGCGCCGCGTGGGCCGCGTCCTGCTCCCCGTCGCGGGCCTGCTCCTCGCGATGGCCATGCACGCGGCGTGGAACGGCTCGACGGTCCTCGGCCCGCTGGGCTTCCCGCTCGTCTACGTGACGATCATGATCCCCGCGCTCGGGCTGACCGTCTGGCTCGTGCTGTGGCACCGGCAGCGCGAACTGCGCACGGTGCGCGAGACACTGCCCCGGTACGCGCTCGCCGGCTGGCTCTCCCCGTACGAGCCCCTCGCGCTCGGCTCGCTGCGCTCCCGGCGCGTCGCCGCCGAGTTCGCCTCGTACCACGGGGCGCGTGCCGACGCGCGCCGCCTGCGCCTGTACGCCGCCGCCGCGACGCGCCTCGCGCTGCTGCGCTCCGACGCCGAACGCGGCCGCCGCGTCCCCGACTTCGCCCCTCGCGAGCGCGCCCTCCTCGACCACCTGTGGCGGGAGCGCGCCCTCGCCCGCCCCGCCTTCGCCCACTCCTGGCGCCTCGCGCCGCCCCGCGCCCCCCACCTCCTCCCCGCCCAACCGGCGAGCGCGGCGGCCCCAGGGGGCTGGTACGCGCCTCCGACGTGGTGGCCGCCGACGCCATCCCACGGCTACGGCCAGGGACCCGGCTACGGGCGGGGACCCGGATACGGGCAGGGCCTCGGATACGGGCAGGGGGCACCGCCGCCGTACGGCCGGGCCCCCGCCCCGTACGGCGCGAGCCCGGCCCCGTACCCCGGGAGCCCCGCCCCGTACGGCCCGGCGAAGCCCCCGTACGCACCCGCCCCCACCGGGATGCCGACGGGGACGGGGCAGCCGGCCAGGGAGGGCGCGCGCCACGACCCGTGGGCGCCGCCTCGGTCGTAGCGGAGGCCGGACCGCTCAGGCGGAGGCCGCCGTGAGCTTGTCCACCTCGGCCTGGGTGAGGGTCAGGTCGCCGAGGGCGACGAGCGCCGTGAGCTGCTCGGGGGTGCGAGCGCTGGCGATCGGCGCGACGACGGTCGGCCGCGTGGCGAGCCAGGCGAGCGCGACGGTGGCGAGTTCGGCGCCGTGCGCCTCCGCGACCTCGTCGAGCGCCACGAGCACCTTGCGGCCCCGCTCCGTTTCGAGGTGCTTGCTCGCCCCCTCGGCGCGCACGCTGCGGACGGTGGTGCCGGGGCGGTATTTGCCGGTCAGGAAGCCGGACGCGAGCCCGTAGTACGGGACGGCCGCGAGCCCGCCGCGCCCGGCGACCTCCTGGAGCCGCCCCTCGTAGGTGTCGCGCGAGACGAGGTTGTACAGCGGCTGGAGCGCGACGTACTTCGCGACGCCCTCGCGGTCGGAGAAGTCCAGCGCCTCCTGAAGCCGCTCGGGGGAGATGTTCGACGCGGCGATGGCCCGGATCTTGCCCGCCTTGACCAGTTCGTCGAGTGCCGTCAGGAACTCACCGACCTCGACCGACTCATCGTCGTAGTGCGTGTAGTAGAGGTCGATGTAGTCGCTCTGGAGGCGGCGCAGGGAGTCCTCGACCGCGGCCCTGACCGTCGCGGCCCGCAGGCCCTTGTGCGCGGGGAGCGCCCCGCCCTTGGTCGCCACGACGACATCGGAACGGTTGCCGCGTGCCTTCATCCACGCGCCGATGACGCGCTCGGACTCGCCGCCCTCGTTGCCCGGCGCCCAGAAGCTGTAGGCGTCGGCGGTGTCGATGAAGTTGCCGCCCGCCCGCGTGTAGGCGTCGAGGACGGCGAAGGAGGTGTCGCGGTCGGCCGACCAGCCGAAGACGTTGCCACCGAGAGCCAGGGGGAAGACCTCGATGCCGGAGGCACCGAGAGACCGGAGAGAAGTCATGAGGGCGTGCCACTCCTGAGACGGTGAGGAAATCCCGCGAGAGGATTTCGCCGGGTGGGATGGCGCTTGCGCGTCGGGAACGCCTGCGCCGGGGAAGAGCCTGCGGGGGAAGGACGACGTGCAGGGACGCGGGTGCCTCCGCCGTGCGGACACTCCTGCCGTACAGCCACTTCCGCCGTGCGGCCACTTCCGCCGCGCGGACGCTCTGTCTTGCGAACGCTTGCACCGTGCGGATGCTTCCGCCGTGCAGACACTTCTCCCGCCACGACACTGCCACCGCGCAGCGGCTTCCCCCGCGCAGCCGCCACCGACATGCGGGCATGTCCCTCGCGCAGTCACCTTCCGCCCGCGCACGGGCTCAGGGCTGCTGGCCGTGGTCCTGGAGCCACGGCAGCGGGTCGACCGCCGCGCCGCCTCCCGGGTGGACCTCCAGGTGGAGGTGCGGCCCCGTCACGTTGCCCGTCGCGCCGACGCGGCCGATGACCTCACCGGTCGTCACCTTCTGCCCCACGCTCACCGAGATCGAGGACTGGTGGCAGTACCACAGCTCCGTGCCGTCGTCGAGGACGAGCACGGTGCGGTAGCCGTACGCGCCCGACCAGCCCGCCTCCTGGACGGTCGCCGAGTGGATCGCCTTGAGCGGCGTACCGGTCGGCGCGGCGAAGTCGAGCCCCGTGTGGTGCCCGGACGACCACATCGAACCGCCGTCGCCGAAGTGCGAGGTGAGGGTGTAGGAGGCGACGGGGAGGGTGTAGCTGCGGGCGAGTTTCGCGAGGCGCTCGGCCTCGGCCTTCGCCTTCGCCGCGGCCTCCGCCTTGGCCTTGGCGGCCGCTTCCTTCTTCTCCTGCTCGTCCGCGGCCTTCTTCTGGGCCTGGGCGGCGGCGTCGGCGGCGGCCCGCGCCGCGACCGCCTCGGCCTGCTCACGGGCGGTGCGGTCCGCGCTGTCGGCCTGGTTCTCGGCCTGCGCGAGGATGCGGGCGCGCAGCGCCTCGCCCGCGTCGGTGGTGCCCTGCTCACGGTCGGTGGCGGTGAGGCCGGCGTTGGTGAGCGGCGCCGCGGCCGGGTCGGCGGCGATCTGTTCGGGGGTGTCGCCCTTGGCGTCGGCGACGAGCGAGCCGATGCCCGGGAGCGACTCGGCGTCCGGCAGCGCCTGCTTGAGCTGCCCGGTCATCTCCGCGACCTTGTCCGGCAGGGAGAGCTTGACCGGCGGCTTCTCCTGCGCCGAGGCCATGCCGCCCGCGCCGACCGCGGCGAGCACCCCGACCCCGAGGACGGTGGAGCTGCGGGCGAGGCCGCCGCGCTGCTTGGCGACCCGGTGCCTGCCGCGCACGGAACCGAGCGAGTCCTCGGTCGGGTTCCACTCGCCGCCCTGCTCGGGGGCGTCTTCGCCGTACGCGGTGAAACCCGCCGAGCCCGGGTAGACGTCCGCCGGGACACAGTGGCCCGCGGGGGGCGCGTACGCGGCGGAGGCGGCGTCGGCGCCGTACGGCAGGCCCGGAGCGGAGCCGTACGGGAGACCGGGGGCGGTCCCGTAGGAGAGGGCCGGGGCGGTCCCGTACGACGGAGCGGGGGCGGCGGAGCCGTGGGTCGCGCCGGGGATGTGGACCGGCGGCTGGGCCGGCAGCGAACCACCGGGGGTGAGGAGGCCGGTAGGGAAGGCGCTGGGGCCGGGGGCAGGCGGGTTGGACGCCACGAAGGCGACTCTCCTTTCCTTCCTTCTCGCCTACCGGGTTAGCTGACGGGTTCGGAGCAGGAAGGTCTCCTACGGGCACCTGTACGGGCGCCCGATTCACCCCGGAAGAGTGGTTCCCCGGTTCCCTCGCGGGATTCGGCGCACGCGCGCGGAGCCGACGCTCTCGCCGACTGGAACGACCGCGCTGCGTTATCGAACGTTAATAGACCCGCACGGGTGATTCCAAGCCGTTCCCGATGATCCTTTACGGCCACTACCAGCGGCTAAACGGACATGTGGCGAGCGATCCGGACGAGTTGACCGGTTCATCATCCAGGCCGTAAAGCCGATGGTGCGTCAGTTGTTATCGGATGACTCACGAGGGGTGATGGGCTCCGAGGCTCCGCCGGGGTCGGCCGCTCCGGGCGTGTCTGCCTCCACCGTCGCGCCAGGCGGACCCGTCGTACCGGTCGTGCCACTCGTACTCGTCGTGACGGTCGCGCCCGTCGTGGCAGTCGCGCCCGTCGTGACACTCGCCTCCGTCGCACCCGCCGGGTCGGTCGTGCCGGGGTCCGGGTCCTCGGGGCGGCGTACGGCGAGCAGGGCCATGTCGTCCGTCGTGGCGCCGCCCGTGTACCGCCGGACCTCGTCGGTGAGCGTGGTCAGCAAGGCACGCGGGTGCGGGAAGACGCGGCCGCTCAAGCGGGCGACAGGGTCGTAGAAGCGCCCTCGCGCGTCGCGCGCCTCGGAGAGGCCGTCGGTGTACAGGAGGAGGGTCGCGCCGGGCGGGAAGTCGATGATCTCCGCGCGGTCGGGCCAGGCGCCGAGTTCGCCCATGCCGAGTGGGAGCGCGTGCTCACCGGGGGTCAGGACGCGGAGACGGCCATCACGTTCCAGGAGCAGCGGTTCGGTGTGGCCGCGATTCACGAGGCGCAGTTCGGCCGCCCCGCGCGGGATCTCGGCGAGCACCGCCGTCGTGAAGCCCTCGAACGCGTCGAGGGCGCGGCGGCGCAGCCCCTCACGGGCCAGGGCGCGTTCGAGGCGCTGCGCGACCCCCTCCACGGTCGGCTCCTGCTCGGCGGCCTCGCGGAAGGCCCCGATGACGACGGAGACCGCCTCGACCGCCCCGAGCCCCTTGCCCCGCACGTCCCCCAGCACCATCCGCACGCCGTACGGGGTGTCCTGCACGGCGTACAGGTCACCCCCGATGAAGGCGTCCGCCTCGGCCGCCTCGTACTGCGCCGCGACGTCGAGGCCGCCGATCCGCTCGGCGGGCACAGGCAGTACGGCGCTCTGCGCCACGGCGGCGACGTTCTGCACGGACGCGAGGCGGCGGTCGCCGCGGCGGATGAGGAGGTTGATGAGCACGGCGAGCGCGGCGACCGTGAGCACGGTGGTCAGCTCGATGAGGAAGGGCCCGGTCGGCAGGCGCCCCCGGATCACCTGGAGCAGGCTCTCCCCGGCCGCCGCGAGCCCCCCGACCCCCGCGGTGACCCGCGACGAGGCGAAGGGCGCCGCGACGAGCGGCGCGGCGGCGAAGAACGGCGCCCCGGTGAAGGTCGCCGGTGCGAACAGCCCGAAGACGAAGCCGCCGACCACCAGCAGCGGTGGCACCACTCGCCCCAGCACCCGCACCCCCACCTCCCGCCGCGCCCACGCGACCGCTTGCTGCGGGTGGGGCTGAGGCCGGTGCGGAGGCGGAGGCGAAACGGGTTTGTAGTCCTGCCGGGGCGGGGTGTCCCAGGTGGGGGCGGAGGTGGTGGGTGCGCTGGACCCGCCGGAGGACGGGGAGGGGCTCGGGGAAGCGGGGGGCTCGGGGACGGCGGGGGAGGTCGGGTCGTCGGAGGGAGCGGCTCCCTCGGCGCCCGTACGGGGCGGCTGGTCCCGCCGAGGGTCCGTACGGCCCGCACCCTCTCGCCCGGGGCTGATCCGCGCAGGGCCCTCTGTCTCGGGGTCGCCCCCACCAGGGCCGAGCTGCCCGGCGTCGGCGTGCGACCGCTCGCGATCGCCCCGGCCGGGGCCGGCCCGCTCGGTGTCGGCGGGGGTGGGTGCTCCCTGAGAGTCGCCCCCGCCGCCGTGGGAGTCCTCGGAGCCGACAGCAGCTTCCTGCGCCTGCCCCGAATCGTCGGCGCCGGGACGGCCCTCTTCGGCATCCGCGCGAGGGCGGTCCCTCTGCTCGGGAGCGATCCCGTCCGTCCTCTCGTCCTTCGGGCTCTTCGGCGCGGCGGGGACAGAGGGGGGTCGGCCGGGGGTGGGATGTTCGGGGCGTGCGGGACCGCCGTCCCCGCCCGGCCCCGTTCCTCGCTGCCCCAAGGCTCGCCTCCCGCTGGCCGTGCGCGCGCCCGCGCCCCTGTACGTACCTCTTCCAGAGTGGCGCCGAGCGGGCGCGACCGCGACTCGGGGACGGCCGGGCGGGGCCCCTTCCAGGCATGACGAAGGCCCCGGCGCCTTGGGGGCGCCGGGGCCTTCGTACTGAGTAGCGGGGACAGGATTTGAACCTGCGACCTCTGGGTTATGAGCCCAGCGAGCTACCGAGCTGCTCCACCCCGCGTCGGTGAATACAACTGTACACCCTTCCGGGGGTGCTCCGCGCCATCGCCGGTTACAGGGGTCTTCAGAGGGCCCGAGCGCGCCCTCACAGGGGCACGAGAGTGATGTCCGTGGCCTTCACGCCGGCCCAGACCGGTGTCCCTTCCCGAAGGGCGAGGTCGGCGGCGGCCTGGGGGGTGATCTCGGCGATGAGGTCGGGGCAGTCGGGGCTCGTGAGGAGGACCCGGAGACGGCTGCCGAGAGCGGTGATCTCGGCGACGGTGCAGGCGTAGGTGTTGCGGGGGCTGCCGGTCGGACGGCTCGGGTGCAGCGCGACGGACTCGGGCGCGATGACGGCGAGCGCGGGAGTCCCCGGGGACGGGGACAGGGCGTCGGCGGGGGGCGCCACGACGAGGCGCCCGCCGGCCTCCGGGGCGAGACCGTCCGGGGTGAGGGTGCCCGGCCAGGCGTTGCGGCCGAGCATCCGCGCGACCCACGCGGAACGGGGCCGCCGCGCGACCTCGGCGGGCGGCGCGTCCTGCACCGTACGGCCTTCGTCGAGCACGAGAACGCGGTCGGCGAGCGAGACCGCCTCCACGGGGTCGTGCGTGACGAGCAGGCAGACGCCCCCGAACCCGTCGAGGTGCCGACGCAGGACGTGCCGTACCTGGGCGCGGGTGGTCTGGTCGAGCGCGGCGAGGGGTTCGTCGAGCAGGAGCAGGCGGGGGCGGACGGCGAGCGCACGGGCGAGGGCGACGCGTTGCGCCTGCCCGCCGGAGAGCTGGGCAGGGCGACGGTGGGCGAGGTGCCCCACACCGAGCCGGTCGAGGTACGCGCGGGCGGCACGTCGGGCCTCGGCGCGCGGGACGCCGTGGGCGCGGAGGCCGTAGGCGGTGTTGGCGAGCGCGCTGAGGTGCGGGAAGAGCGCACCGTCCTGCGGCACCCATGCGACGCCGCGCCGGTGCGGGGGCAGGGCGGTGACGTCGTCGGCGCCGAGGCGGAGTTCGGCGTGGGCGCGGGGGGTGAGGCCGAGGAGCGCCCGCAGGAGGGTCGTCTTGCCCGCCCCGTTGCGGCCCACGACGGCGATGGTGGTTCCGGGGTCCGCGTCGAGGTCGAGATGCGTGTAGCCGCTCAGGGTCGCGTGCAGCGCGTACGTGGGAACGGTGTCATGTGCCTCCTCTGGCGTCTCGTGTGTGGTGTCGCGGGTCTCGCCGGATGCGAGGTCCTTCCCGCGGGTGGTGGGAGCAGGTCCTCCGCCGGGCCGGGGGCACGGCCCGGCGAGAGATCGCTTGGCGGCACTTTGCCCCGTGAGGTCGCCGCGACCCCTTTTCACCGCTTCTTCACTCCAACGGGTGAAGTCGCCGCTTTGTTCGGCTTTGCGGGCACCCGAGGCGGGGTCCCGGACGTCTTCCTCTGTGACGGCGACGGCGGAGGGACGGGAGCGCGCGGTACGAGGGGCGGGGGTGGCGCCGGTCCAGCGACCGCGCAGGCCGACGAGGACGGCCATCGCGAGGGCGAGGAGCAGCAGGGACACGGAGGTGGCGGCCTCCGGGGAGTCCTGGAGGAGGAGGTAGACCTGGAGCGGGAGGGTCTGGGTGGTGCCGGGCAGGTTGCCCGCGAAGGTGATGGTGGCGCCGAACTCGCCGAGGGCGCGGGCCCAGGTGAGAGCGGCTCCGGCGGCGAGGCCGGGGGCGACGAGAGGAAGGGTGACGGTACGGAAGACGCGCGGCGGGGAGGCGCCGAGCGAGGCGGCGGTCTCCTCGTAGCCGGGGCGGAGTCCGGCGAGGGTGCCTTCCAGGCTGATGACGAGGAAGGGCATGGAGACGAAGGCGGCGGCGAGCACGGCGCCGGAGGTGTGGAAGGGAAGGACGATCCCGAAGGTGTCCTCCAGCCACGGCCCGAGCAGTCCGCGCCGCCCGAAGCCGAGCAGCAGCGCGACACCGCCGACGGTGGGGGGCAGCACCATCGGCAGCAGGACGAGCGTGCGGACGAGCGCCTTGCCGGGGAAGTCCGTACGGGCGAGCAGCCAGGCGAGAGGTACACCGAAGAGAAGGGAGAGCCCGAGGGCACCGAGCGAGACGAGGAGCGAGAGACGGAGGGCGGTGAGCGTCTCGGGGCTGGTGAGATGCGTACCGAGCTGACTCCACGAGGTGCGGGCCAGCACGCCGAGGAGCGGGATCAGGAGGAGGGCGACACCAAGGAGAGCGGGGACGAGGAGGGCGAGCGGGGCGCGGCGACGGGGGCGGGGGCGCGGGGCGCGGCGGGGGGCGCTCGGGGCGTGAGGGGCGGTGCGCGGGAAGCGGCGGGGGGCGCTCAGGGCATGAGGGGCGGTGCGCCGGGCGCGGGCGAAGCGAGGGCGGCGAGTCCGGGAGGAGCCGGGCCCGTCGGGCATCTCCCGCACCCGAGGTTCGTCCGGCACCCCGGGGGTTCGCACTGCCATGCCCTCGCCGGACACGCCGTCCGCTCCGGGCTCAGGGGACCCGTCCGTGCGGGGCGCGCCCTCGGCGCTCGAAGCCGAGGTTCCGGAGGCGGCGGGTGCGGCAGTGGTCCCGGGCCCCCCGTCCGGCCCGGACGGCCAGGGCTCCCGGTCCGCTCCGGAAACCCCGGGCTTCCGGTCCGCTCCGGAAACCCCGGGCTTCCGGTCCGCTCCGGATGCCCGGTTCGATCCGGACCGGCCCTGCATGCCGGGCGCGCCCTCCGCCCCGGACGCGCTCTCCGCCCCCGAGGCAGCGGGGGCGGTGGACGCGTCGGGCGGGGTGGAACGCCCGGCGGGGTCCGGCGTGTCGGGGCGGGGGTGTGCGGGGCCGGTCACGGCTGCTGGAAGCCCGCGTGCTGGAGGATGCTCTGGGCCTCGTTGCCGGAGAGCCAGGTGAGGAAGTCGGCGGTGGCCTCGGCGTGCGGGGAGCCCTTGAGGGCTGCGGCGGGGTAGGAGGCGACGGCGTTCTGGGTGTCGGGGATGTCGATGGCGTCGACCTTGTCGGGGACGGTCGCGGCGTCGGTCTTGTAGACGATGCCGGCGTCGGCCTCGCCGAGCTGGACCTTGCTCAGGACGGCGCGGACGTTCGGCTCCTCGGAGACGGCCTTGACGTCGAGGTGCTGCTTGTCGAGGACCTGACGGGAGTAGTTGCCCACCGGGACCTCCTTCGCGGCGAGCACGACCTTGAGCTTGGGGTCGGTGAGGTCCTTGAGGTTCTTGACCTTCTCCGGGTTGCCGTCGCCGACGGCGATGACGAGACGGTTCTTGGCGATGACGGCCGGGGCGACCGTCTCGCCCTTGAGTCCGTCCATGGTCTTGGTGTCGGCGGTGACGATGGCGTCGGCGGGGGCGCCCTGGCGGACCTGGGCGGCGAGTTCCTGGGAACCGGCGAAGGAGAACTTCAGGGTGATATTGGGGTGTTCCTTCTCGTACGTCTTCTTCGCCTCGCCGAAGACGTCGGTGAGCGAGGAGGCGGCGAGGACGGTGAGGTCGGCCTTCGCCGACTCCTTCACGTCCTTGGCACTGGAGGAGCCGGTGGAGCCGGGGTCGCGCTTCTCGGCGGTCTCGTGGTTGTCGCCGCAGGCGGCGGGGGCGCCGACGAGGAGGGCGGAGGCGAAGACCCCGGTCGTGGCGCGCCGCAGGGTGCGGGTGGTGGGCAGCGAGAACATGGCGGACGGCTCCTGACGGTGGGGCGGAGGGAGAGGGACGCTGAGGCGAGGGGGACGGGAGGCGGCGACCGGATCAGTAGCGGTCCACGTGCACGTTCGTGGATTTGACGCGGGCGGTGGCTTCCATGCCGACTTCCAGGCCGAGTTCCTCGACGGCCTCGCGGGTCAGCAGGGAGACGAGCCGGTGCGGTCCGGCCTGGATCTCGACCTGGGCGGCGACATCCCCCAGGCGAACGGCGGTGACGATGCCGGGGAAGGCGTTGCGCACGGAGGTGTACGGTTCCTCGTCCTCTCCACCTCCTCCGCCCTGGCCGACCTCGACGCACAGTGCGGCGAGATCGCGCCCCGCGATGAGCCGGCGCCCGGCGTCGTCCCGGTGGGTGGCGACCCGCCCGGCATCGGCCCAGCGCCGTGCGGTGTCGGGGCTGACCCCGAGCAGCCGCGCCGCGCGGCCAATTGTGTAGGACTGCATGTGCGGAAAACTAGAGCGCATTGGCGCGCATGTGCAAGATCGGGCGGACCTTCCCCTGGCATCTGCGGTTTCGCACGCCGGGATCGAGTGATCAGGAGATGCGAGCGGCCGGGTCCGGCGCGCGGTCCGGGTTGCGGGCCGAACAACCCGCGCAAGTCCAGCGGCCCGAAGAGCCTGAGCGGAGCGGACGGGACGGGCCCGAACGTTCCGCACCGCATGAGCGGCCAGGACAGGCCCGAGCAGGCCAAGCGACCGGCGCGGGCAAGAGGCTTGAAGGGGCCGAATATCGCGCACCGCCCGAACACTCCGAGCGGCTCGAAAGGGCACGAGCGGCCCGAGCCGGCAGGACAGGCCCGAGCGGCCCACACGTCCGGCGCGACCAAGCGACTAGACGGGCCAGCCCGAAGGCATCGGACACCCCGGACAGCACGAGCACTCAGGAGAGCCGGGGCAGCCCGGAGGGCCCGGGCAGCCCACGTACACCCGGCTCACCCCAGCCCCGGTCCGCAGACGACTAAACGCCTCCACGTGCCCCGAGCGGCAACGACAGGCCCGCGCCCGAGCGGGCCAAACCGACCCGCACCCCGAGCGGCCGGGGCCCGAGCATCTCGGCCGACCCGAGCATCTCGGCCGACCCGAGCGCCCCGGTCCGCCCGAGCACCCCGGTCCGCCCGAGCACCCCGGTCCGCCCGAGCACTCCGGTCGCCGGGGGCACACCGGACAGCCAGAGCACCTGGGCGCCCCGAACACCCCCGAGCACCTTGGGAGAACCAAACACCCCGGGCAAGCAGGGCATCCCAAAACAGCCTGGGGCACCTGGCGCACACCGAACATCCCGGGCACCTGGGACAACGCGAACAGCCCGGAAAGCCACGGCACCCCCACTGTCAGGGCACCCGAACACCCAAGGCACCCCAGGCGCCTCAAGCACTTCGCGAGCAGCGCGAGCATCCCCAGGCGCCCGAACAGGCAGGACACCCCGACACCCGGGACACCCCGGACACCCAGCGCCCAAGACACCCCAGCATCCAGAGCACCCCGCGAGCACCCCCAGCCCCCGCCCAACCCCCGGCCAAGCCACTCAAGCCCCGAGCGCCCCAAGTCCCAAGCCCCGAGCCCGCAACCGAGAGCCGACAGGCCCAGCCATCACCCCTGGACGGTCGGGCGGAGGGTGATGGCGCCGATCTCGACGTCGTGGGGCTGTTCGATCGCGAAGGCGATGGCGCGGGCCACCGCTTCGGGGGCGAGCGCGAAGGAGGGCATCGCCACCCCGGGGCCGCTGTCGGCGGTGGAAGAGGCGGAGAGGAGTTCGGTGCGGACGTAGCCGGGGGAGATCGTGGTGGTGCGCAGGGTGCCGTCCGTGGATTCCTGGCGGAGGGCCTCCATGAAGGTGCGGACGGCGTTCTTGGTGCCGGCGTAGACAGCCTGGCCGGGGACGATCTTGAGACCGGAGGTGGAGACGGTCGCGACGACGTGGCCTTCGCCCTGGGCGCGGAAGACGGGGAGGGCGGCGGCGACGCCGTGCAGGACACCGCGCAGGTTGACGTCGACCATCGCGGTCCAGGCGGCGAGGTCGAGGTCGGCGACGGGGCCGACGGTGGCGACGCCGGCGTTGGCGACGAGGACGTCGAGTCGCCCGTACTCCTCGACCGCGCGCGCCACCATCGCCTCCTGGTCACCGGGCACGGTGACGTCCGAGGACAGCGCGAGCGCCCGGCCGCCCTCGGCGCGGATCTCGGCGACGAGGGCGTCGAGGCGGTCGGTGCGGCGGGCGCCGAGGACGACGGCGGCGCCGCGTGCGGCGAGCAGCCTGGCCGTGGCCTCGCCGATGCCACTGCTCGCGCCGGTGAGGGCGACGACTTTCCCGGTGATGCCTGACATGAGGTGGCTCACTCTCGTACGGTGGGGGACGGAAGCAGAGACGGACACGTGTCCGCTTACTCTCAGACCGTACCGGACACGTGTCCGCTTGTCCATGAGCGGGGCCGTCCGCGAGTACGAGGGTGAGCGCGTCACCGTGCGCCACCGACAGGAGCACCATGCCGACCGACCCCGGCCAGCCCGGCCCCCAGTCCGAGCCGCCCACGCGCCCCGAGGCAGCGCCCGCCAACCGCCCTCCGGCCCCCGCCCTCCCGAACGACAGCCTCCCGCCCGACCGCCGCCGCGCCGACGCCGTGCGCAACCGCGCCCGGATCGTCGCGGCGGCGCGGGACGCGCTGGCGGCGGCGACGCCGGGCGAGGAGTTGCGGCTCAACGCGGTGGCCAAGGCGGCGGGGGTGGGTCAGGGCACGCTGTACCGGCACTTCGCGACACGCGAGGAGTTGCTCGCCGAGGTCCACCGCCAGGACGTCGCCGAACTGGTCGACGAGGCGGACGCCTTGCTCGGTGCGCACCCGCCGGTGGAGGCGCTCGGCCGGTGGTTCGACCGGCTCACGGCGTACGCGCGGGTCAAGCGGGGGGTGCTCGCGGCGTTGGAGCCCCGGGCGTGGACCGCGCTCACGGCACGCAGTCACGGCACCCTGACCGAGGCGATCGAGCGCCTGCTCGCGGCGGGACGGGCGGACGGGAGCATCCGCGCGGACGTGGACGCGCGTGACGTCATGATCCTCATCGCGTACCTCTCGCGCCTGGAGGAGACGGAGTGGCCGACGCGGGCGCGCCACCTCCTGGACGTGCTCCTGAACGGCCTGCGCACGCGCTCATAACCCTCGGCCTCCTCGCCGGGGCGAGGCCGCCGACACCCCTCCCTGTACTGCCCGCGCCACCTCCGTTCCCCACCGCGCTCGCCTGCGCCGGAGTCGGTCCTCCCGCTCCTCCCGCAGTGGAGGCGACAGCGAGTCGGGCGAGCGGGCCGATCGCATCGGGGGGAGTGCGGCCGGGGTGGTCGCTTGCACAGCGGAGGGGGTGACGCTGCTCCGAACGGCGCGTCGGCAGCCCGGCGAGTAACGCGGATCTGCGCCCGGGCCGGTCGCCGAGCGCGCCGAGCGACAACAGCACGGCGGCGAGCCAAGCGCGTAGATGTCGATGCCCCAGAGGATCGCGAACGGCGAGACACCGAAAGCCACCGCGAGGCCGGGCTGCGCGACCTTGAGCCCGGCAGGGAGGCGATGACCGCTATGCGCGCGATACAGACGGCGATCAGCCCAGCCCGCAATCGACGCGGAGCGTCAGCACGCTGCTGGGACGTCGCCACCTACGAAGTCCCGGCCCAGACCCCAGGGCCAGAACGCCGGAACGGGACGGCCACCCGGACACAGAGACGGGTACGAACACGGCCCCGGGCACCGACAGGCACACGGCCGAAGCGGAGCCGCCTCAAGGCTCATGCCCAGCACGCATATCCTCTCGCCCATGACGCAAGATGAGGATGACCTGGACAGTCTCGTACGCGCACGGGTCCGCGCCTTGCGCACAGCCCAGGGCTGGTCGCTCGAAGAGCTGGCCCGCCGCGCCAACCTCAGCCAGTCCACGCTAAGCCGGATCGAGAACGGCCGGCGCCGCCTCGCGCTCGACAGCCTGGTGACCCTCGCGCGCGCCCTCGACACGAGCCTCGACCAGCTCGTCGAGACGGCGTCCGACGATGTCGTGACCAACCCGATGATCGACAGCGCGCGCGGTCAGATGCGCTGGCCGGTGAAGGCCGATCCAGGGCTGACCGTCGTACGGCAGCGCCTGACGGAGCCGCCGCCGGACAAGCCGTCGAAGCTGCGTGCTCACCCGGGCCGCGAGTGGCTCGTCGTCCTCTCCGGCACGGCGACGCTGCTCCTCGGCCACCGCCGCCTCCGCGTCGAGACGAACCAGTCGGCCGAGTTCCCGACGATGCTCCCGCACGCGATCGGTACGGAGTCGGGCCCTTGCGAAGTCCTCGGCATCTTCGACCGCGACGCCCGCCGGGGCCACCAGCGCGGCGACAGCGGGGGCGGAGGAGGCGGCGGTAAGAAGCGCTGACGGCACCCCGCCTCACGCGGAGGGCGCCCCACCCAGCACGCCAGTTCAGCCCCGCCTCCCGCGCGCACCCGCCCCCTCGCGCGCCAGGCGGCCGCGCCTCGCGCGCCGGGCGACCGCGCCGCGCACACCCGCCCCCCCGCCTTGCGCATACGGCACCGGATGGCCCGCCTCTCTTGCGCAAGAGGCCAGACACCGGGCTCGACGCGCATACCCGCCGTACCGTGGCCGTATGTCGCACCCGCACCACACCTCCGAGCCCCACGCCCCGCGCGCGCCCCACGCCCCTGCGGAAGACCACGACCGCACCAGCAGCCCCGGGCCCGCGCACGACGAGGACCACAAGCACGACCACGGCCCCACGCACGGCCACGGAAGCGCCGCCCACGACGGCAACGCGGCCCCTCACCCCGCGCAGGCCGCCACCCCCGGCAACGGAAACGCCACCCCCGGAAACGGAAACGCAGCCGCCGGCAACAGCGTCACCGCCCACGACCACCACCACGAACTGTCCGCCGACCTGGCCGAGATGCTCGACCTCGACGCCGAGATCCTCGCCTCGCACATCGCCTCGCTCACGGACTGGCTGCCGCTGAGCGCCGCACCGCGCCACATCGTCGACCTCGGCTCCGGTACGGGCGCCGGTACCTTCGCGCTCCTCGACCGTTTTCCGGAGGCGCACGTCACGGCGGTCGACTCCTCCGCCCCGCACCTCCAGCGGCTCCGCGAGAAGGCGTGCGCGGCGGGCCTGGACGGGCGCGTACGCACGGTGCAGGCCGATCTCGACGCGGCCACGTGGCCCGACCTCGGCACCCCCGACCTGGTCTGGGCCTCGGCCTCGATGCACCACATGGCCGACCCGGACCAGGCCCTGCGCCATGTTCGCGAACTCCTGGCCCCCGAGGGACTGTTCGCCGTCCTCGAACTCGCCGGCATTCCCCGCTTCCTGCCTCCCGGCGACGAGGCGGCACTCGAAGAGCGCGCACACACCGCGAGCGACCGCTTCCACGCCGAGCACGTCCCGCACCGGGGCGCCGACTGGGGCCCGAAACTGACGGCGGCGGGCTTCACGCTCGCGGGCGAACGCCCGTTGGACGTACGGATCGAGGCCCCGGACAACCCGGCCATCGCCCGCTACGCCCTGGCCGCTCTGACCGTCCTGCGCGCGACGGTCGCCGATGCCCTCTCCGCCGAGGATCTGAAGGCCCTGGACACCCTGATCGCCCCCGAAAGTCTCGCTTCGCGCCGGGACTTGACCGTCCGCACCACGCGCCAAATCTGGGCCGCCCGCCCCTGACCCGTACAACCCCGATCCGACCGCAACAGCGAGCCTCCTGCCTCGTCCGTCCCGTTGCTGCCAACAACGGGGTCTTGCAAGGGACTTACTCACCCGGCCGGGAACAGCTCGTGGCCTTCGTCAAGGTACTTCTCACCGCCGCCCGCACCTTCGCGAAGGCCGACGACCAGAAACTCTGTGACCGGCCAACCGCCCAGTGCCACACCCGGACACGGGCGCCGAGACGACCACGGACACGGACAACACCGGGGATACGGCCGGCCCGACGCCGCCAGCCCGCCCCGGACCGGCCGTATCCCTCACCCGTGATCCCCCGCCCATCTACCCCTCCCCTATGACCCCACACGCGGCGAGAAGTCGGCTTCATGGGGGCGGACTCGTCGGCCCGGCTCAGCGTGAAGCCGTCCCGGACTGGTCGGCACGTTGGGGGCGTGCCCGAGGCGTCGTTCCGCACGATGCACCCCGCCCGGGGCGGGCAGGCTGCCGCACCGCTCGCGGGCGGCGAGGCGGCGCCGCCCACGCCCGCGACGGCGCTGAGCGGCCCGGCGGCGAGCACGAGCGCAGCGACCGGCGCCCGCGCTTTCCCGGCCGGACGCCACCGCCCCCAAGGCACCCCCGCGCAAGCCCCCTTCAGCGCCGCCACGAACGCCGAACGCCCCAGGCCGGAAGTTCCTGACCTGGGGCGTATGCGCGTAGACCGTGTGGGACTCGAACCCACAACCAATGGATTAAAAGTCCACTGCTCTGCCAATTGAGCTAACGGTCCCAGTGGTGCTCCCCCGAGCATAGCCCCCCGGCCGCGCGAGGCCGATTCGGTACGCGCTTCGGGGCGGTGGCGGGGCCGGACGAGGCGGAAGGCGCGGGGCACGCGGGGCACGCTCCCCCAGGGGAACCGCGGCCTCCGCTCCCGCCAGACCCCCGCGCCGGCCGCACCCCCCACCGGGCCCCCGCCCCCGCGAGCCCCCCACACCCCTCACAGACCCCGCAGCCCCCCCCTCCCCCGCACCCCCTCAGTCCTCCGCCGTCGGTCCCTTCCCCCGCAGGAACCACTTCCGGGCCGAGGCGAGCCACCACGTCGCCGCGAAGCCCAGGACGACCAGGACCGCGACCGGGGCGTAGTTGAAGGTCTCGACCGTGACCGGGGAGACCTGCGGGAGCATGAACAGGAGCGTGATCACGAGGACCCACGTCACCGCCGCGATGCCGACCGGGCGGGACCAGCGGCCCAGGTGCCAGGGGCCGCGGGCGAAGTCGTCGCCGCGGCGCAGGCGGAGCAGGGTCGGGACGACATAGGCGATGTAGAGGCCGATCACGGCGATGGAGGTCACGGCCGCGTACGCCGTCTCGTTGATCAGGTACGGCAGGCCCAGGGCGAGGGCGCCGAGCGCGGCGAGCCAGACGGCCGCGACGGGGGTGCGGGTGCGGGGGCTCACCGTGCGCCACAGGCGCGAGAAGGGGAGCGCGTTGTCGCGCGAGAAGGCGTAGATCATGCGGCTGTTGGCGGTCACGGAGGCCATGCCGCAGAAGAGCTGCGCGCCGATCACGACGAGGAGCAGGAGCTTGCCGCCGGTCGCGCCGACCGCGTCCAGGAGGATCTGGGCGGGCGGCGCCCCGGTGGGCGAGTTCCTGGCGGCCTCGTACGACTGGATCGCGTACGTGAAGCCGAGCAGCAGCACGAAGCCCGCGATCCACGAGGTCCAGATCGACCGCACGATGCCCTTCGGGCCCGCCGTGGCCGCGTCGTGCGTCTCCTCGGTCATGTGGGCGGAGGCGTCGTAGCCGGTGAAGGTGTACTGCGCCATGAGCAGGCCGATCAGGACGACGTAGGCGCCGCTCCCGAAGCCCGTGTGGTTCTCGAAGTGCGTGAAGACGTACGTCGTCGACTGGTGGTGGTCGGGTACGAGCGCGAGCGCCCCGACGATGACGGCGACGCCCGCGACGTGCCACCACACGCTGACGTTGTTGAGCAGCCCGACGATGCGGACGCCGAAGGTGTTGAGGAGGCCGTGCAGGACGAGGATCGCGGCGAAGAGGAGGATCGTCCGGCCGGGGGTCACCCCGAAGCCGAACTCCAGGTTGAGGTACGCGGCGAGGAAGTTCGCCGCGCCGAAGTCGATGCCCGCCGTCACGGCGACCTGCCCGAGCACGTTGAACCAGCCCGTGAACCACGCCCAGGCGGCGGCCGAGCGCTCCGGTGCGAGGCGGTGCGCCCAGAAGTACAGCCCGGCGGAGGTCGGGTACGCCGAACAGATCTCCGCCATCGCGAGCCCGACGAGCAGGGTCATCGCGCCCACGGCGACCCAGCCCCACGTGATGAGCGCGGGCCCGCCCGTGTTCATGCCGAAGAGGTAGAGGGTCAGGCAGCCGGAGAGGACCGAGATGATCGTGAAGGAGACCGCGTAGTTGGAGAACGCGGACATGCGGCGCGCGAGGACCTGCGTGTAGCCGAGTTCGGCGAGCCGCGCCTCGTCGGAGGAGGCGGAGGCGGAGGCGGAGGCGTCGCGGGAGTTCCCGGAAGCCGCGTCGGGCGGTGTCTCGGGGGCCGCGTCGGGGGAGGTGCCGGAGGAGGCGTCGGACAGGCCGGTGGGCTCCGGGGGCGGTTTCTCGCCACTCGCTGCTGTGTTTGTCATGTGCGCAGCGATGCCCCACCCGCAGCCCGGTCAACCCCCTTGCGAGGGACGGGAATTGCCGAGGGCCCGTACGGAAGTTCCGTACGGGCCCTCGGTCGTGGCCTCACTCAGCCGTTGCGCTTCCAGCGCGGCTTGTCGTCGCGGCGGGGGCCGAACGAGGAGCCGGCGCCGCGGTCGTCACGACGGCCGTAGGGGCGGTCGCCCGTGCCGCGGTGGTCGCGGTTGTACGGACGGTCGCTGCCGCCGCGGTGCTGCGGGCGGCCGGCGTCGCGCTGGCCGCCGCGGTCGCGGTCGAAGCCGCGCCCGCCACGGTCGTCCCGGCGCTCGAAGCCACGGCCACCGCGCTCGTCACGGCGGTCGTTGTCCCGGCGGAAACCGGGGCGGTCGTCGCGGCGGTACGAGGGACGGTCACCGTCGCGGCGGTCGTCACGTCGGTCGCGGTCGAAGCCGCGGCCCCCGCGGTCGTCGCGGCGCTCGAAGCCACGGCCACCGCGCTCGTCACGACGGTCGTACGAGCGGTGCTCGCGGTCCCCGCCCCGGTTGCCGAAGCCGCCGCGGTCGTCGCGCCGCTCGAAGCCGCGCCCGCCACGGTCGTCGCGGCGGTCGTTGTCCCGGCGGAAGGAGGGGCGGTCGTCCCGGTCGCGGCGGTCGTCGCGCCGGTCGTTGCCCCGGTACGAGGGCCGCTCGTCGCGGTCGCGGTCGTACGAGCGGCGCTCGGCGACGGGCGCGGGCTCGGCGGCGGCCACGGGGGCCTGCTCCGCACCGGCCGCGGCCTGCTCCGTGCCCGACTCTGTGCCCTCGGCGACCACCGTCGGGGCCGGGGGCTCCTCGCCGCGCTCGCGCGCCGCACGGGCTACGAGGCGGTCGGCCTCGGCGCGGTACTCACCGGCGCGGCGCTTGGCGCGCTCCAGCTCGCGGGTCAGGTCCTCGACCTCGCGCTCGGCCTGCTTGGCGGACTGGCCCGCCGACTCGGCCTGGACCTCGGTCATCGAGCGGGCGCCCGTGATCTCGGCGAGCTCGGCGTCGAAGACGGCGCTGCCGATCTGGTGGCGCGCGGCGTCGACGCCCGCGTCCTCCATGAGGCGGAAGATCTGGCGGCGCTGGTGCGGCAGCGAGAGCGAGACGACGGTGCCGGAGCGACCGGCGCGGGCGGTGCGGCCCGAGCGGTGCAGGTAGTCCTTGTGGTCGCCCGCCGGGTCGACGTTGAGGACGAGGTCGATCCCGTCGACGTGGATGCCGCGCGCGGCGACGTCGGTGGCGACGAGGACGTTGACGTAGCCGTCCTTGAAGTCGGCGAGGACCCGGGTGCGGGCGCCCTGCGTCATGCCGCCGTGCAGGGCGTCCGCCTTCACGCCCGCGTCGCGCAGCTGCTCGGCGACGCGGTCGGCGCCGAGCTGGGTGCGGACGAAGATGATGGTGCGGCCCTTGCGGGAGGCGATCGCGGCGGTGACGGGGGCCTTGTCGCGCGGCTTCACGATGAGGATGTGGTGGCTCATCGTGGTGACGGCGCCCTGGGCGGCGTCGACCTCGTGGGCGACCGGGTTGACGAGGTAGCGCTTCACGAGCGCGTCGATCTCGTTCTCCAGCGTCGCGGAGAAGAGCATCCGCTGGCCGCCGGCCGGGACCTGGTCGAGCAGTTCGGTGACCTCGGGCATGAAGCCGAGGTCGGCCATCTGGTCGGCCTCGTCGAGGATCGCGATCTGCACCTTCTCCAGGGAGCAGGCGCCGCGGTTGATGAGGTCGCGCAGGCGGCCGGGGGTGGCGACGAGGATGTCGACGCCGCGCTCCAGGGCGTAGATCTGGTTGCCCATGGACGTACCGCCGCAGACGACCTTCATGCGGAGGTCGAGGACGTCGCCGTAGGGCTGGAGGGCGTCGGCGACCTGCATCGCCAGCTCGCGGGTCGGCGTGAGAATGACGCCGCGCGGCTTCTTCTTGTCGGTGAAGCCGCCGGCGAGCCGCGCCAGGAGCGGCAGGCCGAAGGAGAGGGTCTTGCCGGAGCCGGTACGGCCGCGGCCGAGGATGTCCTTGCCCGCGAGAGCGTCGGGGATCGTCGCGGCCTGGATCGGGAACGGGCTGGTCACACCGTTCTGCGCGAGCTTGCGGACGATGTTCTCGGGCAGGCCCAGCTCGTCGAAGCCGGGGACCTTCTCGGCGGGGGCCTCAGCGGCCTGCGTGTTCTCGGCGCCCTCGGGGGCCGCGTCCACCGCGTCGACGGTCTCGGCCGTCGGCTGCGCGGGGGCGGTCAGCTCGGGGGTGGTGTCGGCGGGCGCCTGGTCGGACGCGGGCACGACAGAGTGGTCGGACGTGGAAACAGACATGTGAAACGCGAAACCTTCCGGAGTTTCGGCACGTGCCCCAGCTCCGTGTACGCGCAGACGACCGCCTCAGTGCGATCCAGCTACGGCAAGGAAGGTACGCGCCACACGCGGCGCTCTTAGATCAGCGCCGGGCACAGGGATGAAAAACGAACAGCGGATGAAACGATCTGCCACCATACGCACCGTGCTCACCCACTGGCAAACCAGCCGGTCAGACGGGTACGAGAGCAGCTTTCAGCAGTCGGTGACAGGGCTTTCGGGACGCCTGAGCCCTCGGCTCGTACGGAGGCGGCGGAGGGACCGCGGCGGGTCCTCGCCGGTGACGCCGTACGGGACTGAGGGACGCCTAGGGCGCGGGCGTGTACTGGTCCGAACGCGCGGCACCGCCGCCTTGTTCCCGCTCGTCGGACTGATCCGGCGCGCGCTGCTCGCGCTGGTGGGTGCGGACCGCGTCCCCGTCCTCGCCGGGGTCGCTCTCCTGCGGCTCCCCGGGCGTGTCGCTGGGCTCGGGCGCCGGAGGGGCGGACGTGGGGGGCGCGGGGGGACTGGTCCTGGTGGGCGTGGGGT
>NZ_JOGO01000078.1 GCF_000719475.1 Streptomyces sp. NRRL F-5630 | reverse complement strand
AGCCTGGAGCGGCGGGGAAGGGGCGGGCGGGGGCCTCGGGCCCGTGGCCGCCCCGGGGCGCCTTCCGCGCAGTCACGTCCCGGCCCTCGCCTCGCTCGCCGCCCGCGTCGCACGCGACCCCGCCCCCTACTACCGGCTCCTGCACCGCGAGCCGGGGCCCGTGCGGGTCCCGGGCACGGCGGGTGGCGGTGACGGGATCTGGCTCGTGGGCCGCGACGCGGACGTACGCGCGGCGCTCGCCGAACCGGGGCTCGTGGCGGACGCGGGGACGGGGGACGTGCCGGGACTGGTCGACGGGGCGGGACTCGTCGCGGGGGAGGGGCGAGCCGAGGGGGCGGGGCGCGCTGAAGGGGCGGCGGCAGGGCCCGTCGCGGGGATGATGCTCGCCTCCGCCGACGCGCCGCCGCCGCACGTGGCCGGGGTCGTCGCGCGGGCCGGGCACGTCCTCGCGGGGCGGCTGGGCTCGCGCGCGGGCGCCGACCTCGTGCCGGAGTTCTGCGACTGGCTGCCGGCCGTCGCGCTCGGCGCCGCGCTCGGCCTCCCGTACCGCCGCACCGAGGCGTTGCGCCGCTGGTGCCGGGCCGGGGGCCCCGCACCGCTGCCGCTGCCGGACGCGCTCGCGGTACGGGCGCGGGGCGCCGAGCGCGCCACCGCCTACGCGCTCGCCTCCCTCCTCGGCGCGCTCCTCACGCGCCCCGCTCAGCTCACGGCGGTACGGGACGAGCCCGCGCTCATCGACGCGGTGTGGGCCGAGACGCTCCGGCACGATCCCCCCGCGCCGTACCTGGTGCTGCGCGCGCACGACCCCGTTCGGCTGCCCGGCGGGGCGGTGGCGGCAGGGGAGCGGGTGCTGTGTCTGCTCGGCGCCGCGGGGTGGGACCCGGCCGCGTACCCGCACCCGGGGCGCTGGGACCCCTACCGGGCGGGGCGCCCCCCGGTGCCCGCCCACCCCTGGCCGGGTCTCGGGCTGCTGACGGCGCGGTACGGGCTGCCGCCGCTGCTCGGGATGCGGGGGCTCGCGCTGGCGCCCGGGTTCGCGCCGCGAGCGGTCGGGGTGCGGGTGCGGGGGCCGAGGCGGCTGCTGGTGCGGCTCGGCGGATGAGGACGCGGCGCGGCCCCGCCGCACGGGGAGTACGGCGGGGCCCGCGGCGCGGACGCCGACCGTCCCCGCCGGTGCCGCTTCGGAGTTACTTCTTCTGCCAGCCGATCAGCTCGGGCGGGCCGATGACCCCGTAGTTGCCGAAGAACTGGCCGGCACCGTAGTTGGTGAGGCCCTTCTTGACGGCCCAGATCGTGGGACCGTTGTGCGTCGGCATGATGCCGTACGTCTCCATGGCCTTCTTCTCGACCTCTTCACCGGTCTTCAGCTGCTCGTCCAGCGTCGGCAGGTTGGTGACGGCCTGGATCTCCTTGTCCATGCTCTTCGGCACGGAGCGGGAGAGGTTGAGCTGCGAGTCGGAGCAGTACACCTGGCAGATGTAGAGCATCCCGTTCGGGTCGCTGGAGGTGAAGCCCAGGCCGAAGATGTCGAAGGAACGGTCGGTGATGATCTTGTTGAAGTCCGCCGACGGACGCGCGTCGATGTTCAGCTTCACACCGATGTTCTTCATCATCTGGGCCAGCGCGGTGGCCCTCGCCTTGATGGTGGCCCGGTCGCTGACGGTCGGGAAGCTGACCTCCAGCTTCTTGCCGCCCTTCTCCCGCACCCCGTCCGGACCGGCCTTCCAGCCGGCCGCGTCGAGGTCCTTCTTCGCCTGCTCCGGGTCGAACTTGACGAGGCTGCCGAAGACGTCCTTGTACCCCTTCTGGAAGGAGTAGAGGTTGATCGAGCCCGGCAGGTCCTCGGTGTAGCCCATGCCCTGGAAGGCGATCTTCGCGTACTGCGCGCGGTCGATGCCCTCCATGAGGGCCTTGCGGACGGCGACGTCCTTCAGCACGGGCGAGGTGCTGTTGAACATGAGGATGTTGTTCGTGGTGTCGGTGCCGCGGCGCACCTCGGTGCCCTTGACACCCTTCACCTGGTTGAGCGCCTCGCCCTCACGGACCTCGACGGCGTCGATCTGCCCGTTCTTGAAGGCGTTGATGCTGGCGCTGTCCTCCATCTGCACGTAGGTGAGCTGGTCCAGCTTCGCCTTGGCGCCCCACCACTTGGGGTTGGGCTTGTAGGTGATCGTGCCGCCCTTGGCGTCGAACTTCGTGAGCGCGTACGGCCCCGCGCCCCACTCGGGGTGCGGCTTGCCCAGGTACGCCTTGTTGAAGGCGTCGGCCTTGGCGATGTGCGGGTTGAGCGGGTTGTAGAAGAGCGACTTCCAGTACACGAACTTACCTGTGAAGGTGACGATCGCTTCCTTCTCGTCCTTGCCCTTCTTGACCGAGGCGATGCTGGAGTAGCCGTCGCTGGAGCTGACGACGAAGTCCTTGTCCTTGCCGCTGAGCGCCTTCCAGGTGTCCCGGAACATGGTCCAGTCCATGTCCTGGCCGTCGTTCCACTTGGCCTTCGGGTTGATGTCGTACGTGACCTGGGTCTTGCCGCCGACCGTCGCCTCCTTGACGTCGGTCAGATAGTCCTTGTTGAAGGTGATGTTGCCCTTCGGGTCGTTGAAGGACAGCTGCGGCATGTAGAACCACGAGATCCGCGAGCCGTACACCGTCGAGTTGCCGTGCAGGGTGTTGAGCTGGTCGGGGATCTCCGCGACCGGCAGCGTCATCTTGCCGCCCTGCTGGATGTTGCTCGCGGGCTGCGGGTTGTACGACGTCAGCACGCCGGACTCGCTGGTGGCGCCCTTCTCGTCCTTCTTGCCGTCGGAGTCGCTGTCGCTGTCACTCCCGCAACCGGAGAGGACGAGCGAAGCGGTGGCGGCGAAGGCCACCGCGCTCAGAACGAGCTTTCTCATGACTGCCTTTCGGTGGGTACGTCGGCGGACGTGGTCAGGTCCGCCGGTGTCATGTCCGCGAAGTGGCACGCGGAGGAGTGGTCCGGGGTGGCCCGTTCCGTCAGTTCCGGGGTGATGTCCAGGCACTGCCGCTTGCGCGACTCCGGCAGCGTCAGGTGCAGCGGGCACCTGCTGACGAAGCGGCAGCCGGGGCTGTCGTCGGTCGGGCTCGGAAGGTCGCCCTTGAGCAGGACGCGCTCCCGGCTCCGCTCGGCGACCGGGTCGGGCAGCGGGATCGCGGAGAGGAGCGCCTTGGTGTACGGATGGCTGGGGTGGTCGAAGACCGCGTCGATGTCCCCGGTCTCGACGATCCGTCCCAGGTACATGACCGCGACGCGGTCGGAGATGTGGCGCACCACCGACAGGTCGTGGGCCACGAAGAGGTACGAGAGCCCCAGTTCGGCCTTCAGGTCGTTGAGCAGATTGATGACGCCCGCCTGCACCGAGACGTCGAGCGCCGAGACCGGCTCGTCGAGCACGAGCAGCTTGGGCTTCGTGGCGAGCGCCCGCGCGATGCCGATGCGCTGGCGCTGACCGCCCGAGAAGGCCGCGGGGAAGCGGTCACGGTGCTCGGGGTCGAGGCCCACCAGCTCCATGAGCTCCCCGATCTGGCGGCTCAGGTCGTCCTTGCCGTGCCCGCCGACCGCGCGCAGCGGCTCGGCGAGGATGTCGAAGACCGTCATACGGGGGTCCAGGGCGCCCATCGGGTCCTGGAAGACCATCTGCATCTCGCGGCGGACCGCGCCGATCTCCCGCTTGCTCCGCAGGTCCGCGGCGTTCTTGCCCGCGACGGAGATGCTGCCGCGCTCCGGCGGCTTGAGCCCCATGATCTCCAGGAGCGTCGTCGTCTTGCCGCACCCCGACTCGCCCACGAGGCCGAGGGTCTCGCCCTCGCGGATGTCGAGGTCGATGCCGTTGACGGCGAAGACGGTGCCGACCTTCCGCTTGAGCAGACCGCCCTTGGTGAGCGGGAAGGTCTTGGTCAGCCCGGAGAGTTCCAGTACCTTCGGGCGCTCCTCGCGCGGCACGGCGGCGGCCTCGGGCTCCCGTACGGCCGGGACGGGGAAGACGGGCTCACCATCGATGGTGCCGTCGCTGATCTCCCCGGCACGACGGCAGGCCACGGAGTGCACGGCTCCGGGGGTCTCGACGGAGGGGGCCTCACCGGCTGGGGCCCGAACGGCAGGGGGCTGAACGGCGGCGGAGCCGCTCGCCTTGCCGCCGCCTGCTTCGCCGCCGATCGTCGGCCGGTCACCGCTCGCCGGTTGGCCACCGCTCGCCGGCTGGTCACCGCTCGCCGGTTGGGCACCGATCGCCAGCAGCTCCGGCTCCGCCGCCCGGCACGCGTCCGCCGCCACCGGGCACCGCGCGGCGAAGGGGCACGCGTCCGGGAGGTCCACCAGGAGCGGTGGCGTTCCGGGAACGGGCGTCAGGGCGTCCCTGGCGCGGTCGTCCAGACGGGGTATCGCGCCCATCAGGCCGATGGTGTACGGCATCCGGGGACGCGCGAACAACTCGTCCACCCCGGCGCGTTCGACCGGCTTGCCCGCGTACATGACCATGACGTCGTCGGCGGAGCCCGCCACGACCCCCAGGTCGTGCGTGATCATGATGACCGCGGCCCCGGTCTCGCGCTGGGCCGTCTTCAGCACGTCGAGGATCTGGGCCTGCACGGTCACGTCGAGCGCCGTCGTGGGTTCGTCGGCGATGATCAGGTCCGGGTCGTTCGCGATCGCCATGGCGATCACGGCGCGCTGCCGCATCCCGCCGGAGAACTCGTGCGGGAACCCCTTGGCGCGCCGCTGCGGGTTGGGGATGCCGACCAGGTCGAGGAGTTCGACGGCCCGCTTCCAGGCGGCGGCCGAGGAGATGTCCTGGTGGATCTGGAGCGCCTCGACGATCTGCGCGCCGATGCTGAAGATCGGCGTCAGCGAGGACAGCGGGTCCTGGAAGATCATGCCGATGTGCTTGCCGCGCACCTTCGACATGGCCCGGTCGTCGAGCGCGAGGACGTTCTGCCCGTCGAGCGCGACCTCGCCCGTGACCGAGGCGTACTCGGGGAGCAGTCCCATGACGGCCATCGAGGTCACGGACTTGCCCGAACCGGATTCGCCCACGATGCCGAGCGTCCGGCCCCGGTGCAGGTCGAAGGAGACGCCGCGCACGGCGTCCACGCGGCCCGCCTCCGAGGGGAAGCTCACCCGCAGGTCCCGCACGGACAGCAGCGGTTGCCGCGTGTCCGTGGGTTCTGTGAGGATGCTCTGCTCGGTCATGCGCGGCCTCCGGACTGCGAGGTGGGGTCGAGGGCGTCCCGCAGGCCGTCCCCGATGAGCGCCATCGCGACGGTGAGCAGCACCACGAGCAGGGCGGGCATGTAGAACAGCCAGGGAGCGGTGGACAGGGTGCCCTGCCCGTCGGCGAGCATCGCGCCGAGCGACACGTCGGGCTGCTTGACGCCGAATCCGATGAAGGACAGGGCTGTCTCGGACTGCACGGTCGAGGCCACCCCGAGCGTGAACGTCACGATGAGCAGCGAGCCGATGTTGGGGACGAGGTGGCGGACGATGGTGCGCATCGGGCTGACGCCCATGAAGCGCGCCGCCATCACGTACTCCCGCTCGCGCAGCGAGGTCGCGAGGGACCAGATCACGCGCGCCGTGAGCATCCACCCGAAGATGGTGAGGACGACGACGAGGACCTTCCAGTCGCCCCGGTAGTGCGTGCCGACCAGCGCGATGATCAGGAAGGAGGGCAGCACGAGCAGGAAGTGCACCACGGCGAGCATGACCCGCTCGACTTTGCCGCCGAAGTACGCGGCGGTGGTGCCGAAGAGGCCCGCGATGACGGTCGTCAGGAGCGAGACGACCACGGCGATGATCATCGAGCGGCCGAGGCCGTGCACGAGCTGGGCGTAGGTGTCGTTGCCCGCGCTGTTCGTGCCCAGCAGATGACCTGCCTCGCCCGGGGAGACCTTGAGCGCCGCGAAGTCCGCCTCGGTGTAGTTCCAGTGCGTCAGGAACCGGCCGAAGACCGCGAAGAGGGCGAGGAGGACGAAGAGGACGAGCCCGATGAGCGCGCCCTTGTTACGGGCGAATCGCCGCGCGTAGAGCTTGAACGGCGAGATGCGCTTGCCGCTCGTGCCCGCCCGGCGGGGCTCGGGCGCGGCGGTCTCGCCGGTACGGGCCGCTTCGGCGTCGGGACCGACGCCCGGCATGTTGATGGCCATGTCAGCTCACCCTGATCCTGGGGTCGAGAGCCACGATGACGAGGTCGGAGAGGATCGCGCCGACAGCCGTCATGAGCGCGCCGAACGCGGCGACGGCGACCACGCCGTGCACGTCGTTCGTGCTGATCGTCCTGCTGAAGTACTCACCCATCCCGTGCCAGGCGAAGACCGTCTCGGTGATCACCGCGCCCGTGAAGAGCGCAGGCATCGCGAACGCGACCTGCGTGGCCACGGGAATGATCGAGGTCCGCAGCCCGTGACGGTAGATGGCCTGCTTCCTCGTCAGCCCCTTGGACCGCGCGGTGCGCACGTAGTCGGAGTTGATGTTGTCCAGGAGCAGGGACCGCTGCAACAGGTGGTAGCTCGCGTACGAGATGAACGTCAGCGAGATCGTCGGCAGGATCGCGTGCACCGCGCGCGAGCCGAGGGTGTCGAAGAAACCCGAGACATCCGGGTCCTGCGCCCCGGCGACGGGCAGCAGGGTGCTGCCGAGTTGCTCGTTGAGCGTGATGGCGAGGGCCACGACGCCGAGCGAGGCCACGGCGGACGGCGTGTTGAAGGAGATCACCGAGATCCCCTGCCACACCCGGTCACCGGTTTTGTACTGGCGCGAGGCGGTGTAGACGCCGAGGGCGATCCCGATGACGACCGCCAGGACCGTCGAGGCGATGACCAGCTCGCCGCTCACGATGATCCGGTACGCCACCTGGCTGTTGACGCTGCCGCCCGTCGGCGACTGGCCCCAGTCCCAGTGGGCCACGATCCCCGTGATCCAGTCCCACCACCGGTCCATGAGCGGTTTGTCCGGGTTCAGGTTGTACAGCGACAGGGAGTGGTTGATCTGGGCTGGAGTTCGAGGCGGTCGCAGAGCGGTGTAGTTCGACGCGGGCTTCAGGAAGGCGTTGGCGAGGAAATACGTGAGGTTGGTCGCGACGACGATCATCAAAAACCAGCCGACTGCTTTGCGGGCGATGTAACGCAGCACTGCTAGCCGGCCTTTCGTAAGAGCGCTTCGGCGCACGCCCCGGACGCGGGGGCCCGGGGCGTGGTCGGGTGGGGTGACCGGGTGACGGTTCGCGCGTGCTCGGAGGGGACGTGCGAAGGGCCAGGTCAGAAAATGATTGGTGCGCGACAGCTCCGGCGTACGACACTGGTGCCAACTGACGGGATGGCGCCGGTGGTCGAAGCCGGAGTGAGCGGTGCGCCGGGCATAAAGCGACAACCTCGCGTGTGAGTCGAGCAGTTCAGGGCGGCCGTGCGATGCGGGCGGCGCTGCTGCCGACGATTCCAAGTGGCGAGATGTCGCGTCAAGATTCCGCAGGTCGCGATCAGGTCAAATTGCAGGCGCGCACCACTCATTCTTGGCGAAATCTCCGCCTCCGGTACGGAAACGCGAGGAAAACACCGGAAGCGAGCACTCCGGTTCCGCCACGACTGTCCGTTATGCGGACGCTCGCGATCGCTAGTCGGTCACCGCGGGCAGGATCTTCCCGGTCACTTCGCCGAAGCCGATCACCGTGCCCTCGGCCCCCGGGGCCGTCGCCGTGAGCGTCACCTCGTCGCCGTCCTCCAGGAACGCGCGGCTCGTGCCGTCCGCGAGCTTCAGCGGTTCCTCGCCGCCCCACGTCAGCTCCATGAGGCAGCCCCGCTCCCCGGGCTCAGGACCGCTCACCGTGCCCGAGGCGTAGAGGTCCCCGGTGCGCAACGAGGCGCCGTTGACCGTCATATGGGCCAGCATCTGCGCCCCCGTCCAGTACATCGCCGAGAAGGGGGGCCGCGAGACGGGCTGCCCGTTCAGGCGGACCTCCAGGCGCAGGTCCAGACCCCAGTCCTCCGTCTCGCGCAGGTACGGGCGCAAGGCGTGGGCCCGCTCCGGGGGCCTCACACGCGCCGCTTCCAGAGCCTCCAGGGGCACGACCCACGGAGACACGGACGTCGCGAAGGACTTGGCGAGGAAGGGTCCGAGCGGCACGTACTCCCACGCCTGGATGTCGCGCGCCGACCAGTCGTTGACGAGGCACAGGCCGAAGACGTGCTCCGCGAAGGCGTCGGTGCCGACCGGCGTGCCGAGCGTCGAACCCGTACCGACGACGAAGCCCACCTCGGCCTCGATGTCGAGCCGCGCCGAGGGCCCGAATCCGGGCGGCCCGCCCGCGGCGTCCGGCTTCTTCTGGCCGCACGGCCGGACGACGGGCGTGCCCGAGGCGACGACCGTGCCCGCACGCCCGTGGTAGCCGATCGGGAGGTGCTTCCACTGCGGCGTGAGCGGTTCGGCGCCGGGCCGGAACATGCGGCCCACGTTCGCCGCGTGGTGCTCGGAGGCGTAGAAGTCGACGTAGTCGGCGACCTCGAAGGGGAGGTGGAGCGTCACCGCGTCGAGCGGGTGCAGGTGCGGCGCCACGGCCGCGCGGTGGCGGGAGTCGGTGAGGAGCGCGGTCAGCTCGGCACGCACCGCCGTCCAGCGGGCGCGGCCCTGCGCGAGGAAGGGGTTGAGCGCGCCGTGCGCGAAGGTGTCGTCCCCGAGCACCGCGGCGACGTCGAGGACATGTGCGCCGATCGCGACACCGACGCGCGCCCGCGTGTCCCCGGCGGGCGTGAACACGCCGTAGGGGAGGTTCTGGAGCGGGAAGGGGGAGCCCGCGGGCACATCGGCCCAGGTGGCGGCGGTCATACGGGGATCTCCTGGTACGTGTCGGGGACGCCGAACAGGTCCGCTGCCTGCCGCAGCGGGGTCGAGGTGCTGCACGAGCCGTACGAGACGAGCAGCCGGCGCGAGGCGCGGGCGCCCGCGTCACCGAGCGCGTGCGCGCGCCGGGCGAGCCGCTGCGCGTCCTCGGTCTCCAGGACCGCGGTCACCTCGCCCGTGGTCGCACCCCCGGCAGCGGCAGCGGTGGCGAGCAGCAGGTTGAGGTAGCCGTGGTGGCGGAAACCGGTCGCGGGGGCGGTGTGCCGCACCGCCTCGTGCAGCCCCGCCGTCGCCTTGAAGGGTACGCGCGCGCGGGCACAGGCCACGATCCAGGCGGCGACCTCCGGCGCCGTCGGGAACAGCTCCGCGCGGACACCGCCGCAGCGCAGCTTGGCGCCGACGGGCCGTTCGAGCGCGCCCAGCGCGGAGAGCAGCGGTTCATGGGCGGCGCGCTCCGCGGGTTCCGCGAACACCGGCACGTCACCCGGCAGCGCGTCCAGTGCCTCGCGCAGCCCGCCGGGGAACGCGGCGAGCGGCACCTCGACGAGTGCGAGCCGCAGCCGCGGATCGGCGGCGATCGCCGCGCGGTCGGCGGCGAGGCCCGCCGCGCCCCGGTCCGCGATGAGCCCGAGCGCGAGTGAGTCGCCCGGCTCCAGGCATTCCCGCAGCTCGGCGAGGCGGCTCGCCGGCACGAGGAAGCGGTGCGTGAGCAGCGGGTGGCCCGCGGCGAGATCGGCGCGGTGGCGGGCGAGCGCGCGGTCCATCGGGAGCGCGGTCGGCGGGAAGAGTCCCGCGTCGTCGACGAGCGCGGCGAGCAGCGCTGCGGGCACGGTCACGACCGCGGCCCCCGCCCCGCCCAGGTCCACGCGTACGTCCCGTCGTCGCTCGCGCGCCCGCCCTCCCCCAGTTCGAGGGGCCGGAAGGTGTCGACCATGACGGCGAGTTCGTCGAAGGACTCCACGCCGATCGAGCGCTCGTACGCGCCCGGCTGCGGCCCGTGGCTGTGCCCGCCCGGGTGCAGCGAGACCGAGCCCTGCCCGATCCCCGAGCCCTTGCGCGCCTCGTAGTCGCCGCCGCAGTAGAACATCACCTCGTCGCTGTCCACGTTCGAGTGGTAGTACGGCACCGGGATGGACAACGGGTGGTAGTCCACCTTGCGCGGCACGAAGTTGCAGATGACGAAGTTGTTCCCCTCGAAGACCTGGTGCACGGGCGGCGGCTGGTGGACCCGGCCGGTGATCGGCTCGAAGTCGGCGACGTTGAAGGTGTACGGGTACAGGCAGCCGTCCCAGCCGACGACGTCGAAGGGGTGCTCGGCCTGCGTGAAGCGCGTCCCGACGACCTCCCCGCCCGCACCCCGGTGCTTCACCAGGATCTCGACGTCCTGCCCCCGGCCCTCGGCCAGTTCCGTCGGTCCGTGCAGATCGCGCTCGCAGTACGGAGCGTGTTCGAGGAGCTGCCCGTACCGCGAGAGGTAGCGCGAGGGCGGCGCGATGTGGCTGTTGGCCTCGACGCAGTAGACGCGCAGCGGCTCGTCCCCCTCGGGCAGCCAGCGGTGCGTCGTCGCGCGCGGCAGCACCACGTAGTCCCCGGCGCGCGCGGTGAGCGGTCCGAAGACGGTCTCGACGACCGCGCGGCCCGACTCGACGTACACGCACTCGTCGCCGAGCCCGTTGCGGTACAGCGGCGAGGGGGCGCCCGCCACCGCGTACGAGATCCGCACGTCGCCGTTGCCGAGCACGAGCCGCCGCCCCGTCACGACGTCCGCGTCCCGCCAGCGCTCGCCCTTGACGAGGCCGTGCAGGGCGAAGTGCCGCGGCAGGAGCGGGTGGTTGGGGACGGTGCGCTGGTCGGGCAGCTCCCAGACCGTCGAATCGGTGATCGCGGAGGGGAGGTGGCGGTGGTAGAGGAGCGAGGAGTCGGACGAGAAACCCTCCTCACCCATCAGCTCCTCGTAGTACAGGCCCCCTTCGGGGGTGCGGTGCTGGGTGTGGCGCTTGGGGGGAATGTCGCCGAGGGCGCGGTAGTGGGGCACGGGGTCTCCTCTCGCCCGGGTGCGGGCGCTCTGCCGGTGCGGCTCGTGCGGTCGTACGAGCAAGGCGTGCGGTCGTACGAGCAGGCTTCCCCCTCCTGGCGCGCAGGGTCGCCGTGGTGTCACCCGGACGGGGCGGCAATGCGGTGCGGGTCGTGCGGGACGGCGCGGTGTCGCACCGAGGTGTTGCGATTATCGAGACGCGCGGGATTGAATGTTGCAACACTGTGCGGAGCCGGGCCGGGCCCCGTCAAGGGTCAGGGCCGAAAGAGGCGGGCGAGGGGGCCGGATGACGGCGCGTGAGGCGGACGCGGGGCGGGAGGGCGTGCCCGCGCGCCGGGCGGACGGGGCGCAGACGCTGGAGCGCGGGCTCGGCGTGCTGCGGATGCTCGCCGAGGCGCCGCACGGGCTGCGCGCCTCCGAGGTCGCCGCCGCGCTCGGGGTGCACCGCTCGATCGCGTACCGGCTGCTCACCGCGCTGACCCGCAGCCACTTCGCCGCGCGCGACGCCGCCGGGCGCTACCGCGTCGGCGTCGCCTTCTACACGCTCGCGCAGCGCGCACGCCCGCCGCTCGTCGACCTCGCGATGCCGGTGCTGCGTGACCTCGCCGTCGAACTCGGCGCCACCGCCTGCCTCGTGGTCCCCGACGGCGCGCACGCCGTCGCCGTCGCCGTCGTCGAACCCCCGGGCCCGGGGCCGCGGTTCTCGTACGGCGTCGGCAACCGCGACCCGCTCGACCGCGGCTCGGCGGGGCTCGCGCTGCTCTCGGCGGGGGAGCCGCTGCCCGGCGAACCGCTGCGCGTCGCCGAGGTCCGCGCGCGTGGCTGGGCGATCACCCACGAGGAGGTCACGCCCGGCACGATCGGCGTCGCCGCCCCCGTGCGCGTCCCCGAGCCCGCCGACCCGGCGGCCATCAACGTGATCACCCACCGGCGGTCCGTCGCGGAGCGCGCCGTCCCCCTGGTCGTGGCGGCGGCGAGGCGGATGGAGGAGGTGCTCGCGGGGGAGGATGGGGACGGGACCGTGGGATGATCACGGTCCTCGCGCGAGCCGAGCGCGGGAGCCGATCGCGGAGACGACAAGGAGCCCGGAATGCCAGGTCTGTTCGACAATCTGAAGAACTTCAAGGAGAAGGCCGAGGAACTGGCCGGGGAGCACAGCGAGAAGATCGCGGGCGGCCTGGAGAAGGCCGGCGACTTCATCGACGCCCGCACGGACGGCAAGTACAGCGAGAAGATCGACACGGGTGTCGACAAGGCGCAGGACTTCGTGGAGAAGCTCGCCGAGAAGCAGAGGGCGGACGAGAAGCACGCCGAGGACTGAGACGGCGGGGCGGGCGGGCGGCGGCGGCCGGGCCTCGCGCGGCGGCCGGGCGGGACGGGGCGGCCGGGCGGGACGGGGGAGCGCGGCGCCCGTGGGCCCGGGCGGATCGCGAGAGCGTGACCTTGGCGCGGGGGCACCGCAGGGGCCGGGCGGTACGCCCGAGCGAGGCGCGGGGCGACGGCCGGAAGGCCCGCCCGCCCGCTCACTCACGGACCCGGCTCGGCCGACTCCCGTATCCGGCGCCAGGCCCGTGCCACCTCCACCGCGTTCTCCGCGTGGAAGCGGAAGGCACGGGCCTCGGCGGGCCTCCCCAAGGGGCGGGTGAAGGCGAGGGGTTCGGTCAGTTCCACGGTCAGCGTCGTCATCCCGCCGACCGGGAGGTCCGCCATGCCCGAGGGGCCCACCGCGCCGAGGCGCGCGTCGGGGAACGCGCGGTCCGCGCGGAGAGTCGCGACGTGGGAGGCCGGGACCGTGATGTCGAGGAGCGGCCCGTAGCGCAGGCGCAGCGAGCCGTCCGACCTCAGGACGTGCTGGCGCACCACGCACGAGGCGTGCAGGGCGAGGACGTACCAGCAACCCCACAGGTCCACGACGAGCGTCAGCGCGTGGAGCCACGGCCAGGGGATGACGACCGCGAGCGCGACCGTCTCGGCGACGGCGACGAAGAGCAGGCCGTACATCATCGCGGCCTGCGCGGGCGCGTACGGGGCGGCGAGGTCGTCCCCGCCGACGCCGTCCGGGCCGCGGCGGCCCACCCAGCGCACGAGGCCGCGCCACAGCGTGAGTTCGTGACCCACGAGGCGGCGCACGGGGCGGGGGAGAGGGGACCGTCTCACGGCGTGCGCTCCTTCAGGAGGCTGATCACGCGGCGCAGCACCGCCGCCTGGGCGGGGGGAGAGCCAGCGCAGACGGCGTCCAGGAAGTCGCCGGTGGCCGGGGGGTCCGCGACGGGGAGGCGCGCGGGAAGGAGGGCGACCAGGTCCCTGGCCGTCTCCTCGACACGCGGGTCGTCGGGCGCGGCACTCGCCAGCTCGTCGAGGCGCGCGTACAGCGCGTACACGCGGCGGGTGGTCTCCGGGTCGGTGGTGAAGGCCCCGGCGAGCGGGCCGAGCCAGTCGCCCGAGGCGGCGGCGGAGGTGTCGAGCAGGGCGAGGAGGCGGCGGTCGAGCGCGACCGATTCGGGCTCGGGGCCCGGCAGGTGCGCGGTGGCGCGGTCGAAGTCGGCGAAGAGCGCGGCGAGCGCGGGCGAGACGGGGGTCTCGGGCGGCAGACCGCCGTCCGCGTCCGCCTGCGCGAGGAGATCCCGCAGCCGGGCGCGGCGCCCCTTGATCGCCTCCTCCTGGCGCGCGAGGTCGGCGTCCAGCTCGGCGAGGATCTCCGCGAGGTCCTTGCCCGCGTCGTCGGCGAGCACGTCCCGCACCTCGTCGAGGCTCAGGCCCAGCGCCGTCAGCCGCCGCACCCGGGCCAGCTCGGCGGCGTCCCGCAGGCCGTACTCGCGGTAGCCGTTGGGCTGCCTGGCCGGCTCGGGCAGCAGGCCGATCCGGTGGTAGTGGCGGACGGCCCGGGTACTCACCCCGGCCACGGCGGCCAGCTCTCCGATACGCATGAGGCCAGTAGAAACCTTGTCGTAGCGACAAGGTCAAGCCGAGGCGGGGCTCGTGAGCGGGGTGGGCACGGGGGGTGAGGGACAGCGGAACGAGCACCGGCGCCGGGTCTCCGTCGGCCCCCGGTGGGCGGCTGGCGACGTGGAGGAACCGCAGGACAAGCCCAGCCGGCAACCGCCGCACCTCCTCGTGCGAGACCCCGCGGAACCCCCCGATCCGGTCCCCACCCCCCTCACTCAGGCGTCGCGGTTCAGCGCCGCCCTGAGCCGCGACGCCTGCTTGATCAGCTGCGATGACCCCTTGCGCGCCGCCAGTTCGTCGATCTCCGGTATCGCGCCACGGGCCCCGGACCGCTCCGCGCAGTCGGCCGCGAGCGTGAGCAGAGCGCCGGCGGCGGGTGCCGGTTCTCCTGCCAGGAGCCCGGGAAGGGCGCCCGAGAGCACCGCCCACACCGTGGCGTACGCACCGGTGTGCGCCACTTCCCGCAGCGCTGCCACGACCCGCTTCAGTACGAGGCGGCGCAGGCCGGTCAGCTCGGCGATGTCCCGGCCGAGCCCTTCCGCGTCGAGCAGTCCGCGAGCAGCCAGCACGAGCATCGCGTCCACCGCGAACAGCCGCTCCTCGGCGCGCCGCGCCCCGAGCCCGTACGCCACCATCAGATGGGTCGCGGGCCCGGCCGGGCCCCCCGACTCGGCCAGCGCGGGCAGCACGGACACACCCTGACCGATGTGGTCGAAGTCGGCAAAGGACGAGAAGGCCGACAGCATCCGCGCCGCGATGATCTCCCGGTGCTGGGGCAGGACGGCCAGGGCCTGCGGGGAGCACTGCCCCTCGCCGCCGCACGTGCACGGAGCGCCGATGGGGTCGTGCGCGCCGAGCAGCGAGCGGAACGGCTCGGCGTAGTCCTCGTGCCCGGGTAGGGCCTCGGTGCGCACCAGCACACCGGGACGGGGGGTCCTGAGCCTCACCCGCTCGGTTTCCCGGGAGAGGGCGGGATCGGGCAGGCCCCCCGAGGCGAGCCAGGTGGCCAGCCGCCGCCCCGCCGGGGAGGTGAGCCGCTCCGCCGCGGCCCGCGCTTCGAGCGGCACCTCACGGTCCAGCCGCAGCAGCGCTTGGTCGAGGTCCGCCGGACCGGGCTCGGTGCCCGAGTCCTCGTACGCGGCGAGCCGGGCCGCCAGCTCCGCCGGGTCGATGGTCCCCGTCGTCCAGGTGGGCGTGGCCAGCAGGAACGGCAAAGGGTCTCCGAGCTCCAGCCGCGCCCCGATCTCGGCCGCGCGGCTGAGGCAGACGGACCAGATCGCCGTGTGCGGGCACTGGTACTCCTGGAACCGGAAACGGAGGGCGCCCAGGCCGGACTGGACGCGGAGGGTGCGCGCCTTCTCCGCCGCGGTCTCCCCCATGACGAACATGACGACGGCTTCGAGCGCTTGCGCGAAGACGTTCTCGCTCAGCCACGCGGCGGGCTCCCGGTGCGCCGCGACGACCGGTTCCAGGGCCGCGCGGAGTCCCGCCAGGTCGGCGTGAGCGTGGACCACGAGGCTGTTCAGCGCCCGCTCCTCCTGCGCCGGGGTGCCCTTGCCGCGCAGCAGCGCGACGACCTCCTCGGCGAGCTCGGCAGGGGCGAGCGGCGCGGGATCCAGGCGCTCGGGGTCCGGCACAGGCGGCAGGACGTCGCCCCCTTCGGCGGGCGACGGCTCGGCCTCCTCGGCGGCCACCGCGCCGCCGAACGCCGCGACCGCGCGTTCACGCAGGTCGGAGGGGAGCAGCCGGGTGCTCGCCGCCAGTTCGGCGAGGACGGCGTCGCCGGCGTGCTTGCGGTGGCGGACGGCCAGGGCGAGGGCCTTGTCCTGGAGGCTGTGCTCCTCCTGGGCGAAGGCTTCGACGGCCACCGGCAGCAGCTCGTCCGTCACGGACGGGTCGCGCTTGATCGCCTTGTCGAGCATGGAGAGCTGGGCGCGCACGATCTTCTTCTCGGACCGGAACAGGGCGGCCCTGGACGCCTCGATGAGGTGCTCGGTCTCCAGTTGGCCCGCCGCGTCGAGTTCGGCCAGCGTCTCCTGGGCACGGGTGGCCGCCAGCGAGTGCCCGCCGGAGAGCATCCGTACCCAGGTGAGGGTCTGGGCCGCCCGCTCGTCGGCGGTCAGGTCCAGGGCGGTCAGCAGGGCGAGGAAGCCCTTCACAATGCTGAGCCGGCCCCCGCGCAGCAGCCGCGACAGACAGCCTTCGACCAGCATCTCGCGGCTGAGCAGTCCTTCCCGGGAGAGCGCGGCGAGCGCGTCGGGCCACCCGGGGTCGGAGTCCCAGCAGTACTGGAAGGTCGACCCGGCCTCGTCCACCTCGAAGAGCCGGGGGACGGCCGCTTGCAGGAACGGATCGTCCCTCAGCATCTCCTTGATCGTCTTGCCCCGTTCCGGGATGTCCCTCTCCCAGCCGAGGATGAAGCCGTCCGTCGTCGGCGGCTCGCAGCCGGCGCTCAGCGACAGCCGCTTGATCAGCCCGTACTCCCACCCGCCGACGGTGCGGCGCTCCGCCAGCCGGCGCGCCACCTCGGCCAGCCACTCGGGGGCGCGGTCGCTCAGCACGCCGACGACCGCCTGGGGATTCCCGTGCCCGGCCCACCACAGATCGCGGCTCGTGATCCACTGGACCGCCGCCGCCGCGCTGGTGCAGCACCCTGTCCCTGCGAGCAGCAGGCCCTGGCGCACCAGCAAGTGCCCCTCGTCCCGCCAGAGTTCCGGGGTGTCCTTGCGCCACTGCTTGAGCACCGGCAGCGCTTTCCGCCGTTCGGCGTCGGTCAGGGGGCCGACCAGCTTGGGGACGTCCTCGACGCGGCCCTCGCGCACCGCGTCCAGCAGCACGCGGATGCCTGCCGCGGTCCCGTCGGGTATCCGGTAGTCGGGGAAGTCGTGGGTGAAGGTCATCGGGTGACTCCGGTCGGGGCGTCGGCCTTGTCCTGGGCGGTGGTCGTACGGGGCGCGGCCGCGCGGCGGGCGATACGGACGGCGAGGGCGTGCTTGCACGGGCCGCGTCCGCCGCGGTATTCGGCCCACCAGCGGCAGGTGCAGGTCAGCCGCCCTCCGGCGGACCGTACCCGGTGGCTGTGGTCCTCGACGGTGACGGTGGCCGTCTCGCCGTCGAGGCGCACCGCGCCCACGTCGACGAGGGCACGGGCCGCGCGCAGCCGGGGGTTGTCCCGCTCGGCCCGTCCGGCCTCGTACGGCAGCTCCCGGTGGAAGTACGCCGCCTCCGCCGTGTCGTAGCCGATACGCCCGGCCGTGCCGAGGCGGGTGAGCGCGGCTCGCACTCGCTGCGGGGTCAGCCCTGACTGCGCGGCGAGGTCGGAGATGTCGACGACGGGGTCCCAGGCGAGCAGCACGGACACCAGGTCGGCGTCCTCGGCCGACTCGTCCGCCGCCAGGGCGTCGAGGACGCCGCCCTCGCCGGAGAAGCCCCGTGTCGTGTCCGGGGACAGGGTGAGGGTCAGCCGCATCCCGGGGAGCCCGATCTCCCACGCGCTCGCCACCGGGCGGCTGTCCGCCGTGACGGCCGGGCCGTGGATCCGCAGCCCCGTCGCGTGCCGCAGCACGCGGGCCAGCGCGGTCAGCCGCTCGGGCCCGGGCAGGCACACCGCGCCGGGCACCGGCCGGGTGGTGGCGCGCAGCGAGCGGCCCGCCGGGACGACCCAGCGCGCTCCCTTGGAGGCGCCGCGGGTGCTGCTGGGGCGGGGCAGCGCGCGGAGGAAACGCACGGCCTCGGCTGCGGGGAGTTCGGCCCGCAGGTCGAAGCCGGAGGCCATCACCTGGGTCTCGGCGAAGCCGCGCAGCCAGCGTTCGGGCAGCGGCACCTTCTTCTCCACCACCGGCCCGTCGAAGGTGGTGACGGTCATCTCGTCGGGCCCGACCTCCAGACGCAGCGGATCGCCCGCGCCCACCCGCATCAGGGCATCCCGCAGCGGGATGTTCACGTCGACGTTGGTCGTGCCGTACCCTATGTCGCCGCCGTCGAGGGCGGCACCCAGCATGTCGAGCCGCGCGTACACCCCGCAACAAGCGGAGAACGACTCGAACCTCAGCCGGTCCCCGTTCCCGGTGACGACCGGGTCGCGCCAGTGGTCGAGCTTCGGCTGGTAGTAGCGGGCGGCGGCTATGTCCGCCACGCACAGCAGTCCCGCGGCAGCGGCCTGGGGGTCGGTCAGGAAGCCGCTGAAGAACCGCGGGTGGGCTTCCTGCCCGGCCGGGGTGGCACCGCCGGAGGTCTCCAGACCGATGCTCCGGCCCTCTGCCGCGCGGTGCACGGCGGAGGGCCGGAGATAGGTGTACGTCTGCGCCGTTCTCGTCATGGCCGAGATGCTAGGAGCCACCACTGACACTCCGCCGAGGTGCGCGCCGGGCCGGACACCTCAGCAGGCCGAAGACCGCGATCGCCTCGTCCACGGCCAGGTGCCGCGTCATGACGGCCGACGCACCCCGGGTGACCATCCGCCGGGGCTCGGCGAGGTCGGCGACCGAGCGGGCGCGCGCGCCGAGGAGACGTACCGGGACAGCCCCCGCAAGCGGCCACGGCGGAGAGGCGCCGGGGCACTCGGGTACCGCCGCCCCCGGGACGCCGGGGCGCCGGGGTGTGGGCACCGGGGTTCCGGGTCGCCGGGGCGGCGGTGGTCCAGACCGTAGGGAGTCCCGGCCCGGGGCGTCAACGAGAGGGGACGGGACTGGCGGGAAATGACGGTCAGCCGGTACGCACGAGGAGGGCGACAGGGCGCCCGGCGAACAGCTCCGCGCAGGCGACTCCGCCCTCGTAGGAGCGTTCCCCGGCCGCCTCGCGCCAGCGGCCCGGCGGCAGTGTCAGGACCGTCCCGTTCCAGCCACCCCGCTCCGCGAGCCGCGCCGAGAGCCGCGTGACGGCGGTGAGGACGCGGTCCGAGCGGACGAAGGCGAGGCAGTGGGACGCCGCGGGACCGCTCGCGGGCAGCGGCGCGTACGCCGCGTCCTCGCCGAAGCACTCGGGGCGCGCGCGGCGCAGCCGCAGCGCGGCGGCGGTCAGGGCGAGCTTCTCCTCGGGCAGATCGCGCGGCGCGCGGCCCTCGTCGAGCGCCCGCAGCGCCTCCCACACATCCGGCGGCGTCCGCCTGTTGTCGGGGTCCACGAGCGTCCGCGACTCCGTCTCCGTGCCCTGGTAGACGTCCGGGACGCCCGGCATCGTCAGGTGCAGGAGCGCGCCGCCGAGGACGTTCGCCCGGATGTACGGGGCGAGTTCGGCGCGCAGCTCGGCGAGCCGGCCGCCGAGCGGCCCGCACGGCCCCGCCGCGACGAAGCGCCGCACCTCCTCCTCGTACGCGCCGTCCTGCTCCGTCCACGACGTGCGCAGCCCCGCCTCCCGCACGTGCTTGAGCAGGGCCCCGCCGAGCCGCTCCGCGTCGGCGGTCCCGAATCCGAAGGCGAGCTGCCAGGCCGCCCAGCCGAGATGCGGATCGGGCGCCGGGCAGACGTCGGCGGCCTCCGCGAGGAACGCCCCCCAGCGCTCGGGCACCTCGCTCAGCACCGCGAGCGCCGCGCGCACGTCCGCGCTGCGCTTCGTGTCGTGCGTCGAGAGCACCGTGCCCGTCAGCGGCCAGTCGCGCTGCACGCGCCCGCAGTACGCGTGGAAGACGTCCGGCGAGAGCGCGGGCGCGCCCGGGTCGCCGCCCACCTCGTTCACCGAGAGCAGCGGCACGTACCGGTAGAAGGACAGGTCCTCGACGGACTTCGCGCGCAGCGCCGACGCGGTCTGCGCGAACCGGGCCCGGAACGCCTCGTACGCGGGACCGTCACCGCGCCCGCCGAGCGCCAGCTCCCGTACCAGCGCCACCGTCTCCGCCTCCTCGGGCACCGCGAAGACCGCCGACGCCTCCTCGGCGGCCCGCACCGAGAGCACCTCCTCGGGCGCGGCGCCCGCGTCGCGCGCCGGGTAGGGGCGGTAGACGGGGACGCGCACGAGGAGTTCGCGCAGCGCGGTGCGCAGCGCCCACGGCGCGTGGTCCCGCAGCGCGACGTCCTCGCGCGCGATGCGCGCCGCGTACCGCACGAGCGTCTCGACCTCGGCGGCGAGGTCGTGCGTCACGACGCGGTACGCGGCGGCGCGTGCCGTCGCCTCCCAGTCGCCGCCGCGGGCCTCGGCGGGCGCGGCGAAGGCCCGGTAGCGCGTGAGGAGTTCGCCGTGCCCCGCCGGGTCGGTGAACACGCCGTCGATGTGGCGCAGCGCGTCGTACCCCGTGGTGCCCGAGACCGGCCAGCCCTCGGGCAGCGCCTCGCCGTCCGCGAGGATCTTCTCGACGACGGTCCAGTGCCCGCCGGGCACGGCCTGTGCCGCGCGCTCCCCGAGGAGCCGCAGATAGCCGCCGGGGTCGGCGAGCCCGTCCGGGTGGTCGACGCGCAGGCCCTGCACGGCTCCCGCCGCCATGAGATCGAGGACGAGGCCGTGGGTGGCGGAGAAGACCTCCGGGTCCTCCTGCCGCACCCCGATCAGCTCCGAAATGGTGAAGAAACGGCGGTAGTTCAGCTCGGTACGGGCCAGGCGCCACCACGCGAGCCGGTACCACTGCGCGTCGAGCAGTTCGTCGAGCGGCAGGTGCTCGGTCCCCTCCCGCAGCGGGAAGGCGTGCTCGTGGTAGCGCAGCTCGCCGTCCACCACGGTCAGTTGGTCCCGCACGTCCGCGAGCCGGCCGCCGAGGACCGGGAGCAGGAGCCGTCCGCCGCCGCCCTCCCAGTCCAGGTCGAACCAGCGCGCGTACGGCGACCGCGGCCCCTCGCGCAGGACGTGCCACAGCGCGCGCGTGTGCCGGGGCGAGGCGGCCATGTGGTTGGGCACGAGGTCGAGCACGAGACCGAGCCCGTGCTCGCGGGCCGTCGCGGCGAGCGCGAGCAGCCCCGCCCGGCCGCCCAGCTCCTCGCGTACCCGGGTCGGGTCGGTCACGTCGTAGCCGTGCTCCGAGCCCGGCACGGCCTCCAGGACGGGCGAGAGGTGCAGGTGCGAGACGCCGAGCGAGGCGAGGTAGGGGACCAGTTCCGCCGCGTCCGCGAAGCCGCGGCCGGGCGTGAGCTGGAGCCGGTAGGTCGCGGTGGGCGGGGCGAAGACCGCTTCGGGGGCGGGGGGCGAGTCGGAGGTCATGGGGGGTTGTGTACCCACGTGGCGGGCGAGTGTGTCATGGGGACGCGCGGACGGATGAACCGCACGGGTGAACGGAACGGGCGGGAGCCCGGTGGACGGCCGTGGCGGTGGGGTGCGGGACGGCTGACAGGGACGGCGGGGCAGGGGGCGGGGCGCCGCGCGATACCGGTCGCCCCGTGCCCGTTCCCCCGCCGCCCCGCCCCCGTACTCCGCCCGTGCCTCACGCGGGCCGCTGGAGCACCACCATGCTGCGGTCCCTCAGCTCGATCCGCTGGCCCGCGCCCGCCTTGACGCCCGTGCCCGGCGGGAGGCCGTCCGCGCGAGAGGTGTCGACGACGACCTGCCACTCCTTGCCGTGGTTGACGGGGATGACGAACTCCAGGTTCTGCGGCGAGGCGTTGAACATGAGGAGGAACGAGTCGTCCTGGATGCGCTCGCCGCGCGGACCCGGCTCCGAGATCGCGTTGCCGTTGAGGAAGACGGTCATCGCGCTCGCCGTCGCCCCGTCCCAGTCGGCCCGCGTCATCTCGCCGCCCTCCGGCGTGAACCACGCGATGTCGGACAGCTCGTCGTGCGTGCCCTCGACGGGGCGGCCGTGGAAGAAGCGGCGACGCCGGAAGACCGGGTGGTCGCGGCGCAGCCACACCATCGCGCGCGTGAACGCGGCGAGGGCCGTCTCCTCGCCCTCGTCCTCCGGCCACTTCACCCACGCCAGCTCGTTGTCCTGGCAGTACGCGTTGTTGTTGCCGCTCTGCGTGCGCCCGAACTCGTCGCCGTGGCTCAGCATCGGCACGCCCTGCGAGAGCATGAGCGTCGCGAGGAAGTTCCGCATCTGGCGGCCCCGCAGCTCGTTGACCCCCGGATCGTCGCTCTCGCCCTCGGCGCCGCAGTTCCACGAGCGGTTGTGGCTCTCGCCGTCCCTGTTGTCCTCGCCGTTCGCCTCGTTGTGCTTCTCGTTGTACGAGACCAGGTCGCGCAGCGTGAAGCCGTCGTGGCACGTCACGAAGTTGATCGAGGCGAGCGGGCGGCGCCCGTCGTCCTGGTAGAGGTCCGAGGAGCCGGTCAGGCGTCCGGCGAACTCGGCGAGCGTGCGCTGTTCCCCGCGCCACAGGTCGCGCACCGTGTCGCGGTACTTGCCGTTCCACTCCGTCCACATCGGCGGGAAGTTCCCCACCTGGTACCCGCCCTCGCCGACATCCCACGGCTCCGCGATGAGCTTCACCTGGCTGACCACCGGGTCCTGCTGCACGAGGTCGAAGAAGGACGAGAGCCGGTCCACCTCGTGGAACTGCCGCGCGAGCGTCGCCGCGAGGTCGAAGCGGAACCCGTCCACGTGCATGTCCGTGACCCAGTACCGCAACGAGTCCATGATCATCTGGAGGACGTGCGGGGACCGCATGAGCAGCGAGTTCCCCGTGCCCGTCGTGTCCATGTAGTACTTCGGGTCCTCGGTGAGCCGGTAGTACGAGGCGTTGTCGAGGCCCCGGAAGGAGAGCGTGGGCCCGAGGTGGTTGCCCTCGGCGGTGTGGTTGTAGACCACGTCGAGGATCACCTCGATGCCCGCCTCGTGCAGCGCCCGCACCGCCGACTTGAACTCCAGGACCTGCTGGCCCCGGTCGCCCCACGAGGCGTACGTGTTGTGCGGGGCGAAGAAACCGATCGTGTTGTAACCCCAGTAGTTCGCGAGCCCCGCGTCCGCGAGCCGGTGGTCGTTGACGAACTGGTGCACCGGCATGAGTTCGAGCGCGGTCACGCCCAGCTCGGTCAGGTGCCCGATGATCGCGGGGTGCGCGAGCGCCGCGTACGTGCCGCGCAGCTCGTCGGGCAGGTCGGGGTGGCGCATCGTCAGCCCCTTGACGTGCGCCTCGTAGAGGACCGTGCGGTGGTAGTCGGTGCGCGGCGGGCGGTCGTCGCCCCAGTCGAAGTACGGGTTCACGACGACGGAGGCCATCGTGTACGGGGCGGAGTCCAGGTCGTTGCGCTTGTCGGGCGCGCCGAAGTGGTACCCGTACACCGCCTCGCCCCAGTCGATCGACCCGCTGATCGCCTTCGCGTACGGGTCGAGGAGGAGCTTCGCCGCGTTGCACCGCTGCCCGCGCGCGGGCTCGTACGGTCCGTGCACGCGGAAGCCGTAACGCTGCCCCGGCATCACCCCGGGCAGATACGCGTGCCGGACGAAGGCGTCGGACTCGCGCAGTTCCACCGCGCTCTCCGAGCCGTCGTCGTGGAGCAGGCACAGCTCGATACGGTCGGCGGCCTCCGAGAAGACCGCGAAGTTCGTCCCGGCGCCGTCGTACGTGGCACCGAGCGGATATGCCTCACCTGGCCAGAGCTGCATGAACTCGACTCTTCCGTTTCCGGCCCGGGGGAAGGGCCACCATGGGCCCGAGTCTCCCGGAAGAGGGGCCACTCCCGTAGGACTTCTGTCCCGCCGGGGCCGCTACCACACCGACGTACGAACGGAGGCGGGCCGCGACAGCGGGCGCCGCAGTGACCCGACCATGGGAAAGGCGTCAAGACCCGCGCAAAAAATTCAGCCTGACGAGCGAACATGGCGCATTCGGTGCGGCCCCGCCCCGGACCGCGTGGACCCGCCCCGGCCTGTACACCGCCGGCCCGGTGATCACCACCAGCCCTCCCCGCCCCGCTCACCCCGCCTCCGCCCCCCGTCCACGCCGCGTCCGCACCCGCGCCGGGACCGTTTCGGGGGGCGCGCGAGGGGAAGGGGAGCCATGGCCTCCGGCTGCACCCGGGCCCCCGTCCGGAGTAGTCTTCCTTGATCGTTGAACAGGGGCGACAAGCGTCGCGGAAGTGGGACGAAGGGGCGGTGTGCGGGTGTCGGGAGGTCTGGAGCTGCCACCTGGCGAAGGCGGCGGCGCGGAGGGCTCCACGGCGGACAGCCCGCCCCCGCCGGCCCCGCTCACGGGCACCGTGGACGTCTCCCCGCAGATAGGCCCCGAGCTGGACTGGGGCCCCAAGGAGTGGGAAGAGGTCCGCACCAGGGCCCAGCGCGCGGGCCGCGTCTACGTGTGGCTCAATCTCGTCGAACAACGGCTGCGCGCCGTCGTCGCCGCCGTACTGCGCCCCGTCTACGTACCGGTGCACGGCGAGGACTGGGTCACGGCCGCCGCCGGGCCCGCCGGGCAGGAGTGGGTGCAGCGCGCCATCGCGGTGCGCGAGGTCAGCCGCCGCAAGGGCTACCTCCTCGACCCCGCCGACGACAACGTGCTCAGCTTCCTGACGCTGCCCCAGCTCCGCGAACTGATGGTGAGCCACTGGCCCTGCTTCGAGCCGTACTTCGACGACCGCAGGGACGTCGAGCTGGCACTCGACGAACTGGAGGTCGCGCGCAACGTCGTCTCGCGCAACCGCGCCCTCAACCCGAGCGTCCTCGCCCAGGCCGAACGCGCCTCGGGCCGGCTCCTCGACATGCTCTCGGCCGGGACCGGCATCCCCTCCTCCCGCCGCCTCCCCGTCGACGCCGTCGAGGACCTCGTCGGCGACCGGTACGCGGACGTCGTCGCCGTCCACGCCGACCGCGTCCGCCTCCTGCGGCAGTTCCCCGCCGAGGACCTCTTCGCCCGGGCCCGCAGGCTCGACGCGATGGGCATCGGCCTCAACCTCCTCGTGCAGAACTTCTCCGGACGCCGCCTCGTCCGCCTCGCCGAGGAGGGCTGCCGCACCCGGCTCCTCTTCCTCAACCCCGCGAGCAGCGCCGTCAAGCGCCGCGAACGCGAACTCGGCCTCAAACGCGGCGAGATGAGCCGCAGCGTCGAGATGAACATCCTCCACATGCGGCGCGTACGGGCCCGGCTGCGCGACCCCGGCGCCTTCGAGATACAGGTCACCGACGAGACCCCCCGCTCCAACGCCTACCTCGTCGACGGCGATACGGCGGACGGCGTCGCCGTCGTCCAGCCGTACCTGCGCCGGGCACGGGGCATGGAGTCCCCCGTCCTGGTGCTCCGGGGCGGCGGGCGCCTCGTGCGCGGGGCCGCCGGAGGCGAGGGTGGTCTCTTCGAGACGTACCGCGAGGAGTTCGAGACCGCGTGGACGGACGCCCGGCCGGTGTCCTGAGGGGTCGTCGGAGAGGGCGAACCGGGGTACGGGGGCACTGTCACAGGCGCGTGCGAGGGTGGGAACCACGCGGCGCCCGGACGGGGGGACACGTCGCCGAACCTGCCGAGGGAGACACATATGACCTGGTACGAGGGGCCGCTGACCGGTTTCGACCTGGAGACCACGGGCACCGACGTCGAGCACGACCGCATCGTCACCGCGGCGGTGATACGCCTCGACGCCTCGGGAGCGGTCGCGCACACCCGTACGTGGCTGCTCGACCCGGGCGTCGAGATCCCCGCCGAGGCCACCGCGATCCACGGCATCCCCACCGCACGCGCCCGCGCCGACGGCGTCCCCGCCCGGGGCGCGGTCGCCGAGATCACCGAGGCGCTGGCCGCCGGACTGCGCGCGGGCACTCCGCTCGTGGTGATGAACGCCCGCTACGACCTCTCGCTCCTCGACCGCGAGTGCCGCCGCCACGGCCTGCCCGCACTCGCCGAACTGCTCGGCACGGAACCGGCCCCGGTGATCGACCCGCTGGTCCTCGACAAGCACGCCGACCGCTACCGCCGGGGCAGCCGCGTCCTGGCCGCCCTGTGCGCCCACTACGGCGTCCGCCTCGACGCAGCCCACGACGCCCGCTCCGACGCCCTCGCGGCCACGCTCCTCGCCCGCAGCCTCGGCGCCCACCACCCCACCCTCGGCACCCTGCCCCCCGCCGACCTCCACCGCCTCCAGGTCGACGCGGCGGCCCGCCAGTCCGCGAGTCTCCAGGAGTACCTGCGCCGCACGAAGCCGGACGCGGTGGTAGAGGGGGCATGGCCGGTGATACCGCGTCAGCGGACGGCTGCTTGAGGGGGCGGGCGAGGAGCGTGTGGGGGTGGGGCGGCTCAGTCGGAGCCGTAGGG
>NZ_JOGO01000077.1 GCF_000719475.1 Streptomyces sp. NRRL F-5630 | reverse complement strand
CCCCCCGCCCCGGCACACCCCCGCCCCGCTCACGCACCCGGGTCGACCCCCGCCAGGATCTTCACGTGCCCCTCCGCGTTCGCGAGCAGTTCCTCGTACCCCTTCTCCCGCACCTCGTCGAGGCGCAGCCGGTCCGAGACGAGGCCCTCCGTGCGCAGCCGTCCGTCCGCGAGCGCCGCGATGACCGCCGGGAAGTCGGGGCCGTTGTACGCGAAGCTGCCGGTGTAGTCGATCTCGGCGAGCATCAGCAGGTTCGGGTCGAACGCGGTCGCGCGGCCCTGGGTGACCGTCACCGCCGTACCGCCCTTGCGGACCGAGCCGAGCAGCGCGGCGACCGCCGGGCGCCCGGCCCCGCTCGCCTCGAAGCCCGCGTCCACGCCGCCCGGTACCGTGGCCCGTACCCGTGCGACGACGTCCTCCCGGCCCGGGTCGAGCACCAGGTCGGCGCCCAGTTCGGCGGCGAGCCGCCTGCGTCTCGGGCTCGTCTCGCTCACCGCCACGAAGCCCGCCCCCCGCGCCCGCGCGGTGAGCAGCAGCCCGAGCCCCGCCGGGCCCGCGCCCACCACGAGCGCCGTGCCGCCGGTGCCGAGCCCGCCGCGGCGCACCGCGTGCCAGGCGACGGAGAGCGGTTCGACGAGCGCGCCCGTCCCGGCGTCCACGCCCGGGGGCAGGACGTGCGCCTTCGCGGCCGGCACGACGACGTACTCCGACATCCCGCCGCCCCCGCCCATCAGCCCGATGAACCCGAAGCGCGCGCAGAGGTTGTAGTCCCCGCGCAGGCACGCCGCGCACGTCCCGTCCGCGAGGAGCGGCTCCACGGCGACGAGCGCCCCGAGCGGCACGTCCTCCACGTCCGGGGCCACCTCGACGACGCGCCCCGAGAACTCGTGCCCGAGCACGAAGGGCCCCGGCTCGCCGAAGAGCGGGTGCACGAAGTCGGCGGGGAAGGCGGGACGCGCGTACTGGTGCAGATCGGAGCCGCAGATCCCGGACCACGCGACCTTGACCTTGACGGTCCCGGGCCGCGGTGCGGGCTCGGGGATCTCGTCGATCCGCGCGTCGTGTGCTCCGTACAGCCGCAGGGCACGCATGGGGGACGCTCCGCTCTCCCCCGCCCGTTTCGACCGCCTTTGTGTGGTGGTGGGAGCCACCGTACGTCAGGGCCCGCGCCCTCACTCCTCGGCGGGGAGCCGCCCGAACAGCGGGGCCAGTACGAGCTGGGCGGCCCCCTCCGCGATCACCTGGTCACCGCCTCCCGCCGCCTCCGCCGCGCCCGCCCCCTCCGCCACGCGCACCCGTACCGGCTCCGTCCCCGTCCGGCTCGCGCGCGCGTCGAGGGCCACCGTCACGCCCCGTAGGAACGCCTCGGGAGCCGCCGCGATCCGGTGACCGCCGAGCAGGATCAGCTCGACGTCGAGCAGTCCGACGAGGTTCGCCGCCGCCGTGCCCAGCACCCGGGCCGCCTCACCCGTGTCCCCCGCCGCCAGCGCCGCGAGGCACAGCGCCTCGACGCAGCCGCGGTTCCCGCACACGCACGGCGGCCCGTCGAGCCGTACGACCTGGTGCCCCAGTTCGCCCGCCCCCGTGCGCGGCCCCCGGTACAGGCGCCCGTCGAGGACGAGCCCCGCGCCGAGCCCCGTACCGAGATGGAGGTAGGCGAAGGCGCGCGCGTCGCCCGCGAGGGCGCGCCCGAGCGCCGCCGCGTTGGTGTCCTTGTCGAGCACGACGGGCAGCCCGAGCCGCTCCGCGAGCGCGGCGGCGAGCGGCAGTCCGTCGAGCCCGGGAAAGCCGCTGACCTTGTGCAACACGCCCGTACGGTGATCGAGCGGGCCGGGCGCGGCGAGCCCGGCTCCGAGGACAAGAGGCGCCCCGCCCGTCTCCCCGGCGGGACGGGCCCCGGCTTCGCGGGCGGGACGGACCCCGGCTCCCCCGGCCGGACGCGCTCCCGTCTCCGGCACCCCGCCCGCCCATCCGTCCCCGTCCGCGCCACCCGTGCGGAACGGGCCGCCCCCGCCCGCCTCGCCGCCCCCGCCCGCCCCCGCCAGCACGTCCGCCATCGCCCCCGCCACGAGGTCCACCACCTCCCCGGCCCCCCGGCCCAGGTCGAGCCGGACGCGCCGACGCGCGAGGGCGCGGCCCGTGAGGTCGGTCCGCACGACGAGCACGCCGTCCCTGTCGAGGTGCACCCCGAGTGCCTGCACGGCCTCGCGCACAAGCCGCAGCGCGGTGGCCGGCTTGCCGCCCGTGGACTCCCGCCGCCCGGCGGCGGTGAGCAGGCCCGCCTCCCGCAGCCGTCCGGTGATCTTGCTGACGGCCTGCACAGTGAGCCCGGTGCGCAGCGCGAGTTCCGGACGGCTGATCCCCTCCCTCCCGGCGCCGCGCGCGAGGTCGAGCACCAGCGCGGTGTTGTGCCCGCGCAGGTCGGCGAGCCGGACGCCACCCCGCCCCTCCGTTCGCCGCGGTCCCTCGGCCACGCCGCTCACCCCTCGCCTCTAGTGCCGTGCCCCCTGCGTGCTTGCACTTATTGAACACTGTTGCGAAAGTAACCGGCATGACTGCCCCGACCTCTTCTCCCAGCGAACCCCTCCCCGTCGCCCTGATCGGCTACGGCCTCGCGGGTTCCGTCTTCCACGCCCCCCTGGTCGACGCGACCCCGGGGCTGCGTCTCGACACGGTCGTCACCCGCGACGAGGAACGCCGCGCACGGGCGCGGGCCGAGTTCGCCGGTGTGCGGTGCGCGGACACGCCCGAGGACGTCTTCGCCCGCGCGAGTGAGTACGGGCTCGTCGTCATCGCCTCGCCCAACAAGACGCACGTCCCGCTGGCCCGCGCCGCGCTCGAAGCCGGTCTCCCCGTCGTCGTCGACAAGCCGGTGGCGGGCACGGCGGCAGAGGCGCGCGAGCTCGCGAGCCTCGCCGAGCGGCGCGAACTGCTCCTCTCCGTCTTCCAGAACCGCCGCTGGGACAACGACTTCCGCACGCTGGCGAAGCTCGTGGAGACGGGCGCGCTCGGCGACGTGTACCGCTTCGAGTCGCGCTTCGAGCGCTGGCGGCCGCAGCTCAAGGGCGGCTGGCGCGAGTCGGGCGACCCGGCCGAGTTCGGAGGCCTCCTCTACGACCTCGGCAGCCACGTCGTCGACCAGGCGCTCGCCCTCTTCGGCCCGGTGACGCGCGTGTACGCCGAGTCGGACGTCCGGCGGCCGGGGGCGGCGGCCGACGACGACACCTTCCTCGCGCTCACGCACGCCTCGGGCACCCGCTCCCACCTGTGGGTCTCCGCGACAACGGCGCAGCTCGGCCCCCGTTTCCGGGTCCTCGGCTCCCAGGCGGGGTACGTGAAGTACGGGCTCGACCCGCAGGAGGCCGCGCTCCGCTCCGGCGAACGCCCCGGGGACGGGCGGCCCTGGGGGACGGAGCCGGCCGAGCTGTTCGGCAGGCTCGGCGCGGGCGAGTCCCCGCTGACCGGCGGCGGCGAGCCCGTCCCGACCGAGCCGGGCGACTACCCGGCCTTCTACGCGGCGATCGCCGCGGCCCTGCGCGAGGGCGCCCCGAACCCGGTCACCGCCCGGCAGGCCGCCGCGGCGCTCGACGTCATCGAGGCGGCCCGCCGCTCGGCCGCCGAAGGCGTCACGGTGGAGGTGGCCCGATGAGCGCCCTCCCCGCCACGGCCGAGGAGATCACGGACCTCCTCGCCCAGCAGAACCGCCTCGAACTGCCCACGTACACGCACGACGACGCCTGGGAGCTGGGCAGCACCCTCGTCCGCCTCGCGCGCGAGAGCGGCGCCCCGGTCGCGATCGACCTGCGGCGCGGCCTCCAGCAGGTCTTCCACGCGGCGCTGCCGGGGTCGACGGCGGACAACGACTACTGGCTCGCGCGCAAGCGGAGGGTCGTCGAGCGGTACGGCGAGAGCTCCCTGCTCGTCGGCACGCGCTTCCGCGCCAAGGGCACGACCTTCGAGGCTGCCTCACGCCTCGACCCCTCCCGCTACGCGGCCCACGGCGGGGTCCTCCCGGTCCTGGTCCGGGGCGTCTCGGGCCCCGTGGGCACCATCGGCGTCTCGGGCCTGCCGCAGGTGGAGGACCACGCGCTGGTGGTGGTGGCGCTGGAGGAGTACGTGGCGCGGCGGTAGGCGGCGGGCCGGGAGCGGGCCGGGTGGTCGTCGTGGGCCTGCGTGAGGGGCGGGAGCGGCCCGGCGGGGCGGGAGGCCGCTGGAGCGGGCGGGGTGGTGGCGCTGGAGGGAGTCCGCAAGCCCCGTACGGCGTGCCCGGAGCCCCGCACAGGCCCCCCGCGCGGACGGCGGCTCAGGCGGCCACCGCCTTCGCCTTGCCCCCGCCCTCCTCGCCCGCCTTCTCCGCCGCCGTCCCCCGCTCCCGGTACAGCACCGCCCGCTCCAGGGCGCTCCACGTCGTGCTCGTGACGATGTAGAGCGCCCCGGCGAGCGGGACGACGGCGACGCTGATCAGCGTGAAGTAGGCCATGTACGGCATGAACCGCGTGAGCGCGCCGACGCCGGGCACCTCCTGCCCACCGGCCGCGGCGAGGGGCGCGTCCGCCCCGGCGAGCTGCCGCTTGTTCCTGCGGAGGGTGAAGGTCGCGACGACGGCGACGAGGGCGAAGAGCCCCATGTACACGAGCCCGCGCTCGCCGAGGAGCCCGCCGTGCGCGAGCGCGTCGCCCCAGCGGTCGCCGAGCGGGGCGGCGAGGAGGCGGTGCGGGAGCAGGTGGTTGGGCTCGCCCCCGATGCGGGAGCTGGAGAAGACGTGGTAGAGCACGAAGAAGAACGGGAGCTGGCACAGCATCGGCAGGACGCCGCCGAGCGGTGAGACGCCGTGCGTGGCGTGCAGTTCCATGAGCGCGCGCCCCATGCGCTCGGGGTCCTTGGCGTACTCGCGGCGCAGCGCGGCGATCTCCGGCGCGAGCGCGGCACGCTCCCGCTGGCCGCGCGCGGCGGTGCGCGAGAGCGGCAGGAGGACGAGCCGTACGCAGACGGTGAGGACAATGATCGCGGCGGCGGTGGCGGCGGTGCCCGCGAGGGGCTGGAGCAGGTCGGCGAGGTAGTCGACCACTCCGGCGCACAGGCCGAAGAAGCCGGAGCCGGACGAGTGGAAAGCAGGCAGGGCCAAAGCAGACAGGGACACGAGTCCTCCGGGGACCTCACAGGTGGGATGAGCGGACCTGTGCGGCGGCGCGGCGGACCCTCGTACGCGTGGTGGCGTACGGATACGGGCGGGGATGCGGACCCGGTGCCCAGAGGCACGGGGGACGAGGAGGCCCGGGGCGCAGGGGCCCGGGTCAGCCGGCCGGCGCGGTGAGGCGGCGGCCGGGGGCCCGGGGACGTGGCCGCCCGGAGGCGTCGGGGTCCCGCTGGGGCAGGAACGCGGTGCGGCGGGCGCGCTCGCGGATCGTGGTGCGTACCGCGGTGGGCGCGACGAGCGGCACGCGGAGCGCGGCGCTCAGCAGGCACACGGTGAGGGCCGCCGCGGTGACGGCGACGGCGGCGGGCAGCAGCCCGGACTCCGCGCCGAGGGAACCCGCGAGGACGAGCAGGACGAGCGCGAGCAGACGCGGCACGCCTATCCCCCTCTCCCCTTCGTGCGACAGGTCCCGGTTCGTGCGACAGGCCCCGGAACTGAGCCGGACGGTGCCCGGCACCCCTCCAGACGCACGAGGGCCGGGAAAGGTTCCCGGCCGGTTGATACTCCATTCGGGGCGTGCCCGACGCTACCGTGTTGCCATGCGCCCCGAAACCCCCGCCGAGACCACCCAGGCCCCGCCCGTCGCTCCCGTCCCCGCGGCGCGGCAGGGCGAAGGCGACCGCGAAGCCCACCTGGAGCAGGCCCAGCGCCTGGAACGCGTGGCTGAGCGCCACCCGGAGGACGCCGAGCAGTTGCTCCTGCGCGCGGCGGCGCACTTCGAGCTGGCGGACGACCGCTCCCGCGCGAGCGCCTTGTACGACGGTCTGCTCGCGGGCGCGCCGGAGGACCCGGCGCTGATCCGCGCGCTGAAGGCGGCGAACCTGTGGGAGTACGGGCACGAGGCGGAGGCCCAGGCGATCGTCTCGGGCGTGCGCGCGGCGGCGCCCGGCACGCCGGGCCCGTGGATCGTGGTGACGCAGGCGCTGGAGGCGCACGACGAGCTGGAGGAGGCGCACGCCACGTACCAGGAGGCGGTCGCGCTGCTCCTCGACGGCTCCGCCCCGCCCCCGTACGAGGCACGCCCGCTCCTCATCGGCAGGCACCGCGTCCGCCGCCTGCTGGGCCTGGAGCACGACGCGTGGGACACGATGGCGGACGCCCTGAACCCCGCGTCGGTCCCGCTGGACGAACTGCACGACCCCAACCGCACGTGGGTCCTGGGCTCGGACAGCCCGGAGGAACTCCGCGCCGAGATCACCCGCCTGCAGGCCGAACTCGCCACGTACCGCGCGGCCCTGTCCCGCCCCTTCCCGGTGGCGGTCCTGCACTGGCCGGAGCCGGAACTGACCGAACTCCTCGCCTCCTACCCGGCCCTCGCCACGGAGTACCCCTCCTACGAGGCCCACACGGCGTCGATCGAATCGGCCCTCCGCGACCTCGCCGCCTCGGGCATCCCGAACCTCGGCATCGTCCGCGCCACGGTCCCCTCCTACGAGGCCTTCGCCGCCGCCGAATCCACCACCCCCACCACCCCGGCCCTCCTCCCCCTCTACACCACCACCCTCGCCACCCGAGCCCTCGCAACCCCCTGGCCCCCTCACCCCGGAGCCCCCTGCTGGTGCGGCGCCGAAGCGGGCTACGAGGAGTGCCACGGGGCGGGGTGAGGGGCGTTAGCCTCGATGCCATGCCAGAAGAAGCCAGGGCCGGAGAGGACGACGAGGGCTGGCCAGGCCGGCCAGCCAGCTCGTGGGCTTCGTCTCCCGGCCGCCGCCGCAATATGCAGGCCATCCGCAGCCGGGACACGAAGCCGGAGTTCCTGATCCGGCGGCTGGTGCACGCCCGTGGTCTGCGTTACCGGGTGTGCGCCCGCCCGCTCCCTGAGTTGCGGCGTACCGCTGACCTCGTCTTCCGCCCGGCGCGTGTCGCGGTCTTCATCGACGGTTGCTACTGGCATGGCTGCCCTGAGCACTACCAGGCACCGAAGAAGAACGCGGGCTACTGGTCGGAGAAGGTCGTGCGCAACGTGACGCGCGACCGGGACACCGACCAGAGGCTTCGCGAAGCGGGTTGGCTCGTGCTCCGGTTCTGGGAGCACGAGACCTCAGAAGAGTGCGCTGACCGGATCGCGGCGACGGTTGTTGCCCGCCGCGGCGTCGAGAAGTGATTCCTGCGCGTCCGGGTCCATGGTCACCGGGATGGTTTCCGTGGCCTGCACCTGGAACACCGCGCCCCCGTCGGTCGCATAGGGCTTGAGCAGTTCCTCCCCGCCCTCGCCTGGCCGGAGCACCGCGGCGATCGCGCGGCCGACCGCTTCCGCCACGGGCGGCGGGAAGGCGTTGCCGACCTGCCGGTAGCGGGTGGTCTTCTTGCCTTCGAAGGTCCAGTGCGCCGGGAACCCCTGAATGGCGGCGGCTTGTTGCACGGTCAGCATGGGGCCCTTGTCACGGAAGAGGTCGCGCTCCGGGACGCAGTCCAACGGGTCGTTGGCCAGCCCCTCCCCGTTGACCCCCCAGACCTGCCATGCCCTCTTAGCACGAGTCGGGCCGAGGTCGGCACCGCCGTGCTTGCGCGATCCGCCGACGAGGGTCGGGGCCACTTTGAGCTCACGCGCGTCAGCCTTGCTCGCCGCCGCCTCCCACCGCTCGAACGCCTGCCGCCCCGTGAGGCTTCCGGCTCCGAGCGGCCGCGTGTTCCAGTAGGGCTCGTAACGCTTCCGCATCCCCTCACGGAGGACATCGAAGACACTCCGCGCTTCCTCTGCCGACTGCACGGGCCAGCGAAAATCAGCAAAGTGGGCGACATCTTCCCTGAAGACGACAAGGATTGCTCGCGGCCTGAGCTGGGGCACACCGAACTTATTGGCGTCCAGACGGCGCCATACCGGGTGCATCGCCCTGGACTGCATCCGGGGTGAAGCCTCGGCAGGGATATCCGGGACGCTATAGCCGTGGCCCTTCAGCTTTTCGAGGATTTCTCGCCGGTATTCAATAAATACTTCCGGCGGCTCAAGGATGCCGCGAACGTTCTCCAGCATGACGGCCTTCGGCCTGAGCAGGCCGATCAGCTCCAGGGCATCAGGAAAAAGGTCTCGCTCGTCGTCCGGTCCTAGCTGGCGGCCCGCGAGGGAGAAGGGCGGGCAGGGAACGCCCCCGGCGAAGAGGTCGATGTGCCGCCCGGCGTCAGCCGCCTTTTTCAGGGATTTGAACTCTTCTTCTTCCTTGAAATCGCGGACATCCATAGCACGGAGCCCGTCCGCCTTTTCAGGCGACCATCCAAAGGTCTTGACGGAGTTCGTCCTGAGCGTCTTGACCGCGTTCGCGTCCCATTCCACGAGAGCCGCGTGCCCGAAACCGGCATTGTGCAGCCCCAGCGCCTGCCCGCCCGCGCCGGCGCAGATCTCCACAGAAGTGAGCGGCGCCTCGAACTGCGGGCGCGGATAACCGCCAGCCATGGCTGAACTCCTCGTCGGGGGCACAGAGCAGCCGCCTGGAGGGGCGACTGCACAAGGTGATCACGACAGCAGAGGAATCTCCAGCTCCAGGCGGTGTGGCCGGCCTCAGACGGCAGACCACACCGCAGCCTACCGCTCACCCCACCTCTGCTCCCGTCCCCCTGCTCATGTGGCTCAGCAGCGCCGCCATGTCCCCCGAGTCCAGCCCGGCGGCGACCGAGGGCTCCTCCTCCAGATCCGAGAGCTCCTGGACTCCGGGGTCGTCGAGGATCGCACCCATGAACTCAAGTTTCTGGTCAAGCCGTGCGGCGACGACCTCGTCGACGGTCTCCCGCGCCGCCAGCACGGTCACGGAAGTCTCCGTGCCGGGTGCGAGTCCGAGCCGGTGGATGCGGTCGAGGCTCTGCAAAAAGCGGCCGGCCATGAAGTCCCTGTCCACGTAGAGGGCATCGTGCACGGTGTGGTGCAAGCTGATCCCTTCCCCGAGAGTCGCCGGGTTGGAGATCAGGACCATGCACGAGGGATCTTCGCGGAACCTGCGCAGCTGTTCCTCACGGTCGGGAGTGCCACCGTAGACCGAGGCCGGCCCGAACGTGGCGAGCAAGCGCTCCAGTGTGGTGAGGCTGCGCACGAAAGTCGTCCAGATCAGCGTCTTCTTCCCCTGCCGGGCGTTTTCGGCGACGATCGCCACGGCCTCCGCGTACTTCGGCGACAGCTCGTAATCCGGCAGTTGCTGGAGCAGGCGGTACAGGGAACTGTGCCGGGGGATGTCCAGCGGGGGCAGCTGGTAGGCAAGCGGCTCGTATCTGCTGCTGCCCTCAAGGAGCAGCGCCGGGCTGGTCGCCGCCATGAGCAGGCGCAGCGCGGTCCGGCCAAGGGCGCTCAGGTCTTCCCTGGCCTCTGTCCCGCTGTCGAGCAGCGCTTCGTAGATCTCTTTGTGCAGCGGCGGCATGTCCACGAGACGCAGCCGCACGTCCATGGGCGGCAGCCCGAGTTCCCGTTTCGTCGTACGGGTGAAGAGGGGCTGGAGCGCCTGGCTGGCCTGGGCCAGGTCGCCCCCGGCGACGGCGGCCTCCACCGCACGCTGCCCGTGGCCTGGCCAGACGAAGCCCATCAGGTTCTCCAGGTCCCTGCGGCCGTTGGGGGCGGGGGTCCCGGTGAGGATGAGGCGGTGGCGGGCGAGCGGGCCGAGCGCCATGCAGGCGGCCCCGTAAGTCCCGCGCACACCGAGCTTCATGCGATGCGCCTCGTCGAGGACGATCATCGAGGGTTCGGCGGAGAGCCAGGCGGAGAGCAGAGGCAGCGAACGCTCAAGGCGTTCGTAGTTGACCATGACTACCTCGGCCCAGGGGTCCATCGCGCCTTCGCCCACGGTGTGGACACGCAGGCTCTGACGGAAGCAGACGCCGGTCTCGAAGCGCCAGGACTCGTAGGCCGACTTGGGGCATACCACGAGGAGACGCGCCGCTTTCTTGCGCTCGCGCTGGGCCGCGTAGACGGCGAGCCCTACCCGCGTCTTGCCGGCGCCAGGAACACTGAAATTGGCGCCGTGGTGGAGGGAGAGCAGCTTGGCGATGTCACGTCGCTGGAAGGGCGTGACATCGGCAACCCAGTCGGGCCCGAGCACGGCGGGCACCTCGTCGGCGGTCGTCTCGCCAGGAGTCTCCTGGCCATCAAGGCGCTCCCGCACGCGCTGCGCGTCCGCATGATTGCCCAGAAAGAGCGCTTTGAGGTCATCGGCCCACCGCACGCCGGCGGGATCGGGCCAGGTGGCCAGGTGCTGGACGCGGCCGAGAAAGTCGTCCAGTTCCACCCGGGCCGTCGAGAGATCCAGCTGACTGCCCGTGGCGAACAGGCCAGAGAGCTGCACGAGATCGCGCTGGCGCTGCTCAGGGACCCGTAGCAGCACACCCGTCCGCTGCGCGTCGAAGCCCAGGTGCAGGGATGCGTGCTCCGTCACGGACGGCCGCCCTCAGCGGTCACCGCGCTGAGCAGCCAGGCGACGCCGTCGCCCGGTTCCCCGGGCACCCGGCCGGCCTGACGGGCCAGCTTGGTCAGCGACTTGCGGAGATGGACGAGCGCGTCGTCGAACGCCTCCTCATCGAGGCTGTGACTCGTACGCGCCTTCACCAGTTCGTCCGTGGTCTGGTCGATGAACGCGCTGGCCTCGGCGAGCCGGGCGGGAGCGAGCTGCTTGCGCTTGCGGATACGGGCGTCGCGGCCGGCCCTGTCGATCGCGGCGTCGAAGGCGGCCTTGGCACCCGTGAGCACCGCCTCGACTTCGGTCTTCCGTTCCTCGCTGACCTGGACCGTGCCCTTGCGGGCGGCCAGGGACTGGATGATCCGGTCGTTGAGCGCACGCGCCTCGACTACCCGGCTGGAGGCCGCGGAGACGCTGACCCCGAGGCCGGGAATCGCGACCTCGGCCGGCGTGCTGTCCCCGGTCAGATCACGCAGAACGGGGGGCAGCGTCTTCGCGAGATACTGCTGCTTGACGAAGTTCTGGTCGATGTGACGTACGTCGGTCTTCGAGAAGTCCAGCAAGATGCCAGCGAGCCGCAGCTCCTTGATCAGCTCTGCCTCGTCCGGTTCGGCCGACGAGATCTTCTTGTAGAGCCGCTCCAGCTCCTTCAGCTTCTCCTGGTCGAACTCGAAGTCGACCAGCCGCAGGCTTGCGCCCTCGGCTGTAGTGCTGCGGTCGATCAGCTCCCGGATCGTGCTGAGGATCCACCGTTCCTGGTAGTACGTCTTCTCCTGGATCCGGAACTCCCGGGCGATCTGCGCCGGAGTGCGGCCCATGGCCGCCTGCTCCTCCATCGCGAGCAGCCGGTTGATGTAGGAGTAGTCCCGCTTGTTGTCCTTGCGAAGCTGGAGAGCGAGCTCGACGGCGCTGACGTCGGCGCTCGTGAAGGAGGCAGGCAGCACGCCGACGCGGATAGACGACGCTTTGAGCTCGCGCAGCGCGGCAGCCCGGGTGTTGCCGTTGACGAGGACGCCATGGTGGGTGACGAGGCCCGGGTCGTTCTGGCCGAACTCCGCGAGATCCCTTTTCAGGTTTTCGAACGCCGGGTCTTCCTTCTGCGGGTCCGAGGGAAGGGCCCGGAGCAGTTCGCCAAGATACCGCTGCCCGTCGTCACCGTACGGATCCGCCTCAAGCTTTGCGTCCAGCTCCGGCTTGTGACCGCGCTGCGCCCTGATCCGGTGGGTATCCGGGTTGTAGTACACGTCGGCGAGGGGCAGATCGATGACTTCCACGTGAAGGGGCTGGCTGCCCCACTCGAGGGTCACGGTTTCCCGCGTGCCACCGCTGGTGCGCACATCAGCGAGCCGTTCCCTGATCAGCTGGCTGATCTCCTCGGCGCGCGGCGGGAGCTGGGATGCCTTCTGCACGGTCACTCTTCTCTGCTCACAGTTCGTAGGGGAAGGGGGATACGGCTCGTGGGTGGCGTGGGCTCACGGTGAGCGCTTCTTCTCGCCGCCCGCGAGCGGGGGTTCGGGCCCGCTCTACTCAGTGCCGCTCGTGAGATCGTGCAGGATCTCCTGACGCGCGTCGGCCGGCAAGGTGCCGTAGTAGCCCCACAGGCGTTCCATCTCGCCCCTGACCCGCTTGCCGGATTCCACCCAGCGGGAGAAGGCGCGCCGCTCCAGGGGGGAAAGCTGCTCCACGGCCGCGAGGAAGCCGGCCACGTCCGCCGTCTGCGAGAGACCTCCTTTAGCGCAACGCTCGCACAGCGTCACCCGCGTAGTGGTGACTGGCCCCTCCCTGTGCACGATGTCGCGACGAGAGAGGACCAGCTTCGCGGTGGCGAACCCGTCCTCGTACTCCTCGCCGGCCGCGATGCCGCAGCTGCGGCACATGTGGTCGTCGGCACTGATGATGCGGGTGCGCTCAGCCGCGTTCAGCGTGCTCTTGGCACCGACCTCGCGCGGGCGCTCCTGGTGCGGAATCCACACCGGGACACCGCACTTCACCAGCCGCTGCTCCTCCGGCCGCAGCGACACGTCGTCCCTGCTGTTGTGGATCACCCACCCCCAGTCCCGCAGATCGCGCAAGCGGCGGTCGATCTGGGACTCCTCAGGAAAGGCCGACCGCAACTCAGTCTTCGTGAAAGTACGCCCCTCCCCCACGACCGAGATGAGCCACAACGCGACCCGCACCCGGCCGCCGGGCCGGCTCATCCCGGGGATCACGGGGTTACGCCAGTCGGGAAGCTCTCCAAGAACTCCATTGCCGCACAGCATCCTGCTCTTCTCCTCCGGTAGTTCGGACGTGCGTCTGCCAGAACGGAAACACCCTCGGCCAGACAGGCAGAGCGCGGGCCGTCTTCCCGGGATTCGCAAGCGTGAGGCACCCAGGGCTCCCATCAATTCCGCATCCGGCGAATGGACGTGCATTTACGTGCAGACACTGGATAAAGATGTGAGCACCCGCGCAGACCGCAGCAATCCTGGATGCTCTGCCACCTTCCGCTCATTCCGCCGGATCGCGGCGCCAGGGGGACAAACAGCACCATGCACTACGGAACAAACAGCACCATGCACCAAAGAGGCACTGCCCGTCTACCCGCAAACGAGGTTGCGCGCCAGGTAGCAACTATTTAGCTGAATGAAAGAGTTGGCTGATCCTCGGCAACAAACAGCCGAGGCGAAAGGTGACTTGCCCCGGGCCCGGCGCGTTACGCTTGCGCCTTACTTCAGCAGGAGTCGTGTGCCCGCAATTGCCTTGCAGCTCGGGAGGATTCATGGACGAAACCCCAGGAAAAGCCCACTCACACACTTCGGGCAGCCCATCCCCTTCTCGCGCATCCCTGGAAAGGGCGCATGCGCGGGCAGGCCGCATGTCCCCGCCAGGCCGGGATGCGTCCGCCGCCAGCGGGCGACAGCCCGGGGAACCGGCACAGAGAGGCAAGGGAAAGGGCACGAAGCGCACCAGACCCCGCACGCGGGCTCGTCAGCTCCTCGCTCGCACCCTGCGGGGACTCAGCGACGCCACAGGACTGACCAAGGACCTCGCGGTGTGTGCGGCACTGAGCGCGACGTACGGGACAGTGGGGAAGGGCCAGTACTCGCGGTACATGAGTGGCGAGCACGTTCCCTCCGCCCCCTTCGTTGAGGCCCTGCACAGCCTGGCGGAACAACGCTGCCGACCGGGCACCCCCCTCCCCTCCCTCACCGAGTTGCTCGGCATGCGCGACAAGGCCGCTACCGCGACCGTCGCGGAGGAGAGACTGGAGCAGGAATGCGCCCGCCTCGAAGAGGAGAACCGGCTACTCCGGGAGCGATGCAGGCAGGCCGGCCTCGACATCCCGCCCCGAGAGGAGGGCACTCCCAGTCCTGCGGCCGACAAGGAGGAGACCACAGCACCCCAGACGGCAGTCGCACGGACCACCGCTCCCGGCCCCGTTGCCCGAGCCGGGCAACAACCCGCGTTGCCGGTCGGCGCGCACGGGAGGGACCGGCAACATGACCCCGCCCCGCGAGCACCCGCAAATCCCCCCACCATGACGGCGGGCAAAGAGCGGAAGGATGGAATCCATCCACTGTCGGTGGCGACGCTCCCCCCGGCGGACCAGACGACTGGGCACCTGGTCCGCCGCCTGCTCAGCCGGAGGGGAGACGAGGGGACGACCGAAGAAGCCGCGTATTCCGAGTCGGCGGCACTCAGTCTGGCCCTTGACACGGCGGAAGCCCTGACGCCGGGGGAGTTGTGCGAGACGACGGGCCTGCTGAACTCCATCGGCCAGGGAACCCTGGCCGACAGCCTCGTCATGGCCTTCGCCCGGAAACGCGAAGGCCCTGACGTCATCCTCGCCGCCCTGGCCTTGCAGGGTGCCAGCGAAGAGGACAGCCTCAGGCTGCTCCTCACCACCGCTGCGGGCCGCCGCTAGCGCAAGTACGGGCGGACACACGAAATCTCTCCCGAGAGGAGCCGCACGGAAAAGCAGAGGACCCCAGGGCGAGGGAATTCACACCCCGCTCCCCAAGCGAAAAGCACGAGACCGACCTGAATCCTGAAAGGCTAAAATGTCCGATTCCGCGCGGGTTGCCAGCAACGCCAGCCAGGGAGAGAAACGGAGGGGCACCGTGGAATACGGCGTAACGCTGCCCCAGGGGGAACACTGCGCCGCGACGATCGTCCAGAGCTCCCATTCGATCATCACGACGGTCGAACTGCGCGGCGAGACCATCGAGTTCACTCAGCGCTTCATCGCACCCCCGGACGTCTGACACGCGGAGACGGGGTGCCGGGGCACGCGGACGGGCAGAAGACCGTCTGGTCTCCCGCCCGTCCGCGTGCGCCCCGAAGCGCTCAGCCCTTGCGCCTCCTGTCGGAGAGGGCCCAGGCCGCTCCCGCTGTGGTTGCGGTGACGAGGGCTACCGAGGGCCAGGCGCCGAGCTTTTCGGCGAGGGGGTGGGAGGCGCCGAAGGCGGTGAGGTAGGTGGCGGTGAGGGCGGTGGCGGTGCGGGGGGTGGTGGTGCGGCGCCACTGGAGGTGGGTGATCGTGCCGGCGGCGGCGAGGACCGCGCCGCCGAGGCGGCGGTTCTTGGTGAAGCGGGCCGTGGCGTAGCCGCCGAGGAGGCCGGCGGCGGCTATGGGGGCGGAGGGGAGGGTGGGCATCGGGCGACCTCCAGGTCGGTGGGTGGGGATGTCGGCTTTGTTCAGTGTCCGAGATTAGTCCGGGGGCGGCGCGGCGCCGAAGGTGGCCCGGTACGTCCTACGTCCGCCGGCTCGCCCGAGCGCGCCCGCAGCCGGACATGGGGCGCGCCTCTCGGGCGGGCGGGGCTTGCGCGGCCCTCAGAGGTCGGTTCGCGCGGGGATTTTGCGATCGCTCCTCAGTAACTTGTGGCGCGCCGTCATGAATTTGCGTGCCGCCGTCTTGTCGGCGGGTCACCGGCGGCCGTACGGTCGCCCGCGGAGCCCGAGCCGCCGCGTGCTCTCGCCGCACCTCCTCCCCCACCACCGAGCCGCACCGCGAGGACCCACATGGCTGACATGGACATGGACGCAAACCCTTCCGCTCCCTCCCCCGGCCTCCGCCGCCGCACCTTCGTCGCCGGCTCGCTCGTCGCCGGGGCCGTCACCGCCGTCGGCGGTACAGCGCGTGCCGCCGAGGAGGCGCCTGCCGCCGTGCCCGCGGCCTCGCCTCCCGGGGACGTCGTCGGGAAGATCACCGTCGGCTACCAGGGCTGGTTCGCCTGCTCGGGCGACGGCGCGCCCATCAACGGCTGGTGGCACTGGTCGCAGAACTGGGGACAGCCGCCGTCCCCGGCCAACACGGCGATCGTCAGCTGGCCCGACGTGAGCGAGTACGAGCACACCTACCGCAGCGCGTATCCCGCGCTCGGCAACGGCAGGCCCGCGCACCTCTTCTCCTCGTACGACCAGCAGACCGTGGACACGCACTTCCGGTGGATGCGCGAGTACGGGATCGACACCGCCGCGCTCCAGCGCTTCAACCCCAACGGGGGCGAGGGCGCGACGCGCGACGCGATGGCGCAGAAGGTGCGGCTCGCGGCCGAGAAGCACGGGCGCAAGTTCTATGTCATGTACGACGCCACCGGCTGGACGAACATGCAGCCGGAGATGAAGGCCGACTGGCTGGACAAGATGAGGGCGCACACGGCGTCTTCGGCATACGCGCACCAGAACGGCAAGCCGGTCGTGGGGATTTGGGGCTTCGGCTTCAACGAGCCCAACAAGACGTGGTCGGCCGAGGCCTGCCTCGACGTCGTGAACTGGTTCAAGGCGCAGGGTTGTTACGTGATGGGAGGCGTGCCGACGCACTGGCGGCGCGGCGTCGAGGACTCGCGCGCCGGGTACATGGACGTGTACCACGCCTTCGACATGCTCTCGCCGTGGATGGTGGGACGCATCGGCTCGGTCGCCGACGCCGACAACTTCTACGCGAACGTCAACACCCCCGACCAGGCCGACTGCACCGCGCACGGCGTGGACTACCAGCCGTGCGTCCTGCCGGGCGACCTCCAGGGCGGGGCACGGTCCCACGGGGACTTCATGTGGCGGCAGTTCTACAACATGAAGCGCGTCGGGGTGCAGGGCATCTACGTCTCGATGTTCGACGAGTACAACGAGGCCAACCAGATCGCGAAGACCGCCGCCACGGCCGCGGACGTACCGGCCGGGTCCGGGATCAAGGCGCTCGACGAGGACGGCACGCCGTGCTCCTCGGACTACTACCTGCGGCTCACGGGCGACGGCGGGAAGCTGCTCAGGGGAGAGATCCCGCTCACCGAGAAGCGGCCCACGCCGACCGTCGTCGGGGACGGCGGCGAGCCCGGACTCCCCACCGGTGACCTCGCCCTGCGCCGCACGGCGACGGCCAGCGGCCAGACGCAGGACTACGCGCCGGGCAACGCCGTGGACGGTGACGCGCGTTCGTACTGGGAGAGCCCCAACAACAGCTTCCCCCAGTGGATTCAGGTCGATCTCGGGCAGAGCAGGCCCGTGCGCAGGCTCGTACTCTCCCTGCCGCCCGACGCGGCCTGGGCGAGGCGGACCCAGACCGTCGAGGTGCTCGGCTCCGCCGGCGGTGCCGCCTTCACCTCGCTCTCCGCCCCCGCCGGCCGCGTGTTCGACCCGGCCAAGGACGCCAACAGCGTCACGATCATGCTCGCCTCGACGGCGCAGACGCGCTACGTGCGGGTGCGGGGGGGGGGGGGGGGGGGGGGGGGGGGGGGGGGGGGGGGGGGGGGGGGGGGGGGGGGGGCCCCCCCCCCCCCCCCCCCCGCCCCGCCCCATGAGCACCGCCCCCGGACCAGTCCCCCTTCCCCCTACGCCGCCTGCTCCGTCTGAGAGAGGGGCTTCGCGATGTCCTCCAGGCCCCGGCCCTCCGCGTCGACCGCGAGGAAGGCCGCGACGAGGCCCGCCGCGCACATGAGGCCCGCGCCGATCGAGAAGGCGAGTGCCGTGTCGCCGGGGACGCCGGACTCGGTGAGGTCGGCGAAGATCAGCGGGCCCGAGATACCGCCGGCGGCCGTGCCGATCGCGTAGAAGAAGGCGATCGCCATCGCGCGGGTCTCCATCGGGAAGACCTCGGAGACGGTGAGGTAGGCGCTCGACGCGCCCGCCGAGGCGAAGAAGAGGACCACGCACCAGCAGGCCGTCAGGGTCGTCGCGTTGAGCGAGCCGCGGTCGAAGAGCCACGCGGTGATGAAGAGCAGGATGCCCGGCAGGAGGTAGGTGCCCGTGATCATGACGCGGCGGCCGACGGTGTCGAAGAGGCGTCCGAGGACGAGCGGGCCGATGAAGTTGCCCGCGGCGATGACGGCGAAGTAGTAGCCGGTGTGGCCGCTCTGCACGTCGTAGAACTTCGTGAGGATCGCGCCGAAGCCGAAGGTGATCGCGTTGTAGAGGAACGCCTGCCCGATGAAGAGGGAGAGGCCGAGCACGGCGCGCTTGCGGTAGTGCGCGAAGACCGTCTTGGCGATGAGGCCGAAGCCGACGCTCTTGCGCTGGTGGATCGTGATCTCGCCCGCCGGGGGCGGCAGCTTCTCGTCCTTCTCGGCCTCGACGCCCTTCTCGACGTCCGAGACGAGGCCCTCCGCCTCGTCCCCGCGGCCGTGGATGAACTGCCAGCGCGGGCTCTCGGGGACGTGCCGCCGGACGAGGAGGATCACGAAGCCGAGCACGACGCCGAGCGCGAAGGTGAGGCGCCAGCCGATGTCCTTCGGGAAGATGTTCGTGTTGAGCGCGAGGATCGAGAGCAGCGCGCCGCCGATCGCGCCGAGCCAGTAGCTGCCGTTGATGATGAGGTCCACGCGGCCCCGGTACTTCGAGGGGATCAGCTCGTCGATCGCCGAGTTGATCGCCGCGTACTCGCCGCCGATGCCGAAGCCCGTCAGGAAGCGGAAGAGGAAGAACCACCACGGCGAGAAGGACAGCGCGGTCATCGCGGTCGCTCCGAGGTAGACCGCGAGCGTCACCATGAAGAGCTTCTTACGGCCGAACTTGTCCGTCAGCCAGCCGAAGAAGAGCGCGCCCGAGCAGGCGCCCGCGACGTACAGTGCCGCGGCGAGACCGGTGACCTGCGCGGACGTGATCGGCAGGCCCGAGCCGGACTCGGAGAGACGGCTCGCGATGTTGCCGACGGTCGTCACTTCGAGGCCGTCGAGAATCCACACCGTCCCGAGGCCGATGACGATCATCCAGTGCCAGCGGGACCAGGGCAGGCGGTCGAGACGGGCGGGCACCGAGGTGGTGATCGTGCCGGTCCCGGAGTGCCCGGGGGCCGCGACGTCGCCCGCGTCGTCCGGCTCTTCGGAAGGCTGAGCCATGGTCCGGTACCTCCTCGTGAGTGGCGACCGCGACGGGTGTGCGGTGCACTATTCGCCGGATGCCCTGGCGGCGCGCGCTCATACGGGCCGGGGACGGCCGACCGGGTGGTGAGGGGGACCGGGTGGGCGCACGGGACGACGGGGGCGCGTGGCGCGCGGGGGCAGCGGCGGGGTGGGGACTGCGGCGGGGGGGGGGACGGCGGGGGGGCGACAGCGACGGGGCCGGGCAGGCGATGGGGCGCGCGGGCGGCGGCGGGTCGTTGGGGCAGGGGCGGACAGGGACTCACCGGTCACCGGGACGTCCGAACACAGGGCGGTGAGGGGCGGAGGGAGCGGCTCCGCCCCTCACCGCGGCGGCCGGTCAGGCGCCGAGGGCGTGCGAGACCGTGTAGATCACGAGGCCGGCGAGCGAGCCGACCACCGTGCCGTTGATGCGGATGAACTGCAGGTCGCGACCGATGTTCGCCTCGATCTTGCGCGAGGTGTGCTCGGCGTCCCAGCCCGCGACCGTGTCGGTGATGAGCGAGGTGATCTCGGTGCGGTACGTCGAGACGATGTAGACCGCGGCGCCCTCGACCCAGCCGTCGACCTTGGCGCGCAGCCGGTCGTCGGCGCTCAGGCGGCTGCCGAGCGAGAGGAGCGCGGTACGGGCGCGCAGGCGCAGTTCGCTGCGCTCGTCCTCGGCGGCGGCGACCATCATGCCGCGCACCGTGCCCCACACCGTCGCGATGAGGTCCTGCACCTCGGCGCGGCCCAGGATGTCGTTCTTGAGGCGCTCGACGCGGGCGCGGGTCGGGCCGTCGGCCTGGAGGTCGCCGGCGAAGTCCGCGAGGAAGCGGTCGACGGCGCCGCGCGCGGGGTGGTCCGGCATGTCGCGCATCTCGGTGACGAAGCGGAGGAGTTCCTTGTACACGCGCTCCCCGATGCGCTTGTCCACGAAGCGGGGGGTCCAGCCGGGCGCCCCGCCCTGCACCGCGTCCATGACGGAGTCCCGGTGGGTCACGAGCCAGTCGTGCGCGTGCACGCACACGAGGTCCACGAGCTTGCGGTGCCCGCCGTCGGCCACCAGCCGCTCCAGGAGCCGCCCGAGCGAGGGCGCGACCTCCGCGTTCTTCGCGCGCCGCGTGATCGCCTCGCCGACGACGGCCTGCACGTCGCTGTCCCGCAGCACCGTGAGGGCCCCGCGCAGCGCCGTCGCCGCCTCGGCCGTCACGCGGTCGGCGTGCGCGGGCTCGGCGAGCCACTCGCCGAGGCGGTGCCCGATGCCGATACCGCGCAGCCGGTCCCGTACGACATCACCGGAGAGGAAGTTCTCGCCGACGAAGCCGCCGAGCGCGGCCCCGAGCTGGTCCTTCTTCTGCGGGATGATCGCGGTGTGCGGGATCGGCAGCCCGAGCGGGTGCCGGAAGAGCGCGGTAACGGCGAACCAGTCGGCGAGCGCGCCGACCATCCCCGCCTCGGCCGCCGCGGCGACGTATCCGGTCCAGGCGCCCGCGTTCCGGTGTCCGAGCCACGTCGCGAGCGCGTAGACGACCGCGACGAAGAGCAGCAGCCCGAGCGCGAAGGACTTCATGCGCCGCACGCCGCGGCGCTTCTCCAGGTCGGCGGGGGTGAGATCGACGGGGCTGCGGGCACCGCCGAGCGCGCGTGCGACGGAGCCCACGGAGCCCTTGCGGGACGGGCCGCCGGTGGCCGTCGCGGAGCCTGTGCGTGAGGGGGCGCCGTCAGGGGACGGGGCGGCATCGGGCGAGGAAGTGACCTCGGGTGACGGAGCGTCCGGTCCCGCAGGCGCGTCCGGCCGCACAGGCCCGCCCGCCCCCGTACGGCCACCCACCCCCGTCCCGCCGCCGGGCTCCGTCCCGTCCCCGGACCCCCGGCTCCCCGCCGGCCCCGTGCCGCCGTCGCCCGTCGGCCCCCCAGCAGCTCCGCCCATGCCGTCCTCCGCTCCCGATGCCGTTCCCGATCCGGGGCCCGGTTCCGTTCCGGACGCCGGTCCCGCCCCCGTGATTTTCGCCTCACCCTCCCCCTGCGTCCCCCTCGCCCCGCCGCCCTTCCCTCGCCCTCGTGACCGGTCCCGGCCCGCTGTCGCGGCCCCCGGCGCACCGCCCGGAGCTGGGCTTCGGGGGCGGTGGGGGCCGTTCTCATTCTCCCTCTCCCGTGCGCCAGGGGAACGGATCTGCGATTTCCGGCGTCTCTCGGGGCGAAGGGGGTGCTCAGCGCCACCCCCACCCATGTCGCATCATGGGATCGTCCGACCGGAGCCTCGGGCTCCCGCTGTCCGAGGAGAAACCCCGCACATGACCAAGCGTCACGGTTATGGCGTGCTCGCCGCCGTCACAGCCCTCGTGGTGCTGTGCTCGACCGCGATCTTCCTGCTCGTGACCGGCTCCGGGCGGAGCAAGGACGAGGACACGGTCACGGCGGCCCCGCCCGCCGCGCGCGGCTCGGCCGCCCCGGCCTCGTCGGGGAACTGGGTCGGTACGTGGTCGGCGCCGCCGAGCGGGGCCGAACCCGGCACCCTGATGGAGGGCTTCGCGGGCCGCTCGGTGCGCAACGTCGTGCACACCTCCGTCGCCGGCGAGGCGACGCGCGTCACCCTCTCCAACCTGTACGGGCAGCAGCCCCTCTCGATCACGAGCGCGACCGTCGCCCTCGCCGCCGCGCCGGGAAACCCCACGGCCGCGGCGGGCACACTGCGCCGCCTCACCTTCGGCGGCACCACCACCGTCGTCATCCCAGCGGGCGGCCAGCGGGTGAGCGACGCGGTGCGGATGAGCGTCCCCGGCGACGCGGACCTCCTCGTCACGACGTACTCGCCGCTCGCGAGCGGCCCCGTCACCTTCCACGCGCAGGCCCGCCAGACCAGCTACCTCGCCGAGGGCGACCGCACGAGGGACCCGGACGGCGCCGCGTACACCGCGCAGTCCTCCTACTGGCGGTACGTCACCGCCGTGGACGTCCTCAGCCACCGCCTCGCCGGGACCCTCGTCACGCTCGGCGACTCGCTCACCGACGGGCTCCGCTCCACCTCCGGCGCCAACCACCGCTGGCCCGACCGCCTCGCCCGCCGCCTCGCGAACGAGCAGGGCGCCCCGCGCTACAGCGTCGTCAACGCGGGGATCAGCGGCAACCGCGTCCTGCTCGCCGGTGCGGGCCGCCCCGCCGACAACCCGGCCGCGCTCGACCGCTTCGACCGCGACGTCCTCGGCCGCTCCGGTGTGAAGGCCGTCTTCGTCGACCTCGGCATCAACGACATCCTCCGGGCCCCGCAGCAGTACGACGCCGGGCGGATCGTCGCCGGGCTGCGCGAGCTGACCGCGCGGGCGCACGCCAAGGGCCTGCACGTCATCGGCGCGACGCTCATGCCCTTCGAGGGGCACCGGGGCTTCACGCTCCGCGGCGAGCAGACCCGGCAGGCGGTCAACGCACAGATCCGCTCGGGGCGCGTCTTCGACGCGTACGCCGACTTCGACCGGACGCTGCGGGACCAGGCCCGCCCCAGCCGTCTGGCCCCCGCCCACGACTCCGGCGACCACCTCCACCTCAACGACGCCGGATACCAGCGGATGGCCGAGACGGTGAACCTGGCGGACCTGAGGGGCGCGGCGCCGGCGCAGCTCTGAGGGACGCCGCGTCCACCCCGTCCCGCGCTCGACGGCCGGGGCCGGGGCGGAGCCGCCGGGAAGTCCCGCCCCGCTGAGCGGAACGTCCCCGCTCTCAGTCCTCCGCGTCCAGTTCCCTCCGCTTCCGCTCCTCCTTGAGCCTGCGCTTCTCGCCCTTGCGCTGCTTGCGCTGCACGTTCACCCCGCCCATCAGCGCGAAGCCCGTCACCGTGACCTGCGGCGAGCCGGGCGGGCCGTCGAAGAGCTGGTCGCCGCCGAAACCGCCCATGATCCCGACGCCCGAGACCCGTACGCGCAGCTCGGGCGGGACCACGACCGAGATCCCGCCCCAGATCGTGAGGCAGCGCAGAACCGTCTCGCGGTCCTCGAAATCGGCCTCGCGGAGGTCGATCTCGCCGCCGCCCCACATCGCGAACGCGGTGAAGACCTTCCCGACCGCCCAGCGGCCCCGGCGCGCGAAGCCGCCGAAGAGAGCGAACGCCCCGCGCGAGGTCGCCTCCGCGCCGACCCGCCCCACGCGGCCCCCCGCCGCCGCGGGAGCCGGTGCCACGCTCGTGCCGCTCTCCGGCAGGTCGCGCGTGAGCGGCACCAGTTCGCCGTACGTCCGGGCCGCGTAGGCCGCCCCGAGCCGTACGTCGAACTCCTCCATGTCGAGGCGCCCCTCGGCGACCGCCTCGCGCAAGCGCTCGGCCACCCGCTCCCGGTCGGCGTCCGAAGCGCGCAACTCCCCCTCGGCGAGCGGGGCGTCCGCTCGCGCTGTGGTCATGTCCTTTGTCCTGGGCGGTGGTTCGGCCCGCTCGTCAGTCATGCGCCCACCCTACGAGGTGACGGCGTCGCTCCTCCCGCGCGCGTACATCCGCGCGATGACGGCCTCGATGTCGGGCTCCCGCACCGAGAGGTCGACGAGCGGGTAGTCGGCCGCGATCCGCGCCACCAGCGGCGCGGCCGAGGCCCCGGCGGGGAAGGCGAGCCACTGGCGGGGCCCCTCAACGCGTACGGTACGAGCGCCGGGCACCGAGACCGCGGGCAGCTCGCGCTCCAGGTCGAGGACGAGCATCCGCTCGCTCTCGCCCAGCGCGTGCAGCCCCGCCAGGTCCCCGTCGTGCACGAGCCGCCCGTGGTCGATGACCATCACCCGCGAGCACACCTGCTCGATGTCGGTGAGGTCGTGCGTCGTGAGGAGCACGGTCGTGCCCTGCTCCGCGTTCAGCTCGCGCAGGAACTCGCGCACCCGCGCCTTCGAGAAGACGTCGAGCCCGATCGTCGGCTCGTCGAGGTACAGCACCTCGGGCGAGTGCAGCAGCGCCGCGCCGATGTCGCCGCGCATCCGCTGCCCCAGCGACAGCTGCCGGACCGGCACGTCCAGCAGGTCCGCCAGCTCCAGTTGCTCCACGCAGCGGTCGAGCGTCTCGCGGTACCGCCCGAGCGGCACGTCGTACAGGTGCCGCATGAGGCGGTACGAGTCGATGAGCGGCAGGTCCCACCACAGCGTCGTGCGCTGCCCGAAGACGACCCCGATCCGCCGCGTCAGCGAGAGCCGCTGCCGCGAGGGGTCGAAGCCCGCGACCCGCAGCCGGCCGCCCGAGGGCGTGAGGATGCCGGTGAGCATCTTGATCGTCGTCGACTTGCCCGCGCCGTTCGGCCCGATGTACCCGACCATCTCGCCGCGCCGCACCCGGAACGAGATGCCGTCCACGGCCCGCACCGCCCGCTTCTCGTACCGCAGGAACGCGGTCTTCCGCCGGACCGTGAACTCCTTCTGCAGGTCTTCGAGGACGATGACGTCGTCCCCGTGCTCGCTCTCCACCAGCTCTTTCCTTCCTCTCGCGCCGGACTCGGCGCGGCACGGTGTGTCGGTCTCGGTGCGGCACGGTTGGGGTCGGTTTCGGTGCGGCACGGTTGTGTCCGTCCCGGCAGGGCGCGGCGTGCCGGGCCCCGGCGCCGCGCCCCTCAGCTCCCTGTCGAGCGGTAGCCCCGCAGCCCCGCGCGCCAGGCGAGACCCGCCAGGGCGAGCGCCGCGACGGCGACGAGCGGCGGCAGCAGGGCGCACCAGGCCGGCAGGCCGAGCGGCGCGGGCCGCCCCAGGAGGTACGCGCCCGGGACCCAGTTCACGAAGGAGAGCGGCAGCACGAAGGTCACCGCGCGCACCACTTCCCTGGCGAAGACCGTCGGCGGGTACTGGAGCATCGTCTGCCCGCCGTAGGTGAACGCGTTCTCGACCTCGGCCGCGTCGGTCGCCACGAACTGGAAGGCCGCCCCCGCCACGTACACGGCCCCGAAGATCGCCGCGCCGCTCACCACCGCGTACGGGATCAGCAGGACCCGCCCCGGGTCCCAGTCGATCTCCGCCGCGCTCAGCCCGTACACCAGCACCGCGAGGCCCTGGAAGGTGCGCCCGAGCCGGTTGAGCGAGAAGCGGTCGGCGGCGACCTGCGCGAACACGGGGGCGGGGCGCACGAGCAGCGCGTCGAGCGTGCCGTCGCGCACGCGCTGGCCGAGCCGCTGCGTCGAGCCGAGGAAGAGGTTGCACAGCCCGAAGGAGACCGAGGAGAGCCCGTACAGGACGGCGAAGTCGGCGAGGCCGTAGCCGCCGAGGGCGTCGACGTGCGAGAACATCAGCAGGACCACGACGAAGTCGAGGCCCGTGATCGCCGCCTGCGCGAAGACGTTCAGCGCGAAGGAGAGGGGATACGCGAGCAGCGAGCGCATCCACATGAGGCTCACGAGCCGGTAGGCACGCAGCCCGGTGCGCAGCGCGCTCCGCTCCCGAACCGCCGCGGGTTGGACGGATTCAGCCACCCTGGACCACCACCCTGCGTGTCGCGGCGGACTGGACGAGGCGGCCGAGGGCGAGCAGCAGCACGGCCCAGCCCGCCTGGAAGCCGTACACGCCGAGAAGCCCGCCGCCCTCGTACGTACCGAGCAGGACGTCGGCGGGGACCTGCACGAGCGAGGCCCACGGCAGCGCGCGGGCCACCTCGCCGAGCAGGCCGGGGAAGACGTTGAGCGGCAGCGAGACCCCGGACAGGAAGGTCGCCACGAAGACGTGGAGCCCGGTGATCCCGTCGCCGTGGAGCAGCCAGAAGGCGGAGAGCGCCACGAGGTAGCGCAGCGCGAAGCTCACCACGACCCCGAGCGCGACCGCGACGAGGAAGGAGAGCCAGCGCAGCGGATCGGCCGGGACCGCGAGGTCGAAGAGCAGCGCGCCCGCCGTGAAGGGCGCGACGCCTCGCCCGAGCAGGTGGAACACCGCCCGCCCGAGGTCTCCGGCGAGCCACCACGACTGGAGATCGACCGGCCGGTAGAGGTCGACGGAGATGGCGCCGCTGCGGATGCGCTCGATCAGCTCGACCTCGAATCCGTTCCCCATGACCATGGAGGTCATGAGGATCGCCTGCCCGATCCAGACGTAGGTGAGTGCCTGTGAAAGCGTGTAGTCGCCGAGGTGGGGACGCTCCTGCCACAACGCCTGATACGTATAGGCGAGAATGACGCCGAACACCGTGTTGGTGAACACCCCCGCGAGAGTCGCCCAGCGGTACGTCGCATAGCGGCGGAAACCACCGGCGGCGACTGCCGCGTAGAGCCGGACGGTGCGCACGACACCTCTCTTTCGGTGCGGATTTTCCGCGCGAATGGTGTGGATTCGGCCCCTCGGGCCAAAGTCACGAGCCTAGAGGGGAGCCGTACGCGCGCGCCACGCGTTTTACACGGGGGAGGATCACGAGCCGCCGAGGCGGGCACTGTGTTCCGACCGCCCCGCGCCTCGGTGCGTACGTGGGCACCGGGTGCACGAAGCGAAGCAGGAGTTCCGCACAACATGACCGACGAGCCGCAGCAGCACGGCGACGGCGACCACACCGGGGACGGCACGACATCCCGGCCGGAAGAGGCCGGGACACCCCGGCGCGACGAAGGGAACGAGCGGAAGGAGTCACGCGAGGGACAGGCGCGGGCGCGGAAGACGGCGGGGGACGCGCCGGGAGGGACGGCGGGCACGGAGCGGGACGCGAAGCCGGAAACGAAGCCGGGCGCCAAGCCGGAGGCGAAGCCGCGGGCGGGGGCCTCCCGCGCCGCGAAGCCCGTACCGGGAGCGAGGTCTGACGCCCCGACGGCGCGGAGCGCCGGGGCCGCCGCGCCCGGGACCGCGAAGGCCGACGGCGGAATGGCCGACGCCTCGGCGAGCGAGAAGCCCGCGGGTGCCGCGACGACCGCAGGTGCCCCGAAGGCCGCAGGTGCCCCGAAGGCCGCACGTGACGCGAAGGCCGCCGGAAGCGCGAAGACCGCCGACGCCGCCAAGCCCGACGAGGCGGCGCCGGGCACCGCGCCCGCACCAGGAGGCGTCAAGGCGGACGCCAAGCCGACTGCGGACACCAAGCCCACCCCGGCGGCCAAGCCCGCCGCCGGTGACAAGCCCGCCGCCGGTGACAAGCCCGCCCCCGCCGCGCCCTCCCCCGCCGACCCCCCGAAAGAGTTCCCCGCCGAACGGACGACTCAGCTGCGCGTCCCCGGCGGCGAGGACGCCGCCCGTCCCGGCAAGACCGGGAAGGGCACCCCCTCGAAGGCCGGTAAGGGCACTCCGGCGAAGGCGGGGCCCGCGGCCGGCACCCCCGCGAGCCCTCCCGGCACGCCTCCGCCCCCCGGCGACACCGGCGCCGCCGCCATGGCCGCCGACGACGGCGACGGGCCCGGGCAGCCCAAGAAGAAGGGCCGCAAGTCCCGCAAGCGCAAGGGCTGGCGCCGCCTCTTCCCGACCTGGCGCATGACGCTCGGCGGCCTCGTCCTGCTGATCCTGCTCCTCGGCGGCGCCTTCGCCATCGGCTACGCGACCACCGACATCCCCGAGGGCAACCAGGACGCCCAGCTCCAGAGCAACGTCTACTACTACGCGGACGGCACCCTCCTCGCACGCGACGGCACCGTCAACCGCGTCAACGTGAAGCTCTCCGAGATCCCCAAGTCCGTCCAGCGCACCGTGCTCGCCGCCGAGGACCGCGACTTCTACACGGAGTCCGCCGTCGACCCGCAGGCCATGCTCCGCGCCGCGTGGAACACCGCGACCGGCAAGGGCAAGCAGTCCGGCTCGACCATCACGCAGCAGTACGTGAAGAACTACTACCTGGACCAGGACCAGACGGTCACCCGGAAGGCCAAGGAGTTCTTCATCTCGCTCAAGCTCGACCGCGAGAAGAGCAAGGACGAGATCCTGGAGGGCTACCTCAACACGAGCTACTTCGGCCGCAACGCCTACGGCATCCAGGCCGCCGCGCGCGCCTACTACGACAAGGACGTCGACCAGCTCACCGTCCCCGAGGGCGCCTACCTCGCCTCGCTCCTCAACGCGCCCTCCGCGTACGACGTCGTCGTCTACCCCGAGAACAAGCGCGCCGCCGAGGCCCGTTGGTCCTACGTGCTCGACGGCATGGTCAAGCAGCACTGGATGACCCCGGCCGCCCGCGCGAAGGCGGAGTTCCCGACGCCCAAGGAGCCCACGAGCACCAACTCCTCGCTCTCCGGCCAGCGCGGCTACCTCGTCGAGGCCGTCAAGAACTACCTCTCCGAGAACGGCATCGACAAGAACCACCTCACCAACCAGGGCTACCGCATCACCACGACCTTCAAGAAGAAGAACCAGGACGCCCTGGTCAAGGCGGTGGACGACCAGCTCATCGACAAGCTCGACAAGAAGAACCGCCGCGCCGACCGCAACGTCCGCGCGGGCGCCGCCTCGATCGACCCGAAGACCGGCCAGGTCGTCGCGATGTACGGCGGCATCGACTGGGTGAAGCAGTACACGAACAACGCGACCCGCGCCGACTTCCAGGTCGGCTCGACGTTCAAGCCCTTCGTCTTCACCTCCGCGCTGGAGAACCACTCCACGACGCAGGACGGCGAGACGATCACGCCCGCCACGGTGTACGACGGCACCAGCAAACGCCCCGTGAAGGGCAGCTCCATCCCCTTCAGCCCCGAGAACGAGGACGAGCGCGACTACGGCCGCATCCCCGTCAGCGTCGCCACCGACAAGTCCGTCAACTCGGTGTACGCGCAGATGGCCGTCGACGTCGGCCCCGCGAAGGTCAAGAAGACCGCCGAAGCCCTCGGCCTCGCCAAGGGCACCCCGTCCCTGGCCCCGTACCCCTCGATCGCACTCGGCACCGCCACCCCGAGCGTGCTGCGCATGACCGAGGCGTACGCGACGCTCGCCAACCACGGCAGGCACAACTCCGCCCAGCTCGTCCTCAAGATCACCGACCGCGACGGCAAGCGCGTGGACCTGCCCGAGCGCCACACCACCCAGGCGGTCAAGCGCACGGCCGCCGACACCACGACGTCGATCCTCCAGAGCGTCGTCGAGAAGGGCACCGCCATGGCGGCCAAGGGCGCCGGCCGCCCGGCGGCGGGCAAGACGGGCACCGCCGAAGAGGACACCGCCGCGCTCTTCGCCGGGTACACGCCCGACCTCGCGACGGTCGTCTCGGTCATGGGCCAGGACCCCAAGACCGCCAAGCACGTCCCGCTCTACGGAGCGCTCGGCGTCGCCCGCATGAACGGCGGCGGCCCGCCCACCGAGATCTGGTCGCAGTACGTCAAGCAGGCGCTCAAGGGCCAGAAGTCGCACGACTTCGACCTCAAGCTCGCCAAGGGCGCCAAGCGCAAGCCGCCCGTCTCGCAGGCCCCGGGCAGCAGCGACAGCCCGAGTACGGGGACGAGCCCGAGCGACCCGACGGCGTCCTCCCCCGCCGACGACGGCCAGAACGGCGCGGGCGGGCAGAACGGCACCGGCGGCACCGGCGGCACGGGCGGCACTTCCCCCGGCGAGCCCGTGACGCCCCCCGGCGGCGGTGAGCCGACCGGCGGCGCCACGGACCCGGGCGGCGACAACGGCGGCACCGGGCCCGGCGGCACCGGCCCGGGCGGCGACAACGGCGGCACCGACCCCGGCGGCACCGACCCGGGCGGCGACAACGGCGACCCGGGCGGCGGCGGGGAACAGCCCGGCGGCGGCACCCCGGGCGGCTTCCTGGGCGGCGGCTGACGGCACGGAACGGGCGCCGTCCGGATGGACGGCGCCCGCTCCCCGCACCTCAGTGCCCCGAGGTGACCTTCAGGCCCACCACGGCCACCACGAGCAGCGACACGAAGAAGATCCGCGCCGCCGTCGCCGGCTCACCGAGCACCACCATGCCGAGCACCGCCGCACCCGCGGCACCGATCCCGACCCACACCCCGTAGGCCGTACCGATCGGCAGCGTCTTCGCCGCATGGGCGAGCAGCAGCATCGAAGCCACGATCCCCGCGCCCGTGAACAGACTCGGCACGAGCCGGGTGAAACCGTGCGTGTACTTCATGCCGACCGACCAGGCCACTTCCAGCAGACCCGCGATGATCACAGCGATCCACGCCATGACGGGACACCTCCGAACGAAAGAGCGCGAACAGGGGTGCGTCGTCTTTCGTGACCCGGTACGGCGCGTCTCGTCGGGGTACTCCCGAGGCTAGCAACACCGAGGGCCCCGGGGCGGTGACTCCTGTCACCACCCCGGGGCCCTCGCGACGGACCTCAGAGATACAGCCCCGTCGCGTCCTCCGCGCCCTCGAAACGGTCCGCGGCCACCGCGTGCAGGTCCCGCTCCCGCATCAGGACGTACGCGACCCCGCGCACCTCCACCTCCGCGCGGTCCTCCGGGTCGTAGAGCACCCGGTCCCCCGCCTCCACCGTCCGCACGCTCTGCCCGACCGCGACCACGCGCGCCCACGCGAGCCGGCGCCCCACCGCCGCCGTCGCCGGAATGACGATCCCGCCGCCCGAGCGACGCTCCCCCTCCGGGGTGTCGCTCCGCACCAGGACGCGGTCGTGCAGCATCCGGATGGGCAGCTTGTCGTCGTGGGCCTGCGCGTCCTGGGACTGGCTCGTGCCGTGGTTCTCGCTCACGCCAGGAAATCTAACCCGGGGCCCCGCACGGTCTGTACGGAACCCCGGTACCCGGGGCACCGAACGGCGTCCGGCTCCCCGGGGCGGGTCACTTCTTCCCGCTTTTGCGCCCGGAGACCACCACGAGCCCGACCACGCCCACGGCGAGCACCGCGACCGGCACGATCCGCCCCAGGCGCGGGCTGCCCTCCTCGTCGACGAACTTCGCCCGCACTCCGCTCAGCGTGCGGTTCACCTCCACGTACGCCCGTCCGAGGGTCTGATCGACCTTCGCCGTCGCCTTCGCCTTCGCATCGCCCACGATCGTCTTCGGGTGCACACGCACCCCGATCTCGTCGAGGGTCTCGGCCAGCAGCACACGCCGGCGCTTGATGTCCGCCTCGATCTCCGCAGGGGTCCTGGCATCCGCTTCCGACACCGCGTTGCCTCCGTCGTCGTGTCCCGGGGCCCTTGATCGGGGACACCCGTCGCTCCTGTGCACTCTCCGCGCCCCGCTCGGGGCCCGTCGCACGACAGTCTGTCAGTTGTACCGCCCGCGCACCCCTCGGCACCCCCTGTAGGGACCGTACGAGCGCGTCCGGGCCGGCCCGTGCGCTGGCTTAGGCTCGGCGGCGTACCCCGAAAACCACCCCGGAAACAGGAGCCACCCCATGAGCGAGCGCCTTCAGCCCGGCGACCCCGCGCCCGACTTCACCCTTCCGGACGCCGACGGCGAGGAGATCTCGCTCTCCGCCCATCGCGGACGGAAAGTGATCGTGTACTTCTACCCCGCCGCGCTCACCCCCGGCTGCACCAAGCAGGCGTGCGACTTCACCGACAACCTGGACCTCCTCGCCCGCGAGGGCTACGACGTCATCGGCGTCTCTCCCGACAAGCCCGAGAAGCTCGCCAAGTTCCGCGAGAAGGAGGACCTGCGCGTCACGCTCGTCTCCGACCCGTCGAAGGCGGTCATGGAGGAGTACGGCGCCTTCGGCGAGAAGAAGCTCTACGGCAAGACCGTCACCGGCGTCATCCGCTCCACGATCGTCGTGGACGAGGAGGGCAAGGTCGAGCGGGCCCTCTACAACGTCAAGGCCACCGGGCACGTCGCGAAGATCATCCGTGATCTGGGTCTCAGCGAAACCGCCTGAAAACGGGCACATCATTCACTCTCCGTAGCCAGATCGGTGCCCCCTGAACGAGTTTGTTTGAGCGCGGCGGAAGCGCGCAGGTGTTCAGCTTGGCAACAGGACCGGAGAAAGGAACACCCTGATGGCGGCGACCGACAACGACGAGCCGGTGATGGACCCCGCCGCGGTCAGACGCCACCGGGTGCTCTTCCGCGCGATCGACAAACGGCGCAACCCCAGGCTGCGCCGCAGCGACATCACCGTGACCGACGAGGCGGCGGTCAAGCGGGCCACCAAGGCGGCCATGCTCGGCAACGCCATGGAGTGGTACGACTTCGGGATCTACAGCTATCTCGCGGCGACGCTGGGCAAGGTGTTCTTCCCCTCCGGGAACGACACCGCCCAGCTCCTCTCGTCCTTCGCGACCTTCGCCGTCGCCTTCCTCGTCCGCCCCATCGGCGGTGCCGTCTTCGGCCCCCTCGGCGACAAGATCGGCCGCAAGTCGATCCTCGCCATCACGATGATCATGATGTCGGTCGGCACCCTTGCGATCGGCCTCATCCCCTCGCACGACACGATCGGCATCTGGGCCCCGATCCTGCTGATCTTCTTCCGCCTCGTTCAGGGCTTCTCGACCGGCGGCGAGTACGGGGGCGCCTCGACGTTCATCGCCGAGTACGCGCCCGACAAGCGGCGCGGCTTCTTCGGCAGCTTCCTCGAATTCGGCACCCTCGCGGGCTACGTCGGCGCCTCCGGCCTCGTCGTCCTGCTGACGACCTTCTTCAACGACGAGCAGATGCTCCACTGGGGCTGGCGCATCCCCTTCCTCGTCGCCGCCCCGCTCGGCTTCATCGGCCTGTGGCTGCGGGTCAAACTCGACGAGACCCCGGCCTTCCAGAAACTGGAGGGCGGCCAGGTACGGGCGAGCGAGGCCGCCGACGCGGTCGAGACCTCGGCCGCAGGCGACCTCGGCAAGATCTTCACGAAGTACTGGCGCCCGCTGCTGCTGTGCCTCGCGCTCGTCGCGGCGTACAACATCACCGACTACATGCTGCTCTCCTACATGCCGACGTACCTCTCCGACGAACTCGGCTACGGGACCAACAAGGGGCTGCTGATCCTGCTCCTCGTGATGGTCGTGCAGATGTGCCTGCTCCAGCAGGTGGGCCGCCTCTCGGACCGCCTCGGCCGGAAGCCGCTCCTGATGGCCGGGATGATCGGCTTCCTGGTCCTCTCCGTCCCCTCCTTCCTCCTCATCCGCCAGGGCAGCGTCGTCCTGATCGCCCTGGGCCTGCTCCTCCTGGGCCTCTCCCTGGTCTGCCTCCTCGGCACGATGTCGGCGGCACTCCCGGCGATCTTCCCGACGCAGGTCCGCTACGGCTCCCTCTCGGTCTCCTACAACCTGGCCACCTCGATCTTCGGCGGCACGACCCCCCTCGTGATCACCGCCCTGATCAGCGCCTTCGACACGAACCTGATGCCCGCGTACTACGCGACGGCGGCGGCCGTGGTGGGCGTGATCGCGGTCCTCTGCCTGAAGGAGACGGCCAACCTGCCCCTGGCGGGCTCGCCACCGTCGGTCGAGACGGAGGAAGAGGCGGCCGAGATCGTCCACGCCCAGACCCCGGAACCCAAGTTCTGACGACCCGACGATCCGATCCGCACCAAGCGGAACGCCCCGTACCGGTGAAGGTACGGGGCGTTCCGCCGTTCGGGGTGACCCGGCCCGAACAGGCGTCGTTGAACCGGTCGGACGCTCGATCGAACGGGGTGCGGGATGGCGGTCAGGTACACGGACGAGGAGCTGCGGCGGGCCTTCACGGGGGCGGGGACGCTGGGGGAGGTGATGGAACGGCTGGGGGTTGACCTGGAGAACCGGGAGCGGCGCAGGTACTTGCGGCAGCGCATGAAGGTGATGGGTCTCGACCTGAACCGGCTGGAGGACGAACGCGGGCGGTGGACACGAGCGGAACTCGCGGAGGCGGTCGCGGCCTCGCGCACCATGAACGAGGTGCTGCTCCGCCTGGGCGTCGACCAGGTCGGCGGCTGGCACAGCCACCTCAGCCGCCGGGTCGCGAAGCTCGGTATCGATACGTCGCACTTCGTGCGGGTCAGGGGCAGCGTGCCGCGCCAGGGCGGCCGCAGGCGAACGGCGGCAGAACTCCTCGTCTTCGAGGCGGACAGGACGCGCCGCGTCCCCGGGCAGCGGCTCAAACAGGCGCTCCTGGCCACTGGCCGGGCGGAGGTGTGCGCCGACTGCGGAACCGGCCCCGAATGGATGGGCGAGCCGTTGCGCCTGGAGGTCGACCACATCAACGGCGACTGGCGGGACAACCGGATCGGGAATCTGCGGCTGCTCTGCCCGAACTGCCACTCGATGACGGACACCTTCCGCCGTAGGCAGCGCGCCCGATGAGCATCCCGAAGTACCCCCGGTCCCTCCTTGCCGACGCGGCTCCGGCCAGCGGCAGTCTGCTGGACCTGCTGGACCGGATCGGGGCACCGGCGTCCAAGACGGTGATGCGGTACGTGGAGCGGCGGCTGCGCCACTACGGGATCGACACCAGCCACTTCCGCCCGAGCGGTCTTCCGGCGAGAGAACCCGTGGCGTACACCCGCGAAGCCCTGGCCGAAGCCGTCAAGGGGGCGAGAAGCCTGCGGGAAGTCGGCACCCGGCTGGGACTCCCGGAGGGCGACATCCCCTACAGCCTCGTCCGCAAGCGCCTCGAACAGTTCGGCATCGACATCTCGCACCTCCCGCGCAAGAACGCGTCCACGGCGGATCTCTCGCCGGACAGCGTGCGCACGGCGGTTTCCGGGGCCCGGTCCGCGGCCGAAGCGCTCCGTCTGCTCGGCCTGGAGCCTCACGCGGGTACGCGCCGACGCCTGCGGGAGGCATGTGAGCGGAACGGCATCTCCACGGCCCACTTCCTGGGCCAGGCAAGCCGGAGAGGCGTGCCCCGCCGGCGCACCCCCGCATCGGCCGTGCTCGTCGTCAAACCGCCGACGGCAGGACGTACCTCGGGCGAGATGCTCCGCCGCGCCCTGAGCGAGATCGGCCGTCCGCACGTCTGTGAGAAGTGCGGGCTGGGGAAGCGGTACCGGGGTCGCCCGCTGGTGTGCGAGATCGACCACGTCAACGGCGACTGGCGGGACAACCGGGCGGAGAACCTGCGGTACCTGTGTCCCAACTGCCACAGCCAGACCGCCACTTTTGCCGGTAGGGCCAGGAGGTGATACAAGTCTGACGCTGGACCCGTACCCCAGCTGGCTAGAGGGACTGGGTTTAGGTCCCAGGTGTCATGGGTTCGAATCCCATCGGGTTCACATACGTAAGGGGCGCCTCAACGAGGCGCCCCTTCGTCGTACCGCCGACTGGCGTCAGCCCACCAGTTCCCGCACCACCGGCGCCAGTGCCCTGAACGCCTTGCCCCGGTGGCTGATCGCGTTCTTCTCGGCCGGGGTCAGTTCGGCGCAGGTGCGGTCGAGGCCCTCCGGCTGGAGGATCGGGTCGTAGCCGAAGCCGTTCGTGCCCGCCGGTTCGAGGCGGAGGGTGCCGCGGAGGTGGCCCTCGACCACGCGTTCCGTGCCGTCCGGGAGGGCCAGGGCCGCCGCGCAGGCGAAGCCGGCGGCGCGGTGTTCGGGGGCGATGTCGGAGAGCTGGGCCAGGAGGAGGCGGAGGTTGGCCTCGTCGTCGCCGTGGCGGCCGGACCAGCGGGCGGAGAAGATGCTGGGGGCGCCGTTCAGGACGTCGACGCACAGGCCCGAGTCGTCCGCCACCGCCGGGAGGCCCGTCGCCCGGGCCAGGGCGTGCGCCTTCAGGAGGGCGTTCTCGGCGAAGGTGACGCCCGTCTCCTTGACGTCGGGGATCTCCGGGTACGCGTCGGCTCCCACGAGTTCGTGCCCGAGCCCCGCCTCGTTGAGGATGGCGTGGAGTTCGGTGACTTTGCCGGCGTTGCGGGTGGCGAGGATGAGACGGGTCATGGACGCCAGTATTCCGCAGCGGTGACCGCGCGGGTCACGGGGTGCAGACCTTCGTCAGCTCGCCCGCCGCGTCGGTGAGCGGGTCGAGGTCGGGTGTCTCGTCGCCGCTCGCGACATCGGCCCGGACCGTGTCGACGGCCTCGCCGAGTCCGTCGAGCGCCTGCTTCAGGTCCGCGTCTTCCGCCTTCTTGCGGAGGGCGCCGAGGTCCTTGTCGATGGCGGCGAGTTCGGTGTCGGGGTCGAGGGGGTCGTCGCCGAGGCTGTCGGCGGACTGCTGGAGGTTGGTGACGTGGTCCGCGATGGTGTCGGCGGTGTGGACGCAGTCGAGCGCCTTCCGCGCCGCGTCGCAGGCGGTGAGGCCCAGCAGCGGGAGGGCGGCCAGCAGGAGGGCGGCGGCGGTGCGGCGGGCTCGGCGGTGCGCGGGCATGAGCGGGCGGTCCCTTTCGTCCACGGCGGTCGAGACCCGGAGGAGTGGGCTCCCCCGGGGTCTCCGTCATGCGGGATGACGCCGTGGACGGGTGTTCGGTTGCCCGTGGCCCGTCCTTCGCTTGGTGTTCTCTTTACCTGGGCGGTCGGCTCAGGCTTCGAGCGCCTCGCGCTGGAGGGCCGCCAGGTCCGCGCAGCCCGCGCTCGCGAGATCGAGGAGCGCGTCGAGTTCGGCGCGGTCGAAGGGCGCGGCCTCGGCGGTGCCCTGGACCTCGACGAAGCGGCCGTCGCCGGTGCGGACGACGTTCATGTCGGTCTCGGCGCGCACGTCCTCCTCGTACCGCAGGTCGAGGTAGGGGACGGAGTCGATGATGCCGACGGAGACGGCCGAGACGGTGTCGCGCAGCGGGACGCGTCCGGCCTTGACGAGCTTCTTTCCCTGCGCCCAGCGGACGGCGTCGGCGAGGGCGACGTACGCGCCGGTGATGGCGGCGGTGCGGGTGCCGCCGTCGGCCTGGAGGACGTCGCAGTCGAGGACGACGGTGTTCTCGCCGAGGGCGCGGGTGTCGACGACGGCGCGCAGGCTGCGGCCGATGAGGCGGGAGATCTCGTGGGTGCGGCCGCCGATCTTGCCGCGGACGGACTCGCGGTCGCCGCGGGTGTTGGTGGCGCGCGGGAGCATCGCGTACTCGGCGGTGACCCAGCCCTCGCCGCTGCCCTTGCGCCAGCGGGGCACGCCTTCGGTGAAGGAGGCGGTGCACAGGACGCGGGTGTCGCCGAAGGAGACGAGGACGGAGCCTTCGGCGTGCTTGCTCCAGCCGCGTTCGATGGAGACGGGGCGGAGCTGGTCGGGGGTGCGGCCGTCGATGCGTGACATGCGGCTGAGCCTAGTTGGTCGCGGGGGACGCCTGTTCCGCGTCCCCCACGTCACCGGGAGGGCTGGTCACATCATGTCTTCGATGTCCGCCGCGATGGGGTCGGCGTCGGTGCCGATGACGACCTGGATGGCGGTGCCCATCTTGACGACGCCGTGGGCGCCGGCGGCCTTGAGCGCGGCTTCGTCGACCTTGGAGGCGTCGTAGACCTCGGTGCGCAGCCGGGTGATGCAGCCCTCGATGTCGCTGATGTTGTCGAGGCCGCCGAGTCCGGCGACGATCTTCTCCGCCTTGCTGGCCATGCGCCACGCTCCTTGTGCCCGGTGCTCCGTGTTGGGGGTTTTGTCACGTTAACTCACCATTGGCCCAACTTCATGGGCGGCGGGAGCCGGGGTGCCGAATCATGACGCTCAGCAGGGGCGCGGCCCGGGCGGCACGGGAGGTTGTGGATGAGCGTGGCGACGAGTGCGGCGACGGCGGGGCCGGGGCCCTGGGGGAGATTCTTCCAGGGCTTGCAGAAGATGGGGCGTTCGCTCCAGTTGCCGATCGCGGTGCTGCCCGCGGCGGGGATTCTCAACCGGCTGGGTCAGCCGGACGTCTTCGGCCAGGACGGGCTGGGGTGGACGAACGTCGCGAAGGTGATCGACGCGGCGGGCGGGGCGCTGCTCGACTCCACGCTGGGGCTGCCCTTGCTGTTCTGTGTGGGTGTCGCGATCGGGATGGCGAAGAAGTCGGACGGTTCGACGGCGCTGGCGGCGGTGACGGGGTTCCTGGTCTTCTACGCGGTGCTCCAGGCGTTCCCGGTGGCCTGCCCGAGGGGGCAGGTGGCGGTGGACGGCGGCTGCGTCGACTACTCCGGGAGGGCGTTCACGGCGGCGACGTACCAGAACCCGGGGGTCTTCGGCGGGATCGTGATCGGGCTGATCTCGGCGTACGTGTGGCGGCGGTTCTACCGGACGAAGCTCGTGGACTGGCTGGGGTTCTTCAACGGGCGGCGGCTCGTGCCGATCCTGATGGCGTTCATCGGGCTGCTGCTCGGAGGGCTCGCGGCGTGGGCGTGGCAGCCGATCGGGGACGGGCTGACGAGCTTCGGGCAGTGGCTGTCGGACGCGGGGGCGTGGGGGTCGGGGGTGTTCGGGGTGGCGAACCGGGCGCTGCTCGTGGTGGGGCTGCACCAGTTCCTGAACACGTTCGTGTGGTTCCAGTTCGGGGAGTACAAGGCGCCGGACGGGGACGTCGTGCACGGGGACATCAACCGCTTCCTGGCGGGCGACCCGAGCGCGGGGCAGTTCCTGACCGGGTTCTTCCCGATCATGATGTTCGCGCTGCCGGCCGCCGCGCTGGCGATCACGCACTGCGCGAAGCCGCACCGGCGCAAGGAGGTGGGCGGGCTGATGCTGTCGGTCGCGCTGACCTCGTTCGTCACCGGTATCACCGAGCCCATCGAGTACTCGTTCCTGTTCGTGGCGCCGTTGTTGTACGCGGTGCACGCGGTGCTGACGGGTGTCTCGATGGCGGTGTCGTGGGCGCTGGGCGCGAAGGACGGTTTCAGCTTCTCGGCGGGGTTGATCGACTACGTCATCAACTGGTCGCTCGCGACGAAACCATGGCTGTTGTTGATCATCGGGGCGTGTGCGGCGGTCGTGTACTACGCCGTGTTCCGCTTCGCGATCACGCGGTTCGACCTGAAGACGCCGGGGCGGGAGCCGGAGGAGGAGCTGGAGGACGAGACGCGGGCGTGAGGCGGGGGCGGTACGGGCCGGGGGCGGTACGGGCCGGGGCGGCGAGTGCGGGCGGGCGGGGGCGACGGGCGCGGGCGGCCGGTGCGGGCGCGGGCGGCCGGTGCGGGCGCGGGCGGCCGGTGCGGGCGCGGCTGCTGGGAGCTGCCCCGTACCCGCGCCCGTCCCGGCGGTGGGCTCGTACCGCTCAGATCTCGTACACCGCGCCCGTGTGGGCCAGTTCGAGCGGGCCTTGGTAGACCTCGCGCGCGGCCGTCAGGTTGAGCTGGGGGTCGGTCCACGGGGGGATGTGGGTGAGGACGAGGCGGCGGGCGCTCGCGCGCTGAGCGCTCTCGCCGGCCTCGCGGCCGTTGAGGTGGAGGTCGGGGATCTCCTCCTTGCCGTCCGTGAAGGCGGCTTCGCACAGGAACAGGTCGCTGTCGGCGGCGAGTTGGTCGAGCGCGGCGGACGGCCCCGTGTCCCCGGAGTACGTGAGGGAGCGGCCCTCGTGCTCGACGCGGAACCCGTACGCCTCCACGGGGTGGCGGACCTGCTCGGCGTGGACGGTGAAGGGGCCGATGCGGAAACTGCCGGGTTTGAGGGTGTGGAAGTCGAAGACCTCGGCCATCGCGGAGCGCGTGGGGGTGTCGCCGTGCGCGGCGGTGAGGCGTTCCTCGGTGCCGTCGGGGCCGTACACCGGCAGCGGCGTAGTGGTGAGGGGGTCGGCGTTGTAGTAGCGCACGACGAAGTACGCGCACATGTCGATGCAGTGATCGGCGTGCAGGTGGCTGAGGACGACGGCGTCGAGTTCGTTCAGGCCGATGTGGCGCTGCAGCTCGCCGAGGGCGCCGTTGCCCATGTCGAGGAGCAGCCGGAAGCCGTCGGCCTCTACGAGGTAGCTGGAACAGGGCGAGTCCACGGACGGGATCGATCCCGAGCAGCCGACGACGGTGAGCTTCATGAAGCGGGAACCTCCGCGCGGACGGGGTGAGCGGGGTGCGGGTGCGATCCGTCGAGCGTACGGGGAGTGCCGGTGGGCGGCTTCACGCCTGCGGCGGGTTGTGGGAGAAGTCACCGGCAAGTCCACCCGTGAGGGGTGCGGGTGATCCCCTGAGGCTGACCCGGTTCCCGGGCGGGGTCCGGGTAGGGGGCTGGGGCGCGGGTACCGTCGCGGTATGGGTGTGTCGTGGTGGTGGCTGCTGGCCGGTGTGGTGGTGCTCGGGCTGCTCGTGTCGCTCGTCGACGCGTGGGGGCGCGGTGGCCGGGGGCCGCGCGGGCGGCGGCGTCCGCCTCGGGGGCCCGGCGGGGCGCGGGTGCGGGAGCCGCGGCCGGGCGAGATCTGGTGGGCGCTCGTGCCCTTCGAGGACGGGCCCGGAGCGAAGGACCGGCCCTGCCTGGTGCTGTCGGTGGGGCCGCGCGCGGCGCGGGTCATGAAGATAACGAGCCGTCAGCATCCGGAGCGGGACGGGGTGGTGGCGCTGCCGCCCGGTGCGGTGGACGACCGCGAGGGGCGGCGCAGCTACCTGGAGACGCGGGAGCGGCGGAAGGTGCCGCTGCGCGATTTCCGGCGCCGGGCGGGTGCGGTGGACGCGGGGGTGTGGGAGCGGGTGCGGAAGGGCTGAAGGGGGCGGCCGCCCGCTCCTCCCCTCCGCACCCACCCTCCTGCGTGGCCCCGCTGCGGCGAGCGCCCTCGGCGGGGGGACCGCTCGGCCCCGGAGCCGGGCTCAGGCCCAGAGCTGGCCCTGGAGCGTCGCGATCGCCTCTTCCGTCGTCGGGGCCGTGTAGACGCCGGTCGAGAGGTACTTCCAGCCGCCGTCCGCCACGACGAAGGCGATGTCGGCCTCTTCGCCCGCGTTGACGGCCTTCTTGCCCACGCCGATGGCCGCGTGGAGGACGGCGCCGGTGGAGATGCCCGCGAAGATGCCTTCCTCCTGGAGGAGTTGGCGGGTGCGGGTGACGGCGTCGGCGGAGCCGACGGAGAAGCGGGTGGTGAGGACGCTCTCGTCGTACAGCTCGGGGACGAAGCCCTGGTCGAGGTTGCGGAGGCCGTAGACGATGTCGTCGTAGCGGGGTTCGGCGGCGACGATCCTGACGTCCGGCTTCCGCTCGCGCAGGTAGCGGCCGACGCCCATGAGGGTGCCGGTGGTGCCGAGCCCGGCGACGAAGTGGGTGACCGAGGGCAGGTCGGCGAGCAGTTCGGGGCCCGTCGTGGCGTAGTGGGCGCCCGCGTTGTCCGGGTTCCCGTACTGGTAGAGCATGACCCAGTCGGGGTGCTCCGCGGCGAGGTCCTTGGCGACCCGTACGGCTGTGTTGGAGCCGCCCGCGGCGGGACTGGAGATGATCTCGGCGCCCCACATGGCGAGGAGGTCGCGCCGCTCCTGGCTGGTGTTCTCGGGCATGACGCAGACCATGCGGTAGCCCTTGAGCTTGGCGGCCATGGCGAGCGAGATGCCGGTGTTGCCGCTCGTGGGCTCCAGGATCGTGCAGCCCGGCGTGAGCCGCCCGTCCTTCTCGGCCCGCTCGACCATGTGGAGCGCGGGCCGGTCCTTGACGGACCCCGTGGGGTTGCGGTCCTCCAGCTTGGCCCACAGTCGCACGCCCTCCCCCGGCGAGAGCCGGGGGAGCTGGACGAGCGGGGTGCTGCCGACAGCGGCGAGAGCGTTCTCGTACCGCATCAGCGGGCGCCGCCGGCGACGGCGGGCAGGATCGTGACGCTGTCGCCGTCGCTGAGCTTGGTGCTGATGCCGTCGAGGAAGCGGACGTCCTCGTCGTTGAGGTAGACGTTGACGAAGCGTCGGAGCTTGCCGCCGTCGACGATGCGCTCCTGGATGCCGGCGTAGCGGCTGTCGAGGTCGGCGAAGAGCTCGGCGAGCGTGTCCCCGCTGCCCTCGACGGCCTTGGCGCCGTCGGTGTAGGTGCGGAGGATGGTCGGGATGCGGACCTCGATGGCCATGGCGGTCTCCTTTTCGGGAGGTCGTGGGCGCGCGGGGGCGCCTCGTTGCGGTGGTACGGGGTGGGGCGCCGTGGTGCGTGCGCGCGCCGGGACCGGCACCGCGCGCGGGAGATCAGCGCTCAGCGCGGACAGAGGGCGCCGGCGACGCGACAGAGATCGACGTGGCGACGCGCCGTGAGCAGCGGGGTGCCCGGCTCCTGGGTACGCACGTCGAGGTCAACCATGGGGGCATCGTAACGATTCCCGGCCCGGTTCCCCGAGGGGTGTCCCGAGGCGCGGACGCCCGGCGTTCACATGCTGGCGCGTGGCGCCTGCGGCCCGTGCGGCCGAGGGGCGTCGCGTACGCCGGACGCCCCTGTACCGTGCCGCGTCTCAGTACCCCGCGACGACCTTCACGTCCTCCTCGGTGACCACGCCGTCCACGATGCGGTACGAGCGGAACTGGAAGGGGCCCGCCCCGTCGGTGTCGGCGGTGGAGACGAGGACGTAGTGGGCGCCCGGCTCGTTCGCGTAGGAGATGTCCGTGCGCGAGGGGTACGCCTCGGTCGCGGTGTGCGAGTGGTAGACGATCACGGGCTCCTCGTCGCGGTCGTCGAGATCGCGGTAGAGGCGGAGCAGATCGCCGGAGTCGAATTCGTAGAAGGTGGGCGAGCGGGCCGCGTTGAGCATGGGGACGAAGCGCTCGGGGCGGTCGCTGCCCGCGGGTCCCGCGACGATGCCGCACGCCTCGTCGGGGTGGTCGGCGCGCGCGTGGGCGACGATCCGGTCGTACAGCTCCTGGGTCAGGGTCAGCATGGGGGCCAGCCTAGACGGACCGTACGCGCGTACGGGTGGGCCCTTCCCGGATGCTGGACGGGCCCGCTCGCCACCTGGGACGTGCCGGTGCTCAGACCTCGGCGGGGGCCGTCTCCTCCGGGTCCGGGGGCCGGACGTACGGGGCGCGGGCGAGGTGGACGCGGTAGGCGCCGATGAGGAGCGCGCCCCAGAGGGGGGCCGCGTAGAGGGCGATGCGGGCGTCCTTGTCGAAGCCCATGAGGACGAGGACGAGGAGGAGGAAGGCGAGCGCGAACAGGCTCGTGAAGGGGGCGCCGGGGGCGGGGAAGGAGGAGGCGGGGAGTTCGCCGCGCTGGACCTTGCGGCGGTAGCGGAGCTGGCAGAGCAGGATCATGATCCAGGCCCACACGGCGCAGACGGTGGCGAGGGACATGACGTACTGGAACGCCTTGCCGGGCCACTGGTAGTTGACCCACACGCCGAGGAGCATGAGGGCCGCGGAGAAGGCGGTGCCGAGGAGCGGGGTCCCGGTGCGGGTGAGGCGGGCGAAGAGGGTGGGGCCCTGGCGGTTGAGGGAGAGGTCGCGGAGCATGCGGCCCGTCGAGTACATGCCGGAGTTGCAGGAGGAGAGCGCGGCGGTGAGGACGACGAAGTTGACGACGGCCGCGCCGATGCCGAGTCCCATCCGCTCGAAGGCGGCGACGAACGGCGAGACGTTCGGCTGGAAGTTCCTCCAGGGGACGACGGAGAGGATCATGATCAGCGCGCCGATGTAGAAGACGGCGATGCGCCAGGGGACGGTGTTGATCGCCTTCGGGAGGTTCTTCTCCGGGTTCTCGGACTCGCCCGCCGTGACGCCGACGAGTTCGACGGCGAAGAAGGCGAACATGACGATCTGGAGCGTCATGAGGGTGCCGCCCGGCCCGTGCGGGAAGAGGCCGCCGTCGTCCCACAGGTGGGCGACGCTCGCGCTCCGCCCCGCGTCGGAGAAGCCGAGGGTCAGGATGCCGAGGCAGATGAGGATCATGCCGACGATCGCGGTGACCTTGACCATCGAGAACCAGAACTCCAGCTCGCCGAAGAGCTTCACGGAGATCAGGTTCACGCCGAAGAGGAGGACGGTGAAGGCGAGCGAGGAGGCCCACTGCGGGATGGCCCACCAGAAGGTCATGTACTTGGCGGCGGCGGTGACCTCGGTGATGCCGGTGATGACCCAGCCGAGCCAGTAGGTCCAGCCCGTGACGAAGCCGAAGAAGGGGCCGAGGAACTCCCGCGCGTACTCGGCGAAGGCGCCGGAGACGGGGCGGTAGAGGAGGAGTTCGCCGAGCGCCCGCATGATGAGGTAGATGACGAGCCCGGCCGCCGCGTAGGCGAGGATCAGGCTCGGGCCCGCCTTGGAGATGGCGGTCCCCGCGCCGAGGAAGAGCCCGGTGCCGATCGCGCCGCCGATGGCGATCATCTGGATCTGCCGCGCGCCGAGCGCCCGGCGGTACCCCTCGGCGCTCTCCGTCTTCCCCGCCGCCTCCACCGGCTCCGCCGGCTCTTCGCCGGGTGTGCCGACCTGTGTGGACGTCATGTGTCGCGCCTCTCTCCCGGTGAGGAGATCAGATAACCACTTTATGCGGATAAAGGGTGACAGGGCGTGAGGAGTGGCACTCGTACGCGTGAAGGGGGCGGCGCAGGAGGTGAGCCGGGCGGGTGAGGGAGGGAGTCCCGGCGGGGTGCGGGCGGGACGGCCGGGCGG
>NZ_JOGO01000076.1 GCF_000719475.1 Streptomyces sp. NRRL F-5630 | reverse complement strand
GTGTGGGGCGGCGCGGGGTGTGGGGCCGCGCGGGGTGTGGGGCCGGGTACGGGCCGGAGGCAGGGCCGCCGCCCGCCCCCTCCCCCGCCCGCCTGCGCCGGGCGGGCCGGGCCCTCTCCCGCTCGCCCTCCGTGCCGGGTTCGTCCTCCCGGGCCCCCTCAGCCCGTCAGGACACCACGTCCTTTCGCGCGAAGCCCCGGAAGGCAAGGGCGAAGAGGATCAGGGCGTAGGTCAGTGAGATCGCCGCTCCCTTCGCCGCGCCGTGCCAGGCGAGGTCGGGGGTGAGGAGGTCGGTCCAGGCGAACTGCCAGTGGGCGGGGAGGAAGTCGCGCCAGTGGCCGAGGGCGGTGACGGCGTCCAGGACGTTGCCGATGATCGTGAGGCCGACCGCGCCGCCGACCGCGCCGAGTGGGGCGTCCGTGCGGGTCGAGAGCCAGAAGGCCAGGGCCGCCGTGACGAGTTGGGAGACGAAGAGGTAGGCGACGGCCAGCGCGAGGCGCGGTACGGCCGCCCCGGCGGAAACGGAGTCGCCCGTGGGCAGTTCGAGCGGGCCCCAGCCGTAGAGCGCCGTGCCGAGGAGGAGCCCGACGAGCGGCAGCAGGATCATCGCCGCGAGCGAGCAGGCCAGGGCGACGACGAGTTTGCTCGCGAGGAGGCGGTGGCGGGCCACGGGGGCGGCGAGGAGGTAGCGGAGCGTCGACCAGTTCGCCTCGGCCGCCACCGTGTCGCCGCAGAAGAGCGCGACCGGCACGACGAGCAGGAAGCCCGCCGAGACGAAGAGGCACACCGCCGCGAAGTCGGCCCCCGAGCGCGTCGCCGCGTCCATGAGGGTGCCGCGCTGCCCGTTCGGGCCGTCCCCGCCGGGCGTCCCGCCCACGGCGAAGGCCACGGCGAGCACGAACGGCAGCAGGAACAGCACCGCCCCCATCACCGCCGTCCGCCGCCGCGTCAACTGCCGCCGCAGCTCCACCCGGACGGGCAAGGTCCGTCCGGGCCGGTACCCCTCCGCACGTGGCGAGGCGGGGGCGGCTTCGGCCCCGCTGCCGGGCAGGGGCGGAGGCCAGCTACTACCGAGGTGCGTCACGCGGAACCTCCGGTCGGGCCGGGCACGGGAGCGGGAACGGGCCAGGGCTGTGGACGGGGAGCGGGGTCGGGATCGGGGGCAGCGGGGAGCCCGGGGGGACGGTTGCCGACGGGCAGCGGTGTGCGGCGGTCGCCGCGCCCGGCGCCGGCATGGGGGCCGGGCGGTCCGCGGAAGCCGCCTCGGCGCACCGCTGCCGGCGTACGCGGCGCCCGTGCCGTCCGGGCGGCACTCGGCGTGCCCGGACGGGGAGCGCGGGCCGACCCGCGCGACGCGCCCACGAGGTGTGGCGGTGTCCTCGTCACGACGGGCCCCCGATCAGGTGGAGGAAGGCGTCTTCCAGGCGGCGTTGCGGGGTCACTGTCGTGATGGGGAGGTCCAGAGCGAGGAGGGGGCCGAGGAGTTCCGTCGTCGTTGTTCCTTCCTTCAGGTGGAGGAGCAGGGTGCGGTCGTCGTCGCGGGTCAGCTCGGCCACTCCCGGAAGCGCCGCCGCCTTGGCGAGGAGCGCGTCGGGGACCGGCTGGGCCAGGCCGATCGTCACCGCGCCCGTGCCTCCGGTGATCTCCTCGACCGGGCCCGCCGTGACGAGGCGGCCCCGGTCCATCACCACCAGGTGGGTGCAGGACTGTTCGACCTCCGAGAGGAGGTGGCTGGAGACGACGACCGTGCGGCCCGAGGCCGCGTACGCGATCATCACCTCGCGCATCTCGCGGATCTGTGGCGGGTCCAGGCCGTTGGTCGGTTCGTCGAGCAGGAGGAGGTCGGGGAGGCCGAGCATCGCCTGCGCGAGCGCGAGGCGCTGGCGCATCCCTTGCGAGTAGGTGCGGACCGGGCGGTCGAGCGCTTCGCCCAGGCCCGCGATCGTCAGGGCCTCCTCGGTGTGCGCGTCCGCCTCGGGGCGGCCCGTCGCCTTCCAGTACAGGTCGAGGTTGCGGCGACCGCTGAGGTGGGGCAGGAAGCCCGGGCCCTCCACGAAGGCGCCCACCCGGGACAGGACCGGCACGCCGGGGCGGATCGCGTGGCCGAAGACGCGGATCTCCCCCTCGTCCGGGGTCACGAGACCGAGCAGCGTGCGCAGCGTCGTCGTCTTGCCCGCCCCGTTGGGGCCGAGCAGGCCGAGGACCTGGCCGCGGCCCACGGTGAAGGAGAGGTCCCGTACCGCCCAGCGGTCCGTGGAGCGCGCGTACTTCTTGCCCAGGCCCGTGATGCGCAGCGGTACGTCCGCGAGGTCCGGGTCGGGCGGGGGCGTCGCGTCCGCGCGGCGGCGGATCAGGAGGAGCAGCAGCGCCAGGACCGCTCCGGCGGCAGGAAGCGCCCATACCCAGACGGGGAGCGGCGCCCGACTGCCGGCGGCCTGCGGGAGGCTCGGAACGGTCAGCGCACCGGCCGGGGCGACGGAGTACGTGGCGGGGGCCGCCGGGGAGGCGTAGCCGAGGTCGGTCGCGGAGAGGACAAGGCGCAGGCGGTGCCCCTGGGGGACCCGGTGGTCGACGGCGGGGAGCGTCACGGAGACCGTACGGCCCTCGCGCGCGCCCGTCACCCGTACCGGGGTGACCAGTTGGGCGGGCAGCACCTGCTTCTTGCCGTCCGCGCTCACGTCGTAGACCTTCGCGAAGAGGACCGCCGTGCCGGTCGACGAGCGCACGTGGACCTGGACGGTGGGACTGCCCGTGACGCGGACGGACCGGGCGAGCGGCTTCGTGTCGAAGCGGGCGAACTGGCCGGGGAAATCGACCGCGAAGCCCTGGCCCGTGCGTTCCGCGAGCCGGGCGAGGCCGTCGCCGAGGCCGGGGACGGCCGAGAGCGAGGGCGGTGAGCCGCCGGGCGGGTTGGCGAAGACCTGGCGGTGGCGGGGCAGGGCGTAGCGGTGTTCCGTGTAGCGGACGCGGGACCCGTCGCGGCCCGCCGGGGCGGGCTCGCGGTCCGAGGCCGCCGTACGGCCGGGGACGCCGCCGGTCAGCCCCGGGTACGCGGAGAGATCCGCGCCGGTCAGGGGGGCGTTGTCGTCGGTGGCGCCCACGGGGCCGGCGCGTGAGATGCGGAAGGCCGGGCCGGTGTCCACCGCGCTGTCCTTCTTCAGGTAGCGGTCGAACCACGTCGTGATGCGGCGGGTCAGGCGGGGGACCTCCATGTCACCGCCGTCGTGGCCGCCCGCGATCCAGTCGACCGAGACGGGGGCGCCGTTGGCGCGGATGTGCCGGGCCGTCTCGTCGGCCTGCGAGAGCGGGAAGAGCGAGTCGGACTGGCCCTGGATCACGAGGGCCGGCACCTTGACGCGGTCGCCCACGGCGGCGGGGCTGCGGTCGTGGAGGAGCTTGGTCGCCGCCGCGTCCGGGGCGCCGTGCTCGGCCACCCTGCGGTACATCGCGCACAGTTCGGGCGTGAAACGGCCGCAGCCGACGCCCACTCCCGCCACGCGCGAGCCGAGGTCCGCGCTGCCGGAGGTGAAGAAGATCCCGGCCCACAGCTTCTTGAAGACGCCGTCGGGGAAGAGCGCCTGGGAGAGGTCCCAGTACGTGATCTCCGGGGCGATCGCGTCGATACGGGGATCGTGCCCCGCCGCGAGCAGGGAGATCGCGCCGCCGTACGAGGCGCCTGTCGCGCCGACGCGGGGATCGCCCTTCTTGTCGAGCAGGACTTCGGGGCGGCGCGCGAGCCAGTCGACGAGGCGGGAGACGTCCTTGACCTCGTGGTCCGGGTCGTTGAGGCCGATCTCGCCGCCGGAGCGGCCGAAGCCGCGCGCGGACCAGGTGAGGACGGCGTAGCCCTGGCGCGCGTAGGAGGCGGCCTGGGAGCGCAGTTCGGTCTTGCTGCCGCCGAAGCCGTGGGCGAGGAGGACGGCGGGGCGCTTCTTGCTCGGATCGCCCGCCGTGAAGTAGCTCGTGTCGATGCGGGTGCCGTCCGGCATACGGCGGAAGGCGTCCGTACGGTGGACGCCGCCGCTCTCCGCACGGTGGACGCCGCCGCTCTCCGTACCGTCGCCCCCGCCGCCCGAGGCGGCGGACGCCGGGGGCGTGAGACCCGGCAGCAGCGTGCTCGCGAGGAGCAGCAGGGCCGTCGCGAGGACGGCGGCGAGACGGAACGGGGAGCGCTCCGCGAGACGGAACGGAGAACGCGCCGCGAGACGGTACGGGGAGCGCGCCGCGGCCCGTCCGGCGCCCGGTCCCCGTGGAAGGCCGCCGGACCGCCGTGACGTGCGTCGCGATGACGTGCGGAGATCCATGCCCCACACCGTACGGGCTTCCGCGAGGCGGGCCGCGAAAGTTATCCACAGGGGCGGGCGATCGTCGTACGAGATGCGCGGCGCACCGCTGAGAGATCGTTTCTGCACGCCCTCCCGTACCCGGAGGAAAGGGCTCCACACAGCGAGCCGACCGCCTCACCCGGCACCCTTCGGGCCGCGCGACCCCGGTCACCTCACCCGTTGCTCGGGAACCCGAGGTCCACTCCCGTCGCCGCCTCCGAGGGGTCCGGCCACCGCGTCGTGACGACCTTGCCGCGTGTGTAGAAGTGGACTCCGTCGTTGCCGTACATGTGGTGGTCGCCGAAGAGGGAGTCCTTCCAGCCGCCGAAGGAGTGGTAGCCGACCGGGACCGGGATCGGGACGTTGACGCCGACCATGCCGGCCTCGACCTCCAGCTGGAAGCGGCGGGCCGCGCCGCCGTCGCGGGTGAAGATCGCGGTGCCGTTGCCGAAGGGCGAGGCGTTGATGAGGGCAAGGCCCTCCTCGTACGTCTCGGCGCGCAGCACGCACAGGACCGGGCCGAAGATCTCGTCGCGGTAGGCGTCGGCCCCGACCGGGACGCGGTCGAGGAGGGAGAGGCCGATCCAGTGGCCCTCCTCGTAGCCCTTCACCGTGAAGTCCGTGCCGTCGAGGACCACTTCGCAGCCCTGTGCCGCCGCGCCCCGCACGTACGAGGCGACCTTGTCGCGGTGCGCCTTCGTGATGAGCGGGCCCATCTCGGACGCCGGGTCCTCGCCGGGGCCGATGACGATTTTCGCGGCGCGTTCCTTGATGCGCTCCACGAGCGCGTCGCCCGTCGCGCCGACGGCGACCACCGCCGAGACGGCCATGCAGCGCTCGCCCGCCGAGCCGTAGGCGGCCGAGACGGCGGCGTCCGCCGCCGCGTCGAGGTCCGCGTCGGGCAGGACGAGCATGTGGTTCTTGGCGCCGCCGAGAGCCTGCACGCGCTTGCCGTTGGCGCTCGCCGTCGCGTGGATGTGGCGCGCGATCGGTGTGGAGCCGACGAAGGAGACCGCCGCGACGTCCGGGTGCGCGAGCAGGCGGTCGACGGCGGCCTTGTCGCCGTGCACGACGTTCAGGACGCCCTCAGGGAGCCCGGCCTCGGCGAAGAGTTCCGCGAGGCGCACGGCGGCCGACGGGTCCTTCTCGGAGGGCTTGAGGACGAAGGTGTTGCCGCACGCGAGGGCGATCGGGAACATCCACAGCGGCACCATGGCCGGGAAGTTGAACGGCGTGATGCCCGCGACGACGCCGAGCGGCTGCCGGATCGCCGCGACGTCGACGCGGTGCGAGACCTGCGTGGACAGTTCGCCCTTGAGCTGGGTCGTGATGCCGCAGGCCAGGTCGACGATCTCCAGGCCGCGCGCGACCTCGCCGAGCGCGTCGTCGTGGACCTTGCCGTGCTCGGCGGTGATGAGGCGCGCGATCTCCTCGCGGTGCGCGTCGAGCAGCGCGCGGTAGCGGAAGAGGATGCCCGTGCGCCGCGCGAGCGAGGACGTGCCCCACGTCGCGTACGCGGTGCGCGCGGCAGCGACGGCCGCGTCGACGTCGGCGGCCGAGGCGAAGTCGACGCGCGTGGTGACGGCCCCGGTCGCGGGGTCGGTGACCGGCCCGCTCTCGCCCGATGTGCCCTCGACGCTCTTGCCGCCGATCCAGTGGTGGACGGTCTTCATTGCGGTCACCCTTCTACGCGTACGCGGTCGGTCCGTGGCCGTACCCGGGGGACGCTCCCCGGCCCGGGGCCCCCGCACACCCGCACGCCACCCGCCACGTACGCGAACCAGCCATGTACGGCGGGCCAGGCCCCGCACGGACCGCCCCCCGCAAGAACCGCCGCCCCGTAGGAACGCCCCGTAAGAACGGACCGCCCCGCGAGGACCGCTACAGGTGCCTGCGCCGCTCGGCGCTGTGCCGCTCGTACTCCTTGCGGGCCCGCACGGTGGAGGGGTGGGTCGTCGTCTCGGCCACGGGCACATCCCACCACGCCTGGGCAGGGGGCGCGCCGGACACTGTGTCGGTCGTTTCGGTCTCGACGTAGACACATGTGGGGCGGTCCGCCTCGCGGGCCTCGGCGAGTGCCTCGCGCACCTCGCGGACCGTACGGGCCCGCAGCACGCGCAGCCCGAGGCTCGCGGCGTTCGCGGCGAGGTCGACGGGCAGCGGGGCGCCGTTGTAGGCGCCGTCGGCGGTGCGGTAGCGGTACGCGGTCGCGAAGCCGTCGGCGCCGACCGCGCGCGAGAGGCCGCCGATCGACGCGTAGCCGTGGTTCTGGAGGATCACGAGCGTGAGCGGCAGGTTCTCCTGCACCGCCGTGACGAGTTCGCCGGGGAGCATGAGGTACGTGCCGTCGCCGACGAGCGCCCACACGGGCACCCCTGGCTGCGCGAGGCACACGCCGAGCGCGGCGGGGATCTCGTATCCCATGCAGGAGTACCCGTACTCGACGTGGTACTGGAGCGGGCCGCGCGTACGCCAGAGCTTGTGCAGGTCGCCGGGGAGGGAACCGGCCGCGTTGATGACCACGTCCTCGTCCCCGACTACCGCCTGCAACGCGCCGACGACGTGCGCCTGGTTGGGGCGCACGAGGTCGGCGACGCCGTCCTCCGGCTGCGTGTAGCCCTCGACGCGTTCCTCCCACAGCGCCTTGTCGAGCGTGTACTGCGCGATCTCGGCCTCGTCGACCCGCCAGCCCTCAAGGCGCTCCGTGAGCGCTTCGAGCCCCGCGCGCGCGTCGGCGACGAGCGGGATCGCGCCCTGCTTGTGGCCGTCGAACGACGTGATGTTGAGGTTGACGAAGCGCACCCCGTCGCCGCCCGTGCGCGCGCCGCCCTCGAAGAGCGTCGCGGACGCGGTCGTGAAGTCGCTCCAGCGGGTGCCGACGCCGAGGACGAGGTCGGCGGCGCGGGCGAGTTCGTCGGCCGTCGCGGTGCCCGTGTGGCCGATGCCGCCGACGTCGGCGGGGTGGTCGTGGCGCAGGGCGCCCTTGCCCGCCTGGGTGGAGGCGACGGGGATGCCGGTCGCGTCGGCGAGCGCGCGCAGCGCGTCCTCGGCCGCGCTGTAGCGGACGCCGCCGCCCGCGACGAGCAGGGGCCGGCGCGCGGCGCGGATCGCCGCCACCGCCTCGTCGAGCGCGGCGGGGTCCGGCGGGGGCCTGCGGATGTGCCACGTGCGCTCGGCGAGGAACTCCTCGGGCCAGTCGTACGCCTCCGCCTGGACGTCCTGCGGCAGGGCGAGCGTCACCGCGCCGGTCTCGGCCGGGTCGGTGAGGACGCGGAGCGCCTCCAGGGCGGCCGGGATCAGGGCCTCGGGGCGGTGGACGCGGGCGAAGTACCGGGAGACGGGCCTGAGCGCGTCGTTGACCGTGACGTCGGCCGAGACCGGGTGTTCGAGCTGCTGGAGCACCGGGTCGGCGGGGTGTGTCGCGAAGTAGTCGCCCGGAAGGAGGAGGACGGGCAGGCGGTTGACGGTCGCGAGCGCGGCGCCCGTGACGAGGTTGGTCGCGCCGGGGCCGATCGACGTCGTGACGGCGTGCGTCGCGAGGCGCCTGCGGTGGCGGGCGAAGCCGCTCGCGGCGTGCACCATCGCCTGCTCGTTGCGGCCCTGGTGGAAGGGCATCGCGTACGGGCCGTCCACCGCGCCGTACTCGACGACCGCCTGCCCGAACCCGGCCACGTTCCCGTGCCCGAAGATGCCCCACAGCCCCTGCACGAAGCGTTGCCGCTCCCCGTCGCGCTCGGTGTACTGGCGGCTGAGGAAGACGAGGAGGGCCTGCGCGACGGTGAGGCGGCGGGTCTTCTGGGGCGGTTGCGGGGGGAGCGGGGGTTCGGGGGCGGGCACGGGTCCCTGCTCGTCGCTCATGCGCGCTCCTCGGCGGAGGTCAGGGGCAGGCGGGGGTCCTGCGCGAGTCCGGCCCACGCGTCCCGCACGCCCTCGTGCGCCGGGTGGTCCGTGATCAGCCACTCGCGCGCGGGGCCGGGTCCCGCCATGACGTTGAGGTAGTACAGGTGGTGCTCGGGCGGCGCGACCGAGGGGCCGTGCCAGCCGTCGGGGATGAGCACCGCGTCCCCCGCGCGCACCTCGGCGAAGACCTCGGTGCCGCCCGCGCGCGAGGCGCTGACGCGCTGGAGGCCGTAGGCGTCGCCGGGGCCGTGCGGGTCCGACAGCTCGAAGTAGTAGATCTCCTCCAGCTCGCTCTCGCGCCCGGGGACCGCCTCGTCGTGCTTGTGCGGCGGGTACGAGGACCAGTTGCCCGCCGGGGTCAGGACTTCGACGACCATGAGCCGGTCGCACGCGAACCCCCCGGCGGGCGCGAGGTTGTTGACCTGCCGTCCGGCCCGCCCGGCCCCGCGCAGCTCGACGGGTACCTCCGGCGCGGGGCCGTAGCGGGCGGGGAGTCTGCGCCCGCAGGTCGCTCCTGCCAAAGCGAAACGGCCTCCCGCGCCGGAGGAGATCTCGGCGCGCGCGTCCCTCGGGAGGTACGCGAAGTCACTGACCGCGCCGAAGACGGAGGATCGCCCGCGCAGCGCGAACTCCTCCCCGTCCACGCGCACCGTACCGCCGCCCGCGAGCGGGACGACCAGCCATTCGTACTCCCCCGTGACCAGCACGTGCCGCGCCCCGGGCGGCAACTCGATCACGCGGAGCGCCGTGTGCCGCAGCAGAGGGGTGCGGGCGGGCGAGACGTCGAGGGCGAAAGGGATCGTCACGGCCGTGCCCGCGCGGACGTGGGGCGAGGTGAGGAGGGGGCGCGGCGGGGGCGGGGGTACGCGTGCGTCCTCGCCGGAACGCCGGGGTGTCCCGGTACGGCTGTCACTGCCATCCATCGCGCTCGCTCCCTCTCACCACCGCGTCGGCCGTCCCGCTGCTTCCACTCTGCTCCCCTACCCCGTGGCGCGCATCGGTGAGCGGTGCGGACGGGGCGTCACCCTGTGCGGGACGTCACCCGGTACGGGGCCTCACCCGGTACAGGGCCCTCACTCGGCACAGCCCGATACCCGACGCCGAGCGGCACACGACACCGGACGGGCGGCGACACCGAGCGGCACGCGAGGCCCCGGTACGGGCGTCACCCGGCGCGGACCGCGCGGGCCCGTCCTCTCACCCCGCCGCCGCGAGCGCCTCCCTGACCTCGTACGGGAACGGCATCGCCGTCGAGCACTCCAGGCGGCCCGCCACGATCGCCCCCGCCGCGTTCGCGAAGCGGATCGTCTCGGCGAGCGGGCGGCCCGCGAGCAGCCCCTCGCACAGCGCCCCGCCGAAGGCGTCGCCCGCGCCGAGCCCGTTGACGACCTCCACGGGGAGCGGCGCGACCTCGACGATCGTGCCGTCGCGGTGGGCGGCGAGCACCCCGTCCGGGCCCTGCTTCACGACCGCGAGCGTGACGCCCGCTTCGAGCAGCGCGTCCGCGCAGGCGCGCGGCGTCCTCGCGCCCGTCGCGACCTCGCACTCCGTCAGGTTCCCGACCGCGACGCTCGCGTGCCGCAGCGCCCGCGCGTAGGCGGGGCGGGCCTCGGCGCGGCTCTCCCAGAACACCGGCCGCCAGTCGAGGTCGAAGACGGTGAGCGCGCCGGGCGCCGCCGCGTGCCGCTCGGCGAGCGCCCCGAGCGTCGCCGCACGGCTCGGCTCGGCGCACAGCCCCGTCCCCGTCGTCCAGAAGACCCGCGCGCCCCTGATCGCCTCGCCGTCCAGCTCGTCCGCGCGGATCTCCAGGTCGGGGGCTTTGGGGCGGCGGTAGAAGAGGAGCGGGAAGTCGTCGGGCGGGTGCAGTTCGCAGAAGGTGACGGGGGTGGGGAGCCCGGGGACCTCCCGGACGTACGAGGTCTCCACGCCGAGGGCGCGCAGTTCCTCGCGTACGAAGGTCCCGAAGGGGTCCGCGCCGGTGCGGGTGATGACGGCGGCCCGCAGTCCGAGCCGGGCGGCGGCGACGGCCACGTTGGTCGCCGAGCCGCCGAGGAACTTCCCGAACCGCTCGACGCGCGCGAGCGGCACGCCCGATTCGAGGGGGTAGAGGTCGACGCCCGTACGGCCGATGGTGAGGACGTCGAGGGGCGGGGGCGGCCCGGCGGGGGCGCCGTGCGAGGCCGGGCCCGCCGGGGACCCGGACGGGGGCTCGTACGGATGCTGTCCTTTGGCCATGCGCGCCTCCGGCGGTACGGGATCTCAGCCTGGAAGCCGCCCCGACCCCTGTCAACACGGCCTCCGCCCCTCTCCTGGCCGGTCCTCGCTGGTTGACACCCTGTCCCGCCTTCCTGATCGTGGAGTGATGTCCCCGGTCCCGCAGCCCCCGGTGTCCCCGCTGTCCCGTATCCGTGTCGGTTCCGCGCCCGACTCCTGGGGGGTCTGGTTCCCCGACGACCCCCTCCAGGTGCCCTGGCCGCGTTTCCTCGACGAGGTGGCGCGGGCCGGGTACGAGTGGATCGAGCTGGGTCCGTACGGGTACCTGCCCACCGATCCGCGCCGGCTCGCGGCGGAGACCGCGCGGCGCGGCCTGAAGGTCTCGGCCGGGACGGTCTTCACCGGGCTGCACCGGGGGCCCGCCGTGTGGGAGGACACGTGGCGTCAGGTCGCGCGCGTCGCCTCGCTCGCGCGGGCGAGCGGCGCGGAACACCTCGTCGTGATCCCGGCCTTCTGGCGCGACGACAAGACGGGCGAGGTCCTGGAGGACCGGGAGCTGACGGCGGCGCAGTGGCACGACCTGGCGCGGCAGACGGAGCGGCTCGCGCACGAGGTACGGGAGCGGTACGGGCTCCGGGTCGTCGTCCACCCGCACGCGGACACCCACGTCGCGGGCGAGGCCGACGTGGCACGGCTCCTCGACGCGACCGACCCCGACCTCGTCTCGCTGTGCCTGGACACGGGGCACTACGCGTACTGCGGCGGCGACAGCGTCAAGCTCATCGAGACGTACGGGGACCGCCTCGGCTACCTGCACCTCAAGCAGGTCGACCCGGCCGTGCTCGCGCGGGTGCGGGCGGAGGACCTGCCCTTCGGTCCCGCCGTCGCACGCGGCGTCATGTGCGAGCCGCCGACCGGGGTTCCGGCGCTCGAACCGGTGCTCGCCGCCGCGCAGGGCCTCGGCGTGGACCTCTTCGCGATCGTCGAGCAGGACATGTACCCGTGCCCGCCGGAGCGCCCGCTCCCCGTCGCCGCGCGCACGCGGTCCTTCCTGCGCTCCTGCGGGGCCTGAGCCGTGCGGGCCGACGCGGCGGCGCTCCCCCACCCCCGCCTGCGCCCGGGTGTCCTGCGCTACCACGGGTACCGGCTGACCGTGGCGCGCCCGCGCCTCGAAGTCCCGGTGGGCGCGGTGACGCTGGTGCTCGGTTTCGGGGCGCCGGTACGGGTCAGCGGGCCCGGTCAGGAGACGACGACACTCGTCTCGCTGATCGGCGGGCTCACGACGCTGCCCGCCGTGGGCGAGCACCTGGGGGCGGGCGCCGGGATCGAGATCCTGGTGACGCCGTGGGTGGCGTTCCGGCTGCTAGGGGTCGAGCAGCACACGCTGGCGCGGCGCTGCACGGACCCGGGCGCGCTGCCCGGCGGGGAGCGGTGGCTGCGGCTCGCCGAGGCGCTGGAGGAGTTGCCGCACTGGCGGGCGCGGTTCGCGCTGCTCGACCGGACCCTCTCGGCGTGGCTGGACGCGGGCCCCGCGTGGTCGCCCCGGGTCGAGTACGCGTGGCGGTTCCTGGAGCGGAGCGGGGGCGGGGTGCCGGTGCGGCGGCTCGCGGCGGAGGTGGGGTGGAGCGAGCGGCAGGTGCAGAGCCGCTTCCGCGAGCAGGTCGGGCTGACGCCGAAGGAGGCGGCGCGGGTCGTACGACTCCAGCGCGCGGTGCGGCTGCTGACCTCCGGGCTGAGCCAGGCGGAGACGGCGGCGCGGTGCGGCTTCTACGACCAGGCCCATCTGAGCGGGGAGTTCCACGCGATGACGGGCCGGACCCCGGGGGCCTTCACGGCGGCGCGGGCGGCGGTGGCCTCGCCGGGGGCGGACGACCGGCTGGGCGGGGCGGTGACGAGTCTGCTGCTGTGACGGGGCGGCTCCGTCGGAGGCGTGGGGCCTTCGCGGCGCGGGGCTTCCCCTGAGGAGCCGCCAGAGGAAGCCCGCAAGGCGGCCGGAGGCGCGCGACGCTTCCCCGTGCCGGCGCCAGGGCGCGCGCGCCTCCCCGTACGGGCCGGGGTGCGACCGGCGCGTCGGGAGCGTGCTGCGGGTTTCTCCAAGACCGCCCCCCGCCTGGCATGACAGCGTCGTGCCCCGCGAGCGATCCGCTCCCCGGCCGGGGGAACTCCGGGGAGGATCACGCGGGGCCCGGACCGCTGGGGGGCGGTCCGGGCCCGGCCATGTCGCGGGGCGCCTGTCGCCGAGGCCACGGCGCGGCGTCCGCCGGGGCGGTGCCGGGGCGGTTTTAAGGTGAACGGCCACCTCACTCCTGTCCCCCGCCCGGAGTCCCCACCGTGTCCACCCCGTCCGCCCCGCCGCCCGCGCCGGGCCCCGTCCCCGAGCACGCGGAAAGTCCGGAGACGGGCATCCGGCCGGGGTTGTGGCGGCACTGGCTGTGGATCGGGGCCGTGCTGTGGGCGCTGACGGCCGGGGTCACGTACCTGACGAAGAACACGGCGCTGCTGCCGACGCTGATCCTGCTCGGCAGCTTCCTCGTCCCGGTGACCTTCGCGCTGTGGGCGTACGAGCGGCACGGCGAGGGGCTCGGGCTGCACCCGCTGCTGAGCTGTTTCGTCTCCGGCGGCGTCCTCGGCGTGCTCGGCTCCTCGCTCGCGGAGTACTTCCTGCTCCATCCGTCGGTGCGGGTGTACGCGGCGGTCGGGCTCATCGAGGAGGCCGTGAAGCTGCTCCTGCTCGCGTGGCTCGTGCGGAGGTCGCACTGGCTGTACGGGGCGCGCGCGGGCGCCGTGCTCGGCGGCGCCGTCGGCTTCGGCTTCGCGGCGTTCGAGACCTCGGGGTACGCGTTCAACGCCGCGCTCTCCTTCGGCGGCATCGACCTGCGCGCGCTGCTCCAGACGGAGATCCTGCGCGCGGTGCTCGCCCCCTTCGGGCACGGCCTGTGGACCGCGCTCGCGGGCGCCGTACTGCTCGCGCACCGCGGTCCGGACGGCCGCTACCGGCTCAGCCTCGCGGTGCCCGTCGCCTACCTCGGCGTCTCGGCGCTGCACGCGCTGTGGGACTCGGTGCACGGGATCGCGCTGTGGCTCACGGAGCGGGTGACGGGGAGGCCGGTACGGGGCTCGGCGTCGACGCGCGACGTCCTCGTGGACGCGACGAGCGAGCAGCGCCACTACTACACGCTCTTCACCGTCCTGGGGTTCGCCCTGATCACGGCCCTCGCCCTCGCCTGGGGGCGGGCGATGACCCGCCGCGACCCCACCTGGACTCATACCCCCTAGGGGTATACAGTGGTGATCCTGCCGGGAGTCCCCCGGGACCCTCCCGTCACGGTACGCCCGCCGTACCGCACCCCCCAGCCGTCCCCCGCGCCCCCAGGAACGCGGCCCACGAAGAGGAGAACGCTATGGCGACCGACACAGCCGTCACCACCACGTACAAGGTCAGCGGCATGTCCTGCGGCCACTGCGAGGGCGCGGTGAGCGCCGAGCTGACCGAGCTTCCCGAGGTCACCGAGGTGCGCGCCTCGGCGGCGAACGGCGAGGTCACCGTCGTCTCGACGGCCCCGCTCGACGAGGCCGCGGTCCGCGCCGCCGTGGACGAGGCGGGGTACGAGCTGGCGGGCACCGTCTGACGGCGGCGGCCCGCGCGGCGCGGGGACGCCCCCGCGCCGCGTACCGTCCCGCCTCCCATACCCCTACCCCGTACCCGTACGACCGGAGGCCACCGACATGAGCACGCCGCTTCAGGACAAGCAGGAGGCGGGCATAGCGAGGACCGGAGCCGATTCCGCGTCCGCCGCCGAGCCCGCTCAGATCGAGCTGGCCGTGGGCGGGATGACGTGCGCCGCCTGCGCGGCCAGGATCGAGAAGAAGCTCAACCGGATGGAGGGCGTCTCCGCCTCCGTCAACTACGCGACCGAGAAGGCGAAGGTCAGCTACGCCGAGGGGGTGGGCGTCGACGACCTCGTCGCGACGGTCGTGAGAACGGGGTACACGGCGGAGCCGGTCCTGCCCCCCGAGCCCGACCCGGAGCCGGACGCCGAGCCCCCGGAGCCCCCGGCGGACTCCCGGCTCGCCGACCTCCGGCAGCGCCTCCTGGTCTCCTTCGCCCTCGCGCTCCCTGTCGTCGTGCTCGCGATGGCCCCGCCGCTCCAGTTCGACCACTGGCAGTGGCTCTCGCTGACGCTCGCCGCGCCGGTCGTGGTGTGGGGCGGGTGGCCCTTCCACCGCGCCACCTGGACGAACCTGCGGCACGGGGCGGCGACGATGGACACCCTCGTGTCGATCGGCACGCTCGCCGCCTTCGGCTGGTCGCTGTGGGCGCTCTTCCTCGGCGACGCGGGGATGCCGCACATGCGGCACGGCTTCGACCTGACGGTGGACCCGCACCAGGGCACCTCCGCGATCTACCTGGAAGTGGCCGCGGGCGTCATCGTCTTCCTGCTGCTCGGGCGCTACCTGGAGGCGCGCTCGAAGCGGAGCGCGGGAGCGGCCCTGCGCGCGCTGCTCGAACTGGGCGCGAAGGACGTGGCCGTCCTGCGGGACGGCCGGGAGGTACGGGTCCCGGTGGGCTCGCTGCGCGTCGGCGACCGCTTCGTCGTACGGCCCGGTGAGAAGGTCGCGACGGACGGCACGGTGACCGAGGGGACCTCGGCGCTGGACGTCTCGATGCTGACGGGCGAGTCGGCGCCCGTGGACGTCGGCCCGGGGGACGCGGTCACCGGGGCGACGGTCAACGTCTCGGGGCGGCTCGTCGTCCAGGCGGGGCGCGTCGGCGCGGACACCCAGCTCGCGCGCATGGCGCGGCTCGTGGAGGACGCGCAGAACGGGAAGGCCCAGGTCCAGCGGCTCGCGGACCGCGTCTCGGGGATCTTCGTGCCCGTCGTGCTCGTCATCGCGCTCGGGACGCTGGTGGGGTGGCTGCTCGCCACGGACGACGTGACGGCCGCCTTCACGGCCGCCGTCGCGGTCCTGATCATCGCGTGCCCGTGCGCGCTCGGCCTCGCGACCCCGACGGCCCTCCTGGTCGGCACGGGCAGGGGCGCCCAGCTCGGCATCCTCATCAAGGGCCCCGAGGTCCTGGAGTCGACGCGGCGCGTGGACACGGTCGTGCTCGACAAGACGGGCACGGTGACGACGGGCCGCATGAGGCTGCGCACGGTCGTCGCGGCCGGGGACACGGACGAGAAGGACGTCCTGCGCCTCGCGGGCGCGGTCGAGCACGCCTCGGAGCACCCGGTGGCCCGCGCGCTCGCCGAGGGCGCCGAGGAGCGCGTCGGGACGCTCCCGGCGGTGAGCGCCTTCGCCAACGAGCCGGGGCTCGGGGTGCGGGGCACCGTGGAGGGCCTGGAGGTACGGGTCGGACGCGGCGCCCTGCTCGACGGGCTCCCCGTCCCGGAGGAGCTGACGCGCGCGAAGACGGCGGCGGAGGCGGACGGCGCGACGGCGGTGTTCGTCGCGTGGGACGGGGGGGTGCGGGGGCTGCTCGCCGTCGCCGACGCCGTGAAGGAGTCGAGCGCGGAGGCGGTGCGGGAGCTGCGCGGCCTCGGCCTGCGGCCCGTCCTGCTCACCGGGGACAACCGGGCGGTCGCGGAGGCCGTGGGACGGGAGATCGGCGTCGACGAGGTCGTCGCCGAGGTCCTGCCCCGGGACAAGGCGGCCGAGGTGCGCCGGCTCCAGGAGAGCGGGCGCACGGTCGCGATGGTCGGCGACGGCGTCAACGACGCTGCCGCGCTCGCGACCGCCGATCTGGGGCTCGCGATGGGTACGGGGACGGACGCGGCCATCGAGGCGGGAGACCTCACGCTCGTGCGGGGCGACCTGCGGGTCGCCGCCGACGCGATCCGCCTCTCGCGACGGACGCTCCGGATCATCAAGGGCAACCTCTTCTGGGCGTTCGGCTACAACGTGGCGGCGATCCCGCTCGCGGCGGCCGGGCTGCTCAACCCGATGATCGCGGGTGCCGCGATGGCCTTCTCGTCCGTCTTCGTCGTCACGAACAGTCTTCGCCTCAGGACCTTCACATAGCCCCCGCAAGCCCCTTACGCTGAGCCCGGACACTCCGTCCGGGCTCAGCGCGGTTCAGGACGCGCTGGTCAGGACGTCGTGACGCAGATCACAACGTTTCATGGGTAACCGTCTGCCTGGTTCGGAGGTCTCACACCATGCCGGGAGACGTCTTGGGGGGCGTCGGCCGGCAGCGGGGAATGTCTTGGGGGACTTTCCTCGCAGCGAAGGCCGGGACGACGTGCGGCCGGGGAGCTTGAGCGGCCCTCCCGCGCGTACGCGTCCCGGCGGACCGCGGCACCACCTGAACGCCCGGCCGGATCCCGTGGGGGGAATCCGATCCCGGGGCACAGGAAGGCGCCCCGACCGTCAGCCCGTGGGGGGACTGGCGGAGGGGCGCCTTTCGCTTGGCGCGGGCGGCCGGAGGGGGTGCGCCTCGGTGCGCGGGGCTTTCGCGCTTCGCGCGGTGTCCTCAAGCGCCGGACGGGCTGCATGCAGAGGGCCCCGTCCGTGCGGACGGGGCCCTCTGCCGCGCGCGACCGACAGCGGGAGGGTCAGCGGCCCTCGACCGGGACGAAGTCGCGGTTCACGTAGCCCGTGTAGATCTGGCGCGGGCGGCCGATGCGGCTTCCCGGCTCCTTGATCATCTCGGTCCACTGGGCGATCCAGCCGGGGAGACGGCCGAGCGCGAAGAGGACCGTGAACATCTCGGTGGGGAAGCCCATCGCCCGGTAGATGAGACCGGTGTAGAAGTCCACGTTCGGGTAGAGCTTCCGCTCGACGAAGTAGTCGTCGGCGAGCGCGTGCTCCTCCAGCTTCAGCGCGATGTCGAGCAGTTCGTCGCTCTTGCCGAGCGCCGAGAGGACGTCGTGCGCCGCCGCCTTGATGATCTTCGCCCGGGGGTCGAAGTTCTTGTAGACGCGGTGCCCGAAGCCCATGAGCTTCACGCCGTCTTCCTTGTTCTTCACCTTGCGGATGAAGGTGTCGACGTCGGAGCCGTTGGCCTGGATGCCTTCCAGCATTTCCAGCACGCTCTGGTTGGCGCCGCCGTGCAGCGGGCCCCACAGCGCGTTGATGCCCGCCGAGATCGAGGCGAACATGTTGGCCTGCGAGGAGCCGACGAGGCGGACCGTCGAGGTCGAACAGTTCTGCTCGTGGTCGGCGTGCAGGATGAGCAGCTTGTCGAGCGCGGAGACGACGACCGGGTCCAGCTCGTAGTCCTGCGCGGGGACCGAGAAGGTCATGCGCAGGAAGTTCTCGACGTAGCCGAGGTCGTTGCGCGGGTAGACGAAGGGCTGGCCCACGGACTTCTTGTACGCGTAGGCGGCGATCGTCGGGAGCTTGGCGAGCAGGCGGATCGTGGAGAGGTTCCGCTGCTCCTCGTCGAACGGGTTGTGGCTGTCCTGGTAGAAGGTGGACAGCGCGCTGACGACCGAGGACAGCATGGCCATCGGGTGGGCGTCGCGCGGGAAGCCGTCGAAGAACCGCTTGACGTCCTCGTGCAGCAGGGTGTGCTGCGTGACGTCGTTCTTGAAGGTCGAGAGCTCGTCGACCTTGGGCAGCTCACCGTTGATGAGGAGGTACGCGACCTCCAGGAAGCTGCTGCTCTCGGCCAGCTGCTCGATGGGGTACCCGCGGTAGCGGAGAATCCCCTGCTCACCGTCGAGGTAGGTGACGGCGGACTTGTACGCGGCGGTGTTCCCGTACCCGCTGTCCAGGGTCACCAGACCGGTCTGGGCGCGCAGCTTCCCGATGTCGAAGCCGCTGTCGCCGACGGTGCTGTCGACCACCGGGTAGGTGTACTCGTCATCGCCGTACCGCAGTACTACCGCGTTGTCGCGTTTCTCGCTCACGTCATCCCTCACCGACGTAGTGCCTCTTCTTCGAGGTGCCCTGACTGTGTCTACCTTCCCCCATTTGGACGAGGAAAGTGCACTCGGGGCCGACCATTGGCCCTATTGGCGGCACTGAGTGCCGTCGAGCAGCCTTGCCATCCTGCCGCCTCCCCTCCGGTTGCGGAAGAGCAGGGTGACGTTTCCCACCGTTTTGATCGATCATCTTTCCCTACGTCATCCGCCGGAGACACACCGGGGGTACTGGCGAGTACGGGACGTGTGCGGACGGCGCCGCCGGGTGAGCAACCGGCGGACCTCGCGGGTACGTGCGGTGGGCGGGGGTCCGCTCCGCAGGAAATTCACCGCGAGGAGTGGGACGCCGGAGATTCGGCGGCCGCTCCCCCGGCCGCCGCCCCGCGCTGCCCGGGCACCTCGGGGGCGCGGAGGCGCCCGGCGAGGCCCGTGTGGCGGCGGCCCGCCGAGACGGTGCGGACCGCCTGGCCGAGGGCGCGGCGGGAGCCGACGAGGACCACGAGACGTTTCGCGCGCGTGACGGCCGTATACAGGAGGTTGCGCTGCAACATCGTCCACGCGCTCGTCGTGACGGGGACGACGACCGCGGGGTACTCGCTGCCCTGCGAGCGGTGGATCGTCATCGCGTAGGCGTGCGCGAGTTCGTCCAGCTCGTCGAAGTCGTAGACCACGTCCTCGTCCTCGTCCGTACGGACCGTCAGGCGCTGCTCCACCGCGTCGAGTCCGGTCACGACGCCGACCGTGCCGTTGAAGACGCCGTTCTCGCCCTTCTCGTAGTTGTTGCGGATCTGCGTGACCTTGTCGCCCACCCGGAAGACCCGCCCGCCGAAGCGCTTCTCCTCCGTGCGCGGGCCCGGCGGCGTCAGCGCCTGCTGGAGCAGCGCGTTGAGCGTGCCCGCGCCCGCCGGGCCCCGGTGCATCGGCGCGAGGACCTGTACGTCGGTGCGGGGATCGAGGCCGAAGCGCGCGGGGATGCGGCGCGCCACGACATCGACCGTCAGGCGCCCCGCCGCCTCCGTGTCCTCCTCCACGAACAGGAAGAAGTCCTTCAGGCCCTCCGTGCGCGGGTGCTGACCCTCGTTGATGCGGTGCGCGTTCATGACGACACCCGACTCCTGCGCCTGCCGGAAGATCCGCGTCAGGCGTACGGCGGGGACCGGGCCGCCCTCGCTCAGCAGGTCCCGCAGCACCTCGCCCGCGCCGACCGAGGGGAGCTGGTCCACGTCCCCCACGAGCAGCAGGTGAGCCCCCGGCGCGACCGCCTTGACCAGCTTGTTCGCGAGCAGCAGGTCCAGCATCGACGCCTCGTCCACGACGACGAGGTCCGCGTCGAGCGGCCGGTCCCTGTCGTACGCCGCGTCCCCGCCCGGCTTCAGTTCGAGCAGCCGGTGCACCGTCGATGCCTCGGCCCCGGTCAGCTCCGCGAGCCGCTTCGCCGCGCGCCCGGTCGGCGCGGCGAGCACGACCTTCGCCCGCCGCGCGCGGGCCAGTTCGACCACGGAACGCACCGTGAAAGACTTCCCGCAGCCGGGGCCTCCGGTGAGCACCGCGACCTTGCGGGTCAGCGCGAGCCGCACGGCGGCCTCCTGCTCCGGGGCGAGTTCCGCGCCCGTACGGCGCCGCAGCCAGCCGAGCGCCGCGCCCCAGTCCACGTCCTGGAAGCCCGCGAGCCGGTCGTCGCCGGCGCCGAGCAGCCGGCGGACCTGACCGGCGAGGGAGAGTTCGGCGCGGTGGAAGGGCACGAGGTACACGCCGGTCACCGGCTGCCCGTCCGGGTCCGTCAGCCGCTCCCGCACGACCCCCTCCGGGTCCTCGGCCAGCTCGCCAAGGCACTCGATCACGAGCCCCGTGTCGACGCCGAGGAGCTTCACCGCGTCGCTGATGAGGCGTTCCTCGGGCAGGTAGCAGTGCCCTTGGTCCGTCGCCTGCGACAGCGCGTACTGGAGCCCCGCTTTGACGCGCTCCGGGCTGTCCTCGGGGATGCCGACCGCCCGGGCGATGCGGTCGGCCGTGAGGAAGCCGATGCCCCAGACGTCGGCGGCGAGCCGGTACGGCTCCGCCTTCACGACCTCGATCGAGTCGTCCCCGTACTTCTTGTAGATGCGGACGGCGATGGAGGTGGACACCTCGACGCTCTGGAGGAAGACCATGACCTCCTTGATCGCCTTCTGCTCCTCCCACGCCGCGATGATCTTCGCGACGCGCTTGGGACCGAGTCCCTGCACCTCGATGAGCCGCTTCGGCTCGGTCTCGATGATGTCGAGCGTGTCCGTCCCGAAGTGCTGGGTGATGCGGTCGGCGAAGACGGGCCCGATGCCCTTGACGAGCCCGGAGCCGAGGTACCGCCTGATGCCCTGGATCGTGGCGGGCAGGACGGTCGTGTAGTTCTCGACGACGAACTGCTTGCCGTGCCTCGGGTGCGAGCCCCACCGCCCGCGCATCCGCAGCGCCTCCCCCGGCTGCGCGCCGAGCAGTGCCCCGACCACGGTGAGCAGTTCGCCGCCGCCGCGGCCCGTGTCGACGCGGGCGACGGTGAAGCCGTTCTCCTCACTGGCGAAGGTGATGCGTTCGAGCGTGCCTTCGAGGACGGCGAGCGGGGAGGCGGTGGCGCGGGCCTGGTCGCCGGGGGTGCTGGGGGCCATGGGAGGACGGTACCGCCGGGGCGCGGGCGGCGGTCGGCGCCGGTGTGCGTCCGGCCGTTCCCGGGCAGGCGAGGACGTGTCCGCGGGGGGCCACCGCCGCGGACACGGTTCTGCCCATGCGTCGGCCGAGGAGCACGCCATGCTGGAGATCAAGCCGGAGAGCGCCTTCGGGCGCGGCTACGAGGTCCTGGTGAACGGGATGTCGGTGGGGAACTGGTCCTCCCGTCTCTGGAGCTCCGGCGGGCAGATCGACATGGCCGGTGAGAGCTTCACGTTCCGCTCCGGGGGCTGGGGACGCTCCTTCGAGATGCTCGCGGGCGACACGGTGCGCGCCGAGGCGCACCGTTCCGGCGGGCACTGGGTCGTCACCGGCGAGGGCGGCCCGTACGAGCTGAAGCGCCCCTCGTTCCTGCGCGGGAAGCGCCAACTCGTCGCGGACGGGCGGGTGCTGGGCGAGTTCCGGAGCACCGGCTTCCGGGGCGGGGTGACCGCCGAGCTCGGTGACGTGCCGCTGCCCGTCCAGGTCTTCGTCGGGGTGGTGGTGCTCACGCTCCAGCGGCGCCAGCGGACGGCGGTCGCCGCGTCGTCCAGCAGCTGAGCGCGCCGGGCGCACGACCGGGCCACCGCGCGCCGGAAAACGCGAAGGGGCCCGTCCGCCTCGGCGGTCGGGCCCTTCCGCTTCCCCCCTGTCGCGCAGGGCTCCCCCCTCGGGAATCCCCCCCGGTCTTCCCCCCACCCCTGGCGACACCACGTATGACCTGGCACGGGGGCGGAGGGTTGTACGGCCCGCGGAAGTTTTTCCCGCGGCGCCCGGCGGCCCCGCGCGAGCCCCGAGCGGGTCCTCTCGCACCCGTCCGCGCGGCACCCTCACACGTACCGCGCGAACCGTTCCGCCGTCGTCGCGAGGAGCTTCCTGCCGTCCCCCGCCCACAGCTCGTCGTTGAACAGCTCGACCTCGATCGGTCCCTCGTAGCCGTTCGCGTCGGCGCGCTCGCGCCACCACGCCAGGTCGATCGCGCCGTCCCCGAGCTGGCCCCGGCCGTTGAGGACCCCGGCGGGCAGGGGGGTGATCCAGTCGGCGAGCTGGAAGGCGGCGAGACGCCCTCCCGCGCCCGCGCGCTCCAGGGCCGCCGGGGCCTGGTCGTCCCACCAGACGTGGTAGGTGTCGACGCAGACGCCGACCTGCTCGGCGGGGAAGGGGTCGGCGAGGTCGAGCGCCTGCGTGAGCGTCGAGACGACGCAGCGGTCCGAGGCGAACATCGGGTGCAGGGGCTCGATCGCCAGCGTGATCCCCGACCGGCCCGCGTACGGGGCCAGTTCGGCGAGCGCGTCGGCCAGGCGCGCGCGGGCCGCCCGCAGATCGCGCTCGCCCTCGGGGAGCCCGCCCGAGACGAGCACGAGGACCCGCGTGCCGAGGGCCGCCGCCTCGTCGATCGCCCTGCGGTTGTCGGCCAGCGCGGCCCGGCGGGCGCCCTGCTCACTCGCCGTGAGGAAGCCGCCCCGGCACAGCGTCGTGACCGTGAGGCCCGCCTCGCGCACGAGCGCCGCGCTCGCCTCCAGGCCGTACGCCCGCACGGGCTCCCGCCACAGGCCCACGTTGCGCACCCCCAGGGCGGCGCACGTCTCGACGAGTTCCGGGAGCGAGAGCTGCTTCACCGTCTGCTGGTTGATGCTGAAACGCGCGTGCGCGGTCACCGGGGCACTCCGTAGACGTCGAGGAGCGCGCGCATCCGCAGGGCGGCGCGCTCCGGGTCCGGGAACAGGCCGAGGCCGTCGGCGAGTTCGTAGGCACGGGCGAGGTGCGGCAGGGAGCGCGAGGACTGGTGGCCCCCGACCATCGCGAAGTGCTCCTGGTGGCCCGCGAGCCAGGCCAGGAACACGACGCCCGTCTTGTAGAAGCGGGTCGGCCGCTGGAAGAGGTGGCGCGACAACGCGACGGTCGGGTCCAGGACGTCGCGGAAACCGCGCACGTCCCCCGTGTCCAGGACGCGGACCGCGCGAGCGGCGAGCGGGGCGAGGGGGTCGAAGATGCCGAGCAGGGCGTGGCTGAAGCCCTCCGCGTCGCCCGCGATGAGTTCCGGGTAGTGGAAGTCGTCGCCCGTGTAGCAGCGGACGCCCGCCGGGAGGCGGCGGCGCACGGCGATCTCGCGGTCCGCGTCGAGCAGCGAGATCTTGATGCCGTCCACCTTGTCCGGGTGCGCCGCGATGACCTGGAGGAACGTTTCCGTCGCCGCGTCCAGGTCCGCCGCGCCCCAGTACCCCGCGAGCGCCGGGTCGAACATGGGGCCGAGCCAGTGCAGGATCACCGGCTCGCGGGCCTGGCGCAGCAGGTGCCCGTAGAGCGTGAGGTAGTCCTCGGGGCCCCGGGCCGCGGCGGCGAGGGCGCGCGAGGCCATGAGGATCGCCTGCGCGCCCGCGTCCTCGACGAGCGCGAGCTGCTCCTCGTACGCCGCGCGGATCTCGTCGAGCGTGCCCGCCGCGAGCTGGTCCGTCCCGGCCCCGGCGGCGATCCGGCCGCCGGCCGCGCGCGCCTCGGCGGCCGAACGGCGGATCAGCTCGGCCGCGGTGGGCCAGTCGAGGCCCATGCCGCGCTGCGCCGTGTCCATCGCCTCGGCGACGCCGAGCCCCTGCTGCCACAGGTGGCGGCGGAAGGCGAGAGTCGCGTCCCAGTCGACGGCCGCCGGGTCGTCGGCGCTGACGTCCGCGTAGGGGTCCGCGACGACGTGCGCGGCGGAGAAGACCGTACGGGAGGCGAGCGGGCCGCCCGCCCATGTGCCCGGGGCGGGCGCGGACGCGGGCTCGTACCGCCGCAAGGAGCCGTCCGGGGAGGGGAGCAGGAGCGTCACAGCGTGATCTCCGGTACGTCGATGCGGCGGCCCTGCGCCGAGGAGGCGAGGCCCAGCTCGGCGAGCTGGACGCCGCGCGCGCCCGCGAGGAGGTCCCAGTGGTAGGGGGCGTCCGCGTAGACGTGGCGAAGGAACAGTTCCCACTGCGCCTTGAAGCCGTTGTCGAACGTGCCGTTGTCCGGCACCTCCTGCCACTGCTCTCGGAAGACCTCCGTGGCGGGCAGGTCCGGGTTCCACACCGGCTTCGGGGTCGCGGAGCGATGCTGGACACGGCACGTGCGCAGTCCCGCGACCGCCGAGCCCTCGGTCCCGTCGACCTGGAACTCGACGAGTTCGTCGCGGTGGACCCGTACCGCCCAGGAGGAGTTGATCTGCGCGATCGCGCCGCCTTCGAGCTGGAAGATCCCGTAGGCGGCGTCGTCGGCCGTCGCCTCGTACGGCTCGCCCCGCTCGTCCCAGCGCCGGGGCAGGTGGGTCGCGGTGAGCGCCTGGACGCTCGTGACGCGGCCGAACAGCTCGTGGAGCACGTACTCCCAGTGGGGGAACATGTCGGTGACGATGCCGCCGCCGTCCCGCGTGCGGTAGTTCCAGCTCGGGCGCTGCGCCTCCTGCCAGTCGCCCTCGAAGACCCAGTAGCCGAACTCGCCCCGCACGGACAGGACACGGCCGAAGAAGCCGCCGTCGACGAGGCGCTTGAGCTTGAGCAGGCCCGGCAGGAAGAGCTTGTCCTGCACGACGCCGTGCTTGACGCCCGCAACCTCGGCGCGGCGGGCGAGGTCGAGCGCGCCGTCGAGCCCGGTCGCGGTGGGCTTCTCGGTGTAGAGGTGCTTGCCCGCCGCGACGGCCTTCTTCAGGGCCTCCTCGCGCGCCGAGGTGACCTGCGCGTCGAAGTAGATGTCGATCGCCGGATCGGCGAGCACCGCGTCGAGGTCGGTCGACCAGCGGGTCAGGCCGTAGCGCTCGGCGAGGGCGCGCAGAGCGTCCTCGCGGCGGCCGACGAGGACGGGCTCGGGCCACAGGACCCTCCCGTCGCCGAGGTCGAGCCCGCCCTGCTCGCGCAGCGCGAGGATCGACCGGACGAGGTGCTGGCGGTGGCCCATCCGCCCCGTCACACCGTTCATGGCGATGTGCACCGTCTTGCGTTCCACGGGGGTCCCTTCTCGCGGCGAGCGGCAAACACGGTTGGTAAGCGCTTTCTACGAGGGGAGACGCTAGCCTCTGCGCAGCGGGGACGACAAGACCCCCGCCCGCCGGCTTCCCTGCCGGCCCGACCGGTCCCGGAGGACGAGATGACCGTGACGCTCTCGGATGTGGCTTCCCGCGCGGGGGTGTCGCCCGCGACCGTCTCCCGGGTACTGAACGGCAACTATCCGGTCGCCGAGGGGACCAGGGAGCGGGTGCTGCGTGCCGTGGACGAACTGGACTACGTGCTGAACGGCCCGGCCAGTTCGCTCGCCGCCGCGACCTCGGACCTCGTCGGGGTGCTCGTCAACGACATCGCCGACCCCTTCTTCGGCATCATCGCGAGCGCGGTGCAGTCGCAGATCGGCGGTCCCGGGGGGCGCGCGGGCGGGGAGCGGCTCGCGGTGGTGTGCGGGACCGGGGGCGCCCCGGAGCGCGAACTCACGTACCTGACGCTGCTCCAGCGCCAGCGCGCCGCCGCCGTCGTGCTCACCGGGGGCGCGGTCGAGGACCCCGGTCACCGCGCGGCCGTCGCCGCCAAGCTGCGCAAGCTCGGCGCCGCGGGGACGCGCGTGATCCTCCTGGGACGGCCCCCGCTGCCCGACGCGGGGCCCGGCGTCACCGCGCTGACTTTCGACAACCGGGCGGGGGCACGGGAGTTGACCGCGCACCTCCTCGCGCTCGGGCACCGCCGCATCGGCTGCGTCGCGGGCCCGCCCGAGCGCACGACGACCCGGCACCGCCTCGAAGGCCACCGGGCCGCGCTCGCCGAGGCGGGGATCGAGGACCTGGCGGGGGCGACCGCGCACGGCGCGTACGACAGGGCGTCCGGCTACCGGGCGGTGGGGGAACTCCTGGACCGTGTACCGGACTTGACCGCGATCGTCGCGGCGAACGACACCGTGGCGCTCGGCGCGTGCGCGGCGCTGCGCGAGCGCGGGCTGCGGGTCCCCGAGGACGTCTCCGTGACGGGCTTCGACGACCTCCCCTTCAGCGCGGACGCGCTGCCCGCGCTCACGACGGTGCGGTTGCCCCTCCAGGGCACGGGCGCGCGGGCCGGGCGCATCGCGACGGGGCGGGACGCGCCACCGGCGGGCGGCGAGGAACTGGTCGCCGGGGAGCTGGTGGTCAGGGGGTCGACGGGGCCGGTGAAGTGAGGACGGGAGGCGCGTCCGGCAGCGGTTGAGGGAGCGCCGCGCTCGTAGGGGCGGGCGAGTCGCGCGCCCGTAGCGGGCCTCCGTGTGCCCGTACCGGCCCTGCCCCGCGCCCGTCCCGGCGCGCCACAGGGAATACGTGGGCCGCGTGCGGTCAGGCTGTCGACAGACGGCCTGGCGTGACCGCGGCACCCGGTCCGGGCCACGGCAGAAGCGACGAAGGAGCACAAGACATGAAACTGGCGTTCTCCACCCTCGGTCTCCCCGGGCTGCCCCTCGCCGAGGTCGCACGGCTCGCCGCGAGGCACGGCTACCACGGTGTGGAGCTGCGCGCCCACCCCGAGGAGCCGCTCGCTCTCACCAGCACGGTCGCCGAACGCGCCGCCGCACGCGAGGCGTTCGCCGCCGAGGGGATCGAGGTGCTCGGGATCGCCGGGTACGTGAAGATCGCCGAGCCGGGCGAGGACGAGCCGCACGTCACCGAGACGCGCGCCCTCGTCGAACTCGCCCACGACCTCGGCGCGCGCTTCGTCCGGGTCTTCCCCGGCGGGGGCACGGAGCAGAGCGAGGCGGAGGCCGACGCGACCGCCGAGCGGCGGCTCGGGCTCGCCGCCGAGCACGCGGCCGGGCTCGGCGTCCGCATCCTCCTGGAGACGCACGACTCGCACCGTACGGGCGCCGCGGCGACCCGCGTCCTCGGCACGGTCGGGCACAAGTCGACGGGCGCCCTGTGGGACACCATGCACACGTGGCTCGGCGGCGAGCAGCCCGAGGAGTCCTACCTCGCGCTCGCCCCGTACCTCGGATACGTGCAGGTCAAGGACATCGCCTCGCGCGAGAACACGACCCCGCTGCCGCTCGGCGCCGGGGTGCTGCCGCTCGGCGAGGTCGTGGAGGTGCTCACGCGCGAGGGCTGGGACGGGTGGCTGTGCTGGGAGTACGAGAAGCGGTGGTACGCGGACGCGGCCGACCTCGCGCCGCTGCTCGGCCCGGGCGCGGAGTACCTGCGGAGGCTGCTGAACGAGGCGGCCTGAGGGAAGGCGCGCGGGGCGGAACGGGGCCGGGGCGCGGGGGACGGAACGGGCCGGGCGGCGGGCGGGAGGACGCCGGAGCCCCGGCCCTTCCGGCCGCTCTGCCCCCGCTCAGGGTGCGTCCCCTCCCCCGTCCGGCCCCACCCCCCCCCAGCC